>DASYQD010000041.1:0-1676 GCA_036005845.1 Thermoanaerobaculia bacterium | reverse complement strand
GACGACAGATCGAGCTTGGTGAATATGTTGCTGATGTGGCGGGCGACGGTCTTCTCGCTGATCGACAGCTCCGCGGCGATCGCGCGGTTGGTCTTGCCGGCCGCAATCTGTCGCAGCACTTCCACCTCGCGGCCGGTCAGGCCACCCGCCGGCGCCACGCTCTCCTTCAGGAGCTGCGCCGCCACCCGCTCGGCGTCGGGCCGGGCCCCGAGCTGCTCGAACGCTTCACCGGCGGCGTCGAGCTCCAGCCGCGACCCTTCCTCGTCGCCCATCGCCGCGTAGGCGGCGCCGATGAGCGCCCTCACGCGCGCCACTTCGTAGGGCGCCGGCACGTCGCGCCACAGCTCCCATGCCTCGCGCAGGCGGCTCACCGCCTCGTGTGGCTGACCGCCGGCCAGCGCCACCGCACCGCTGGCGTGCAACGCCGCCGCACGCAGCACCAACGCGTCGGTGCGCCGCGCGAGCTCCTCGAGCTCGACGGCCGCGGCACGGGCCGCGGACAGGTCGGCCGCCGCGAGCAGGATCTCGATGGCCGCGTGGAGCACCTGAGCACGAGCGCGAGGGGTCTTCGTCTCGTGCAGCGCGCTGCGAATCGCCGCGTCGGCCGCGGTCACATCGCCCTGGGCCAGACGCAACAGCGCCAACCCGGGCTGAGGCCGCCGTCCGGCGCGGCTCGCCTGGCGATACGCCTCCTCGGCCGCATCGACGTCGCCGCGCACCCGGCAGAGCTCCGCGTGCTGATAGAGCGCGGCGCCGGCGTCGTCGAAGACATCGGACAGCCGCTCGCACGCGCGCCGCGCCTCCTCGGCCGCCTCGCTCCACGCGCCATGGAGCTGCAGCAGCTCCGAGCGGCGCACCAGGCACTGTCCGCGGAACGGCACCATGTCGGGATGCGCGGCACACCAGCCGGCGAGGGCGGTGGTCCACTCTTGAGCGCGGCGCAAGTCGAACACGTCGTGGCAGGCGCTGAGCGCGCTGCAGTAGACGACGCCGGTGACGAGCGGGCCCACTTCGCCCGCCGCGATTGCGACCATCACTTCGTCGAGACACGCGAAGCCGGCGGCCGTCCGCTGCTGCCGCAGCAGCGTGCGCCCCTCGATGTGACGCGCCAGCGAGGTCACGTCGGCGTCGCCGAACCGCTCGCCGATGGCGGCCGCGCGGGCGGCGGACTCCCGCGCGCCGTCGAAATCGCCTTCTCCCGCCTTTCTCCTGGCGTGGAAGCACAGGAGATAGCCGCGCTCGGCGCATTCCTCGCCGTGCTCGTCGAGCAGGCGCTCCACCCGTGCGACCCACCCGCCCATCTCGGCTTCGCGGTTGCGCTGATCCCCGAGCAGGAAGACTCGCGCGATGGCGCTGGCGGCGGCACGGACGCGATCGCCCGACTGAAGATGTGCTTGAAACGCACGCGTGCGCGCGGCCGCGCTGGGCTCGTCGAGCCCGGTCAGGTGCGCGGCTGTGGCGAGGCGATCGAGGTCGGCCGCGCCGAGGGGCGAGGTGCGGTCGGCCTCGGCGAACGCCGCGTAGGCGTCGGCCCACGCCTGCCGTTCATACGCGGTGCGGCCCCGCTCGAGCGCGTCTTGCATCGACGCCCATATTTTAGCGTCCGGGTTGCACGGTCCCCTGCCACACCGGCAGCCAGCGCCCCTCTACCCACCACCCCACCTCACCTGTTGACG
>DASYQD010000040.1:0-3112 GCA_036005845.1 Thermoanaerobaculia bacterium | reverse complement strand
CCTGAGCGGCGGCCACCGCTGTTCGGCCTGCCAGTGGGCGTCAAGGACATCTTCCATGTCGACGGCTTCGCCACGCACGCCGGCAGCGCGGTGCCGGCCGAGGAGCTCGCCGGCCCACAGGCGGCGGCGGTGACGCGGTTGCGCGACGCCGGCGCGGTCGTGCTCGGCAAGACGGTGACGACCGAGTTCGCCTACTTCGCGCCGGGTCCGACGCGCAATCCCGCCGCGCCGGGCCGCACGCCGGGAGGCAGCAGCAGCGGCTCGGCGGCCGCCGTGGCCGCCGGCCTCGCGCCGGTGGCGCTCGGCAGCCAGACGATCGGCTCCATCTGCCGCCCGGCCGGCTACTGCGGCATCGTCGGCTTCAAGCCGAGCTACGAGCGCGTGCCGCGCGACGGCGTGGTGCCTCTCTCGCCGTCGCTCGACCACGTCGGCTGGCTCGCCGCCGACGTCGCGATCGCGCGGCGCGTCGCGGCCGTACTCTGCGACGATTGGCGCGCGACGTCCGCTGCGTCGGCACGGCCGAAGCTCGGCCTGCCCGAGGGGCCGTACCTCGAACGCGCGTCGGCCGAGGGCCTCACCAACTTCCGCGCCGCGTGTGAGCGATTGGCGGAAGCGGGCTTCGAGGTCTGGCCGGTGCAGGCGATGCCGGACTTCGCCGAGATCGACCGCATCCACCGGCTGCTGGTCGCCGCCGACGCGTGGGAAGTGCACCAGCCCTGGTTCCCGCGCCACGGCGAGCGCTACCATCCGAAGACGCGCGAGCTGCTCGAGCGCGGCCGCGCCGCGAGCCGGGCCGAGGTCGAGGCCGCACGCAACGGACGCGACGCGTTGCGTGCCGAGCTCGCGTCGCTGATGGACGCGCACGAAATCGACTTGTGGATCTCGCCCTCCGCGCCGGGCCCGCCGCCGCTCGGCCTCGACGCCACCGGCGACCCGGTGATGAACCTGCCCTGGACCTATGCGGGCGTGCCAGCGCTGGCGCTGCCTGCCGGGCGCGACGCCGAAGGGTTGCCGCACGGCGTGCAGCTCACCGCGCGTTTCGGGCAGGACGAGGAGCTGCTGGCCTGGAGTGCGGTCGTCGCCGAGGCGCTGTCGCCATGAGCGCGATGGAGACCTGTCATTGCGAGGCCGCGGAGCGGCCGCGGCGATCTCGATCCGTGGCGCGCAGCCGGTGCGTGCAGCATCGTGACGGGTGGGCCTTCGCCCCTCGCGAGGGAGAAGGTCGGTGAGCGCTCGCAGGCAGCTCATTCGCGCCGGCGCCTACCTCGACTCCGTCGTGCTGCTCGAGTTGCAGCGTCGCTTGAGCGGCGAGCCCGGCGTGCTGCGCGTCGCGGCGGTGATGGCGACGCCGGCGAATCAGGAGGTGCTGGCGGAAGCGGGCCTCGTCAGCGAGGAGACCAGCGCCGCGCGCCCCGACGACCTCGTCGTCGTCGTCGAGGCGATCGACGATGCTGCCGCGGCCGCCGCGCTCGCCCGCGTCGACGAGTTGCTCACGCAGCGCCGTCGGGTCGCGGCCACGGCCGCCCGCCCGCGCAGTCTCGACTCGGCGCTCCGCCTGCTGCCGTCGGCGCACTGGGTGCTGATCTCGGTGCCGGGCGCGTACGCTGCCGAAGTCGCGTGGAGCGCGCTCGGTGCCGGCCGCCATGTCTTCCTCTTCAGCGACCACGTGCCGCTCGCCGAAGAGGTGGCGCTCAAGCGCGCGGCGCGGCAGCGCGGCCTGCTCGTACTCGGGCCCGACTGCGGCACCGCGGTGGTTGCCGGCGTCGGCCTCGGCTTCGCGAATCGCGTGAAGCCGGGTCCCGTCGGCGTCGTCGCCGCTTCGGGCACCGGGCTGCAAGCGCTCCTCTCGCACCTCGATGCGCTGGGCACCGGCATCTCGCAAGCACTCGGCACCGGCGGCCGCGACCTCTCCGCCGAGGTGGACGGCATCACCGCCACGCAAGGCCTGCAGCTCCTCGCCGCCGATCCCGCGACGCGCGTCATCGTGCTGGTGAGCAAGCCGCCGGCGCCTGCGGTGGCGGGGCGCCTGCTCGCCGAGGCGCGAGCGATCGGCAAGCCGCTCGTGGCCTGGCTGCTCGGCGTGCCGATGCCGGCGCGGCGAGTCGGCAACGTCTGGTTCGCCGCGACGCCGGCGGACGCGGCGGAGCTCGCACACACCTTGGCGCGGCGTGGAGAGGCGAGCTCGCCCGACTTCGCGGGTGCCGCTACGGCCGAGACCGCCGCGGCGCCGACGGCGGCAGGCGCCGGCGCACGCGCCGCTGTCGCACGCTCGCTCGAAGGTGGCTCCACCGACTCGATGCCGATCATGGAACGCCCGACCGCGCACGCCGGCTCGGAAGGCGCATTGCCAGGCCGGTACGTGCGCGCATTCTGTGGCGGCGGCACGCTGGCGACGCAGCTCGTCGCCGGATTGCAGCTCCTCTGCGATCCGCTCTACAGCAACGTCGCGCTGCGTCCCGAGCAGCAGCTCGACGACCCGCTCCTGGTTTTGAATACCACCGGATGCCGCGCCCACTGCGTCGTCGACATGGGCGCCGACGAGCTCACGGCCGGCAAGCCGCATCCGATGCTCGACGCGCAGCCGCTCGCGGAACGCCTCGCCGCGGAGGCCGCCGATCCCGAGGTCGGCCTGCTGCTTTTCGACGTCGTGCTCGGCGACGGCACCAACGCCGATCCCGCGGCCGTGCTCGCGCCGGCGGTCGAGGCGGCGCGCGAGCGCGCGGCGGGCGAGGGTCGGCCGCTCACCGTGGTGGCGCTGCTGCAGGGCACGTCGGGCGACCCGCAGGACCTCGAGGCGCAGGCGGCGCGGCTCGCGGACGCGGGCGCGCTCGTCTGCCGCTCGCTCGAGGACGCGCTCGCCGCCGCGTGGGAGCACGTCGCGCAGTGGCTGCCGGAAGAACCGGCGGCCGCGGTGCCGCCGGCGGCCGTGGCGCCGCCGTTCGCGGCGATCACCGTCGGCGTCGAAGCGTTCCACTCGAGCCTGATCGCGCAGGGCGCGGAGGCGGTGCAGGTGGACTGGCGCCCGCCCGCCGGCGGCGACCCCGACCTGATGGACCTGTTGCGGAGGATGCGATGAGCGCGCGAGCGAGCCTTGGCCTCTTGCGCAGCGAGC
>DASYQD010000039.1:0-99664 GCA_036005845.1 Thermoanaerobaculia bacterium | reverse complement strand
GCACCGTCAGCGAGCCGCCGGAAGGGGGGTCGGTGATGAGCTACTGCACCGCCGCCAACCTGTCGCTCGGCGAGCCCGGCCTCTACGGCAACCAGAGCGAGCGCGTCATCGGCGTCATGCGCGGCCTCGTCGACCAGGTCGGGCCGAGCTGCCTCGGCCGCATCAACGATCCCTACGCGCTGGCGGCGGAGGCGGGTGACAACAGCGCCACGCTCACCTGGGTCGATCCGTTCGACAACGAGACCGGCTGGCTCGTCGAGCAGCTCGTCAAGGGCAAGTGGAAGCAGGTCAAGGCGCTCCCCGCCAACAGCACGACGGTGACGATCACCAAGCTCAAAGCCGGCGACGTCAGCTTCCGCGTGCGCGCGAAGATCAAGAAGGACGTCAGCGACTATTCGGCGGCGGTATCGGTGACGATCGGTTAGCGGCCAACGGCCGCGCGGCTCAAGCGCCCTTGCGCAGCGCCAGGATCAAGCCGAGCAGGAAGAGCGCCCCATAGAGCGGCCACGGTCCGTGGAAGGCGGCGAGGATCGCGCCAGCGACGATGCAGAAGCCGCCGAGGAGCGTGCCGCGCAGGCCGGCGAAGGGGTTCTCGGGGTGTTGCTTGGTGGCTTTGTCGAGGGCGCGCAGGCCCTGGGTCACCAGCATCGGCATCTTGACCAGCGCGTCGACCAGCTCGGGGGCGCCGCGCAGGCTCTCTCGCGCCATGCGGAACGGGCTGAACTGGTTGATGAAGATGCGGTTGATGTGCTTCTGCGACACCTTGGCGACGTCGAAGCCGGGCAGCAACAGCTGGCCGACGCCTTCGAAGGTGACGATGGCCTTCACCATCAGCACCATCTCGACGGGGAAGTACATGCGGAACTGGCCGCCGCGCGCCGTCGACTCCATGATGAGCTGGCCGAGCGAGAACTCCTCGAAGTTGGCGGTGCGGTACCAGCGGCGGCAGATCTCCTCGACCTCGCGCTGAAAACCTTTCGGATTGCTCTTGCTGACGGTCTCGGCGAGGGCGCCCAGGTAGCGCGCCGCGTTCTCGGCGTCGCCGGTGACCATGCAGTAGTAGTAATAGAGCATCGTCCGCTTGAGCTCTTCGTCGAAGCGGCCGACCATGCCGAGATCGATGAAGCCCGCCTTCGGCCCCGGCAGCACGATGAGGTTGCCCGGGTGGAGGTCGGCGTGGAAGAAGCCGTCGCGGTAGAGCATGCGGATGATGGCCGAGGCGCCGAGGTCGATGATGCGCTCGCGCTCCTCCTGCGACAGCGCCTGCGCCTCTTGCGAGTTGGGCTTGAAGCCGTCGAAGAGCTCCATCGTCAGCACGCTGGGGCCGCTCAACTGGCGATAGATCTTCGGGAAGACGATGTCGGGCTGGTCCTTGAAGTTGGCGGCGAAGGTCTCGGCGTTGTCGGCCTCGATGCGCAGGTCGACCTCGCGCAGCGTGTAGTGGCAGAACTCGTCGATGACGCGCTTGGGCTGGAAGCGGCCGGCGACCACCTGCAGCATCGTGCCGAGCATCTTGAGCAGCACCACATCGCGGCGCAGCGTCTCGCGGATGCCGGGTTTGATCACCTTCAAGATGACGCGCTCGCCGGTGAGCAGCGTGGCGCGGTGCACCTGGCCGATCGACGCCGAGCCGAGGGGGCGGCGCTCGATCTCGGCGAAGGCCGTCCTCGGATCGATGCCGAGGTCTTTGGCGATCAGCTCGAGGAAGCGGTCGTAGGGCACCGCCGGCAGCTTGTCGAGCAGGTTCTTGAGCTCGTGGGTGACCGGCTTGGGGAGGATGTCCTCGCGCAGCGAAAGGATCTGGCCGAGCTTGATGTAAGTCGGTCCGAGGATCTCGAGGCGCCGCCGCAGCTGCACCGGGAACGGCAGGTCGCGCAGCTTGCGATCGACGAACGGCGCGCCGAGGGCGGCGAACGCGCGCGCGAAGAGGATGCGCGCGCCGCCCGGCGCCGTGCGCGGCCGATCGCGCAGCCAGACGCGTAGGCCGCCGAAGAGGAGGCCGAGGAAGTGGCGGTGGGTGGCGAAGAAGCGGCGGAGGATGGTCGGCGTCGGCGGCTCGACGTAGAGCTCGAAGCCGGCGAGGTCGTCGTGCGCCGTGGCGGCACTCGCCGTCACCAGGGCGCGCAGGTCGGGCTCGACGCCGGCAGGTGCGGCATGCGCGGTGGCGGCCAGCGCTCCCGGCGGCGGCGGAGGCGGCACCGCGGCGATGGCGGTCTCGCCGCCGGCGCCGTTGCCGCCCGCGTCGCCGGCCGCCGCGCCCGCGGGCTCGGATGAGCGCATCCGCGGATTCTACGCGGCTCGTCCGACTAAGGTCGCGGCTGCGCTGCGGGTCGAGACAGCGACACGCGTCCGCGCGGATCGTCGTCGGCGAGGCTGAGCCGGCCCGCGTCGTCGCCGGCGATCGAGAGCTGCCCGGCCGAGGCGCCCGGCAGCCGCGACTGGATCTCAGCCACTGCCTGGCGGGCGGCACGCCGCGCTTCAGCGTCGGCACCGGCGCGCTCCGCCTCCTCGACGGGCATCACGGCGCGCGCGGAGCCCATGTGGCCGAGGGCCTCGATCGCCGCCAGCCGCACGTCGTCCTCGTCGCGTTCGAGGGCGCGGATCAACGCGTCCTCGATCTCCTCGCCGCCATGAGCGTAGCGGCCCAGCGCGTGGGCGGCGGCCACGGCGAGCTCGCCGGACTCGCGGGTCAGCATCTTGACGAGGAGCTCCCGTGCCTCCGATCCGCCGAGCGGCTCGACCGCCTGGACGCAGGCGACGCAGGTGCGCAGGCGGCGCGTGCGCAGCGCCTGCCGCAGGACCTGGACGCCGACGTCGGCGGGCATGCGGTCGCCGAGGGCGCCGACCGCCTGCGCGGCGATGGTGTCGGCGATGCGCTCGTGCTGGACGAGGTCCAGCAATGAGGCGCGCCCTTCGTCGCCGAGGGCGATGGCGGCGTGGAGCCGCACCTCCGCCTGCTCGTCCAAGAGTCCATGCCGTAGCGCCACCGCGGTGGCGGGATCGTTGGGGTAGCTCGTCGACAGGATCTGCAAGCCCTGCAGCCGCACCCGCCACTCCGGCTCGTTCTCGATCGCGCCGGCGAGCCGCGCGGCGAGGTTGGGCGGCCGGTCGAAGCGTTCGGCGATGGCGAGCAGCGCGCCGAGGGCGTCGGCGAGCTCGACTTCGGTCGGCAGCTGCGGGTGATCGTCGAGCTTCGCCTGCAAATCGCCGTGGACGAGCTCCGCTCGGCCGCGAATGCTGACCGGCCGCTGGCCGGGCACCACCAGGAGCCCGCTCAGCATGGCCATGACGGTGGCGCGCGTCTCGACGTCGAGCAACGCGCGCACGCGATCTGGTGCGCCATGGACCCACACGGCGGCGTCGAACCCCTCGTCGCCGAGCTCGATCTCGCGTTCGCCGAGCGCCTTCTGCAGGGGGTTCTTGGGCTCGGGCCGCAGCGAGATGCCGGAGTTGCCCTCGACGGTGACGATGGTGATCGGCATCTTGCCTTCGCCGCGCCCCTGCTCGATGCGCACGCGCCGGCGCCCGTGGCGCGCGACGAGCCGCCATGGGGCGAGCGAGACGTCAGTGAGCTCGAGGCGGTCGACGACCCACTGCAGCCCATCGCGCCGCTGCTTCCGCCGCCGGCGATCGGCGCGGAGGACGAACGGCACCGCGAGGGCACCGATCGCGTACGGCAACAGGAAGAACAGCAGCCCGCTCATCTCACACCAGCCGCACCACCGGCTCCTCGTGCATCAGCTCCTTGCCGGCGAGCAGGTCGCGCACGGTGGCCACCAGCCAGCGATCGGCGTTGACGCCGAAGGCGACGTCGAGCCGCGGACGGTGGTCGCGCGGCGAGTGCGGCGGATCGAGCGTGCCGAGCGTCGGGCTGGCCGCGTTGAGCGGCACCACGATCTCTTCCGCCGCCGTGTCGCCGCCCACCTTGTGCACGTCGCCCGCGGCGTCGAAGACCAGGCGGTGGACGCCGCCGTCGCCGCGGCCGATCTCGCAGACCAGCAGCTTGAAGATGGTCTCCGGCTCGCCCAACGCGCAGGTGGGCACCAGCTGGCGGCGCCAGAAGTCGGGCGGCGTCGGAAAGCGGGTGCCGCGCGGCACGATCACCGTGTGCTGCTCGGCGCCGGTCTTCGCGTCGTGGGTGAGGAAGGCGTAGTCGTTGACGATGAAGTCGAGCGCCGAGACGCGGTCGGCGGCGAAACAGGCGGCGCCCAACGCCACCGCCTCGAACGGCTGCCAGGCGCGCAGTCGCGAGCGGCCGAAGCGGCCCTCGACGAGCGCGAAGACGCCGGGCAGCAGTGTCGAGCCGCCGACCAGCAGCACCTCCTCCACCCCCTCGGTGCCGAGCTGCGCCTCGGCGAGCACCAGCGAGACGCACTGATCGAGCGCCTTGAAGAAGCCGTTGGCGGTGAGGACCTCGGTGAGACGAGCGCGGGTGAGCTCGACGCCGTTGCCGGCCGCTGCACGCGCGCCGGTCGCGGCGACGAGCGCTTGCGGCGGCACGACGAGGAACTCCGCCGACGGCTGGAAGAAGACCGCCTCCTTGACGCGGCAGGCTTCGGCGAGCAGGAGGCGCCGCCAGAGCACGCTCTCCTCGTCGTCGTCGCGGTCGAGCGGCTGGCCCATCTCGCGGCACATCTCGTCGAGCACCCAGCCGTCGACGGCGTCGCCGCCGAGCCGGCTGCCCTGCTTGGCGAGCACCTCGGCCTGGCCGCCGGTGGCGCCGCGCGGCGTCAGCCGCACCAGCACGACGTGCATCGTGCCGCCGCCGATGTCGACCACCAGCAGCGTCCGCTCGCGCACCAGCGACAGCCCGTAACCGAGGGCGGCCGCCACCGGCTCGTCGACGAAGCGCACGCGGCCGACGCCGAGACGGCGCAGGATCGCCTGCACCTCGGCGCGGTAGGTCTCGAACGCCACCACCGGCGCGGTGACGACGAGGTCGCGCGGCCGGCGGCCCGTCGCGGCCGTCACCTCGGCCAACAGCTGCCGCAGGAACGCCGCGGCGGCGTCGCGCGCGGTGACGGCCCGCCCATCGCAAGTCGCCAGCGGCCGCACCGGCTCGGTCATCAGCGCCTGCTTGAACCCCGGCACGTACGAGGCATGGGCGATGCCCTGGTTGCGCTCGAGGGCCGGGCGGCCGATCTCGGCGACGCGCCCGAGGAAGGCAAGCGCGACGACCGGCGGCCAGGCGCCGAGCCGGTCGAGCAGCCGCAGACGGTCACGTTCGAGGAGCTGGACCACGGTGGGCACCATGCGCGGAGCTTGCAGTGGGTTGTTGCCGCCGGGGCTGCGGCAGACGGCCGGCAGCTCGACGAGCTGCGGCTGGCCGCGGTCCGCGTCCCAACCCGCCACGCCGGTATTGGTGGTGCCGAGGTCGATGCCCCACGACGTGGATGGCATGGACGCTACGTTAACCGTGATCCCGCCTGGCGGACGAAGCGAACGGCGCAACGCTTCAGGCGGCTTGACAGCGCGCCGAGACCGGCGCCAGAGTCGTCGCGGAATCGCGGACCCTCGTGCCTTGCTCGTCGCTCGACGAGCCTTGACTCACGGAGAGGAGGTTGCGTTGAGAGTTTCCCGAAGCCTTGCCTCAGGGCTCATCCTCGCGCTCGCGGTGGCGCCTCTCATCCTCGCCTGTGCTACCACCGGGCAGCCGGCATCCTCGGCGACGACGGCGGCGTCTGCTGCTCCCGCCGAGCCGGTGGCGGGAACAGCCGAGCCGGCGGTCGCCGCCGAGCCGGTGGCGCGGCCCTCGGCCGCCGCCACCAATGGCACGGCCGGCGCCCCTTGCGAGATCCTCAACTGCGGCTCCGGCTGCGACAACTTCCCGGTGACCTTCAGCCCCTGTTACACCACTCCCTACGGGCCCGCCGAAGCCGACGTGATCCTGTCGCCGACCAACTTCCTCTACTGCGAGCACAGCCGCTACGCGCTCTGTTTCTTCTCGGGGCCGCCGCAGGCGACCGGCCGCAATCCGCACAACAAGGAGCTGCCCTGCGTGCTCTCGGCCGACGGCACGACCGCCAACTGCACGTGCCAGGTGTATACCTCCGGGCCGTCCTACGTCGACATCAACGGCATCCTCAACAACGGCGCGTGGAAGGAAACCGTGCAGACCTGCGGCACCACGGGTGCGGCCTGCAAGAACTTGCTGACCTGCGGCAAGGACCCCACGAGCGACGCCTGCCAGAAGGGGCAGGTCCCGCCCGTCTGCCAGTACGTCCTGGCGCAGAACTCGGAGCACCCCGAGGTGGGGCTGATGGGAAAGGCCGACATGGTCTCCACGTTCAGCTTCGCGATGTCGGCGGACTACCCGATGCAGCCGCAGACCGACTGCACGGCCAACGGCGGGGGCGCGTACGCCGGCTGCATGACCGCTGCCTGTTTCTTCGCGCCCGACGCGCCGCGGCCGCCGCAAGACGGCGACACCATCCAGTGCCAGTGCCCGGTCTATCACGGGCCCTTCCAGGTCGGCCAGTCCGGTCAGTCGTGCACGATCCCGTCGAGCGACGGCAAGAGCTACGTCTGGTCGGCGGCGTACAACCCCAAGGCAGGGAGCGGGACGCTGTGACCATGAACCGCTCGGCCACCTTCACCACGACTATGAGTCGAGTTTTTTGGGTCGCCGTTGGGGCATGTTTGCACGTCTGCACTGCGCCACTTGCTGCAGCAGAGGCGGCTGCACGGCCACACGCGCAGAACGCCACGGTGCTGTCTTTCGGCGGCGTCGATTACGTCCACCGCTGGTCGAAGAACAACCAGAATGAATTTACGCCCCGAAACGAGGCCGATCTTGCGCACTGGCGCAACATGATCACGGTCATCGTGTACGACGGTGTCCGCAACGGCGACCAGCTGGCAGGTACGGCAAACTCCGTCCTTACGATGTATCAGGGGAACGGCCAGATCGTGCGGACCGACTCGAAGCCGAGAACGCCGCAGCATCCGGCCGAGCACCTAATCGTCGCCCTGCTCGGCAGTCCCGGCTTTCTCGAGGCGGTGTTTGCGCGATTCGTTCTCATCGACGATGTGGGCATTGCTACTGTTTATTCACATCGTGTGTACGGCGAGGATGCAGCTAACCCTATGGATGAGTGGCTCGAGGCCAATGGGCCATCGATCGAAAAGACATTGATGGCGTGGGACAGAATTCCGTTGCCCGATGTGTTGCGGCGGCTGCCGCAAAGCAAATGAACGACCGATCTCGCAGCTCCAAGCGCACCCTGCGCTGACCTAGCTCGGCAAGACCGCGAACGCGCTAGCGATTCCGCCCGTACTGCTCGTGGCTCGACACCCAGTCGAGCGAACTGATCGCCGCGCCCAGCGACAGCTCGCCGGCGAGCACCACGCCGGCGATGATCTCGGCGAGCTTCTTGACCTTGCCCTTGCCGACGCAGCCCATGATCTCCAGGCACTCGCGCTGCGTCGGCAGGCCGGTGCCGCCGCCGTGGGTGGCGATGATCAGCGACGGCAGGGTGATCGAGATGTAAAGATCGCCTTCCTTCGTCACCTCGGTGTAGCCGATCGCCGCCGACGATTCCGAGACGTTGGCGACGTCCTGGCCGGTGGCGATGAACATCGCGGTGATGGCGTTGGGCGAGTGGGCGCCGTTGTTGTTGGCGCCGGAGAGCATGGTGCCGACGTTGGCGATCGAGGCGTGGTAGTGGAGCGTCTCGGGCTCGACGCGCATGTTCTGCACCAGCGTCTCGCGCGGGATCGTCGCTTCGGCGATCACCCGCTTGCCACGCGTGTTCATGATGTTCACCTGTGAGGCCTTCTTGTCGGTGGCGAGGTTCGACTCGAGGTAGAAGCGGCGCACCGTCTTCACCTGCTCGAGGATCCAGGAGCAGGCGGCGAAGGTGGCGCGGCCGACCATGTTCTGGCCCGCGGCGTCGCCGGTGAAGTAGTTGAAGCGCAGGTAGGCGAACTTGGCGGCGAGGTAGATCTCGATGTTCAGCAGCTTGGCGACGCGCGAGGTGGTCTCCGCCTGCTCGGCGATCTGCGGCAGGTGCTGGTCGACCCAGCGCTTGAAGTCGCGCGCCTCGCGCGCCGAGTCGAAGATGAACACGGGGGCCCGCTGCATGGCGTCGTCGACCACCGTGCAGGTGACGCCGCCCGACATGTTGAGCAGCTTGATGCCGCGGTTGTAAGAGGCGACGAGCGTGCCCTCGGTGGTGGCGAGCGGGATGAGGAAGTCGCCCTGCGCGTGCTCGCCGAGCACCTTGAGCGGTCCGGCGAGGCCGATGGGGACCTGCGCCACGCCGACGAAGTTCTCGATGTTGCCCTGCGTGACGCTGGGGTCGTACGAAGCGGCGGTGATGTGCTTCGGCTTGACGCCGGCGAACTCCTCGAGGAAGCGCAGCCGCTGGCGCACGATCTTGTGCGAGTAGTTGTCCTCCTTGTTGTAGGGGACGGCGACCGGCTTCTCCTTCTTGTCCTCGATGGCGTCGGTGACCTTGAAGGCGAGCGAGCCGAAGGGAGTCGCCTCGACGGCGATCTCGATCTCGTGCTTGCCCTTCTCGAGAGCGCCGTTCTTCGCCGAGATCGCCACCGTGCGGGCGAGCGGGAAGGGCAGCGGCCGCTTCTCGGAAACGTCGGGCGCCTTGAGCGAGTGTTGCTTCTCGCCGTCGCTGTACTCCAGCGTGAGGTCGGCGGCAGCCACCTCGCGGCCATCGATCCGGATGCTCGTCAAGCGGATCAGCGTCGCGTCGGAGAGCCGGTTCTTGACGCTGAACCGCACGCCGCCCGGAACGTTCTCCAGGCTGCCGAAGTTGTACATCTGCTTCAGGATGAGACCCGGGACCTTCAGCATGAGCGACCTCCGCGAGGCGATTTCGGGACTTCCCGATGCTACCGGAAAGTCCCGGTCGCGCCGCGCCGCCGGGACGTCGCAGCCTCAGTCTGGGACAGGCGACCGCGGGACGACGCGTGTCCGCGCGTCAGTGCTTGTGGTGGAGCGCGAAGGCCGCCCCTTGCGGGTCGATGCCCATCACGATCCAGTCGCCGCCCGGCACCTCCATCGGGCCGTTGACGATCTTGCCGCCGTTGGCCTTGATGCGCTCGGCGCCGGCGTGGACGTCGGGCACGCGGAAATACAAGTTCCACGCCGTCGGCATGCCTTCCATCTTGTTCATCATGCCGCCGAGCGGCCAGCCGCGGCCGAACATGCGGTACATGCCCATCTCGCCCATGTCCATCGCGTCGGTCGGCTTCCAGCCGAAGAGCTCGCTGTAGAAGCGCATCGCCGCCTCGGAGTCGGTGGTGTAGAGCTCGTGCCAGGAGCCGTCGCCGATCTCAGGCGGCGCTTCGGCGAGCTTGGGCGGCGAGGCCGGCTCGTAGAGCGAGAACATGGCGCCCTGCGGATCTTTCATCGTCCGCATGCGGCCCACCTCGGGCACCTCGATCAGCGGGGACAACGCGCTGCCGCCGAGCTTCTCGACGCGGGCGACGCCTTCCTCGAGGTTCGGAACGCCGACGTACATCACCCAGTGCGGCGGCGCGCCCATGCCCTCGGGGATCTTCATCACGCCGCCGATGGGGACGTCGCCGGAGCGTGTCCACATGTCGTAGCGCTGGTCCCCGCCCTTGAACGGCGTCACCGTCCAGCCGACGACGGTCGTGTAGAAGCGTTCCGCCGCGTCGACGTCGCTCGTCAGCAGCTCGTACCAGAGCACCCGTCCCAGAATCGAAGGATCAGCCATCGGGAACCTCCTTGAGGTGGGCCGTTCAGGGCTCCCGACTCTAGCGCCGCACCCACACCGGTCGAGGTGGCAATGTCGCGACGGGCGCGCATGGCGTCGCGGGCGGCGAGACGCCGTCAACGCAAGGGATTGGACCAGCGGAGGCCCGGAAAGCGCGCGAAGTTGGCGTCGTTCGAGCAGAGCTCCGCCTGGTGCTCGATCGTCAGAGCGGCCAAGTGAACGTCCGTCGTGAGCTCACCAGTTGCCTTGCCAGCCGCCATCAGGTCGTCCAGGAGATCGAGATGCCTCGGGCCGGGAACGAGGACGGACGCCTGTGGCCGCTCCAACCAAGAGCGGACGTGCCCGATCGCCTCGCTCGGTGAAAAGGGCTCGATCACGACGCGCCGATTGGTCATCAATCGCAAGTAACCCAACATCGTCGCCCAGGGGAGCCCCACAGGGCGGCTACTGGACAGCACCGCCTCCCACCACACCCGCGCCCGCTGGTGATCCGGAGCGTCCGTGTTGTAGGCGTAGACAAGTAGATTGATGTCGGGAACGATCACCGCTGGCGATCCGCGGCGGCCGACGCAACTGCCAGCCGCTCGCTTTCGATCTCGTCGTAAAGCTGATTGAGCCGCATCACGTCTACACCGGGCCGGAAGCCGCAGGCCTTCGGCACCACTCGGAAAGGCGGCAGCTCCGGCGCCGGCTTCCGCCCTTTCTGCAAGCCAGCGCGCAGCGTGTCGTTGACGACCTCTTTGAAGCTCGCACCGCGACGGCGGACCAACTCGCCGAGTTGGCGCGCTACGTCATCGTCGAGAGTGAGTGTCGTGCGCATCAGAGACATCATGATGTCTTAAGACAGTGATGTCAAGATGTTTACCTCCTCGAACGGCACCAAAGTAAGCTCCGTCAATGCGAACGCCGAATCGCAAGAACCGCCGGCCTGTTCGTACCCAATCGATCGACCTCGGGCGGTGCCTGGTTGGCAGTCTCGACGATGTTGCCGAGGTTCTAGCGCTTGCCGACGAGCAACAGCCGCTGGCTTCTAAGCCGTCACCCAGGTCCCAGTCGTCCCCGCCAGTGCTTCCTTCAAAGTGAAGACGTTGGTGATCAGCGTGCGGCTGCCGCCGCGTTCGACGAAGCGGCAGGCGGCTTCCATCTTGGGGCCCATGCTGCCGGGCGGGAAGTGGCCTTGGGCCATGTACTCGCGGGCCTCGGCGACGGTGACGATGTTGAGCGGGCGCGCCTGCGGCGTGCCGTAGCCGATCTGCACGCGGTCGACGCCGGTGAGGATGATGAGCTCGGGCGCGCCGAGGGCGAGCGCCATGACGACCGAGGCGAGGTCCTTGTCAATGACGCCTTCGACGCCGACGAGGTCGCCGTTGCTGCTGCGCGCCACCGGGATGCCGCCGCCGCCGCCGCTGATGACGATGGTGCCCGCGTCGAGCAGTGCGAGGATCTCGTGGCGCTCGATGATGCTCTTCGGCTCGGGCGAGGGTACGACGCGCCGCCAGCCGCGGCCCTTGTCCTCTTTGACCACCCAGCCGCGCTCGCGGGCGCGCGTCGCCGCGTCCTCGGCGGTGTAGACGGGACCGACGAACTTCGTCGGGTCCTGGAAGGCCGGGTCGTTGGCGTCGACCTCGACCATCGTCAGCATGCAGCAGGCGCGGTTGACCATGCCGCGGCGGCGCAGCTTGCTGCGCAGCACGCGCTCGATCATGTAGCCGAGGCCGCCCTGCAGGTCGGCGCCCATGACGTCGAGCGGCAGGGCCGGCGCCTCGCTGCGCGCCAGCTCGACGCGGATCATCTGGTTGCCGATCTGCGGCCCGTTGCCGTGCGTGATGACCAGCTCGTAGCCGCGCTCGACGACGTCGAGGATGCCCTCGAGGCTGCGCCCGAGGTTGGCGTAGTCCTGCTCGACCGTGCCCTCCTCGCCCGGCTGGGTGATGGCGTTGCCGCCGAGGGCGATGACGGCGCGGCGGCCAGACTTGAAACCGATCAAGGTGCGGTCGAGCATGTTCTTTTGAAAGCGCGGAAAGCGCGGATCTTAGCGACGCCCTGCCGCGTGCTCCAGCGCCGCCTCGATGCCGGGCACCGCTTCGGGCTCGGGGTAGATGCGCTCGCAGCGCCGATGCGTCGCCCAGGCGGCGTCGGCCTTGCCCTGCCGCGCCTGCACCAGCGCCAGGTTGCGGCACGCCGCGACGAGGCCCTGGTCGGCGTCGAGGGCGCTCTCGAAGTAGCGTTCGGCTTCCGCGAAGCGGGCGCGATGCAGCGCTGCGCTTCCCTGCGCCAGCCGGTGGTACGCGGAGTCTGGCGGCTCGACGAGCGGCGGCAGCGCGAGGTCGGAGCGCACCAGCAGCGTCGAGCCGAAGTCCTGGTAGAGAAGCCGCCAGTCGCCGGTTCGCACCAAGCCTCGAGCCTGGTCGAGGACCGGCAGCTCCTCGCTGGGAAGCGCGGGCCAGAGCACGAAGTCGGCCCCCACTCTCCGCGGCACCGACTCCCAACCGGGGGCGAAGTCCTGGAAGCGCTGATAGGTCGCCAGCGTCGCCGCGCCGTAGACCGTGTCGGCGCGGCTGTCGACGAACGGGCGCAGCCGCCCTTCGCCGCACCAGATGACATAGCCGCCCCAGCCGTAGTAGGTGAGGACGCGGCCCGAGATGCCGTTCCTGTTCAGGAAGTCGCAGCTGTCGACCGGCAGCACCTCGCGCGTCACGAGGAGATCGAACGCGTGCCGGAGCGGCAGCCGCGCGGTGAAGAAGCCGCCGGCGGCGAGCACGATGAGCGGCGCCGCCACGGCGGCCTCGCGGCGCCTCGGCAGGTGCAGCCAGGGGGCGGCCGCCGCGGTCAACACCAGCGCCAGCGCGATGGCGAAGTAGGGGACGAAGCGAGCGCTGCGCGCCGACATCGCCGCCGTGAGGACAGCGAACGCCAGCGCCGGCCAGCCGAGCGGGTCGTCGCGCCGCCATCGCCGTTGCCCAAGGACGGCGAGCGCGGCGACGACGAGGAGGACTAGCGCGGCCGAGTAGAGCGGCACTTGCAGCCCGAGCGGCGAGAACGGTGAGCGCCACTCGCGCAGGCCGCCGCTGGGCGAACGCCCGAAGGCGTAACGGAACGGGTACAGGACAGCGGCAAGGCCATACGGAGTGCACAGCGTGGCCAGCGCGCAGCCGAGCCAGAGCGCGACGGCGGCGCGCCACCACAGCCGGCGCTCCGGATCATCAGTGCGCGCGCGGCCCGCCAGCACGAGCGCGAGAGGGAGCAGCCCAAGGATGGCGCCGCCGTGGAAGTTGGCCCACAGCAGGAACAGCACCGGCAGCACGACGAACGGCCGCCGGCGCAACGACGCCCAGCGTAGGGTGAGCACGACGCCGAGCAGCGTGTAGAGGTGCGGCCGCGGCTCGAAGAGAGGGCGCGAGAGCGCCATCGCGAAGAGCGTGGCGAGGAAGGCGACGAAGGCGTTGCCCGAGAGCCGGCGCAGGAGATCGAAGAGCAGCACGAAGCTCAGGACCAGAATGCCGAGCAGCCACCAGGCGAGCGCGGAGATGCCGAACGCCCGCGTCCACGACGCGTAGACGACGTCCGCCAGCCATTCGTGGTTCAGCCACGTCGCGCCGGCGCTCGCGAACGACCACGGATCGGCGCGCACGAGCTGGTGGCGCGCCAGCATGAGATCGCCCGCCGCCAGGTGCCACCAGAGGTCGGTGGCCTTGGTGGCGTAGAACGCCAGCGGTAGGAAGGCGAGGGACGCGGCGGCGAGCCAACAGGCGGCGACGAGCCGCGATGATTCGACGGCGCTCTGCGGCGCGGCCGTCGCCTCTTGCGGCCTCGGCTTGCCGCCGTCGCGAGCGCGCTTCGCTGCGCGAGAACGCTGCCGGCGCCGGCTGGTCATCGCCGGTGCGAGCTGGGTATGCTCGCCGAGCCGCTGACGGCTGCCACGATCGCTGCCACCAGCGCTTCGTCGCTGGCGCGCGCCGCTTCGGCGGCCGCCGGCACGCCGAGCGTGCGCAGCGCTTCGCTGGTGACGGGGCCGATCGACGCCGCACGCAGCGTCCCGCGTCGGTCGTTCCACCTCGGCTCGAAGAGACCGGCGAACGTGCGCACGATGCTGGGGCTGGTGAAGGTGACCCAGCCGAGAGGGCCGTTGCCGAAGATGGCCGCCGCGCGTTCGCGCGCGTCGGGCGGCACGGTCTTGCGGTAGGCGACGACCGTATCAACCTCGTGGCCGGCGGCGCGCAGCCCCTCGGCGAGAGTGGGTCGCGCGTCCGCCGCTTGCGGCAGGAGGATGCGCTCGCCCGGTTGATAGCGCAGCCGAGGCAGCAGCTCGGCGAGCAAACCCTCGGCGCTGTTGTCTGCGGCGACGATATCCGGCCACACCGCGTCAGCGCAGAGCGCCGCGTCGGTGGCGTCGCCGATCGCCGCGACGGCGACGCGGTTGGGCCAGCGGTCGTCAAAGGCGGCGAACAGCGCCCGCACGGCGTTCGCCGACGTGAAGACGACCCAGCGGTAGCTGGCTAGGGAGCTGGCTGCCGCGGCGAGCGGCGCGGGGTCTTCGGGAGGCAGCAGCGCGAGCAGCGGCAGTCGCTCTACGGTGGCGCCGGCCGCGTTCAGTAAGTCGACGAGCTCGCCGGCTTGGTGCTCGGCTCGGGTGACGACGACACGCCGGCCGGCGAGTGGAGTAGTGGGCACTTTGCGCAGCGTATCGGATGGGTGGCCAGCGGTCGTCGCACGCGCGCACTGCGATGTGCGCAGAGTCTAGCCGGCGACGCTGTGCAGGCGGTCGAGCAGCGCGTCCGCCCCCTGCGCGCGCATGCGGTCGATGCATGCCGCGGCTACCGCTTCGATGTCCAGGCCCGCGCCTTCGCCGCGCACCACTTCGCTGCCATCCGGCATCGCAAGGAGCGCGGTCAACGTGAAGCCGCCGTCCGCCGCGCGTCCCCACGCCGCCAGCGGCAGCGTGCAGTCGCCGCCGAACGCCGCGACGACTGCGCGCTCGGCGGTTGCCGCGGCACGCGTGGGCGCGTGGTCGAGCGCTCTGCAAAGCGTCTCGGCGTTGCCATCGCGGCGGGTCTGGACCGCGAGCGTGCCCTGGCCCGGAGCGGGCAGCACCTCATCGGCTTCCAGCGGGTGCGCGGCCTCGTCGACGAGGCCCAGGCGCGCCAGTCCCGCCGCCGCGAGCACCGTCGCCTCGGCGCCGGTCTCGCGCCGCTTGCGCAGCCGCGTCTCGACGTTGCCGCGCACCGGCACCATCTCGAGGTCGGGCCGCAGCGCCAGGAGCTGTGCCTGCCGCCGCAACGAGCCGGTGAGCACGCGCGCGCCGCGCGGCAGCTCGCGCACCCGCGTGGCCACTTCGCTCACCAGCACGTCGCGCGAGTCGGCGCGCTCCGGGTAGGCCGCGATCACCAGCTCGTCGTGCGCGCGCACCGGCAGGTCCTTCAAGCTGTGCACCGCGAGATCGAGCGTGCCGTCGAGCAGCCCGGCCTCGAGCTCGGCGGTGAACAGGCCCTTGCCGCCGACCTTGTTGAGGTCGCCGGGCAGGCGATCGCCGCGCGTCGACATCGGCACCAGCTCGACCACGACGCCCGAGTGCGCCGCTTCCAGCGCCTGGGCGACCAGCCGCGATTGCGCGATCGCCAGCGGGCTGCTGCGCGTTCCCAGTCGCAGGCGCTGGCCACTCGCGCCGGCGCCGCTCGCCGATGTCACTCCTCGTCCTCGCCCAACTGGAAGAGCTCGCGCGCCAGCTCAAGGTGGGCGAGGTCGCGCTCCGCGCCCCGCGCGCGCGTCGCACCGACCGATCGCAATCGCGTCGACGGGTGATGCAGGATCTTGCGCACCAGTGCGCGCGTCAGCCGATCGAGCTCCTCCTGCGCCTCGGCGGGGAAACGGCCGCGCACGGCGTCGACCTCGTCACGGCGGATGCGCTCGGCGCGGCGCTGCAGCTCGGCGATCAGCGGCTCGGCCTCCAGTCCTTGGTACCACGAGTCGAAGTGCAGCAGCTCCTCGCCGACGATGGTCTCCACCAGCGGCGCCTGCGTGCGCCGCCGCTCGAGGTTGCGCGCCACCAGGTGCTGCAGCGAGTCGAGGTCGTGCAGGAAGACGTTCTCCAGCCGCCCGACCTGCGGTGCGACGTTGCGCGGCACGCCGAGGTCGACGACGAGCAGCGGCCGCGCGCGGCGCTGCCGCATCACCTGCCGCAGCTCGCCGGCTTCGACGACCGTCTCGTCCGACGAAGTCGAGGCGACCAACACGTCGCAGTCGGCGATGGTGGCGTAGCGATCCTGGAACGGCGTCACCGTGGCGCCGGGGAACGCTTCGAGCAGCGTCGCGTGGCGATGCGTGCCGCGCACGGCGAATCGCAAATCGCGCACGCCCTTCTCGGCCAGCGCCCGCGCCGCCATCGATGCCGTCTCGCCGCCGCCGAGCACCAGGCACGAGCGCGCCTCGACGCCGACGAAGATGTGGCGCGCCAGCTCGACCACCGCGTAGCCGAGCGACACGGCGCCCTCGCCGATCTCGGTCTCGGCGCGCGCGCGGCGGCCTGCCTGCACCGCGCAGCGCAGCAGCCGCTTCACCACCGTGCCCGTGCTGCCCACCGTCTCCGCCAGCTCGGCCGCGCGCCGCACCTGGCCGAGGATCTCGGGCTCGCCCAGCACCATCGACTCGAGCCCCGCCGCCACCGCCAGCAGGTGCCGCGCCGCCTCGCCGTCATGCAGCACCCAGAAGCGGCCGTCGCGCTCGATCTCCGGCGCGCGCGCCGCGAACGCGAGCTCGAGCGCGGCGCGGAACGCGCCCTCCTGCCGGCTGCCCGGGGTCACCGGATGCGGCCGCAGGTAGACCTCCGTGCGGTTGCACGTCGAGAGCACGTACGCCTCCGCCACCTCCGGCCGCGCCATCAACCGCAGCAGCAGGCCTTCCGCCTGCTCGGGCGACAGCGCCACGCGCTCGCGCAGCTCCAGCGGCGCCGAACGGTGGTCGATCCCCACCGCCAGCAGCGTCGGCCCGGCCGCGGCCTCTCGCACCGGCTCCGGCGAAGCCGCGGGATCGTCCGGCAGCGCCATCAGAAGGAGCGGTGGAAGCCGATCACCAGCGTGTGCACGGCCACGAACGA
This sequence comes from Thermoanaerobaculia bacterium, assembly GCA_036005845.1. Classification (GTDB taxonomy): domain Bacteria; phylum Acidobacteriota; class Thermoanaerobaculia; order Multivoradales; family JAIOJS01; genus DASYQD01. The sequence goes on along the minus strand of DASYQD010000039.1, from coordinate 82,873 downwards.
CGCCACGATGACGCCGAGCCCGGCGAGGCTCGCCATCGCCGTCTGCCGCCCCTGCCACCGGCGCAGCCGGCGCAGCAGCAGCGCGACGGCGTAGAGGGCCCAGGTGGCGAAGGTGAGAAGGATCGTCGGATCGTGCTGCCAGTCGAGGTCGCTGCGCTGGCTCGCCCACACCGCCCCGTCGAGCAGCGCCAGCGTGAGCGCCACGAACCCGACCATCAGCGCGCCGCTCATCATCCGCTCCAGAACCTCGAGCGGCGGCAGCTTGCCGTAGAAGACCGAGAAGCGAGAGCGCTTGAGCTCGCGATAGAGCCGCAGGAAGAGAAAGCCGTAGCTCGCCGCCACCGCGAAGGCCGCGTAGCCGAGCAACGCGAGGAAGACGTGGATGCCGAACAGCGGATGCTCGAACAGCTCCCGCTTGGGCGGCAGCGGCTCGTGGAGGACGACGGCGAGGAGCTGGAAGACGAGCGCCTCGCCGACCAGCCAGAAGCCCGTGGCCCGCTCGCCGCCGAGCCACTCGAGGAAGAGGTAGATGATGGCGATGGCGAAAGCGAGGACGCTGAGCGCCTGCGACACGGTGGCGCCGGGGAACTGCGTCCAGCGCCACGTCAGCCACCCCAGGTAGGCGAGGTGGAGCACGACCGCCGCCTGCAGCAACGGGCTGGCGACCCGCTGCGCGCCCTTGTTGCCGGTGAAGAAGAGGACGCCGTAAGCGGCGGTCGCCGCCGCGTAGCCGAGCAGCAGGAGATACGGCGCGAAGACGGCGAAGTCGTTCATGGGGAAGGGCCGCGCCCTCGCCGGAATTCTAGCGTCCAACCGCCCAAGCCCGGTGAGCGCTCAGTGTTTCACGTCGCCCCTCGACTTCACGGCACCCGCGCCTGCCAATACTGCATGAATAAGTCGTGGGCGAACTCCACGGCACGCCCCTCGAGGCATTCCACACGGCCGGCCTTGAGTAGAGCGTCCCAGCTGTTTCCCGCCCTCGATGATTCACGCTTCGCTTGCTTGTCGACCCAGAAGATCTTGACGATCCGGCCACTGTTGGCGTTGGCCCGGATCCAGTCGGCGATCCAAACGTCGCGGACGGAGTGGCCGACGACCACCAGCCAGATGGAGTCGAGCTTCTCGAAGGCTTTTCCGAACCTCTCCTCCGAATCCGCAAGCTCGGTGTCGGTCCACGCCAGGATCTCGGGGTGTGCAAGGGAGCCGTACGGCTTTCGTAGCAATGGCACGGTAGCCAATTCCCGATCCCCCAACCCCTTGTCGGAGTAGCCGAGGCCCTGCCGCGGCTCTAGCCCGGTGGGAGGCCGACGTCGCCAGAGCGCTACCGCCTGCTGCGAGGCGCGTTCGTGGTAGGTGTCGAAGTTAGTCGTGACGATGCGATCCCAGGGCAGGTGAGCAAAGTACCAATGGACGCTGGGGAAGTCCCGGTCGTAGCGCAGCATTGACCGGTTGAGCGTGGGGAGCAGGTTGTTCACCTCCGCCTCGAAGCCGGGGTTCTTTTCGACGCTAACCAGATCGGTGAGACGCCACCAGTCATCGCCCAGGCGGTGGGCTTTCAAGAGCTCGCGGAGGGCGCGCTGCAGCGGCCCCTCGGTCACGCCCGGCGGAGCGGCCTGGGGCACTTCGCCGGCAGGCTCTGGCACTCGACAGCAATCCGGCGCCGCCGGAAACTGCGCCGCCATAATCCTTGGAAACTGGCCTTCGCGAATCTTCTTCGTCTCGAGGAACACGGTGCTGAGCGCGCTCGACAACAGGAAAGGGGTCAGCGGCATCCCCGGCGAGAACGCGCTTTCGGCTACCGACGCTCCGGCACCGGTGAGGAGCACCATGCGCTCCGTACGCCCCGTAGTCTCGGTGGCAAGCTTCTTGATCAAGCTGGCGATGGGTTTTCGCCACTCGTCCGGCGCGAACCGTAACAGCGACCATTGCGATGGGTCGTTCTGTGCGGCCGCTTCGACCGTTCTCCGTAACCTGACGATGGTTTCGGAATCGCGAGGTTGCCAGTGCAGCCGACTAGCCCCATCGCCATCGTTAGCGAACGGATAGCTGGAGAAGAAGGCGCGGTGGGAGGCGCGGGAGTCGGCGGTCAACGTATCCAGGCGTGAATCATCCCAGGGCATCTCGTTCTGATCGTCACACTTCAACGGCAAGTAGCGATCGATAAGGATCAGGCTGGGGATGCGGGGGTCTGGTGGCAGCGCCGCCATCGCTTTCAAAGCATCCTCCGCACACTGCTGCGACCGCGCCACCACCCACCAATCCGGCAGGCTCTCGGCGCCATACATCTCTCGCGCCACCCGATGGTTTGCGCGCGGCGAGTCGTCGACCAGCAGGCCGACGCGGCCGTACCGCTGCACCGCACGCCGCACCCTGTTACCCAGGAGATCGCTCACGGGTGCCCCTCCTTGCGAAGGGCTGCCGGTGTCCAATCCATGACCGTTTCCCACGAGGCCCCGGCAGCCCTTCCGGCAGCGACCCGGCAGGAAAGATCGGCACCCATGAGCGTTGCTATACGCTGCAGGATGAAGATTCCCATACCGGTCGATGACTCGCTCGCGATGCCCAGCCGGCGGCCGGTCTTGAAGGCGGAAGCCACCTTCTTGGACAGCAACTCGCGTAGCTCATCGTCGGGCATCTCGACCAACACTGACCAGTTTGGAAGGGAGTAGACCAATGGATTGTTTCCCGCTATCACCAGCGATAGCCCTCGTTCACTGACGGCGAAGGTGATCGAGGCATGTCGTCCGGGACCCCTCTCCTGAGTTCCGTAATTGCGCAAGTTGAGCGCCAGCTCGCTGAAGACCGCCTTCCAGAGTAAACGGTTGCCCGGGATCGTTGGGCACTCCTCCAAGGCAGCTGGGTCCGGATCCACCTTGATGCCGTGCGGCGAGCAGGAGTCACTGAAGGCCTCGAAGAGCTGCTCCCGGGTGACCGTTCCCAGACTCCCTCCCCGGATTCTGGTCACCCCAGCCACCAGCAAAGCGCTAGTGAGGCTGTTGGTTTCGACGATTACTTGGGTTTGCTCGTAGAGGGCACGAAGCAACGGGCGGTTCTCCAGCTCCCTCAGGAGGTGCTCGCGGATGGAGAGTTTTGCGGGGGCGCCGTGGTCATTCTCGAGAAGCAACGTTGGAAACGGGGGTGCGGCGCGGCATGACAGCTCGATGACCGCCTCGAGCAGGCGGTCGGCGTCGCGTCGGAAAACGTGCCGGTTCATCCGATCGAGCGTCACCAGCAGATCCAAGCCGGCCCAACCGCGGCTTTCGATCTCCGACTTCCAAGACCGGAGGATCAGCGCGTACTGGCTCCGCTGCGGCTCGAAAAGGTCAGCCTTGGCGAGCTTCGCGACCAGCTCCTCGTACTTTTCGCGCCATGTCCGCAGCTGGTCGCCGGGCGGCGTGGTCTTGGGGTCCCCCAGCGCAGCGCGGATGAGGTCGCGAGTGGCGGCGATGCTGGCGAGGTAGACAGCGGAGTGCGGGAAGTACCGCAGCGAACGCGCCGCGACTGGCGTAGCCGTCGCAGGCTCGTTGGTTTCCTCGCTCCCTGACGGCAGGATCCGCTGCAGACCTCGGGCTCGGCCGATTACCGCATTCAGCTCGGCGTAGAAAGTGGCGTCCGAGAAAACGTCGTCGGGCTCCTCGCCGAGCTCGCGGGTTTTCTCTTCGAGTTTGTCCCAACTGCGTTCCACCAACCCCTCGGAGGTCTCGGACGCCAAGTCGAAGAGCTCGATCGCCCGCGCCATCTCGTTGGTTGCGCCCCCGGGTACCAACCCCTCAAGCCAGACCCGATATCTCTCGGCGAGACGTCGCACCTCGGCGCGCAGCGTGTACGGCGCCCCAAAGAGGCCGCTCTCGCTGAACACCTGATAGATGACGCCGCTGCGGTTGGGGGTGAGTAGCAGCGACAGCGCGAAGTTCCGCACCACCTCGCTGATCAGCGGATCGCCGCTGCGCGCGGTCGGCATTGCTTTCTTGCCCAGCTCGCCGACCAGGATCGAGAGCTCGTAGAGGCCGGCGCGGGCCGCCTCGCTACGCCGTCCGAAGCTGCGAGTCCAGTGACTCTCCGGCAGCTGTGAGTTGACCCGCGCCTCGGCAATTGCGACCAAGACTCGCCAGCTGGAGTCGTTGATGACGCGCAACGCCTCCAACGGAACCATCGGGCTGTCGTAGGTGAGTCGCCGGGCGATCAGCTTGGTCAGTGTCATCTGCCGGTAGTCGCCCTGCATCGACCCCTCCGGTGTCGACCGGCCCAGCAACGCGAGGTCCGCCCAATCGAGGAGATGGGCGAACGAGTGCGCGAGCACCGCGGCCTCGTCGCCGTGGGCCGAGCCCATCCAGCGGTTACAGAGGTCGTCGACTTCGGCGTGGAGCGTCAACGCCGCCTGCAAAAGGTCGTCGCGATCCGGGTGCTCGAGCGCCGCCGCAGCCATCGTGCGCGCCACCCTGGCGCCCTCCTCCCAGAGAATCTTGGCGGGCTCGCGGCGGAAGGGGCGGAGACGGAAGCAATCCTCGGCGAGGCCGGCCATCACCTCGAGATAGCGCCTGACCGGGTTCAGGAGCTGATCGACGGCGGGCGGCACGTACGGGTATGGCGGTTCCCCGGAGAACTGAGGCTTGATGTCGAGCAAGTCGGCCGCCGCTTCCTGCATGGTGCGCCACAACGAGAACCGGCGCAGCTGCTCGCCTCCTACTCGCAGCAAACGCAGGCCGTCGACAGTGTGATCGTCGCCGAACAGCAGCCCTAGGTCATGCCGCGCGCGGCTCAACAGCAGGTGGGTGTCCACGCCCGCGTCCCGCCGTCGCTGACTGCCGCGTGGCAGGGCCAGGCAGAGACGCCTGAGCACGCCGTCACCGGACGCGACTAGGAAATCCGGTCCTTTGCTGTCGTCGTCGGCGCGGATCGGCACTGCGGCGCGGACCGTTCCGGGCAACGAGAAGCGATCGACACGCGAGCCCGGCGGCGCGAACGGCGTCGTGTGGACGCGAAGGAGAACGGCGACTCCCTCTTGGGTGGTGGCGAGGAAGAACCGGCGGTGTTCGTCGCCGAAGGAAAAGTCGCTGTAGGCGAAGATGCTGGAGATGGGCAGGGACTCCCGTGTTTGGTAGATGTGGGCCACCTGCGTCTCGCTGCCTTCATTAGTGGCGTGCACGACGCCGATGGCTCCCCGGGCCGTTCCGTAAGCGAGGAACGCGCTTGAGCGCGCGCCGGCCGCCGCTGCCACGCGGCTGACCGTCGGGTCAGCGGTTGCAGCTAACGCCCAAACCGCGCCGTCGCCCAGCAGTTCGGCTCCCTCCGCTTCGGTCACTCTCCCATCCTTGACAGCGAATTTGGTAATCCGACCGGATTGGAATCCAGCCCAATGCTCGCCGGCTCCGGAGCGCGGGTCGGCAACCAAGGACCAGCAGGGGTCTCGTAGCAGCATCGGGTGGATCTGAGCTTCCTTGAGACGCGTGCGCTCGCCGGCGGGAACCGCTAGCTTGAGCTGCTTTGGAGGCGCGACCCGCACGCCTCCATGAGTACTCAGCTCGACCTCGAGGAAAGGGCTGTACTGGCCGGTCTCGGCCGCCCCCTCAGCCGCGGTGCCGATCAGCAGATAAGTGGGATGCCCTGCCGGTCCACGGTACCGCTCGGCGATCGCATAGCCCTCATCGTCGAGCCGGTGAGATTGGCCGCCGCGAATAAAGACCTGACGGTTTTTCTTATCCAGCTCCAGCTCGAGGGCTACGAGCTGGGCGTTGCGGGCTCCGGGGAGCTTGAGCTTGAGGTCCTCCCGGCGCCACCCACGCAGCGCGAAAACCGCTAAGTAGCGACGCCCGTCGAGTTGCTCGACGTAGAGCCGCCGGGCATAGGGGCCGTGGTGATACTTACGCCGAAACTCACGCGACCCCACCGAGAGGATCCTGCCCGCTCGGTCGATCTCGACGCCGAGGTCGGCCGGCCGGTCGGCGGCGAACGCATAGCGGGTCCCATCGAGCCCGAGCGCGGCGATGGTGCCGTCGGTGAATGAAGCGAGCACCAGCCCGCCGTCCTTGGCGGCATGCAGGTCCCAGGCTGCGGAACGCAACGTCGGATCGGCAACCTCCACACGCCAAACCGGATCGGCACGCTTGCGGATGCATTTGGTCAGGTAGGTCAGCGCGTCAAGCCCGCGGCCACCGTCGACGTTGGCTTGGCAAAGATCGCGCAGGCCGAGTTCCTTCTCGCCGTAGGTGTAGCCATAGATCACCCACTTGCGGAAGAGGCCCTCGTAGTGCTTGAGCCAGTCCTGACCGTCTGGCGCTTGGCGGGATAGTCCCTCCGCGATCTCTGCGCACGTGTCGTCGAGCGCCTGCGTGCCGAGTTCACCGGCCCGGCGCAACAGCCCGCGGATCCATCCCTTGAAGCCCTTGGCTTCCGTCTCCGGCGTCCCCTGAAGCGGCTTCGCCATCAGCGTCACGGCGAGGCGCCTTACGTCGCCGGCCTCTAGGTGCGGCAGGCACGTGCCAGCGACGTCCAACGCTTGGTGACCCCTCTCCTTTAGCTCCTGGCTCGCCAACCACCAAGCCTCGCTGGCATTTTGCGGCTCGTCGGGACGCTGTCCATCCCAATGGCTCTTCAATGTCGATTCGAGCGTCGTTCGGTCGAGTAGGGAGCGCAGGATCAGACGGTGGTCGCGCGTCGACACCGCGAGTACCGCCGGACCGATGCCCGCAGGGCGATGGTCGCTGCCCGGAGTCGTGCGCACGGCGACGAAAAGCGCCGACGGGGCCTCCCGGTGTTCGTCGAGCGGGACGCTCGATAGCTCCACCTGCCTTTTGTCATCGTCGATCGGCCAGGTCATCGCGCTCAAACCGCGATGAGCCTGGGCCACAAACAGCGTGACGTCTTTGGCGTTGTCGAGCTCGTCCTGCGAGCCGTAGAAGGGCAGCCAAGTCGCGACGTCCATGGCGTCCTGGACATGACGCCAGGTGCGTGGGCTCACCTCGGGACCTCGCCTTCGGCCGGTCTCGTCTAGCCTCAAGCGCGGCCCCGACGTTCGCTCGCGGGAAGACTCGAACGGTAGGAACGTGACGTCGTCGGCTACGAGCACCCCGAGCCCCACTGGAGTTGGCGAGATGTCGCCGAAGAGACCGCGGCCGCGCGGGTAGTGGAGCGAGTACTGCGCCACGGGCTCGAACTCGTGCGACGCGAAACCGAACAGGTGGAGCGCGCCACCCTCCCCGAGCACCCACAGGTAATCGCCAGTCCAGGCACCGGCGGTGATTCGCTCGCCCGACCAGCCAGGAAACAGCGTCGCCGCTCCTTCGTGCGGACTGACATCGATCACGCGCAGAGCCTCGTCGCGCAGGCGGCACGTCCTGTTACCACGAGTGAGCAACAGGAAGTCGTCTTCGTGACCAGCCTCGGCGGAGGCGTTGGGAGGCGTGAGCGGCAGCAGACGCTGACAGCGACCGACCCAACCCCGAAACTCCTCGGCGTCGTCATCGGGCAACTTGATGGGCTGCGGATCTCGTTCGTCGTCGAGCAACCAGGCGCGACCGCTGCGGGTGCAGGCATAGAGGCGACCCGTGGCGCCGAAGGCGAGACCACGAACGGCGCTGGTCGTTCGGCTGTCGATGTCCTTAAGACTTACAACCGCTGTCGACCAGTTTGAGCCGCGACGCGTGGCCACGTGGACCTTTCCTGACTTGGTGCCCACTGCAACGCGATCGGCCTCGCGATTAATGGCGAGTGATCGCGGCTCGTAGTCGAGTTGGATCTCGGCGCCCGTGGCATCGACGAGCCACGGATGCGACTCAGGGAATAGGGTCTCGGTGCCGGCGGGTGCCGGCGTGTCGACCAGACAATGGCGGTGATAGCAGTGGAGTAGCCATGCGAATTGATGATTCTGTCTACTCTGCGCGTCATCCACTCCTTGTCCTCCAAACAGAAGGGTTCGCAGGCATGGCGCCCGCCGAAGATCTCAGAACTACGATGCGGCAGGCGTAGGCTACCTGTTTCAGGGTCCCTCCTGCTACGAGGCTCGCCAGCGTCCGCACTTAGTGCCACTCGTCAGCCGCACCGAGCGCGGCTAGCCTGTTCGCGCCTTCTTCTTTTCGGGCCGCTCTGGTACTTTGCCGCCCGCCCGAGAGGTCGCGCCAATGGCCAACGTCGTCGTCGTCGGCATGCAGTGGGGAGACGAGGGGAAGGGGAAGATCGTCGACCTCCTCTGCCCGGCGTTCGACTTCGTCGCGCGCTATCAGGGCGGCCACAACGCCGGCCACACGGTGCGCTTCGGCGAGAAGCACTTCTCGCTCCGCCTGATCCCGTCAGGGATCCTGCACGGCGAGGTGCAGTGCGTGCTCGGCAACGGCATGGTGATCGACCCCGAGGCGTTCTTCGACGAGGTCGGCAAGCTGCGCGAGGCGGGGATCGCCGTCGACGGCCGCCTCTTCGTCTCCGAGCGGGCGCAGGTCATCTTCCCCGAGCACGGCGCGCTCGACCTCAAGCGCGAGGAGGCGGCGGGCAGCGGCAAGATCGGCACCACCGGCCGCGGCATCGGCCCCACCTACGAGACCAAGGTCGGCCGCGCCGGCCTGCGCGTCTGCGACCTCTCGGCGCCCGATCTCGAGGAGCGCCTGCGCACGCTGCTGCTGCGCATCGAGGGTGAGCTGCAGGCGCTCGGCGGCGAGCCCATCGGCCACCCGATGCGGGTCGCCGATCAGTGCCGCGACTGGGCCGATCGCCTGGCGCCCTACAAGTCCGACACCGCGGCGCTTCTCCAGTCGGCGGCCAAGGCCGGTAAGCGCATCATGCTCGAGGGCGCGCAGGGCAGCATGCTCGACGTCGATCACGGCACCTACCCGTACGTCACCAGCTCGAGCGCGACGGCAGGCGGCGCTTGCACCGGCACGGGGCTGCCGCCGCGCGCGGTCGACGGCGTGCTCGGCGTGCTCAAGGCGTACACCACGCGCGTCGGCGGCGGCCCGCTGCCCACCGAGGACCTCGGCGCCGCGGGCGAGTACCTGCGCAAACGCGGCAACGAGTTCGGCACCGTCACCGGCCGCCCGCGCCGCTGCGGCTGGCTCGACCTCGTGGCGGCGCGTTACTCGACCGAGCTCAACGGCGTCGACGCGGTGGCGCTCACCAAGCTCGACGTGCTCGACGGCTTCGCCGAGATCCCGGTCTGCACGGGCTATCGCTACCGCGGCGAGCTGCTCAAGCGGTTCCCGGCGGAAGCGCGCGTGCTCGCCGAAGCCAAGCCCGAGTACCGCGCCATGCCCGGCTGGCGCAAGCAGACGGTGGGCATCCTCGACTACGAGTCGCTGCCGGCCCAGGCGCGCGACTACGTCGCCTACGTCGAGCAGGAGCTCGGCGTGCCGATGGCGCTCGTCTCCACCGGGCCGCGGCGCGAGGAGACGATCGTGCGCGACTCGCCGCTGCTGCGGCGCCTGACGTCCGAGCGGTTACCGACACTGCGCGCTTGAGGCTGCGCGCGCGAGCGGCGATCGAGTCGCGGCATCCGCGCGCGCCCGCGGCCGCGGCTCCCGCGGTGAAATGGTTACGTGACATACTCGCCGCGATGTCGTGGCTGTGGCGGGTGGGTGGCGCGCTGGGCTGGCTCGGCTGCTGGCTTTTCGCGCCGCCGCTTCTCGCGCAGAGCAACGACGAGATCCAGAGCGCGCTGCAATGGAACCTGTCGACGCCGGGCGCGCGCAGCCTGGCGCTCGGCGGCGCCTTCCTCGGTCTCGCCGACGACGCGACGGCGGCGTACGCCAACCCGGCGGGTCTGGCGCAGCTCCAGCAGCCGGAGCTCAGCGTCGAAGGGCGGAGCTGGGACTTCACCAGCCGCTTCGTCGACCGCGGCCACCAGCCGGCGACGGGCGTCACCGGCATCGGCATCGACACCGTCGACGGACTGCAGCTCGGCGAGCGGCGCAACCGCACGGCGGGCGTTTCGTTCGCGTCGTACGTGCACACCGGGCGGCGCGGCGCGTGGGCGCTCTACCGCCATCAGCTCGCCGATTTCCAAGCCTCGCTCGTCTCGCACGGGCCGTTCGGCGGACCGCGCGAGCTCGTCGGCCGCGCGGTGCCGGCGCGCTCGCACTTAAACCTCGACATCGCGTCGTGGGGCGGCGCGGCCGCTTACCGGCTTGGCTCGCAGTGGTCGGTTGGGCTGACGTTGTCGTGGCAGCGCTTCCACCTCCACTCGTTCACCGAGCGCTTCGAGCGCCGCGACCGCACCGGCGATCCGCTCGTCGACGGCCTGACCGGCGGCTTCTTCGGCCCCGCCGACTTCCTGCCCGAGAACGTGCTCAACGTGCAGACGCTCGACGGCAGCGACGACGACGTCGCCGGCAGCATCGGCGTGCTCTGGCGGCCGGCGGCGGCGTGGAGCTTCGGCACCGTCTACCGCCGCGGCGGCGACTTCGCTTTCGACGCGCAGTTCGTGCAGGGGCCGCGCGGCGACGAGCCGGGGAGGGTCGAGCACTCGGTCGGCGGCCCCGGCGTCTTCCATGCGCCCGACAGCTTCGGCGCCGGCGTCGCCTGGCGGCCGCGCGACGAGCTGGTGATCGCGGTCGACTGGGACCACGTCGGCTACTCGTCGCTCTCCGACGACCTCGTCAACGTGCTGCTCGCGGGGCGCGGAGAGGAGCGCTTCTTCACCCTCGCCGACGCCGACGAGCTGCACCTCGGCGCCGAGTACCAGGCGGTGACCTGGAAGCTGCCGGTGGCCTTCCGCGTCGGGCTCTGGCACGACCCGGACCACCGGCTGCGCTACGGCGGCCGCAACGCCGTGCTGCGCGCGCGCTTCGCGCCCGGCGAGGACCAGCTCCACCTCTGCGGCGGGCTCGGCGTGGTGCTCGGGCGGGCGCAGGTCGACCTCGCGATCGACACTTCCGACCTCGTCGACACGGTGTCGCTCTCGACGGTGGCGCGGTTTTGAACGTAGACATGGATGCTGAACATTTCGATGACGTCCCGATGAACGCTGAGATCGAATCCCAACCAACACGGCGCGTCTTCTTTTCGTGATGCGCAAGCCCTCCGCACCCAGCTCGGCGGTCAACTGGCCGGCGCTGCTCGTCCTCTGGGCGATCGCGCTGGCGTTCGTGCTGCTGGGCCGCTGACCAGCGCCGATCAGCGCTGCGCCGACCACAGCTCCAGGAACCGGGGCGAGAAGAGCTCAGGGTTGGGGCGGAAGGACGGGTCCGCGCGGCGCGCGTCGCGAGCGTCGGCGATGGCGGCCGCGAGCAGCATCGCGTCGCGCCCGCCGCCGAGCCGGTAAAGCGAGTGGCGCGCGGCGGCGCGCAACGCGAGCTGCCAGGCGCGCGAGCCTCCGTCGGGCGGCGCTGGCAGCGCTTCGAGCAGCTCCACCGTGCGCGCGTAGTTGCCGGCGAGGTAGGCGTCCAGGGCGTGCGTGAGCTCGGTGTGCGCCGCTACGCGGGCGGCGGCGGCGGCCTCGGCCGGATCGGTGATGCCGAGGCGGTGGCGGCAGTCGGCGATGCCCGTGCGCGCTTCGGCGGCGGGGCCGGGGATGGCGGCGGCGACTCCTTGCGCGGCGGAGGCCTCCCATTCGCGCAACGCGTCGGCGCAGCGGCCGAGCCGGGCGTAGGCGGTGGCGAGGAGGTGGTGCGGCAGGTAAGGCTCCGGGATGGCGCCAACGAGGCGGGCGCGCGGCTGCTCCGCGGGACGCTCGGCGGCCGCTGCGGCGAGCAGCCGCGCGGCCTCGGCCGCGTCGCCGCGCGCCAATGCTGCGCGGCCATCGAGGTACGACTGCCGATAGTCGGCACGGGCCGGCGAAGCCGCGACCAACGTTGCGACGAGAAGCGCGCTGATGACGAGATGGCGAGGCGCTTGCGACATCGCTCCACGCGTCATCGCGAGGAGCGCAGCGACGAAGCGATCTCGATGCCGCACGGATCGAGGACGCCATGCTGCGCGGCAGACTGTCTTGCAGGTGCGGCTCACTCCGCGCCTCCGAGTAGATCCGCGGCCCGCAGGTCGCGCAACTCGACGCGGCAGAGCGCGCGTGCGCCGGCGGCGACGTGCGCCTCGCAGCTGCGCTCGGCGCCGCTCGGATGGCGGAGCCAGGCGGTGTAGTCGCCCTCGGCGACCGTCAGCGCGAGCGGCGTGATCGCATCGTCGGGCAACGACAGCTCGCGACCGTCGGCGGCGACCAGCCGCACCAGCTCGCCCCACGGCAGCGCGTCGACGGCCAGCAATCCGGTGGGTGCGGCCGCGGCGACACCGGCGGATGCGGGCGGCGGAGAAACACTGGCGGCGGCCGGCGTCCCTGCCGAGTTTGCGGTCGCAATCGGAGGGATGGCCGCAGCGTTGCCGGCAGCGGGCGAGGCAGGCGGCTTCGCGATCGTGGGCGCACCACCGGGCGCCGGACCTTCGCCGGGATTCACGCCGGCGTCGTGATTCGTCGCGCCCTCCGGCGCCCGAACCGAAACGCTCAACGGCGACTCGTCCACGCTGCGGATGGCGAGCCGCGTTGCGAACACGCCCACCGCGACGACGACGATCGACGCCGCCCAACCGATGAGCCGCCGCCGTCGCTCTCGGCTCGACGACCCGCGCTTGCCCCATGCGACCGGTTCCGCCAACTCCGCCGATGGCACCAGCCGCCGCGCCAAGGGCTCGAGCAACGCGAGCAACTCGCCGCCGTCGCGCGGCCGCTTCGCCGCGTCGCGCTCGAGGCAGCGGTCGACGAGCGCGGCAAGGTCCGGCGGCGTGCCGGGCGCCACCTGCCGCAGCGGCGGCGGCGCGCTGTCGAGCAGCCGGAAGATCATTGCTGCCGGGCTGTTGCCGGGGACCGCGCGCCGCCCCGACAGCAGCTCGTAAGCGACGGCGCCCCAGCCGTGCACGTCGGCCCGTGCGTCGGGCAGCTCGCCGCGCGCCTGCTCGGGGGCCATATAGGCGAGCGTGCCGATCGCCTTGTCGTCGCCGGTGAGCACCGAGCCGGCGCCCAGCTCGCGCGCGATGCCGAAGTCGAGGATCTTGGTGCGTCCGTCCGGGAGCAACCGCAGGTTGCCCGGCTTGACGTCGCGGTGCACGACGCCGGCCGCGTGCGCGTGCGCGAGCCCGGCGGCGACGTCGAGCAGCAGGCGCAGCTTCTGCGCCAGCGTGAGGTCGCCGTCGTCGCCCCGGTGCGGGCCGATCGAACGCGCCAGCCGCTGCGCAAGGTCCTCGCCCGGCAGCAGCTCCTGGACCAGGTACGGCACTTCGCCATCGGCGCCGAAGTCGTGAACGGTGACGATGTTCGGGTGCACGAGCCGCGCCGCCAGCTCCGCCTCGCGCACGAAGCGCTGCCGCACGGCGGTCTCGGCGACGAGGCAGGTCTTGATCGCGACGGCGCGCTTCAACACCGGATCGAATCCACGGTAGACGTCGCCGAAGCCGCCGCGCCCGATGCGCTCGATGACCTGATAGCGACCGATCACCGCCGGCACTCCGGAGGCGGGCGAGCCCGGCGGCACACCGCCGGCGGTTGGATCCAATGGACGGCTCAGCGGCGCATCGGCGGCGGCCGGCTTCGGCGGCAGGCCGAGCGCGTCGAGCAGCCGCTGCGGATCGGTGTCGAGCACACCGCTGCCGGTATCGGCGGCGAGCAGCTTCTCGAGCTCGGCGGCACCCGCCGGGTCCTCGGCGCGCCGCGCGTCAAGAAACGTCCGCCTCTCCTCCTCGCCCATCGCAGCCGCCGCATCGAAGTCCGCGAGCAGCCGCTGCCACCGCTCGCTCATCGCTTCGTCGTTCCCCGTCGCGCTTCGTTCCGCATGCGCTGCGCGTGCGTCGCCGGTATCAAGCATCGCCCTTGCTGGTGGCGGTGTCCACGTCGGCGCCGGCTCGGTCATCGACGCCCGGCTGAGCCGCTGACGAAGCCGCTTCAGCCGATCCACCGCCATCGCCGCCGTCGACCGCGAGCCGCGAATGAAGCCACGCTCGTGCCGCGCGCCACTGGCGCCCGACGGTGGCGGTGGAGGAGCCGAGCACTGTCGCCGTCTCCTCGACCGACATGCCGCCGAAGAAGCGCAGCTCGACGACCGCGGCGGCGGTGGCGTCGAGCGCCGCCAGGTCGCCGAGCGCTTCGTCGAGCGCCTCGAGCTCGCCGGGCGCATTGGCCGGCAGCTCGCCCACCAGGTCGAGCGGCAACGGCCGCACGTGCGCGCCGCGCTTGCCGGCGCCGTGCCGCCGCGCATGGTCGAGCAGCACCCGCCGCATCAGCCGCGCCGCGATGGCGAAGAAGTGCGCGCGGTCCTGCCACTGCGCCTGCCGCTGGTCGACGAGCCGCAGGTAGAGCTCGCTGATCAGCGCCGTCGGCTGCAGCGTGTGTCCCGGCCGCTCGCGCGCCAGCAGCCGCTCGGCGCGCCGGTGCAGCTCCGGGTAGACGAGCTGCATCAGCTCGTCCTGCGCCCGCGCGTCGCCGCCGCGCCAAGCTCGCAACGCAGCAGTGACCGCGGCGTCGGTCATGGCGAAGGCGATTCTAGATGAGCCCGCGCGCCGCGAGGCCGTCGCCGGAGCGGTAGAATCGCCGCCGGATCGTGCCTCGACGCCCCCATCGTCTAGAGGTCCAGGACACCGCCCTTTCACGGCGGTAACACGGGTTCGAGTCCCGTTGGGGGTACTAACTGAATTGCGCTTGGAAGGTTGTCATCGTGGCCGCCGACGACCATTCGCCGACCGTGACTCTCAGCACCGAGGTGCCTGCAGCTCTCTTTGCAGAGCTCCACGCCTTGGTAGCACGAGGTTGGTCCCGCGATCTGGACGATCTCGTTATCGAGGCGTTGCGGCGATACGCCGAGTCCCACCGCGCCTCGCTGCTGGAAGAACTCGTGCGCGAGGACGTCGAGTGGGGTCTCCGCGGCGGTGACTGAGAAGCCGCCGAGGTCGTCTGCGACGCAGGCCCTCTGATTCACCTGGACGAGCTTGGTTGCCTCGATCTGCTCGGCGACTTTCCCCAGGTACTGGTCCCGGAGCAGGTCTGGCGAGAGGTCGAACGCCATCGGCCATCTGCTCTCGATCGGGATCCAAGACTTCGAGCGCGTCGAGTCTCGATCTCGACCACGCCGGCTTCGCAGCTCTGGCGACAGCCCTTGCTCTCGACCGCGGCGAACAGGCGGCATTGTCCCTTTGCGTGGATCGCCCCAGCTCGTTGCTCTTGACCGATGACTCGGCAGCCCGTCTCGCCGCTCGCGGGCTCGGGATTCGCGCGCAGGGTACGATCGGAGTCCTCGTGCGCGCGATCCGGCGTAGTCTGCGAACGCGCGCGGAAGTGGTGAGTCTGTTACATGAGCTCCCGCGGAGGTCCACGCTACACGTGCGCCCCAGCCTGCTGACGGAAGTGATTCGCCAAGTCGAACAGCCCTGACCACGGCCACGTGCGGGCGGCGCCAAACCGTGGCGGGTTCGGTATGCGCTGCTCGTGCGCATTGCCGGTTGTGGTCGAACCAAGGTTGGCCCGATGGTGTTAGGTTGTCGGCGGCCATCGGCACCTGCCATGCCGCCCCCCGAAGCCGCCAGCACTCCTTTCCTCGACCTCTACGGTGAGGAGTTCCGCGCCGACCCGCACGCCGTGCTGCGGCGGATCAGGGAGCAGAGCTGGCTCGCGGCGACGCCGATCGGCACGGCGGTGCTGCGCTACCAAGAGGTGCGGGCGCTGTTGTCGATGCCTCAGCTGCGCACTCCCGGCGTGGACTTCCTCACCATGCAGGGGATCACCGAGGGCCTGCTGGTGGACACCATGCGCGGGTTCCTGCTCAACACCGACGGCGAGCCGCACCAGCGGGTGCGACGCCTGGTCAGCAAGGCATTCACGCTGCGGCGGGTCGAGGATTTCCGGTCGACCATTCGCGGCATCGCCGAGGAGCTGGTCGCGGCGATGGCGAAAGTCGACGAATGCGACTTCGTCGCCGGCTTCGCCGACCCCTTCGCGCTGCGAGTGCTCTGCGAGTTCGTCGGCATCCCCGAGGGCGTGCAGGCCGAGGTCCGGGCCTGGACCGCGGACGTCGGCTTGCTGTTCGGGTTGAGCGTCGAGGAGCACAGCGGCCGCATCGAGGCCGCGCTGAAGAATCTGCACGGGTTCCTCGATGAGCTGCTGGTCAAGCGGCGGCAGGCGCCGCGCGACGATCTGCTGAGCGCCCTGATCGCCGCCGAGGAGGCCGGCGAGCTGCTCACCGACGCCGAGCTGCGCTCGATGGTCATCACCCTGATCTCGGCGGGGCAGGGAACGGTGCAGCACCAGCTTGGGCAGGCGTTCGCCGCCTTCATGGAGCATCCTCGACAGTGGCGTCTGCTGGCCGACGAGCCGACGCTCGCGGCGCAGGCTGCGGACGAGGTGGTCCGCTATTGCCCGTCGGTGCTCCTGGGAGTGCCGCGATTGGTCAAGACCGACGTGGAGATTGGCGGCGTGCCGTTTTCGGCCGGTGCGTTGCTGGTGCCGATCACCGGCTCGGCCAATCGGGATGCCGCGGTGTTCGAGGATGCCGACGTCCTCGACATCTCGCGTCCGCGGGCCTCGCCTCCCCTGACTTATGGCGGGGGCATCCACTACTGCCTCGGCGCGGCCCTGGCTCGCGCCGAGCTGCAGGAGGCGCTGCCGCTGCTGGCGCGCCGGCTGCGCGAGCCGACGGCGGCCGATCCCGGCGAGTGGTTGCCGCCCACCGAGGGCGTTTACGGACCGCTCCGGCTTCCCGTCCGCTATCGGCCCGTTTCGCCCTGACGAGCGTGCGCCGGCTCGGGCGATGCCGAGCCGGCGCACGTTCTCACGCCGCCGTCACTTCGCCGTACAGACGCTCTCGAGCATCCACGCATCCACCGCCGTGCCCATCGCCGGCCGGCCGCTCTTGAGCACGGTGACCCATGCCTGCGAGAGGGAGCCGAACAAATCCGTGGAGCGGTGGCCGAGGTCGAAGATGGTCCAGCCGAAGCTCTCGGGGAAGGACAGCTCGCCGCTGCCGACCTCGACGGCCTGAGTGGCGAAGGGGTAGCGCTTCGACGAAGCCGGCACGGTGGTGACGCCTTCCTCTTCGTCCCACGCGATCTGCGCGCCGGCGGAGAGCGGTGCCCAAGCCGGCAGCGAGCCGCAGGCGACCGCCGCCACCGACGGGCTCTTGGTGTCGCGCCAGACGGTGTAGATGGTCTTGATGCCCCGGCTCGGGTTCTGCGCGTAGCTGGCCGCAAAACGGGTGCCCAGCGGTTGCCGGTTGTCGCTGGCAGTGCCGCCGACGTAGCGGCCGTAGAAGGTGTAGCCGGTGCCGTACGCCGCCTGGTCGGCGACGATGTGCACCGCCTGCTCGCCCTGCGCGATGCCGCGGGTGCCGTCGACGTAGCTGTACTCGCCGAGCAGGACGTTGTCGTTGCTGGCGATGCCGCGGCCGCCGTCGACGAAGTAGCCGTTCGACGACGGATTGAGCGTCGAGCAGGCGTTGACGACGTCGACTGTCACGTAGCCCGTCGCCATGTTGCCGCGGCGCGCGCTGGCGAGGCACTTGTCGCCGACGTTGAGGCCGGTGTGCGCGCGCACCAGGGTGCGGGCCGGCACCTCGACCGGCGCGATCGCCGGCGCGCAGCCGGGGAAGGTCTCGCCGCCCGCCGAGAGTGCGCCGACGGGGCTCACCGCGACGCCGGTCGCCGGCAGCGCGCCGCCGCGGAAGAGCGAGCGCAGATTGAGCGTCTGCACGTCGAAGCCGGTGAGGTAGAGGTCGAAGGTCGTGGTCGGGATCGCCCAATCGGTCCACAGGGTGACGCTCACCAAGTGGGCGCGGGAATCCGCATTGGTGATCGACAGCAGGGTGGTGAAGCCGTCGACGTCGTCGAGGTCGACACCGAACCAGGGCAGCAGCAGGGTCGCCGCCGGCCGGGCGGAGATCCGGCAGTCGCCGCCATCGGGGCACGAGCCCGCCGACAGGTCTGCTTCGCAGGCGTCGCCGATGCCGTCGCGGTCGGTGTCGAACTGGCCCGGGTTGCTGGCGTTGGGGCAGTTGTCGCAGGCATCGCCGATGCCGTCGTGATCGGAATCGGCCTGGTCACCGTTGGCGACGCGCGGGCAGTTGTCGCCGGCGTCGGGTACGAAGTCGAAGTCCTCGTCGTCCTCGCAGGCGTCGCCGATGCCGTCGCCGTCGGAGTCGTGCTGGTCGGGGTTGTAGACCAGCGGACAGTTGTCGCCGGCGAAGATGTGGTCGCAGTCGACGTCGACCTCGACGGTGGCCGAAGCCTGGTCGTCGGCGCGGTCGGTCTCCGGCGTGGTCGTCGTCACCGTGAACTCACCGGTGGCGCTGGTGGCCGTTCCGTCCCCGACGCGCACCGTTACGGTGAGCGTGGCACTGGCGCCGGGCGTGAGATCGCCGAGCTGGCAGCTCACCACCGCGCCGGTCGTGCAGCTGCCGACGGTGGAGGAGGCCGAGAGCAAGGTGGAATGTTCCGGTGGCAGGAATTGCAAGACGACGCCCGCGGCGGTCACGTTGCTGGTATTGCGCACAGTCCCGGTGAACTGCGCCTGCGCGCAGTCGGCCGCGGCCGAGGCGACGACCTCGAGGTCGGTCGGCTGGCCACCGCCGCCGCCTCCGTTGCCGGGGGTCGTCTCGCCCTGAGCGATGTAGAAGGTCTCGAAGCCGCCATCGGCGCCGCTGACGGTGGCGGCGAGGCCGATGCGGTTGTCGCCGTTGGAGAAAGCAGCCGCATCCCCGCCCGCGCCCTCGAGCCCAAACGCCCAACCGGCGCTGCCGACGCCGGAGTCGGTCGCCTCGATGTCCATTCCTGCCGGCAGAGCCGCCTCGAGCAGCACGCCGCCGGCCGGCGAGAGGACGCGCAGCACCAGCGCCTCCAGGCGCAAGGAGCGGTCCGCGCCCGGCTCGTTGGCGTTGAAGATGACGCGGAGGGTGTCGGCGGTGGGGTTGCCGACCTCGCCGAGCCGGCGGGTCAGCGTCTGCGAAGCGCCGGTCTTCTCGTCGCCGCCGGCGATCCCGCCGGGGCAGGCCGGGGCGCCCGGTCCCATGATGTCGGAGCTGCCGTTCCACGAGACGCATCCGGATTCCACGCCGTGGTTGTCGATGGTGAGCACCGTCGCCACGTTGCCCAGCCCGGTGCCGTGTTCGTCGACCGGACCGAGGTAAGCGAGTTGTGCGGCATGGGCGCTGAACGACGTGAGTGCGATGACGACTGCGTAAGCGAGTGCCAGGCGCGCCTGGCGGCGACCCAGTGGGACGCGCATGATGAGGACCCCCGTTGATGTGATGCGTTTACATGGTGGTTGTGACCTGCTTCACCACGACGCCGCCTCAGCAAACCTGTTGCCAATCGTTAGCCCCCACTGGCCGTGGCGGCCGGTTTGGCAATACGGGCGATTTGCAATAGCGTGCGCCCGCTCACCGACGAGGAGGTCCTTCGGATGACGACCCGCAGCCGTTCGTTCCCGGCCCGCCGTGCGCTCATCGTCGCCACCGGCGTCGTCGTCCTCGGCGCGGGCCTCTTCGCCGCCGGCGGCTTCGCGCAGGGGAAGGACGACGAAGCCGCCGCGGTCGTGCCTGCTCTCCATGACAAGTCGGTCGCAGCCCAGGCCGTCGGTCCCGACGTCGTCGTCTTCGGCTTCGACGACGGGGTTTGGCCGTGGGGGCAGTCGAACGGCTTCGTCGGCTATTCGGTCGGCACCGTCTCATGCAACCGCGGCGATACGCCGCTGAACTGGTGCGCCCAGTCGAGTGGCTGTGCCCCGGGTGCGACCAGCGCCAATCACCCGGCGATCGGCCAGAACCTCTATCGGCTCAAGGACGGCCGCCTCGAACAGATCGGCATGAGCTGGCTGAAGCACGGCTTCACGTCGCTGAACCAGAGCTCCGGTGGATGCACGGGCTCCTCGGGCGGCGGTTGTCAATCGCCGCCTTTTAACGGCAACCAGCTCGGCATCGGCTGCACCGATCCCTACAGCGCGAGTCTCAACGGTAGCCGCACGCGGCTGGGCCCCCACCAAGAGGTGAACGCCACCACCGGCGCGCTCGTCATCCCGCACTCGACGCCGGGGTCGACCACGGTGTGGGAAGGGCGCCTCAAGGTGGCGACGACCGACGTCGACCCGACGGTGAACCCCGACGCCGGCAGCACCAGCGCCGGCGCGGCCACCAAGTACTTCGCCGAGGCGCAGTACATTGCGGGCGACGACGCGATGGGCGGCAACGGCCTCAACAACGCCTCGTACCAGCGCGTCACGGTGGGCGCCAGCCCGTCGTTTCCGCTGACCAGGACGGGCTCGTTCTTCGAGCAGAAGTCGGCGATCTACGCCTGGCCGGCGCAGGACCCGACGGTGACCGTCGTCACCGTCGACGTGCCGGGGTCCTCGCCCGTCGAGCGCTACCAGGTGGCGCGCAAGGTCACCGATCTCGGCGGCGGCTTCTGGCACTACGAGTACGCGGTGCGCAATCACAACTCCGAACGCAGCGCCCGCGCCTTCACGGTGACGTTCCCGGTAGCGACCACCTTCAGCGGCATCGGCTTCAAGGACGCCGAGCACCACTCGGGCGAGCCCTACGCCACCACCGACTGGTCGGTCTCCACGACCGGCACTGACGTCTCGTGGTTCACCGATATCTTCACTGATAACGCCAACGCCAACGCGCTGCGCTTCACCACCATGTACAACTTCTGGTTCGACGCCGACCAGCCGCCGTTCAGCGGCTCCGGCAACGCCATGCACACGGTCGGGTTATTCAAGCCGGGCACGCCGGACTCGGTCACCTTCGACGGGTTCAACACTCTGTTTAACAACGGCTTCGAAGCCGGGTCCACGGGCGCGTGGAGCGGCGCCAACTGAGCCACGGCTGGCTCGCCGCGCTGGTCGTTAGCGCGGCGTCGCTCGTCGCAGGAATGGCGGCGCTCGCCGAGCCGCTCGTCATCCGCGCGCCGCGGCTGATCGACGGCCGCGGGCACGTGCTGCAGGGCGCGGCGGTCGTCGTCGACAACGGCAAGATCGTCGCGATCGACGAGCACCCCGAGCAGCACGGGCGGCGCGTCGACATCGTGCTGGCCGACGCCACGGTGATGCCGGGCGGCATCGACACCCACGTCCACATCGGCTGGCACTTCGACACCGATCCGGTAACCGGCCAACCGGGCCGCTCGCACGACGACGAGACCGACCGCCACGAGAGCGAGGCCGAGAGCGCGCTCTATGCGGCGGAGAACGCCTACCGCACGCTGATGGGCGGCATCACCACCGTGCAGTCGCTCGGCGCGCCGATCGACAAGCCGCTGCGCGACGCCATCGCGCGCGGCATCCTGCCCGGGCCGCGCATCCTCACCGCCATCGAGCCGCTCTCGGACGAGAAGCTGCCCGTCGAGGTGCTGCGCGGGCAGGTCGACAAGGCGGCCGACGACGGCGCCGACGTCATCAAGGTCTTTGCCTCCGAGAGCATCCGCACCGGCGGCGGCCCGACGATGTCGCAGGCGCAGATGGACGCCATCTGCGCCGAGGCGAAGAAGCGCGGCCTGCGGGTGGCGGTGCACGCGCATGGGCCG
Organism: Thermoanaerobaculia bacterium; assembly: GCA_036005845.1. Lineage (GTDB taxonomy): Bacteria > Acidobacteriota > Thermoanaerobaculia > Multivoradales > JAIOJS01 > DASYQD01. Next base: position 61,405 of record DASYQD010000039.1, on the reverse strand, counting down.
GAGAGCGTGGCGCGCGCGGTGAAGGCCGGCGCCAACTCGGTCGAGCACGGCGCGCTCATCGACCAGGCGACGCTCGACCTGATGGCGGCGCACGGCACCTACTTCGACCCCAACACCGACCTCGTCTTCCGCAACTACTTCGAGAACCAGTCGCACTTCCTCGGCATCGGCAGCTACACGGAGGCAGGCTTCGCGGCCATGCACGCGGCGGTCGTCCGCGTGCTCGACGTCTTCAAGAAGGCGCTCAAGACGCCGGGGCTCAAGATCGTCTTCGGCACCGACGCGCTCGCCGGCTCGCACGGCCGCAACTTCCAGGAGCTGGAGTATCGCGTCAAGACCGGCGGCCAGGAGCCGATGGCGGCGATCACCTCTGCCACCTCGCTGGCGGCGGAGTCGCTAGGGCTCGGCGACCGCATCGGCACCGTGGCGCCGGGCTACGAAGCGGACCTCATCGCCGTCGCCGGCGACCCGCTGCAGGACATCGGCGCGCTCGAGCACGTGGTGTTCGTCATGCGCGCCGGCCGGGTGGTGAAGCGGTGACGACGCCGGTCAAGCGACCCGGCGCCCGTGCCGAACGTCCGGCGCGGGCGCGGCAGCGGTCACGGCCGGCGCGTGCGGCGCGGTCGGCGAAGGAGCGCGGTGATAGAGTGCGCGCCGTGACCGCGACATTGTGCTGGGGTTGGGCGGGAACGTCGCCGCGGCGTCACGCCGTCGAGCTGAGGCTGCCCGCGAAGGCGGACCCCGCCGAGGCGACCGCCGTGCAGGCCCACGACCTGGCGCTCTCTCTCTGCGGCCTGCGCTGCCACGTGCGGCTATTCCCCTTCCTGCCCTTCATGAGCGACGGGTTGAGCTGCCAGCGCTGCGCCGAGCTGGCCTCGAAGCGGCGCTGACGGCGGACGAGGACGCGGCCCAGAGGCCGACCGATCCAGCTGATCGGTCGCAGCGGACCACGCCGTTCCCGGGCGGCGCGAGGCCGGGGCGTGCCTCCTCGGTATAGGCTGCGGTCGAGCATGGTCAGCCGGCGCCCCCTTCGCCTCGCGGCTTGCGGCTGGATCGCGCTGGCCGCGTGCGCGCTGCGAGCCGGCGCGCAGGCGCCGCCGGCGATTCGCCTCCTCGCACCCGCCGCCGACATCCCGCTCGTCGCGGGCGGCGAGACGGAGATCGCCTGGGAGCCGGTCGATCCCTTCGCGGCGCTCGGCCAAGTGGAGGAGTGGGAAGCCTTCCTCAGCCTCGACGGCGGCGCGACCTATCCGTTCCGCCTGACGCCGCACCTCGACCAGGACGTGCGCCGCTTCCGTTGGCGCGTGCCCGCCGTTCCGAGCGCCGAGGCGCGATTGCTCTTCCGCTTCGGCGACGAACACCGCGAAGTTGCCGTTGCCCTGCCGCAGCGGTTCGTCGTCGCGGCGCCCGCCGTTGCCGCGCCGTTGGGCGACGAGGCGTTCTCGCTCGCGCGCCGGTCGCCGCGCGTGGCGGGGGAGCCGGCGCTGCCGGGGCAGCGCGGCGTCGTCGCCTGGGTCGAGGGCTCGCGGCGCGGCACGGCCGTCCGCCACGTCGTCGGCTCCGGCCTCGCGACGTTCGCGCCGGCGCAGGCGCTACCCGAATCGCCGCGCGCCACGGACCTCGCGAGCTCGCGCGAAGCTCCACGCCTCGCGACGCCCTCGCGCGCCGAAGCTTCCGAAGAAGTGCCCGCGAGGCGCTCCGACGTCTCGCCGTCGCTGCCGCCGCCGCGCCCCGGCGACGACCTCCTGCTCCTCACCCAGCGGCAGAACGAATAGCGCCGCGCGCCTGGCGCGCGCACCGCAGCGAACCCGGATCGCCCGCGATCCGGCCCGTTCACCGCCCGAGCAGCGCCGCAACGCATGGCGGCCATTGCTCGACGCCGATTCGTTCGCAGCTTGATTCAGGAGCATGCACATCATGGTCTTTCGATCGAGAGTCTCCACCGCCGTTCCCATAGGTCTCAGTCTCTGCGTCGCACTTTCTCTCGCCGCCGGCGCCCAAGAGCCGCCCGGCGACCAGCCGGCCGGCACCGTCACCAGCCAGGTCGAGGTGACGACCTCGCACGTGCCCGAAGCCGTCGAGTCGGTCCCCGCCGAGGTCACCGTCATCACCGCCGAGGAGATCGAGGCGCGCGGCGTCACCGACCTCGCCGGCGCGCTATCGCTGCTCGCCGGCGTCACCGTGGCGCCCGGCGGCGAGGCCGGTCCCAACGGCTTCGTGCCCGAGCTATGGGGCCTGCGCGAGATCGACGCCTTTCTCCTCGTCGTCGACGGCGTGCCTTGGGGCGGCGCCTTCAATCCGGCCGTCACCGCCATCTCGCTCGAGAACGTCGAGCGCATCGAGGTGCTGCGCGGCGCCGCGCCGGTTGCTTACGGCGCCACTGCCTTCTCCGGCGTCATTCAGGTCATCCACCGCGGCGCCGGCGATGGCGTGCGCTACGGCCGCGTCTGGGGCGGCAGCCACAGCAGCGGTGGCGCGACGGCAACGTTGGTCTGGCCCAGCAGCGCTGCCGGCGTGCGCCAGTCGCTCACCGTCGAAGGCTCGACGCAGGGTTTCGCCGACGACCGCGCCGGCGTCGACCTGGGCCACGCGCTCTACCGCGCCGGCGGCGACTTGTGGGGCGGCAACTGGCGCTTCGACGTCGACGCGCTGACGCAGGACCAGGTGCCGACGAGCCCGCACGCGCGCGGCAACGCGGTGACCGTCCTCGACCCGCGCATCCCGCTCGACGCCAACCACAACCCCAGTGACGCCAAGCTCGACCAGGACCGCTTCGCCCTGACCGGCGGCTTCGACCGTGCGGCGATGGGCGGCGACTGGACGACGACGCTCTCGGTCACCCACACCAAGCGCGACACCACCCGCGGCTTCATCCGCCGCGACGACATCAGCGACGAGCCCGACGTCGAGGCCGATGGCTTCCGCCAGGACGCCGAGTTCACCGACCTCTACTTCGATACCCACTTGACGTGGGGCGCGGACAGCAACTTGCAGCTCATCCTCGGCCTCGACGAGCTCTACGGCAAGGGCGAGCAGAACAGCGACAACTTCGAGTACGAGATCGACCTCGACGGCGGCGACCCGCCCAACAGCCACTCGCTGCACATCGACGAGAGCACCGACCTCGAAGACAAGCGCGACTTCCTCGGCATCTACGGGCAGGCCGACTGGAAGCCCGATCCGCGCTTCGACCTCATCGCCGGCCTTCGCCTCAACCACACCAAGGAGGAGCTCGAGGGCGGCGTCGAGGCGCACGGCGAGGAGGGAGAAGAGGAGGAAGAGGAGGGCGGGAAGGGCGACGAGTCGAACGACAAATTGAGCGGCGTCCTCGGCGCGAGCTGGCTGCTCTTCGGCGACGCGAACGACGGCATCTGGCTCTTCGGCGACTACCGCCGCAGCTTCAAGCCGGCGGCGATCGATTTCGGACCCGAGGCGGAGGCCGACATCCTCGAGCCCGAGACCAGCAACAGCGTCGAGCTGGGGTTGAAGGGCACGATCGCCGATCGCCTGTTCTGGCAGGCCACGGCGTTCGACATGCGCCTCGAGAACCTGGTGATGCCGCAGGACCTCGGCCTCATCAACGGCGGCAAGCAGCGCTTCAAGGGCTACGAGCTGGAGCTGCGCTGGAAGCTGCTCGACGACCTCGTCTGGCAGGGCGCGGCCGGCTGGCACGACCCGAAGTTCGAGGACTTCGTGCAGTTCTTCGACCCTGGCGAGCCGACGCAGTTGAAGGGCAACCGCCCCGAGCTGGCGCCGAAGCGGCTGTGGAGCAGCGGCCTGACCTGGGCGCCGAAGGAAGGTTTCAACGCCCACGCGACGGTCGAGTGGGTGGGCGACCGCTTCTTGAACCGCCGCAACACCGTGCTGGCGCCGAGCTACACCGAGTGGGGCGCCGGCATCGGCTACCGCTTCCCGCGCTGGGAGGTCCGCCTCGACGGCGACAACCTCGGCGACGAGCGGGCGGCGGTGTCGGAGAGCGAGCTGGGCGACGCGCAGTTCTACCGACTGCCGGCGCGCACGCTGCGGCTGACGGCTTCGGCGCGGTTCTGACGCCATAGGGGAGCGGGCACGGCGGCCACTTCGCCCTCGTGCCCCGTTCGCCCGGTGAACGCGCATGGGCTGCCCTGATCGCAGCGGCACCGCTCGAGCTCGACCAGCAAGGTGCGCTGCGCCGCCCGCAGCTCGTCGATTCTGGCTTGGAGCTCGCGCGCCTTCTTCTCGGCGGCCGACCTCAGGACGCGCACCATCGACCCGTCGTCGGCAGCGAGGATGGTGCGCACTTCCGCCAGCCTGAAGCCCAGACGTTGGGCCTGCTTGATCCTCTCGAGGCGCGCCAGGGCCCGCTCGTCGTAGTGCCGATAGCCGGAGGCCGACCGGCGATCGGGGCACAGCAGCCCGATCCGTTCGTAGTACCGCAACGTCTGGACGTTGACGCCGGCTGTCTTGGCGAGCTTGCCGATCAGCATGGCACCGCCTCCTTGACTCTCTACCGCGGTATCGGGTTTAGCCTCTCACGCGGGAGGTCGCCATGTCCGTAAAGTTTCGCGAAATGCCGGTTTCGATCCAGGTTGGCTTCGGCCTGACGCTGCTCACCTCGTGGGTCCTCTTCGAGGAGACCGTCATCGATCGCACGCGCCTCGCGCACATCATGCCGGGCTACTCGATTGCCGACGCCTGTATCTGGGACGGGGGAGCGGTCGTCGTCATCGTCGCGCTGGTCTGGCTGCTGCGATCGCGACGCGGCGCGTCCTAGCAGCGGCGTCGCGATGCGCGCGTTCGAGCTGGGGTACGCTGCTCGTCATGAGCGACTCCAGCGCCAACGTTCACGCCATTCGGTTCCCCAACGAGTCGCCCGAGTACCGCACGGCACGCGACGAGCTGCTGCGCGCCGAGATGGACTTGCGCCGACAGCAGGAGGCGGTGGCGGCGCAGCGGCGCTCGCTGCCGCTCGGCGGTGAGGTGTCTGAGGACTACGTGTTCGTCGAGGCTGGCGGCGACGCCGCCGTCGCCGGCCGCGAGGTGCGGCTGTCGGAGCTCTTCGCGCCGGGCAAAGCTACGCTCATCGTCTACAGCTACATGTTCGGCCCGGCGATGGAGCGGCCCTGCACGTCGTGCACGTCGATCCTCGACGGCATCGACGGCGAGGCGCCGCACGTCGTCGACCGCGTCAACCTCGCCGTCGTCGCCAAGTCGCCGCCCGAGCGCATCGCGGCGCTCGCACGCGAGCGCGGCTGGCGGCACATGCGCCTCCTCTCGTCGGCCGGCAACAGCTACAACCGCGACTACCAGGGCGAGAACGCGAAGGGCGCGCAGATGCCGGCGCTCAACGTCTTCTCGCGCCGCGACGGCAAGGTCTTCCACACCTACGCCGCCGAGCTGCTCTTCGCGCCGAGCGAGCCGGGCCAGGACGGCAGGCACGTCGACGCCATCTGGCCGCTGTGGAACCTCTTCGACTACACGCCCGAGGGCCGCGGCGAGAAGTGGTACCCGAAGCTGTTGTACTAGCGGCCCGCTGAGTCGAGGCCGAGCCGGCGAGGCATGGCGCGCACGGTGCCCGCCGGGCGGGGATGGCGGCCGCCAGCATGGTCGCTGCCGCTCACGGCTACGGCGCGCTTCTAGCGATTGGAGCGCGCTGGGCACCCGCTCGCCACGAGCGAGCCCGGCGCGAGCGGTCACGGCTCGCGGAGGCGCGGGCGCGAACCAGTCTCGAGCGCACAAGTCGAAATCGCCGGCGCGAGCGCGAATACCAACTCGCCATGGCGATTGTAGACCTGAGCTCACGAGAAGCAATTCCTATCTGTTCAAAACGGAGAAAAGATCATGAAGTCTGTCCGCCTTTCCATCTTGATCGTGTTTTTCGGAGCACCAGCCCTTACTGCCTCTGACCACCTTTTCTGGGGCGGCGATCACGTTCGCCGCGGCGACGTAGGCAACGCCGGCGCTTACGTCACGATGTGGCCGAATGCCGCCGGCCCGGTTGCCGTCGACACGGTCCATGGCCGCGTCTATTGGGGCGACACCGGCGTGCCGGGCAAGATCTGGTATGCGCCCTCGAGCGGAGGCACGCCGGTACACCTCCTCACGACCGTCGGCAACGAGAGGATCGACGATCTCGAGATCGATCCAGGCGCGCAGATGATCTACTGGGACGATCGAGCCAATCTGCACATCTATCGGTCGAACGTGAACGTGCCGTCGGTGTCGGCGCTGCCGATCCCGACGGCAACGATCGGGACACTTCGCGATGTCGCCCTCGACCTCCGACCTTCGCAGCAGAAATTGTATTGGCTGAAAGGCACCAGAATCGGTCGAGCGAACCTGAATGGTACCTCCCCGCAAATGCTTGCGAACGCGCTTCCGGGCGCCGCCTATTTCGGCTTCGCGCTCGATACCTGCGCTGATCGCATCTACGTCGTCGGTTTCGAAGGAGCGGGGCCGCAATACGGAGCGATCACGGCCGTCGATCTGGCCGATGCGGGGAATGCAACAACGGTCCTCCAGGACCCCGCGTCCGGAAATCCCGGTCCGATCGGTTATGACCCGCGCAAGATCGCGATCGACACCTACCATCAGAAGCTCTATTGGACAGCGGCAGCCGACGGTACGACGCCGTTCGCGACTATTCGCAGCGCGAACGTGGACGGCACGAATCCGCAGATCGAGGCGCAGGCGGCAGTCGGCGCGACCTGGTCACACGAGCTCGCACTCGAACTGGCGAACCAGGGCTGCGCGCCAAAGGGGATGACGTGGGCGTTCGCCGGAGTGAATGCACCGACAGGCACCGTCCGGGTGGCCTGCAGCAACTGCAATCCGACGACGGGTGACACCCCGTGCTCGACGCCCCTGCCGCTGCTTTGCATCCGGAAGAGTGGTAACGGGTTCCCACTCCCGAAGCCGATGGGCGTCAACAACTCCAACCAAAACAGTCTCTGGTCGGGTGGCGTGATCGGCACGACGGCACCGGTTGTCCCGCCGCCCACCCTTGTCGCGGCGAATGCACTGTGCGTGCAACAGTTCGGTACCGACTGGCGGGTGGCTGAGTTTCACGATGGTTGGGGATGGGGGTTCCAGGCCTATGGCGGGGTCGGCAACCAGGCATTGCGATTCTGGGTCGACATCAACGACCAGTCGAATGGGAAGTGCTGGAACTGAACGATCGCGATGAGGTGCTGGCGGCCTAGCCGCGCGTCTGGCCGACGCCCAGCCTGCGGCGCATGGCGCGGACGGTGCCGGCTGGATCGTGGGCCTGGCCACGGCCGACGGTGCCGAGGAGGCGCGCAGCGCCGGCGGCGTTGCCGGCGGCCGTTGCCAGCGCAGCGTCGAGGGCGGCGCGTTCGAGCGCGGTGACCTCGCGTCGCAGATCGAAGCCGCCGGCGCGCACGCGCGCGGCGACCGCGGCGGGATCGACGAGCGGCACGGCGCCGGCCGCGGCCTCGCTGCGCGGCGGTTCGAGCAGGCGCCGCAGGTCGGCGAGCAGCAAGACCTCGCCGCGCTCCTTCTGCACCAGCGCCTGGTAGAGCACGTTGCGCAGCTCACGGATGTTGCCTGGCCAGGAGTGGGCGAGCAGCGCCTCCGTCGCCAGCGGATCGATATCGGTGACCCGCTGCGGCTCGCCCTGGCGTTCGGCGAAGCGGCGCAGGAAGTGGGCGGCGAGCTCGGGGATGTCCTCGCGGCGCTCGCGCAACGGCGCCAGCTCGATGCGGACGATCGCCAGGCGTTCGTAGAGGTCCTGGCCGAACTGGCCGCGGGCGATGAGCGTCCCGAGGTCGCGGTTCGTGGCGGCGAGGATGCGGAAGTCGGCCTGGCGCGGCGTCGTCTCGCCGAGGCGGGTGACCTCGCCGTCCTCGAGAACGCGCAGCAGCTTCACCTGCGTCGGCAGCGGCGTGTCGTCGATCTCGTCGAGGAAGACGGTGCCGCCGCGCGCCGCCATGAGCTTGCCGTCGACGCTGGCGACGGCGCCCGAGAAGGCGCCCTTGGCGTGGCCGAAGAGCTCGGACTCCATGAGCTCGTCGGGGATCGCCGCGCAGTTGATCGGCACCCACGGGCCGCGGCGCGCGGAGTGGCGGTGGATGAGGCGGGCCGTCTCCTCCTTGCCGGTGCCGGTCTCGCCGGTGAGCAGCACCGGCATCACCGTGCGCGCAGCGCGCAGCGCCTGGCGCAGGGCATCGCGGCTGCGACGGCTGGCGGTGACCATGCCGGGGAGGTCGGGGAGCGGCTCGAGCGCGACGGCGAGCTCGGCCGCGCGCGCGGCGAGGCGGTCGGCGACGCCTCGGGCATCGAGAGCGACGACGTCGCTGGCGCCGCGGCGCACGGCTTCGCTGGCGGCGTCCAGTGGTGGCGTCGCGCCGGCGATTCCCCAGATCCATGGCCCGTCGCCGGCGGGCGCGAGCGGGGGAGAGGGAGTGGCTGTCGCGATCACGCGGACGCCGGCTCCGCGTTGCCGTACCTCGACTCCACGCGCGGCCAGGGCTTCGTGCAGCGATCGCGCCGCAGGCACGCCCGACCAGACCAAGCGGAACGGCTGCGCCGTCATCGCGAGACCGCGGAGCGGCGCTGGCGATCTCGGCGTCGAGATCGCTTCGTCGCTTCGCTCCTCGCGATGACAGTGTGGGGCATTCGCATCGTGCATCATTGTAATGCTGTTTCGGTCAATAGGTTTCTCATCAAGCGCGGTTCTTCCGTATTTAGGCTCAATGAAATCAAAGGCTTACGCCATGGCAGGACCGGTGCTCTTCGACCTCCGCAGAAAGGAGCCCAGTCATGTTCGCGTTCGTCTCTACTTCGATCTTCCTCGCCTTCACGGCCTCGCTTGGCATCGTGCTCTTCGCCTTCCTGGCGTGGCTCTCGAGCCGCTTCATCCCCGAGCACCTCTCGGGGCTCGTCATCAAGCGGTTCGGCCGCGCGCTGCCTCCCGGCCGGTTGATCGCCGCCGACGGCGAGGCCGGCTACCAGGCGCGCCTACTGCCTCCCGGCTGGCACTGGGGGTTCTGGCGCTGGCGCTACAAGGTGCTGCGCGTCCCGCTCGTGCAGGTGCCGGCCGGCGAGATCGCCCTCGTCAAGGCGGTCGACGGCGCCGCCGTGCCGCCCGGCCGCATCCTCGCCAAGGACGTGCCCTGCGACCGCTTCCAGGACGCCGAGGCCTTCCTCAAGAAGGGCGGCGAGCGCGGCCGCCAGATCGCCTTCCTCACGGCCGGTTCCTACCGCATCAACCCGGCGCTGTTCGAGGTGATCACCGCCAAAAACGCCCGCCAGCACGAGCTCGACCCGGCGCTGCTGCAGGTGCAACGCGTGCCGCCGGAGAAGGTGGGCATCGTCACCACGCTCGACGGCCGCCCGATCACGGCCGGCGACCTCGCCGGTCCGACGGTGGCCGGGCACGACAGCTTCCAGTCGGGTGAGAAGTTCCTCGCCGCCGGCGGCTGCCGCGGTCTGCAGGAGGAAGTCCTGCTCGCCGGCTCGTGGAACCTCAACCCCTGGTTCGTGCAGGTCGAGCTCGTCGCGATGACCGAGGTGCCGATCGGCTACGTCGGCGTGGTGGTGAGCTACGTCGGCGACGAGCACGTCGACTTGAGCGGCGATACTTTCACCCACGGCGACCTCGTCGAGCGCGGGCGCAAGGGCGTGTGGATCGAGCCGCTGCTGCCCGGCAAGCACCCGCTCAATAGCCGGGTGATGAAGGTCGAGCTGGTGCCGACCACCAACATCGTGCTCAACTGGGCGCAGCGCACCGAGGCGCACCAGTACGACCAGCGGCTGTCGCCGATCACCGTGCGCAGCAAGGACGGCTTCGCCTTCTCGCTCGACGTCTCGCAGATCATCCACATCGGCATGCGCAACGCGCCGCGGGTGATCTCGCGCGTCGGCTCGATGCAGAACCTCGTCGACCACGTGCTGCAGCCGACGGTCGCCAACTACTTCCGCAACTCGGCGCAGGAGGTGACGGTGCTCGAGTTCCTCTCCGCCAGGAGTGACCGCCAGCAGCAGGCGTACGAGGCGATCAGGCAGGCCGTCGAGGCCTACGACGTCGAGTGCATCGACACCTTGATCGGCGACATCGTGCCGCCGGCCGAGCTGATGAAGACGCAGACCGACCGGAAGATCGCCGACGAGCTGCGCCACACCTTCGAGGCGCAGCGCGAGGCACAGATGCGCCGGCAGGAGCTCGAGCGCGAGACGGCGGTGGCCAACCTGCAGGCCGAGGTCGTGCGCAGCGAGCAGCAGGTGCGTATCGCCGAGCGCCAGGCGACGGCGCACGTCGAGTCGGCGAAGGGTGAGGCCGGCGCGCTGCGCCAGCGCGCCGAGGCCGAGGCGGCGGCGGTCCGCATGCGCGCCGGCGCCGAAGCCGAGGCGACGCGTGTGGTGGGCGTCGCCCGGGCGGAGTCGTACAAGCTCGGCGTCGAAGCGGTCGGCACCGGCGGCTACACCGCCATGCAGCTCGCCACCACGCTGTCGGAGAACAAGATGAAGCTCGTCCCCGACATCGCCGTCGGCGGCAGCGCGGGGCTGGGCGACGTCTTCCTCGCCAGGTTCCTGCAGGGGCAGACCGTGGGCGGCAACGGGAAGCCCGGCGCGAGTGATGCGCGCTAGCTGCTGACGCGCCGACGGACTCCGCCCATCGGAAGCAGAGGTGCCGCGGTCGCCGCAGGGCGGCCGCGGCCACTTGCGTGCCCGGCCGGCGTCGGCACGGTCCGGGACTGTTCCCCGTTTGCCAGGAGCCTCGCGGTCTAGGGCTGCGGGTTACCGGCGCCGCTTTCCTCTTCGACGTTCTTCACGTCGGCCCGCTTGCGGACGAGGCGCTTGAGCCCGAACAGGGCTTCGAGAACGTCGTGCCAGAACGGGGCACCGAGCCAGACCAGGAAGGCCGCCGGCAACCAGCCGACTCCTATCCGCTTGGCCGCTGCCAGGAGTTGCTTCTTGTCCTTGGGCAGGCTGGGCCAGGCTCTCCAGCCGAGGCCCAGGGTGCTCGCCGTCTTCAAGTCGGTGGCAATCTCGTTCCGCCGGAGGTTGATCTCCTCCCGCAGGGGATCGGGCGCTGGTTCCGTCGACTCCTTCTTGGCAGCGGCCCCGGCATTCGCGGGCCGGTTCGCCTGCTCGGGCGCTGGCTCCTTCTTGCCGGCAGCGCTGGTATTTGCTGGCTTGTTCTCTTGGTCGGTCGCGGCCGACTTGCTCTCTTGCTCGATCGCCGCTTGCTTTTGCTTCTCGGCTCGCGCGAGTAGTCGATCCGCAAGGTCCTCGTACTTTGCCAGCTCCGTGGCGTTGGCGGTGCTGGTGCGGTAGACGTCGAGCAGGTTGACGTTGAGGAAGACGACCACGAACAGGCTGATCGCCAAGGCCCACGCCTTCATGCTGCGATGGTGGCGCTCCTCGAAGCCCTGCATCACCGTGTCGTACCAGGTCTCGATCGACGCCAGCCGCGCGCGGAGCGGCGAGAGGGCGTCGTCTACCAGGCGCTGCAGCCCAGCGATCCTGGCGGCGACCGATTTCAAGCCCGACTCGACGCTCTTGAGGGCCAAGTTTCCGGCGTCTTTCGACAGCTGTTCGCTGACTGTCTTTTGAACGCCTGCCAGCACTTGCAACACGTCGTCCAGGGACACGTCGCGCAGCCGCAAGATGTCGGAAGTGAGGAGGTCCGCGCGAACGGCCGGCGGGGTAGCTTGTTGACCGGGCGCCGGTGCTGCCGGCGGTGAGAGGAGCGTTGCCAGGTCCGCCAGGATGGGCGACAGCGCCTGTTTCGTGCGGGCGTAGGCGGCGCTGGCATCGCCCGGCAAGTCATCCATTCGGATCGCTTCCATGGCCGCTCGCAGCCCCACCGCTTCGTCGCAAGCGAGTTGGAGGGCGTGAGTGAATCGCTCGACGAACGAGTCCGGGGCTACCCGTCCAACGACCTTGAGGAGGTCCTCCTTAGCGAGGGACTCGATGGCGTTGCCAGCCGTGGCGGTCAGGCGGCCGATTGCCCGGAATTGATCGAGCACCCGCTTGACGAGCTCTCGGGTTGCGGGCGAGGCCTGGCTGCGTAGGGACCAGCGATCGAGCCGCAGGGACGACATGCCACCCCACTTGGCGAATCGTCCAGCATTCTGTTGGCCGAGCGCGGCCTCGAATAGGTCCACCAACGAGCTCTCGAGCTGCCGGGACTTGAACCGCATGAGTTGCTTGAACAGACTTTGGATCGACTGCACGAGAAGACTGAGCAGAAGCAGGACCACAACCACTGCGATCAGGCGGTCCAGGATCTCGAGCTGAGGCATGGGTTGTCCTCCTTCTAGTCTCCAAACTCAGAGACGGACGCGTCTAGCGTTTTTCAAGGAACACGGCGAGCTTCGATCTCTCGAGGACGCGCATGACAGCGGCCTGGGCGGGCGGCGAGGGCAAGCGGGGACGCGGAGGCGCCACTGCCGCCGGAGGCGACATCCCCTGCCGCCAGTGCCCATTACAGTCCGACGCGAGCCGCCTGCGGGGCGACCGGTTTCGCCGAATCTTGGCCCCGGGAGAGCTCGAACAGCTCGTCGTCGGTGAGGCGAAGCGCTTGGCCCACCTCGAGGCTCAACGGCACTTCGATGCCGCGAATGGCGATTTGTGCATCCGAAATCAGCGTAATACGTCAGAGAAGCGTGAATGCCGGGCTGCTTTCGAGGTCTCGGTCGAACGTGACGGTGCTCTCGCAGCCGGAGCTGAGGTTTCGCCGCCCGATCACGTAGTCCGCGAAATCGCCGCGGCTGCCGCGGTAGTCGTCGAGCGCCTGTCGGAGCCTTTCGCGATCCTCGAAGGCGAAGAGACCGGTGCTCAAGACCTTGTCCAACGTCGACGAGATCGTGCGGCGGTCGAAGCGATACGCATGGCGAAGCACCCAGACCACTTCGCAGACCACTACGTCATCCACCCGCAAACGCGAGCTCTCTTCGACGGCGCGGGCGATCACCGCATTGGCGGCCCGGGCCTGCTGCGGATCGTCCTGAGTGAGGTAGCGCACCAGGACGTTGGTGTCCAGTCCCTTCAACGCTTCCTCGTGTGAGCGCGCGTGATCGCCGCGTTCATCTCCTCGATGGTTACCGGTCTGGCGCGCGAGCGCTTCAACAGGCCTTTGAGCTCCGAGACGTCGAGCGTCGCCGCCCGCACCACCACGTCGCCGCGGTCGTTGACGACGAAATCCACCTGGTCCCCACTGTCGACCCGCAGGCGTTCACGGACGGCTTTCGGAAGGGTGATCTGGCCCTTGCTGGTCAACGTAGCGGTAGCCATTCCCTTACCTCCAGTAAGGATCATAGCGGGATTCCTTCCCCACGACGCGTTCCTGCGAGCTGTCGAATGGCGGCGATCCCGGCCGCCGGCCCAAGCGCCAGCACCGGGAAAGCCCAGCGCCAGCCGCCGATCTCGGCGAGTTTCGGCACGAGCTGGAGCGTCACCATCGTCAGCAGGAAGCCCATCGACGTTTGCAGCGTGAGCGCGGTGCCCACCGCATCTTGCGGCGCCACTTCGGTCACCAGCGCCGAGAACTGCGCCGAGTCGGCGACGACGAAGAAGCCCCAGGTCCAAGTGATGGCGGCGAGCGTCCACGCGGGCGCGCCGAAGGCGAAGCCGACGGCGAGGCAGCAGAGGCCGGAGGCTACGAGGGCCTGTTGGACAACGCGCTCGCGGCCGACGCGGTCTGCCGCCCAGCCGCCCCAGATGCAGCCGGCGCCGCCGCTGGCGATGGCGCCGAAGGCGAGCCAGTCGGCCAGCGGATGCGCGGCGCCGCCGCGCGCCAATAGCGACGCGGCCAGGAACGCCGGCACCCACGCCCACATCGCGTAGAGCTCCCACATGTGGCCGAGGTAGCCGCCGACGGCGAGCATCGTCTCGCGCTGGCGCAGCAGCGCGCCGACGAGGCGCCAGGAGAACTGGCGGCGCGGGAATGCGTAGGGGCCAGGCCGATAGCCGATCGCGATGAGCGCGGCACCGACCGTAGCGGCGGCCGACGCCGCCAGCACCACCGCCTCGACCGAGGCGCCCTCGAGCGCCTTCACCAGGTAGGGCGTCGCCTTGCCCACCGTCAGCGCCGCCACCAGCGTGCCGATGGCGAGCCCGCGGCCGCGCCGGAACCAGGTCGACACCATCTTCATCGCCGGCGGGTAGACGCCGGCGACCAGCATGCCGGTGAGGAAGCGCGTCCCCACTGCGCTGGCGAAACCCGGCGCCAGCAGCAGCGCCGCGTTGGCCGCTGCGGCGCCGAGGGTCGATCCTGCGACGAGCGCCCGCTCCGGCACCAAGTCAGCCACGTTGAGCAGCGCGATGAGCGCCGTGCCGACGACGAAGCCGAGCTGCACCGCCGTGGTGAGCCACGCGGCCTGCGTCGCCTCGAGGCCCCAGCGCTGCCGCAGCGGCTCGGCGACGGCGCTGGCGGTGAACCACACCGACATGCCGCACAGCTCGGCGACGGCCACCAAGGCGAGCATCGCCGTCCGGCCGCGCGGCGCTTCTTCGGCTTCCAGGGCGCTGCCGAGAACCATCCCTTCGCCGCCGCTCGCCCGCGCCGCTCCGCTCGTCATCGGCGCGAAGGATATGGCGTCCCGCGATCCTCTAACTCAACTGCTAAACTTCGTGTGGCCTCCACCCACCGCGTCACACTTCTTCTAGGGGAATCCAGATGCCGTTGAAGAGAGTCACCGCGCCGCTCGTCCTACTCGCCCTGTCATCCCTTGCCGCTCCGGCCCTCGCCCGTCTCGACGGCGATCCCGACGCCTGGTGCGGCACCACCCGCGGAACCCTGGCCGTCGCCGTCGGCGTGCACGACGAGCACGAGCGCGAGCGGGCTCGCGTCGACCGCGACCCGGGCAACCTCGACAAGGCCGCCATCAGCGCGCCTTCGGCCGAAGCGGCGGGCGACATCGCCGTGCTCTCGGATGACGGCAGCATCCTCACCAGCCCCAACCCGGTCGACGTCGCCGGCATCGGCATCGCGTACACCCCGAAGGGCAAGGGCTATCAGGTGGCGACCACGGGCGGCAACCTCGCCGATCCGCCGCCGGGCACCAAGCTCGACCTCGGCGACGACGACGTGCGCGCCGTCAGCTTCCCGAAGGGCTTCAAGTTCTCCTTCTTCACCAAGAAGTACTCGAGCATGCTGGTGCACTCCGACGGCAACATCACCTTCGGCGTTCCCGATGCCGAGTCCACCGAGCGCAGCGTGCAGCGCTTCCTCAACGGGCCGCCGCGCATCGCGCCCTTCTTCGTCGACCTCAACCCCGAGACCGCCGCCGATGACGCCGGGGTGTACGTGAGCACCAGCAAGTCGGCGGCGATCGTCACCTGGTACCGGCTGCCGCAGTTCGGCACCAGCCGGCTGTCGACCTTCCAGGTGAAGCTCGACAAGACGGGCAAGATCACCTTCGCCTTCGGCGACCTCGAGGCCGACGAGGCGGTGGTCGGCATCGCTCCGGGCGACGGCGGCGCCTTCAAGCTCGTCGACTACCAGTCGGACCTGCCGGTGACGATCGCCAGCGGCGCGGTCGCGGAGCAGTTCTCCAAGCGCTCCGGCCTCGACGACATGGGCATCGCCAACATGTTCTTCAGCGGCTTCGCGGACCAGTACGACCACCTGGTCGTCTTCCTCGACTTCCCGCAGATCCTCCTCGGCGGCGGCGCCTTCGCCTACGAGTTCGGAGTGAAGAACGAGATCAAGGGCATCGGCCAGCAGATCTTCGACGCCAGCAGCATCGCCGGCAGCCACGGCCGCCTGCGCAGCTTCGTGCAGATGGGCTCGCTGGCCAACTACCCCGACAACCCCGACACCACCTTCCTCGGCACCAACACGACCATGGACGTCCTCGGCCAAGAGACGGGCCACCGCTGGCTGGCCTTCCTGCGCGTCAACAGCCCCGACAACCCGGCGCTGCTCGGGCGCGCGCTGTCGCACTGGAACTTCAACTTCAACTCCGAGGCCTCCGACATGGAGGGCAACCGGATCCAGGACAACGGCGACGGCACCTTCACCACCGTGGCGGCGACCGAGGGCTTCAGCGCGCTCGACCAGTACGTGATGGGCGTCCGCGCGCCCGGCGAGGTGCCGGACATGTTCTACGTTGACGGCAACACCGGCAACCAGACCGGCGAGGCGCCGGCCACCGGCATCCGTTTCCACGGCACTCGCGAGGACTTCAGCATCCAGGACGTCATCGCCGCCGAGGGACCGCGCGTGCCCGCCGCCGGCAGCGCCGCGGCGCAGAAGAACTTCCGCATGGCGTTCATCCTGGTGACGAAGAACGGCGAGGCGCCGAAGCCGGGCTCGGTCGAGAAGCTCGACCGCATCCGCTCCCGCTGGATGGAGTACTTCAACCAGGCGACCGACGGGCGCGCCACCGTCGAGACCAACCTGGTCTCGAAATAGCCGCAAAGATCGAGATCGCTTCGTCGCTACGCTCCTCGCGATGACGCCGGACAGTCATCGCGAGGCCGCGTAGCGACCGCGGAGATCTCGATGCCGGCTAGTCGCTGAAACTCGCCAGCACGGCGAGCGCCTGGTCGATGTCGGCCTCGGTGTGGTCGGCGTTGACCTGGAAGCGGATCTCCTCGTCGCCCTTCGGCACCACCGGATAGTTGAGGCCGGTGGCGAGGATGCCGTTGTCCTTCAAGTGGCGCACCAGCGCCGTCGTACGCGCGGTGTCGCGCACCATCAGCGGCACCACCGGGTGGGCGCCGGGGATGGTCTCGGAGCCGAGCCGCACCAGGCCTTGCTCGAACCGCGCCGTCATCTCCCGCAGGTGCGCGAGCAGCGCGCGGCCGCGGTCGCTGTCGAGGATCTCGACCGCGGCGAGCGCCGCCGCCGCCTCGGCGGGCGTGATCGGGTTGGAGTAGATGTACATCGGCGACTTCTCGCGCAGGTAGGCGAGGAGGGTGGCGCTGCCCACCACGTAGCCGCCGTTGACGCCGAACGCCTTGCCGAGCGTGCCGACGAGAACGTCGACCGGACCGCAGCCGGTGTGCTCCTCGGTGCCGCGGCCGGTCTCGCCGAAGGCGCCGACGCCGTGGCTGTCGTCGACGACCAGCACCACGTTCTCGGGATAGAGCCCGTCGTGCTTCTTCACCACCGCGACGATCTCGGCGAGCGGCGCGTGGTCGCCGCGCATCGAGAAGATGCCGTCGGTGACGACCACCGCGCGGCGGCAACTTCCGGCGCAGGCGAGGAGCTGGCGCTCGAGGTCCGCCACGTCGTTGTGGCGGTAGACCTCCTTGCGCGCCGGCCGCGCCAGCCGCATCGCGTTGATGATGCAGTTGTGGTTGAGCGCGTCGCTGATCAGCGCCGTCTGGTCGGTGACCAGCGGCACGATGGTCGACAGCACCGTCGCATACGCGGAGCTGAAGATCATCCCCGCCTCGCGCCCGTGGAAGGCGGCGAGCCGGCGCTCGAGCGCGACGTGCACGTCGTAGGTGCCGCTGATGAAGCGCACCGCGCCGGGGCCGCTGCCGTAAGCGCGCGCCGCCCTCTCCTCGGCCTCTATCACCTTCGGCTCGAAGCCCATGCCGAGGTAGCTGTTCGAGTTCATGCGCAGGAACTCGGTGTCGCCGTGGCCTGCGAGCAGGAAGCGCGGGCCGCGGCTGCCGGCCGCGGGCAGCACCTTGGTCACCACGCTCTCGTCACCCTTGGCGGTGCCGGCGGCGCGGAGGTCGGCGAGCTCGCCGGCGAGCACCTGGAGGAGTTGGTCTTGCGGCATCCGTGAGGCTCCTGGCGGTCTAGCTCGCGGCGGTGGCCGGCTGCAGCTTGGTGCGCAGCTTGGCGAGCATGTCGGCGGTCATCGCCGCGAGGTCGTACTTCGGCGCCCAGCCCCACTCGCGCCGCGCCGCCGAGTCGTCGAGCGAGTTGGGCCAGGAGTCGGCGATCGACTGCTTCACCGGGTCGATGCGGTAGTCGATGGTGAAGCCCGGCAGATGCTTGCGGATCTCCGCCGCCAATTCTTCGGGCGTGAAGTTCATCGCCGTGACGTTGAAGGCGTTCCGGTGCTCGAGCCGCGAGGCGTCGACCTCCATTAGCGCGACGAGCGCTTGCAGCGCGTCGGGCATGTACATCATGTCGAGGCGCGTGTCGGCATCGAGGAAGCAGGTGTAGTGGCCGTGGCGGATCGCCTCGTAGAAGATCTCCACCGCATAATCGGTGGTGCCGCCGCCGGGCGGCGCGACGTACGAGATGAGGCCGGGGAAGCGCAGGCCGCGGGTGTCGACGCCGAAGCGGCGGTGGTAGTAGTCGCAGAGCAGCTCGCCCGCCACCTTGGTGACGCCGTACATCGTCGTCGGCCGCTGGATGGTGTCCTGCGGCGTCTCGTCGGGCGGCGTCGCCGGCCCGAAGGCGCCGATCGAGCTGGGGAAGAAGACGGCGCAACGGTTCTGCCGCGCCACCTCGAGGATGCCGTAGAGGCCGCCCATGTTGATGTCCCAGGCGACGTGGGGCTTCTCCTCCGAGGTGGCCGAGAGCAGGGCGGCGAGGTGGTAGATGGTGTCCACACGATGGCGGTGGAGCACCTCCTGGACCTGGTGGCGGTTGGTGCAGTCGAGGAACTCGAACGGCCCCGCGTCCCACGTCGACCCGGCGGCTCCGCCCGAGCGCGGCGGCATGCGGATGTCCGAGGCGACCACGTGGTCGGCGCCGTAGCGCGCGCGCAGAGCCGGGACCAGCTCGGAGCCGATCTGCCCGAGCGCGCCGGTGACGAGGATATTCTCCATCGCGGGCGCGATCCTACAGCGAGGCGGCGGGCGGCGAGACGATGCGCGCCGACCCCGCGCTGGCGCGGATAGGATCGGCGACCGTGCACGACCTCGGCAGCTTCGACATCTCCGTGGTGTTGCCGCTCTCGCACGACCACGGCTTCGGCGAGGCCTGCCTCGACGCCTGGAACGCGCAATCGCATCCGCGCGAGCGCATCCAGATCGTCGCCGTGGTCGAAGCCCACGAGGCCGCGGCGCTCGAAGCGCGGCTGCGGCCGCGGCTGCGTCCGTGGGACCTTTGGCTGTCGGTCGATGACGACAACGATGCGGTGCTCTACGACCGCGGCGCGCGGGCGGCCGACGCGGCGTTGCTGCTGTTCAGCGAGGCGCATTGCGTGCCCGCGCCGCGTGCGGCCGCTGCCGCGATGGAGGCGCTCGGCGGCGGCGCCTCGGCGTTCTGCCTGCGCAGCGGCTACCTGCCGACCAGCGCGCTCGGCAGGCGCCAGGTCGAGCTCGAGGCCACGTGGTACGGCTCGCTCGGCCCGGGTCACTGGCGCGGCGTCTCGCTGCGCGGTCTGGCAATGCGGCGCGATCTCTACGTCGAGCTCGGCGGCTTCCGCGTCGAGCACGAGCACTTCTGCGAGATGGCGCTCGGCGCCGCGCTGCACCTCGGCGGGCACCGGTTCGTGCGGAGCGAAGAAGTCCTCGTGCTCCACGGCAACGCGCCGACCACGGCGGAGCTCGGCATCGCCCTGCGCAGCTGCGGCCGCGGCGAGTGGCGTTGGCGCGAGGAGATGGAGCGGCGGGCGCCGGGGCTCGCGGATGAGCTGCTCGGCCCGCCGACGCCGACCGGCCGTATCGCCGACGCGCTGGCGCGCCGGAGTTGGGCGCGCGGCTCGGTTGGTGCCGCGGCGCGTGGGCTCACGGCGCTGCGCAGCGGCATTCTTGGTCTCGCCTGCCACACGCTGGTGAGCGTCGGGCCGCTCGGCCGTTGGGCCTACCGCGCCTACTGGCGCGCCGCGTTCGACTCCGGAGTCGTCGAGGCGGCGACGGCGCCGTCCATGTTCGCGCGCCAGACCCAGAGCGCGCCGGCCGTCCTGCCGTCGCCTGGGATGTCAACCATCGACGGCCCTGGCGGGGTCGCTCCGATGGCCGGGAGCGCGCCGTGATCCGTCGCTTCGATCCCATCGAGCAGCGCGTCGTCGGCTGTCTCGTCGAGAAGGAGCTGTCGACGCCGGACGTCTACCCGCTGACGCTCAACGCCCTCGTCGCCGCGTGCAACCAGACGAGCAACCGCGAGCCGGTGAGCCGGCTGAGCGCGGCCGACGTCGAAGCGGCGTTGCTGCGGCTGATGGCCGACCTCTTGGTGTGGCGCGACCGCGGCGCACGGGCGCTGCGCTGGAAGCACAGCCTCGACGAGAAGCTGGGGCTCAAAGAGCCGGCGGCGAAGTCGGTGCTGGCCGAACTGCTGCTGCGCGGCGCGCAGACGCCGGGCGAGCTGCGGGCGCGCACGCCACGCATGCACCAGTTCGTCGAGCTCGGAGAAGTGGAGGAGACACTGCGGGCGCTGGCGGCTCGCGGCCTGGTAGAGGAGCTGCCGCGCCAGCCGGGACAGAAGGAACGGCGCTGGCGGCACTTGCTGGGAAGCGGCGCCGTGCCCGAAGCTCCTGGGACGACGCGCGCCCGCGTCGATGCCGTCGAAGACGATGCGACGGTCCACCAACCTGCATTGCCTTCGGCGGTTCCCGCCGCAACGGTACCGCCGACCGTGCTGCCCAGCGCAGGGTCGCCACGATTCGACCGTGTGCCGCAGACGCCGCCGCCGGTGGCTGACACCCCCCGGTCGAAGACCGCTGGGGCGGCGCCCATGGACGCGGCGATCGCGGCCCGCCTCACCGCACTCGAGCGACGCGTCGAGGAGCTGGCCGCCATCGTCGCGCGCTTGTCGGGCGAGAAGGGTACCGGCGACTGAAGGGGCGTGGCGCCGCGCCGCTATACTCGCCGCCGAGGCCGGGCCGTTAGCTCAGTTGGTAGAGCAGCGGACTTTTAATCCGCGGGTCGCAGGTTCGAGACCTGCACGGCCCACCTTGACTCACTTGGCGGTTCCGGCGATCGCTCGGTCGCCGCAACTCGTGCGCGCTCAGCTGATGAGCTGGAACGCCCCGGTATCGACCCACTCGCTGCGCAGCAGCGTCCAGAAGTCACGTGTGTGCCCCTGCAGGACGTACTCGTACGGCAGCCAGCCATAGCCCTTCTCGCCCCAGCTCTCGCTCCACGAGTTCTTGATGCGGATGGCGCCGCGGGTGGCCGCCGCGCCCTTGATGCCCTTGCCGATGACGATGTCGTCGTCGTAGCCCATGGCGACGACGGCGTGGTTGGCGAGCGGCGCCTGCTCGGCCGATGGGTACGGGATCCGCCCGGTAGTCGTCGCTTCGCCGAGCAGCTGATAGAGCGGGAAGCCGAACGCGAACGGCACCTGCGCCACGAGGTGCGCCTTGGCCAAATGCAGCAGGGCCGCCGGTCTCTGGTCCGGCTCGTCGAGCCGGTAGTAGGTGATCGCTCGGTAGTCGTTGGCGATGGCGTAGCAGAATGAGGAGGGCTCGGCGTCGAGCAGCGGGTCGCTCGAGCGCGGCTTCTGGTAGGTGCCGGGATCGGGGTAGGGCCAGTACTTCTCGGGCGGCACGCCGACGAGCTTGAGCACGCCCATCACCTGGCGGATGTAGACGCCGGCGTTGTCGGTCGCCTGCAGGAAGTTCTTCGCCACCTTGTAGAGGAAGAGCCGCGACGGCGCGATCTCGTTGCCGTGCGCCTTGCGCTCGAAGTAGGTGACGAGGCCGGCGACGACGTGGGCGTTGCAGGTGTTGAAGCCGCCCTGGAACTGCACCGGGCCGGCCCACTTGCTGAGGTCGACCTTGGGCGGCAGCACCTTCTTGACGATCATTCTCCCCAGCCGCAGCTTCGCCAGCATGCCCTGGAGCGGCTGGTGATCCACCGTCAGGTCGCGCTCGTCGGGAGGCTCCGGCAGCCAGCCGGTGCCCAGCCGCAGCTCGGGCAGCTTGCCCTTCGCCTTGCCCCTGCCCTTGGTGGGCTGGAAAGTCCTGCGCTTCGCGGTTGCGGCCACCTCGATCCCCTTCTCCGTCAGAGTTGATGAGGAACGGCGGCTAGCGTATCTGAATCGTGCGCGCCCTCAGGCTGGCGCCAGCGCGACCGGCGCCGCGGCCTCGAGCGCGCGCAGGTACTGGCGATCGAAGGCGGCGAGCTGGCTCTCGAGGTCGGCATAGGGGCCCGGCTGCCAAGCGCGCGAGATGACGCCCTTGAAGGCGTTGGCGCAGAGGTCCCAGTCCTGGCGGTTGGTGAGGTCCCAGAAGTCGATCGCCGGTTGCGGATCGAAGCCGGGTGCCGCCACGGCGTCGGGGTGGAAGTACCAGTCGCAAAGGACGCGCGTACGGTCGATGGCGAGCGGCTGCGCGCGATGCACCAGGACGTAGTCCGGATGCAGCGACAGGAACGCGCTCGGGAAGAGCGTGTAGTAGTAGACGCGGCCGCGCTCCTGCTCGGAGAGGCCGGCGAACGGCGCGGCGCAGCGGCCGCCGTGCATGGTCATGCTGCCGTCGGGGTTGCTCATCCACATCGGCCCGCCGAGCACCGGTCCCTCGTCGAGGTCGTTCTCGGTGTTGCGGTACGGCGTCAGCTTGTTGAGGTGCGGGTGCACGTTGGGGCAGTGGTAGCACTCGCTGTAGTTGTGGAAGAAGAGCTTCCAGTTGGCCTCGATCTCGTAGACGGTCTGGTGGACGGAGACGAGGTCGGGGAGACGCCATTGGCCGAAGCGGCTCTGCAATGCGGGGAGAGCCTCGGCGAAAGGAAGCGGATCGGCGGCGAGGTTGATGAAAACGAAGCCTTCCCAGGTGGCGAGCGCCACCTTGCGCAGCGGGTAGTCGGAACGGTCGAAGCCGGCGACGCCCTGCATGTTGGGTGCGGCGCGGAGGGCGCCGTCGAGGCCGTAGGTCCAGGCGTGGTACGGGCACTGGATGGCGGTGCCCAGAGTGCCTGCGTGGTCAGTGCACAGACGCGTACCGCGGTGGCGGCAGTGGTTGTGGAAGGCGCGGACTTCACCTTCGCGATCCCGCACGACGAGCACGCTCTCGCGGCCGACCTCGTGCGTGAAATAGCTGCCGGGCTCGCGGAGCCGCGACAGGTGGCCGGCGAGCAGCCACGAGCGGCCGAAGATTCGCTCCTGCTCGCGCTCCCAGACGTCGGGCGAGACGAAGTACTCGCGAGGCAGCGTGTGCTGGCCGAAGGACGAGCGTGGCTTCATGACTTGCGGGCTCCTGTCAGGCGCGCGGAGATGCGAGCGGTGACGGCGGGCAGGGAACGGACGATCTCGCGGGCGCGCTCCTGGTTGAGGCGACTCTTCGGGCCGCCGACGCTGATCGCGGCGACGACCTCGCCGGCGGCGCCTCGCACGGGAGCTCCGACGGCGACGAAGCCCGCCTCGAGCTCCTCGCTGGCGAGCGCCCAGCCGCGCGTGCGCACGCGAGCGAGCTCGCGGCGCAGCGCGGTGGGATCGACGACCGTGCGTGGCGTGGCGGCATCGAGCGGCGTCTGGAGCAGCGAATCGAGGGCGGCGTCGGGCAGGTGGGCGAGCAGCACCTTGCCCGTCGACGTGGCGTGCGCCGGCCAACGGGTGCCGAGCGACGGCATCGAGGCGACGACGTGGTCGCCGGCGGCCTCGTCGAGGATGAGCACCTCGCGGCCGACGAGCACCTCGAGCGTCGCCGTCTCGCGCGTCGCGTAGGCGAGGGCCTGCAGCTCGGCGCGGCTGGCGGCGCGCAGAGCGGTGGCGCCCAGCGCGCGACTGCCCAGCGCCAGCAGCTCGGGGCCGAGACGGTACTCGCCGCTCTCGGCGGAGCGCTCGAGCAGGCCTTCGCCGACGAGCGCCGAGAGGAGTCGGTAGGTGGTCGTCTTGTTGAGGCCGGCGACGGTAGAGAGGTCGGGCAACCGCATCGCCGGGCGTTCGGGCGTGAACGCCTTGAGCAGGCCGACGGCCCGCTGCACGGCTTGCGTGCCCGGATAGGCGCTGCTCTTCGCGGTCGCGCGCATCGCCCCAACGATGCCTTGGCACGGGCCTTCACGTCAAGATAGGTGTTTGCTATGTGCAGTCAGCGATTCACATTGTGAACCAGCAGTTGCTTTCTCCTACGGCGTCTTGATACCTTCGCCGCGCCCGCCACGCGGCCTCGAACCACTTCGCCACCATGCCCATTCCCTCGCCCTTCCACGAGCGCACGTCGAAGCTCTGCACCAGCTTCCGCTGGAAGGACTGGTCCGGCTACGCCGCGGTGTGCAGCTACGACACCACGCACGACCGCGAGTACTTCGCCTTCCGCGAGTCGGCGGGGCTGCTCGACGTGTCGCCGCTCTTCAAGTACGAGGTCTACGGCCCCGACGCGGCGGCGCTCTTGTCGCGGATGATGGTGCGCGATGTCAGCAAGCTCAAGGTCGGCCGCGTCGGCTACTCCTGCTGGTGCGACGACCATGGCAAGGTGATCGACGACGGCACGGTGACGCGCTGGGACGAGGACTACTACCGCGTCACCGCCGCCGATCCGACGCTGCACTGGCTTCAGATGGTGGGGCGCGGCATGCGGGCCACCATCGAGGACAGCAGCGCCCGCATCGCGGTGGTGGCGCTGCAGGGCCCGCGCTCGCGCGAGGTGTTGCGCGCGGCGTGCGACGCCGACATGGACGCGCTCAAGTTCTTTGGCGCCACGCGCGCGAAGCTCGACGGCCTCGACGTCTGGATCACCCGCACCGGCTACACCGGCGACCTCGGGTACGAGGTCTGGGTGGAGAAGGCGCACGCCACCCGGCTGTGGGACGCGCTGATGGACGCCGGCCGCCCGCATGGCATCGCCGCGGCAGGGCTCGACGCGCTCGACGTGTCGCGCATCGAGGCGGGGTTCATCCTCCTCGGCGTCGACTACTTCAGCGCGCCCAAGGTGGTGCTCGAGTCGCGCAAGTCGACGCCCGCCGAGGCCGGGCTCGGCTGGCTGGTCGACTTCGAGCGTCCGCGCTTCCCCAACTTCGTCGGCCGGCAGGCGCTCGAGGCGGAGAAGAAGCGCGGTGCGGCGTGGGCGCTCGTCGGCCTCGAAGTCGCGTGGGAGGCGCTCGAGGCGCTCTACGAGTCGTTCTTGCTGCCGCCCAACCTGCCGGCGACGGCGCGGCGCGACGGGCTGCCGGTCTATGACGAGGACGGCAGGCAGGTCGGCAAGGTGACCAGCCACACCTGGTCGCCGATCCTCAAGAAGTACATCGCCCTGACCTCCGTGCACACCGAGCACTCGCAGCCGGGCACCGTGCTGCAGATGGAGCACACCGTCGAATACGAGCGCCGCAAGGTGCCGGCGAAGGTCGTGAAGACACCGTTCTTCGATCCCGAGAGGAAGCGCAAGCCGTGACGACCCCACGGACCGGCCAGGCTGGGGTGGCCGCCGGGCGGAGCGGGCGCGCGGGGGGGAGGGCTCCCGCCGCGCGCAGCGTAGCGAGCACGGCGGGATACCCACCCGCAGGCGGGGACCCGTGGAGCCCGGCGGCCGCACCAGCCTGGCCTTTCGCGCGCCGGCACTTCGGGAGCAACTCGCGATGAGCGTCCGTTACGACGCCGTCATCGTCGGCGCCGGTCACAACGGCCTGGTGTGCGCGGCGTATCTCGCGAAAGCTGGCCGCAAGGTGCTCGTCCTGGAGCGCCGCCACCAAGTAGGCGGCGCCACCACGACGGAAGAGATCTACCCCGGCTTCCACTACACCTGCTGCTCGTACGTCGTGTCGCTGCTGCGGCCGTGGATCATCCGCGACCTCGACCTGCCGCGCCACGGCTACGAGGTGCTGCCGCTCGAGGAGACCTTCACGCCGTTCCCCGACGGCCGCTACCTGCTGCGCGACTCCGACCCCGAGCGCACCAAACGGGCCATCGCCAGGTTCTCGCCGCGCGATGCCGAGGTCTACAAGGAGTTCGGCCAGAAGATGGCCGAGCTTGGCCGCCTGGTCAAGCCGATGGTCGACGGCCCGGCCCCCGACCCGGTATCGCGCAATCCCCTCGAGCTGCTGCGGCTCGCCAAGTTCGCCAAGCACGTGCGCGGCCAGGGCGAGGAGTGGCTGATCGGCAACGTCAAGATGATGACGATGTCGGCGTTCGACTTCCTCAGCGAGTGGTTCGAGTGCGAGCAGCTCATCGCGCCGATGTCGGTGTCGGGCATCATCGGCACCTTCCTCGGCGTGCGCTCGCCCGGCACCGCCTACGTGCTGCTGCACCACTACATGGGCGACATCGACGGCTCGTATCGCGCGTGGGGACTGCCCAAGGGCGGCACCGGCGCCGTAGCGAACGCGATCGCGGCGGCGGCGACGGAGCTCGGCGTCGAGATCCGCGTCAACGCGCCGGTCGACCACGTGCGGATGAAGAACGGCCGCGCCGACGGCGTGGTGCTCGAGAACGGCGACGAGATCGCGTGCAAGGCGGTGATCTCCGGCGTCGACCCACACCGCACGTTCCTGCGGCTGGTGGGCGAGAAGCATCTCGACCCCGAGCTCGCCAAGCAGGTCAAGCGCTTCAAGATGCGCGGCTCCTCGGGCAAAGTCAACCTGGCGCTCGACGCGCTGCCCGAGTTCGCCTGCCTGCCCGGCGTTGGCCCGCACCTGCGCGGCGACATCACCATCGCGCCGTCGATCGAATACCTCGAGCGCGCCTACGACGACGCCAAGTACGGCGCGTTCTCGAGGAAGCCGTTCATGGACGTGGTGATTCCGTCGCTGACCGACCCGACCGTGGCGCCGCCAGGCAAGCACACGATGTCTATCTTCGTGCAGTACGCGCCGTACAACCTCAAGGAAGGCGCCGCCGACTGGGAGAACCAGCGCGAGGCCTTCGGCGACGCGGTGATCGACACGCTCTCGGAGTACATGCCGAACTTGAAGAGCCGCATCCTGCACCGCCAGGTGCTCACGCCGTGGGACCTCGAGCAGATCTACGGGCTGACCGAGGGCAACATCTTCCACGGCGAGCTGTCGCTCGAGCAGCTTGCCTTCCTGCGGCCGATCGCTGGTTGGAGCCGATACCGCACACCGATCGACGGCCTGTGGATGTGCGCCTCGGGCACTCACCCTGGCGGCGGGATCATGGGCGCGCCGGGGGCGCTGTGCGCGAAGACGATGCTGGGCGGGAGAGTCGTGTGAGCTCGGCGCGGTACGACGCGATCTTGATCGGCGGCGGGCAGAACGGGCTGGCGGCGGCGGTGCGCTTGGCGCGGGCGGGCAAGAAGGTCGTGGTGCTCGAGCGGCGCACCGAGCTGGGCGGGCTTTGCGGTGCGATCGAGTTTCATCCTGGCTACAAGGCGCCAGGCGTCTTGCACGACGAAGGCCTGGTGTCGCCGGTTGTCGTCGCGGCGCTAGGGCTCGAGAAGCACGGCTTGAGGTGGCGCGACGCGCCGCCGACCTTGTTGGCAGAGGAGGGTGGTCTCGGCATCCTGCTCGATCGGGATCCCGCGAAGGCCGAAGCGGAGCTCGCCACGCGGTCGCGCCACGACGCCGACGCCTACCATCGCTATCGCGCCTTCATCGCCAAGCTGCGCCCGCTCGTCGAACAGGTGATGACCTCGCCGCCGCCGCCGCTGTCGCCCTCAGGCGCCGGCGACTTCTGGGACCTCGCGAAGCGCGGGCTGGGGCTGTGGCGCCTCGGCCGCCACGACACGCTCGAGCTGATGCGCGTGGCCCCGATGTGCGTCGCCGACTTCCTCAACGAGCAGTTCGAGACGCCGCTGCTGGTGGAAGGCCTCGCGGCGCCGGCGGTGATCGGCACCTTCGCCGGCCCTTGGTCGGCGGGGACGACCACCAATCTGCTCCTCCACGAAGCGGCGCCGGGCCGATTCGTGCAAGGTGGCCCGCCGGCGTTGATCGCGGCACTCGAACGCGCGGCAAGGGTTGCAGGCGTAGAGATCCGCACCGGCGCCGAGGTGGCGCAGATCCGCATCGAGAGCGGCAAGGCGGCCGGCGTCACCCTGGGAAAGGTCGCCGGCGACGGCGATGGCGTCGAGACGATCGACGCCGCCACCATCATCGCGACCTGCGACCCCAAGCGCACTTTCCTCCAGCTCATCGCGCCCGGCACGCTGCCCATCCGCGTCGAGGAGGAGTTCCGCCGCATCCGAATGCGCGGCACGGCCGCGAAGCTTCACCTGGCGCTGAACGGCCCGCTCGAGCTCGCGGCGCGCCCTGGCCAACTCTTCGAATCCATCCGCATCGGCGGCGGCCACGTCGACGACCTCGAACGCGCCTTCGACGCCGTGAAGTACCACGGCGTCTCGGCCAAGCCGCATCTCGACGTGCGCGTGCCGACGGTCTCGGATGCGAGCCTGGCCCCGACCGGCCACCATGTGGCGTCAGTAGTGGTGAGTTACGTCTCACACCAACTCGACGGCGGCTGGACGGACGAACGCCGCCAGGGGCTCGTCGAGTCGGTACTGTCGATGTTGGAGCGCCACGCCCCAACGATTCGGGAACGTCTCGTCGCCGACGAGCTGCTTGCTCCCGCCGACCTCGCCGACCGCTACGCTCTGACCGGCGGTCAGCTCCACCACGGCGAGCCGGCGCTCGATCAGCTGCTCGTGCTGCGTCCGACTGCCTCGAGCGCCCGCTACACCACCGCCGTGCCCGGCCTCTACCTCGGCGGTAGTGGCAGTCACGCCGGCGGCGGTGTTGCCTGCACCGCCGGCCTGCTGGCGGCGGCCGCCGTCCAGGCGAGCTGACCGCGCATTGGCGCGCCGTCGCCGAGACCGGCGACCGCGACGGCATCCACGTCCGCCGCAGGCGCGGCGGCGAAGACTTCCTGCAGTCTCGCGGCGAAGGCCTGGCTACGCGTGACGCGGGCGATGCGCGGCGCGCCGGGCTTGCCGCGCTGCCAGGTCACCTTCGCCCCTGCTCGCGCGAGCGAGAGGGACGCCGTCCGCAGGATGCCGAGCACCGCCGCCGACCCCTCGCGAAACACCGGCGAGCCGGAGTTGCCTCGGCTCGCTACGAGATCGGTGAGCACGGAGCGCTCGCTGGTGTCGATCACGTGAGCGCCGTCGACGAACTTCATCGGCAATCCTTCCGGATGCCCGATCATCCACAGCCGAGTGCCGCTGGTCAGCGGCCGAGTATCGAGCTCGAGGGCCGGGCGAGCCGGCTTGGCGTCGAGGCGCAGCAGCAGCCAGTCGTCCTCGGGGTTGGCGAGATACCTTCCCTCACCGAGGACCTCGCACACGCGAAAGACCTCGTCGCTGGCGAAACGCGTCTTGGGGATTCCATCGGCGCCGATCGCGAAACCGAACGCCGCAAAGAGTCCTTGCGGGTTGCGGACGTTCACCCGATGGCGCGTGGTGAGCAGCACGTCGGGCCCGACGAGCACGCCGGTGAAAGCCCTGACCACCTCACGCTGTTCGGAAAACCTCTCCGGCGGGCTCACCGGCGCCGGCTTGGTGGGCAGCGACCAGGTCCCGTCGCTCGATCGCAGCGGCGGTACGCCGTCGAAGATGACCGCGACCGATGCCGCCAGCCGCCTGGCCGCGGGGCAAGAGTCCCTGACCTCTCGCCGCGGGTCCGCCGGCACGTCGATGATGACCGGCGGCATCGATCGCTCACACAGGTAAGCAGTGAAGAGGACCGGCACTGCATGGAGATCACTAGGTCGCTGCTCCCTCGACGAACGAGGCGCTGGGGCAGATCGGCCCGTTTGCCCGCGCGGCCGTCTCGAGGGGCACCCAGAAGTTGCGCGGCGGGCTCTGCGACAGCGCGTAGTACATCGCGAAGTGGTGGTCGACGGCGATGGTGTCGCCGGGATAGATGCAGTACGGCACCTCGAGGAGCGAGTCGAGCGGCATGTTCTTCACCAGCACCTGCATGGTGTACCCCATCGGCAGGCCGGCGAAGGAGAACTGCAGCCGCCGCGTCGTGCCGTCGAACGAGCTCAGCACGAGCGTCACGGTCTCCTCGCCGACGGCGACGTCCCAGGCCACGGCCGAGGTGATGGCCTGCTGGAAACCGTTGGGGATCAGCGCGTCGGATTCCTGGAAGTCGAAGAGGATGGGCTCCTGCTGCTCGTCGAGCCCGAGGACCAGAGAGCGGAGCGTGCCGCCCTTGAGGCTGACGCGCGCCACCACCCGCCCGGGCGAGCTCGGCTCCCCGGTCAACGAGGCGTTGGTTCCGGGCTGCGCGCACGACGGGTCCATGACTCCCGCCGCGGCATCGATCCGCGAGACGTCGGCGACCCAGCAGAGGTCCTCGGCCTCGGCGGCCGACTGCGGCACTGCCGCCGCGCCGCGGCCGCCGGCGATCGCTGGGGCGCCGAACAGCGGCGCGTCGAGCGCGATGTCCTGGCCGGTCAGGAAGAGGAGCGCCTGTTCGCTGCGCGCCCCCGGCCGCCGAAAGACGAGGTCGGGTTGCAGATCGCTGTCCGGCGCCAGCTCGCAGGGGTTGAACTGGATGGCGGCGATGTGCGCCGGCATGTTCGGGCCGCACGCCTCGTGGCCGGCGGCGTCGCCGTCCCCGGCGTGGTCGCAGTGGCTGGGCATGGGCGGGCAGCCGTAGCGGCCGTCGGGGAGCACGACGAGGACGTCGTCGTCGCGCTTCAGGAATGCGCACAGGCATTCGAAGACGAGACGGAAGCGGTAGGTGGGCTTCATCGGCAGCTCGTGGGGTCTCGGTTGCATGGCCTTCTCCTCAGTGAATCGTCGGTTCAGCGACGCCGCCGATGACTTCGAACGCGGCCCAGGCCGGCGGTGCCTGGCGTTCGTTGGCGAGCACCGACAGCAGGGCGGAACGCAGCGCCGACGCCGCATCCGAGCCCGTTGCATAGTGCTCGTGAAAACGTAGCGAAACGGTCTCGGCGAGACGATCGTCGACGT
Source organism: Thermoanaerobaculia bacterium (assembly GCA_036005845.1). Taxonomy (GTDB): domain Bacteria; phylum Acidobacteriota; class Thermoanaerobaculia; order Multivoradales; family JAIOJS01; genus DASYQD01. The sequence continues at coordinate 30,797 of DASYQD010000039.1, read as the reverse complement.
CCCACAGCGTGCCGATCACGGCGGGGACGCCGGCGGCCAGGAAAGCCCGCGCCAAACCCTGGATGCCTTCGGCGTCGTCGCTCCGGCCCTGGGCGGTGTGGCAGCTGGCGAGGAACACCAGCTGTGCGGATGGCCAGCGCTGCTTCGCGATGTCCTGGGCGTAGAGGATGCCGGCATCTTCCTTACTCGCGGTCAGGGCGAGGAACGACAGCGACGGATCCACGGCGCTGGCCACCGAGTGGCCGTCGAAGTGGATGATCGTGCTGCGCGCGGCAGCGGAGAGGAATGCATCGCGAGTCGCCGCCGCGCCGATGAGGAGGTCCGCATGCGGGTAACGAGCGGCGACGGCGCGCGCGGCTGCGTTGGCTCGCGGCAGGCGAGGGAGCACCGACGCGAGATCGCCGCTGCTCTCACCGGCGGCGACCGCGAGCACCGCCGGCGGACCCTGCCGCTGTCGAGACTGGGCGAGGGCGTTGACGAATGCGGTCGCCGAGGGCGCGATTTGCAGCCGGTAGTCCTCGATCAGGTAACGCTGCCGGCGCGGGTCGAAGAGGGCGGCGAACGGGACCGTCACCAGCTCGCGGTGCGGCACCACCACCAGCGACGAGATGCCGCCGAGCCGCGGCTCGAGCGGCGCCACCAGCCGGCGCCACAGGCTGGCGAGACCCTGCTTCCACGGAACGTCGGCGGACCTGCCGGCCAGGGACCGGCGCACCAGCGCGACGTCGGCCGTGAGGCCCTGGCGATCCAAGGTGACGACGGCGGGGTCGCGGTCGGCGCGCACCACGAAGGCGACCAAAGCGCTGCCCAGATCTTCGTAGACCACCATCGCGGTCCCGGCTGGCAGCGCCCTGCTCAGATCGGACAGCTCGACTTGCGAAGCTCCCAGCGAGTCGGCGAGGCGACGGGCCCGTGAGAGCTCGGAGTAGTCGAACGCCTCGGCGATGCCGGCGTCGCCGCCGCGATCGAGCGCCAGCCGCACGAGCTCGCCGTAGAGCTGCTGAGACCCATTGTCCAACGCCGCCCGCACGCGTTCGCTCGGGCTCTGCCTACGCACGCGCTCGCCCAGCGCTTCCGCTCTCTTCAGCGCTTCGAGCGCGGCGGCGTGGTCGCCCAGGCGGAGGTAACAGCTCGCGGTCAACATGGCGGCGGTCCTCAACGGCACCCAATTGTTCGATTCTTCATAGAAGACGGTCGCCGCCGCCAGTTTTCGGATCGCCTGTTGCGGTTCGTTTCGCGCCAGCGCCTCGGCCTCGACCATCGCGACGGAGGCGTCGATGTTTTGGCGGTACTTGCCGGCGGCGATCGCCTCGACGCCGCCACGCGCGGCGGCGAGGTCCGCCGTGGCCGCGGCCCAGAGCCGGCGGCGAAGGCTGATGTGGGCGCGCTGAGCGAGCGCGACCGGCAGCGCGTAGTCGTTGTGCGCTGTACGGGCGCTCTCCACGACGCTGTCCTGGAGCATCCCCGCCAGGGCGAGGAACCCGTCACCGCCGCTCGCATCGGCCGCCTCGTCGAGGATCGTTCGCTGCAGCTGGGGGTCAGCGACTCGGCGTAGGCGCGCGAGGGCCTGGCGCCGGTGCCGCCATGCTTGGCGCCACTCGCCCAGCGTCCACCAACCCTCGGCGGTCAGCATCTCCAACCTGGCCATCCCTTCGTCGTTCTTGTCATCCCGGTACAGCGCGAATGCGCGCGAATACTCGTCGAGCGACGCGGCCGGGTCGCCGAGCACGCTCTCGAAAATGCCGGCCAGCCACTCCAACCGCGCCTGCACGTGGTGGTAGCGCTTCGGGGCCGCGTGCAGCGAAGAGCGGAGCAGCTCAAGTCCGGCGGCTGGTCGTTGCGTCCGGTAGAGACAGGTGGCCAAGCCGTGGCTGGCGAGCCAACGGAAGGGACTGCGGCGGTGGGTGAAGGCGCCGGCGGCGTCGGTGAACAACGGCAGCGCCTGCTCGTACTTGCCGGCGTGCTCGAGAGCGCGGGCACGGCCGTAGTCGGCATGAGCGGCTCGGAGATCGGGGCTCGGGTCGGCGCGCAACCCGGCGACGACTTCGGACAGGAAAGGATCGCCGCGGCGTGCGAGCGCCGTGGCGATGAGCTCCGCCTGGCGCAGCCGGTCGGCGTTCCCGGCGACCTCCGCGAGGATCGTTTCCTCCACCTGGGTCGCCGCGGCGAGCGGCCAGCGGTCGACGAGGCGGGAGACGGCTGCGGCGTCGTCGCGGGCGAGAGCGTTGGCCAGAAGCTGGCGGTCGCCGGCGTCCCACCGTGACGATGCTGCCGCGGCCTGCAGGCGCGCGACACCCTCGGCCGCCAAGGGCGCCAGCTCGCCGCCGCCGGTCACAGCTCGCAAGTCGTCGGCGGCCGCGGTTTCCAGGCCGAGCCGCTCGAGCAACAGGGCGTGGTTGTAGCGCCATCTCGCGGCCAGCTCTGGATCTCCAAGCGGCGGGCGGTCCATGAGCTCCGCCGTGGCGGCAAGCTCGTCGGCGGCTCCGCCGGGGCGGGAGCCGTCGAGCTCGAGCACCGCGGCGGCGCGATCGACGACGAGCCGCGGATCGGCGCCGCGCAGGGCCGCGGCCTCGTCGAGGAGCGCGAGGGCCTCAGCCGGCCGATGGAGGTAGAGCTGAAGCGAGGCCGCGGCACCAAGGGTCGAGCTCGTACGTGCGCGGTCGAGGTCCGCCTCGATCGCCGCCGCTGCCTGCCGAAGGTGTGCAGCGCGCACCGGTCCGGCTGGACCCGCGCTCGCGCCACACGGGAAGCCCGAGACGCACCCTTGCGCCGGGCGCCGCCCATCCGCGGCCGCGACCAGCGACGCGTGCGCTCGGGTGTAGGGGTGTTGTCGGGCGCGGTCGACGATGCCGCAGCCCGCCAATGTCAGGAGTACGACCGGGCCCAGCCAGCGGCCGCGGTGCCGAGGGTGACGCATCGACCGTGCGTGGCGGGACCTGACTGCGCGTTCGAGAGCGAGATCTGACATCGGACACCCACCCCTTCGTGCCATGATCGGAGTCCATCGATTCCAGCTCACATGGAGGGCTTCCCATGACGCTTCCGGCCGTCAACTATCTCGCCGTTCTCGTCGCAGGGATCCTGATCTTCGTGCTCGGAGGGCTGTGGTACTCGGTGCTGTTCGCCAAGCGCTGGATGGCGCTGATGGGCAAGACGGAGGAAGAGCTCAAGGCGAGCGCCGCCGGCTCGCCGGTGGCGCTTCTCTACGGCCTCGCCTTCCTCTCCGGGTTGGTGATCGCCTGGGCAATGGCGGTGGTGCTCAACCACTTCCCGCCGGTGACGCTCGGGCGCGCCGCGGCGGTGGGCTTCCTCTGCTGGCTCGGCTTCGCGGCGCCGACGAGCTTCGCGACGGCGATCTTCTCGCAGACGCCGAAACCGTTGTGGCTCATCAACTCGGGCTACAACCTGGTGTCGTTCGTCGCCGCCGCGGTGTTGCTCGGCTTGTGGCGCTGAGCGCCGCTCAGCCGGCCGCCGCCATCTCGGCCGCGATCGGTGCATAGCGCGGCTTCGCCAGCCGTCGCAGCCACGGCCACGACGCGATCACCAACAGCAGCGCCACCGCGCCGACTACGGTGAAGTGGAGGCGGAAGCCGAGCGCCGACGCGCTGGCGCCGGCGATCGGGTTGGCGAGCGCGAAGCTCGCGGTGTGCGCGCAGGCCATCAAGCTGTAGTCGGTCGACGGCTGCGCCGGCGACACCTGGTCCATGAACCAGGACGAGATCGCGACGTTGAACAGGCTGGCGAGCCCGAAGGCGACGGTGGTGATGACGATCGGTGCCAGCAGCGACGTGCCGCGGTGCGCCGCCAGCCAGGCGAAGCCGAACAGCGGCAGCACCTGCAGGAAGGCCGCGAGCATCAGCGCGCGGATCCGCGGCAACCGCGCCAGCGCGGCGCCGCCGAGCGCGGCGCCGGCGAAGGCGCCGAGCAGCCCGAAGGTGCCGGAGACCAGTCCCACCTGCGCTTGCGTGAGGCCGTTGTCGATGAGGAATGGCGCCACCAGCGCGATGCCGACGTTTTGCGGCATGTCGAGCAGCAACAGGAGCGGGATGACGTAGCGGAACGACGGGCCGCGCAGGAAGGCGAGCACGCTGGCCTTTTCAGTCGACGCGACCGTGGCCGGCGGCAGCGGCGGCAGCGCGCGCCCGGCCGCCCAGCCGCTGGCGACGAGCAGCACCAGCATCGCCACCGCCGGGCCCCAGCCGATGCGCGGCTCGATGGCGAGGAAGAGCCCGCCGGCGAGGATGCTGCCCGCGTAATAGCCGCCGAACTGCGCGGCGTTGCCCAGTGGCCGCTCCTCGGGGGAGAGCAGACGGACGGTGATCCCGTCGGTCACGGTGTCGAGCACGGACACGATCACGTAGCCGAGCCCGACGACGACGAGGAAGGGCGCGACGCCGTGCGCCGGCGGCAGCAAGATGAGCGACGCCATCACCGCGGCGAGCACGATCTGCAGGGCGCCCATCCATTGGCGAATGGTGCCGCGCCGTGCAAGCCGGTCGCTCCACGGCCCCCACACGAACTTGAACGCGAATGGCAGCAAGAGCAGCATCGCGAACCCCACCGCCTGCAGCGACACTCCCTGCTTGCGCAAGAGCACCGGCATGGCGAAGGCGGCGAAGCCCGGCGAGATGCCCTGGCTCGCATAGACGACGGTGAGCAGCCCTACCTTGCGCAGGTCGTATTTCACGGCGGGTTCCTCTCAGGGATGCGAAGCGTTCGGCACGTTCGCCGCCATCTGCTGGAGTCGGGAAAAGACCTCGCGGTCGAACGGCCGCTGAGCGAGCGGCGGCACGAAGAGTGTCGAGACCACCGACAGCCCGCCGGCACTGGGCAAGTCGGCCAGTGCCATCCAGTCGATCCGGGGCGGGAAGATCGGCAGCTGCGACATGCGATAAAGCGCCACCCGGTGCGTCGGCGGGTAGTGGCGCAGGAGCACCTCGGTCAACACCGCGAGACCAGCGACGTTGGGCTGGTCGCCGGCCGTGAAGTCGACGAGCCCGATCGCCCCCGCCTGCAGAAGGATCAGCGCCGCGGTGGTGTCGAAGGTTCGCGGGCGGACCAGGAAGTCGGTCGCTTCGTACATCAGCCTCCCCGAGCTGCCGGGGTCGACGCCGAGGTCGGCGAAGAGGCAGTCCTCGAAGGAGATGGCGGGGAGCAGTTGTGCGGCGAAACCTTCGGTGCGCGCGCGTCGCACGCTCTCGATGCCGGGCGCCACGCAGACGGCGGGGTGGCCGTAGAAGACGGCGCAGACGTCGGCTCCCGCACGCACCGCCAGCACGATGCGCTCGACCATCCGCTCGCAGGCCTGAGGGCCCGGCTCGCCGACCCGATAGCAGTCGTGGAGCGACTCGGCCTTCACGTTGAGCGTCTTGAGCCAGCCGCTGGTGGCGGAGTCCGAGAGCAGGTAGAAGACGCGCTCGGCCGCTTCGATGCAGGACCTCGCTTCCGGCGTCACCTGACCGGCGACGTTGTAGCCGGTTCCGACGACGGTCAGACTCCCGACCTTGGTCCGGCCGCGCGTCACACTGCCTCCGCGTAGAGCCGATGCAGGGAGCTCGTGCGGATTCGCGCCAGCATCGCCTCATCGACGGGCGCCTTCGCCACCGGCGGTACCCACAGCGTCGAGTGCGTGTTGATCGTGCAGCGCGGAAGCGCGGCGAGAGCCGTGCGCTGGATCAGCGGCGGGCAGACCGGCAGCTGCATGTGCTCGTAGACGACGACCGGATGGTCGGCCGGGTAGCTGCGCCGCAAAACCTCGACCAGGTAATCGAGACCGTCGCGGTTCCACAGATCGCGATGGTAATAGTGCACGACGCCGAGGGCGCCGATCTGCCAGAGCACGAGACCGCTCCTCGGGTCGAAGGCGCGCTTGCGAGCGAGGAAGTCGGTGGCCTCGAAGCTCTGGCAGCCGTCGCGAGCCGGGTCGATCTCGAGGTCTGCAAACAAGCAGTCTTCGGCCGAGACCGCCGGCAGCATCGAGGCCGTGAATCCTGCCGCTCGCGCTTGGCGGATGGCTTCGTGCGACGAGTACACGAAGACGCCGGCGTGTCCGTAGAAGGCCGCGCAGACGTCGAGGCCCTGATGCAGCGGCGCGAGGATGCGCGCCACGATCTCGTCGTAGGCGGGCTGGCGCGGCCGGCCGTCCCAGAACACGTCGTGGAGCGATTCGGCGCGCGGATGCTGCTGCTCGAGCCAGAGGCGCGTCGCCGGCTCGCCGACGATGAAGAAGAAGCGGTCGGACACCTGGATGGCCGACCAGGACTCCGGGGTCACCTGACCGGCGACGAGGAAGCCGGTCCCGACGATAGTCAGCGACGGTCGCTTCGTCACGGTGGGATCGCGCGAGTGTAGCAGCGGCGCCGTTGCGGGAATGCCCTGACGGCGTCCGTCCCATCTGACAGATGGTTGACCGCGTCGGCTGGGGAGGCGTACCCTACTCGCATTGTCCCTAGCGACAACTGAAATGGAAGGAGGAGGGAATGGCTAAGAAGAAGGCGGCGAAGAAGTCGTCAGCGAAGAAGGGCGGTGGCAAGGGAAAGTCGAAGCCGAAGAAGGCTGCGGCGAAGAAGGGTGCGGCCCGGCGCGGCGCGAAGAAGACGGCGACGCGCAAACCGGCAGCGAGCCGGCGCGGCGCGAAGAAGGGCGCCGCAAAGAAGACCGCGGCGAAGAAGTCCGCCGCGAAGAAGCCGGCGGCGAAGACGACGCCGGCGAAGCGGAAGCCGGCAAAGCGTACCGCGGGCGGCACGTCCTCCAAGCAGAAGGCGCTCGACTTCATCACCAAGGCCTCGACCGACCACAGCCTGCGCCAGCGCTACCTCGCCGATCCCGACAAGACGCTGGATGACGCCGGAATCGGCGCCAAGGAGAAGGCCGTCCTCAAGAGCCACGACGCGGACAAGGTGCGCAAGTACCTGGGCGACGATGCGCCGCCGGGGTGCTTCGCTCTCGTGGCTCCGCCGGGCGACAGCACCAGCTAGGCGGGAGCCACGCGGGCCCCGCCTGCTGCCGGTCCCGCCTGCAGGTGCACGCGCGAAAGCAGCCGCTGCATTCGCGGGTCGTCGCGCAACGGGGCCCACTCCGGCGCCACTGCCAGCCAGACGACCAGCGTGAGGCGGGCGGCGAAGGCCTCTTCGACCAGGGCCATGGCCTGCTCGCGGCAATTGTTGGCCAGGTAGAGCATCGCCACGGTGTCCAGGGGTACCGGCGCAGGACCGGTCGTCATCAGTTGCTCGGCCGCCGCCTGCGCGGCCGGGCCATAACCCACCTGCGGGTAGAGCCGTTCGACGGTGGCGGCCACGTCGTCGCGCGAAAGCCCGCGCAGCCCGCGCGCGAGGGAACGCACCGCGGCGTCGAGCTCGCCGAGCTGCTCCTGCGCCCGCCACAGCAGCAAGTGCGCCCAGCGGAATTCGGGCTCGATGTCGAGCGCCTTGGCGACCTGGCGCACGGCGCGCACCGGATCGCCGCACAGGTAGTAGTGCACCCCGAGATTGGTGACGATGATCGGCGACAGCGGGTCGAGCTGGCAGGCGAGACGGATCTGGCGGCCAGCTTCTTCGCGACGGCCGGTGGTCACCAGCAGCGACCAGTACCAGTGGTGGATGGTCGCCTCGTTCGGGGCGAGCTCGAGGGCGCGCTGGAACTCGGCTTCGGCAGCCGCCCAGTCCCATTCGTAGTAGAAGCTGATGAAGCCGAGCGAGGCGTGCGCCTCGGCCAGCGCGGGGTCGAGCTCGAGCGCCCGGCGTGCTGCCGCCCGCGCGCGCTCGGCGATCTGCGGCGATGGGCGCTCGTGGCCGATCAGCGCCAGCGCGTCCGCGTAACCGGCGTGCGAGGGGGCGTGCAGCGGATCGCGGTCGATCGCTTCCTGGAAGAAAGTGAGCGCCTTCTGCGAGCTGTCGTGGGTCCGCTTCTTCACGTAGTAGCGGCCCTTGAGGTAGGCCTCGAGCACCTCCGGAGCGACCGGGGCGGCGGGCTCCGACACGTCGTCGCCGAAGGTGAGCTTGGAGAGGATCTCGCTCGCCACCGCGCGAGCGATCTCGTGCTGGACGGCGAGCACGTCGCCGACGCTGCGCTCGTAGCGCTCGGCCCAGAGATGCTCCTCGGGGTCGGCGCGCACCAGCTGCAGCGAGATGCGCACGCGGTCACCGGCGCGCAACACCGAGCCTTGCAGGATGTGGTCGACGCCGAGCTCGCTGGCGATCTCCGGCAGCGGCTTGTCGGAGCCGCGGTAGCGCATGATCGACTGCCGTGAGATCACCCGCATCGAGCCCACCTTGGCGACGGCGGTGATGAGCTCCTCCGTGAGTCCTTCCACGAAGTAGTCGGGCCCGGCCGCGAGGTCGACCAGCGGCAGCACCGCCAAGGCGGGGCTGGGGGTCTTGGTGATACCGCTCGGCCCATACTGGCGGTCGGCGACCCGCGCGCGCGCCACCGGCTCGGCAACCGTGCGGTCGACGCCGTGACGCACGGGCGTCGCCGCCAGCTCGCGCCGCACGGCGTCGAGGTCGCGGCCAAGCTCGTCCGCCGACCCGTAGCGCAGCTCGATGCGCTTGAGCATGCAGCGGTGGATGGCGGCGCTCAAGCGGGTAGGCAGCTCGCGTCGCACGGTATGCGCCAACGGCGGCTCATCGCGGAGGATCGAGGAGAGAACCTCCGCGGCGGTGCGACCCTGGAACGGATAGGAGCCGGTCGCCATCTCGAAGAGCACGATGCCGAGCGAGAAGATGTCAGTGCGTTGGTCGACCGGCTCGCCGCACGCCTGCTCCGGCGACATGTAGCGCGCGGTGCCAAGGACCGAGCCTTCCTCGGTGAGATTGCGCCGCCGCATGCCGGCGGCCTCTGTCTTCTCCTGCTGCCCGATCGCCTTGGCGACGCCGAAGTCGAGCACCTTGACGCGGCCGTCGCGGCCCACCATCACGTTCTCGGGCTTGAGGTCGCGGTGGAGGATGCCCTGGCGATGGGCGGCGGCGAGGGCGTCGACGAGGGGCGTGGCGATCGAGAAGAAGCGGTCGAGCTCGAGGCCGGGGCTGTGGACGATCCGCTCGAGCGTCTCACCCTCGATGAGCTCCATGGCGAAGAAGTGGCGGCCTTCGGCCTCCTCGACGGCGAAGATGGTGACGATGTTGGGGTGGTTCAACGCGGCGATGGCGCGCGCCTCGCGCACGAAGCGCTCCCAGCGCCGCGGATTGGACGCCATGTCATGCGGCAGCACCTTGAGCGCCACCTGGCGTTCGAGTTTGGTATCGAGGGCGAGGAACACCTCGCCCATGCCTCCCTCGCCGATCTTGGAGAGCACCCGGTAGTGGAGGAGGGTCTGACCGATCATGCGTGATCCATCGGCGGCGCCATTCTAACTGTCGCTATGCAGCCACCTTTGAAACGTGACGGAAGACCGATCCGTGCGGATGGACGGGCGGAATCCCAGGCGTGCCGTCGCCGTACCGTACAATGAAATCGCGCCGCGATCGGCCGCGGAGGGTTCGCCATGGACCTCGACACCCTGCTCTCCATCTGCCTCGGCGTCGGCCTCGCCGCCGCGTGCGGCTTCCGCGTCTTCGTGCCGCTGCTGGTCACCAGCCTGGCGGCGCAGACGGGGCACCTGACGCTCGCCGGCGGCTTCCACTGGATCGGCACCAAGCCGGCGCTGATCGCCTTCGCCGTCGCCACGCTGCTCGAGGTGCTCGCCTACTACGTGCCGTGGATCGACAACGCGCTCGACTTCGCGGCTGGGCCGATGGCGGTGGTGGCGGGTATCGTCATCACCGCTTCCGTGGTCACCGACGTCGATCCGCTGATGCGCTGGAGCCTGGCGGTGATCGCCGGCGGCGGCGCCGCGGCCGGCGTGCAGGGCGCGACGACGCTCGCCCGCCACGTGTCGAGCTGGACGACGCTGGGGCTGGGCAACCATCTGCTGGCGACGGGCGAGGCGGTGGGCTCGGTGGGGCTCTCCGTGCTGTCGCTGCTGGCGCCGCTCTTCGCGGCAGCGGCGGTGGCCGGAATCGGCCTGCTGGCGCTGACGTTGATCATCAAGCGGCCCTGGCAGCAGCGGCCGGCTACGTGATGCACGTCGCTCAGCGGCGCCGCGCCAGCGCGTAGAGCTCGACGTCGGCGAGCGGCCGGTGGGCGAGCGCGCTGCCGGCGAGATAGCGCTGGCGCAGGTCGTAGCGTTCGACAGCGAGCTCCCAACCGGTCGTCTCCAGCAGGTGCGCGAGCTCGCCTTCGCCGACCGCCCAGCGTAACGGCTCGCCGCCGGCGGCGAGCGCCATCGCGGCGAGTCGCGGACGCTTGCCGAGCAGCAGCCGGCCGCGCGCGTCGCGGCGCAGATAGGAGAAGAGCAGGCTGCTGCCCGCGCCGGTCGAGTCGTGCAGCTCGCGCAGCGTGCGCTCGACGTGATCGCGGTCGAGGTACATGAACACGGCTTCCGCCACGGTGAAGGTGCGGCGCGACGCGTCCCAGGCTTCCACTTGGTGCAGCGCATCGGCGAGGTCGCCGGTGGCGAGGTCTTCGGGAACGAGGTGGAGGTTCGGCGGCAGCGGTCCGATCTGCGCCACCGCGTCGCGCTTGCGGTGCTGGCTGGCAGGGTGGTCGAGCTCGACGAGCGTCAGGTCCGGGTGTTCCTGCGCCAGGCGTAGCGCCAGCGTGTCGAGGCCGCCGCCGAGGACGAGGAGCTGCCGGCAGCCGGAGGCGATGGCGGCCGCCGCTTCGTCGGCGACCAGCCGCTTGCGGACGCCGACGAAGAGAAGCTGGCCCTGGGCGCCGAGCGAATCGATGAAGTAGAACAAGCGCCGAAAGCGCGGGCTCTGCAGCCGCCGCACGTGCTTGGCGCGCAGGTGACCCGAGGCGCGCAGCAGCCGCTCGTTGGTCTCCGCGAGGCCGGGCGGCAGCACCGCCGCCACCTCCGGCTCGTGGCTGAGGAAGGCCACTGCGTGCGCTACTTTGAGCGCGCTGCTGCTGGGACGGTTGCGCCGCACGGTACGGGACGCGCGGTTCAGCGCGACGCTGTGGCCACCGCCGGCACGCCGTCGAGCGCCGCGTACGCCTTCTCGAGCCAGTCGGCGGGGATCGGATCGTAGTGCGTCACCTTCGGCACCTCGAGGTAGGTGACGGCGCGAAAACCTTCCTTCTCCATCTCGCGGCGGATCACCCGCGTCTGCACGCGGTTGAAGTCGCGCTCGCCGGTGAGCAGCACCCAGCGCGCGCGCTCCTTCGCCAGCCGGTAGCGCTCGGCGTCGGGTTTGGCGAACGGGGCCGGCCAGTGCGAGCCCGGCCGATCGGGCACCGGCAGATCGCGGAACCAGTCGACGCCCATCTGCATGAGGCCGGCGCGGAAGACGTCGGGGTAGAGCATGGTGAGCGCGCTCGCCGCGCGGCCGCCGCCCGAGTAGCCGCCGACGAAGACGCGTTCGGGGTCGATGCGGTAGAGCTTCTGCAGGTTCCACACCGCGTCGAGCGCCAGCCCCCAGCGATCCCAGCGGTTGCGGTCGTTGCCGGAGGCGTTGGCGCCCACCCAGATGAGGCGGTGTTTTGTCAGGGCGGCGACGCGCTCGGGTCGATAGGCGCCGCCGAACGGACCGGGGCTGACCCAGACGAAGAGGCCCCAGCCTGCGGCCGGCGCCTCGCCCTCGGGGACCTGAACCTGGAAGCTTTCCTTGGCGAGGTCGTAGGCGAGCGCCCTCGGCGCCGCGTTGGCGACGATCTCGCTCGGCGTGCCGGCGCGGCGCAGCACTTCGGCGCGAGCGCTCCACGGCGAGCGCTCGGCGAACGCGACCTTGTAGATGCCGGGACGATTCGATCGCGGCGCTTCGGCGGGCGCCGCGATCGCCGCCTTGATCTCCGGCGGCCAGTCGCCGCGCTCCGCTTCGTCCTCCTTGGCCTCCGCCGGCAAGGTGCCCGCGTCGAGCTCGGCGAGGAACTTCGTCGCCTGCTGCGGCCGGCCGAGGTCCTCGAGCAGCATCGGCAGGAGCTGGCGCAAAACTTTGTGATCGCGCTCGATGCGGAGGCCGGCCTCGACGGCCTCGACGGCGCGCTCGGCGTCGCCCTCGAGGAACCAGCAGCGCGCCACGCCCTGGTAGACGTCGGGCCGCTGCTCGGGCGGCAGCGCCTCGAGCGCCTTCTCGTATTCGGCGCGCGCCTCTTTGGGCTTGTTCTGCGCCAGCAGGGAGTTGCCCTTGTCGATCCACAGGTAGACGGCCTGCGGGTTCTCGGGGCCGCCCGGCGTCTCCTCCTCGAGCGAGCGCAGCTGCACGGTGAGCGCTGGCGCCGGGCCCTGTTCGGGCACCACCAGCCAGCCGACGGCGTGGATGAAGCCGCTCGCCTCGACGGTGATGTTCCAGCGTCCGCCGAGGAGGCCGATGAGGGCCCAGTGCCCCTGCGCATCCGTGGTCGCCGGCGCCGGGCCGCCGCCTTCCGGGAGGCGCAACATCACCGTGGCGCCGGCGACCGGCTTCTCGTCGATATCGACGACGACGCCGCTGGCGTGACCGTCGCCGTGCCAACCTTCGGCGACGAGCGGACCGACTGCGCTCAACGTCAACAGCACCACGGCCGCGAATGCTCGAGCGATCGTGCGCACCGCGATCACGCCAGCCCCGTCACGCGCAGCACTTCCTCGACCGTGGTGACGCCCTCGGAAAGCTTGCGCAGCGCCGACTGCCGCAGCGTGCGCATGCCGTGCCGCACCGCTTCGCGCTTGATCAGCGGCGCGTCGGCGCCCTTCAAGATCAGCTCCTTGATCGCGTCGTCGATCGTGAGCACCTCGAAGATGCCGCTGCGTCCGAGGTAGCCGGTGCCGCGGCACTGGTGACAGCCCTTGCCTTCCTTCACCTTGACGCGCTTGCCCTCGGGGATCGACAGCCGCAGCGTCGCCGCCTCGTCGCGCTCGAGGTAGCGCTCGAGCGCGCAGTGCGGGCAGATCTTGCGCAGCAGCCGTTGCGCCATCGCGCCGGCGAGGGTGGAGGTGATCATGAAGCGCTCCACGCCGAGGTCGGTGAGACGCGAGATCGACGACGAAGCGTCGTTGGTGTGGAGCGTCGAGAAGACGAGATGGCCGGTGAGCGCGGCCTGAATGGCGTACTGCGCCGTCTCGGCGTCGCGGATCTCGCCCACCATGATGATGTCGGGGTCCTGCCGCAGGATGTGGCGGAGCGCCGCGGCGAAGGTGATCCCCACCTTGTTCTGCACCGCCGTCTGGTTGAAGCGCGGATTCACCATCTCGATAGGGTCTTCGATGGTGGTGATGTTGACCTCGCTCGTCGACAGCGTGGTGAGTGCCGAGTAGAGCGTCGTCGTCTTGCCCGAGCCGGTGGGGCCGGTGACGAGGATGATGCCGTGCGGGCGGCTGATGAAGTCGTTGAACTGCTCGAGCTCGTCGGGGTAGAAGCCGAGGCCGGCGAGATCCTGCACCAGCACCTGCGGGTCGAAGATGCGCATCACCAGCTTCTCGCCGAAGGCCACCGGTAGGCTGGAGACGCGCAGCTCGATCTCCTGCCCTTGCCGCGTCGTCTTCAAGCGGCCGTCCTGCGGCCGCCGCTTTTCGGCGATGTCGAGCCGCGCCACGGTCTTGATGCGCGACACCACCGCCTGGTGCACGACCTTCGGCATCTCCTGGATGTCGTGCAGCACGCCGTCGATGCGGAAGCGGATGGTGCTGTTGTCGCGCTTGGGCTCGATGTGGATGTCGCTCGCCCGCGTGTCGTAGGCGTGCTGGAGGAGGAACTCGACGGCGTTGACGATGTGCTGGTCGGAGGACTCGATCTCAGTGGCGCTCTTCATGTGCACCAGCTGCTCGAGGTTGCCGAGGTCGATGCCCGAGGAGAGGTCGCGCTCGGCCCGCTTCACCGAGTGGCGCAGGCCGTAGAACTCGTTGAGCGCCTTGAGGATCTCGGGCTCGGCGGCGACCACCGCCAGCAGCTCGCGGCCGGCGATGCGGCGGTAGGAATCGAGCGCGTCGAGGTCGAAGGGGTTGCCCAGCGCCACCCGCAGCTTGCCGTTCTGCAGCGACAGCGGGATCAGCCGGTGCTTGCGCGCGAACGGCCGCGAGATCTGCTTCTCGATGAGGTCGGCGTCGAGCGACAGGGTGTCGATGCGCACGTAGTCCATGCCGGCGTCGCGCGCCAGCGCGGCGGCGATGTCGCTCTCGTTGAGCTCGCGCGAGCCGCCGTTGCTAGCCACCTGGAAGCCCATGCGGAGGATCACCTCGTAGCCGATGGGCCGCAGCTCGTAGGCGCGCGAGGAGCGCACGCGCTGGGGGATGAGGCGGGCTTCTTTTTTCACCGCCGCCGTCTGATCGGCGTCGATCAACCCCTGGCGGTGCAGGACTTCCGCCAGCAGCTCCGGGCTGATGCTCATCGCTGGAGAGTGTAGCGCCGAAGCCGTGGAGGCGCAGCGCTCGTTGGGGCGCCGCCGGACGTGGTCGAGCGACCCCTCATGTATGCTTGGCGGTCGAATCTAGCGCTTGACTGCAGTGAACGTCGCGGCGGCGGTCGCCGCCGCCTTGGAGGTCTCGGAGACCGTGAGCACACCGCGTCGCGCGGCCGCCGCTCTCTTCGCGGCGCTCGCTCTTCTTGCTGCCTTGCCGGTGCGGGCGCAGACCTCGCCGGTGCCGCCCACGGTCCAGGCGACGACCTTCGACAAGATCTTCGACTTCGACCGCGCGCTCGGCGACCGCGTGAAGTTGAAGGTGTTGTTGGTGCACGACGCCGCGAGCGGTCGCGATGCCGCCATCGCGTTGCAGCAGGCCTTCGGCGCCGCCGCGATCGCCGCCGAGGCGGTGCCGCTCTCCGCCGCCGCCGGCCGTCTGCAGCCAGGCGTGGTGGCCTACCTGCTGCCCGGCACCGCGACTCCCGAGCTGCTCAACGCCGTGGCGATGGCGAAGGTGCTCACCATCTCCGGCGACGCCGCGCTCGCCGAGCAGGGCAAGGCGTCGGTGGGGCTGGCGATGCGCGGCGACAAGCCCGAGATCGTCGTCAACCTCGACCGCGTGACGCAGGAGGGGCACGACTTCAGCGCCCAGCTCCTCAAGTTCGCGCGCGTGGTGCGCGGCGGCGCCACCATCTCGGCCGGTGTGCCCGGTCCGCCGCCGAGCGCACCGCCGGGCGGCGCGGAAGGCCCGGCGCCGGTGCTCGTCGGCCTCGACCGCCCCGAATACCCGACGCTCGCGCGCCGCATGCGCCTCGAAGGCGACGTCGTGATGCGGCTTTCGGTGGACGAGGCTGGCAAGGTCACCGCTGTGGAGCTGGTGAAGGGCCTCGGCAAGGGCGGCATCGACGAGGCGGCCCTCGCCGCCGCCCGCACCGCCCGCTTCCGGCCGGCCACGCGCAACGGTTCGCCGGTGGCGAGCCGCTTCCTGCTCGTCATCCCGTTCCGCTTGTAACCGCCGAGTCGCGGCGGCGATTACTTCTCGCGGCCGGCGGCGGCGAGCCTCGCGGCTTCGGTGCCGAGGTGCTTTTCGAGCAGGCGGTAGTAGATCTGGCCGGCCTTGAGCTGGGCGATGTGCTTCGAGAGGTCTTCGCCCAGCGGCGAGCCCTTCGGCACGGCGAAGGCGAGGCCCTGCTCGGGCGAGAGTGGGATGCCGAGCTTGAGCTGCGGGTAGTTGCGCAGCGGCCCGAGCACCAGCGCCGAGTCGGCCGCGGCGGCGCGCGCCTTGCCGGAGGCGATCAGCTTCAACATGTCGTCTTCGGTGATGCCGTAGACGAACTTGGCGTGCGGCACCTGCATCATCACCGTCTCGTAAGTGGTGCCCTTGATGGTCGCCAGCGTGGCGCCGGCGATATCGGAGAGGCTGGTCGTGTTCTGGCCGCGCGGCTCGACGAGCATCACGCGCACCGGGAAGTAGCGGGCGGAGAAGTCGACCTGCTGCCGGCGCTCCGGCGTCGCCGTCAAGGTGGCGGCGGCGACGTCGCCGTCGCCCTTCGCCAGCCGGCCGATGACCTCCTCGAAGTCGTCCACCCAGACGATCTGCAGCGGCCGTCCCTTGGCGCGCGCGTAGTAGTCGAGGATCTCGTACTCGAGGCCCGCGGGCTTGCCGCCGTCGTGGTAGAAGAACGGCCGCGTGTCGTAGGCGAGCACCCGTAGCGGCGAGCCGGTGCGCGCGGTCTCGGCTGCTGCCGCCTCCGCGCGTGATCCCGCGATCCCCGCCGCCAACGCCGTCGCCAGCAGTAGGACGCCGCCCGCCCGGCCTGTCCTCATGCTCGCAGCCTACGCCCTTCCGCTCAGATCTTGAAGGTCTCGACTTCCTGCTTGAGCGATTCGGACTCGCGCGCCAGAGCTTTCGCCGCGGTGGTGGTCTGCTCGACGGCGGCCAGGTGCTGACGGGCGACGAGGGCGATGGAGTCGATGGCCTTGACGACCAGGTCGCCGCCCTGCTTCTGCTCGACGGTGGCGTCGAGCATTTGCTTGGTGAGCTGGTTCATCTTCTCGGCGGCCTTGGTGATCTCGGAGGCGCCGAGGGCGTTCTCCTTGGCGGCGCCGGCTATCTGCTGCGCCAGGTTGGCCATCTTGCCCGCCGTCTGCAGGAGCTGGGCGGCGCCGGCGGCCTGCAGCTCGGTGGCGTGCGAGGCCTCGCCGGCGAGCTGGGCGGTGCGCTCGATCGAACCGACGATGCGGCTGATCACTTCGTCGGTCAGGCGGACGACGGTGCGGGTGTCGATCTGCACCGTCTTGATCAGCTCGCCGATCTCGTTGGTCGAGTTGGCGGAGCGCTCGGCGAGGCGCTTGACCTCCTCGGCGACGACGGCGAACCCCTTGCCCGCCTCTCCCGCGCGCGCCGCTTCGATGGCGGCGTTGAGCGACAGCAGGTTGGTCTGGTCGGCGATCCCTTCGATGACCTTGACGATGTTGCCGATCTCGAGCGAGTGCTTCTCGATGGCGTTGATCGAGGCGACGAGCTTCTCGGAGGCGCCGCGCACCTCGCCCACCGACTCCTTCGACACCTGGTCGACGGCGTTCACCGTCTTCGAC
The DNA here is from genome assembly GCA_036005845.1 of Thermoanaerobaculia bacterium. GTDB lineage: Bacteria > Acidobacteriota > Thermoanaerobaculia > Multivoradales > JAIOJS01 > DASYQD01. Next base: position 13,844 of record DASYQD010000039.1, on the reverse strand, counting down.
ACCACCTCGATGGTGCCGGTCATCTGGCGCAGGGTGTTGCTGGTCTCGTCCACCGCCTGCAGCAGCACCTCGCCGTTGGCGGCCGTCTGGTCGAGCGAGGCGTTCATCTCCTCGATCGAGGCGGCGGTGCGGTTCACCGAGTCGGCGAGCACCTCGGCGTTGCGCGCCAGGTTGGCGATCTGCGCCGCCATCTCGACCATCGTCGAGGAGGTCTCCTCGGTGGCGCTGCTCTGGCTCTCGGCGCCCTTCGCCATGTGGTCGGCGGCGGCGGAGATCTCCTCGGCCGAGCCGGCGACGTTCTGCGTCGTCTCCAGGATGCGCGAGAGGATGCGGCGGAAGCTCTGCACCATCGTCTGCATCGCCTCGAGCAGCTGCCCGGTTTCATCGCTGCCGCGGAGCTGGATCTGGGTGGTCAAATCGCCGCGCGCGACGCGGTTGGCGGCCTCGACCGCCACCGCCAGCGAGCCGGTGATGCGGTCGGCGAGGTAATAGAAGACGACCGAGCCGACGACGAGCGCCACGACCAGAGCCAGGATGCCGATCAGCACGCTATTGCGCACGTCCCGGTTGAGGCTCTCGAGCGAGACGCCGAGCATCAGCGTGCCCAGCCGCTTGCCCTCCTGCAGGATGGGCGCGAAGACCAGCAGGCGCTCGTTGCCCATCTCGGCGAGCTGCACGTCGTTCTTGGCGAAGTAGGGCTTGGCGACCTCGCCGTAGGGCGCCGGCGACTCGCCGTAGTAGGCGAAGAGGCGGCCGTCCTGCCGGTAGACGGCGGCGAGCTTGACGTCGGGCGAGACCTCGACGACCTTGAGCTCGGACTTCACCGAGTCGACATCGTCGAAGACGAGGCCGACCGACGCGGTCTGCGCCGCGATGCGCGCCACCACCTGCGCCTTCTGCTGCAGGTACTCGCGCATCTTCTCGTGCTGCCGGCGGATCGCCACCGTGAGCACGGCGAGGGTGACGAAGAAGAGGATCGCCGCCGCCGTGAGCACGAGGCGGTTCTTGAGGCCCATGTGGGTCCACCGCTTGTTCATTTGGGCGCCAACGATACCGCAAGGCTGCAGGTTCAGGGTTGCTGCTAGGATCGCCCGAGCTTTGGACGAGCAGGTCTTCCGCGCCCTCCTCGAGGAGTTCTACCTCGAGAGCAAGGAGCGCCTCGATCGCATCGAGCAGGTGCTGCTCACCGTCGAGGCGGCCGACGCCGACCGCCGCCGCGACCTGCTGGTCGAGGCCAAGCGCGAGCTGCACACGCTGAAGGGCAACTCGGCGATGATGGGTCTCGGCGAGCTGCAGGGGCTGGCCCATCGCATCGAGGACCAGGTGGCGGCGCTGTCGCCGGGCGCCATCGCCGCCGCTACGGTGCGCGAGCTGCTCGCTGGCGTCGACGAGTTCCGCGCCCTCCTCGACCGCGCCTGCGGCCGCGCCGACGAGACACCCGCCGCTGGGGACGGTGCGGAGGACGCCGAGGCGCCGGCGCTGCAGGAGAGCGTGCGCGTCTCCTTCGCCGCCCTCGACTCGCTCGTCGACCTGCTTTCGGAGATGGTGATCTTCCGCAACCGCCTGGGCGAGGCGCTGGGGCACGCCATCGGCCGGCTGCCGAAAGGGGAGCGCCTGCAGCCCTGGTGGCGCGAGGTGGAGGAGGCGCACCAGACGCTCGACCGCACGCTCACCGACATCCAGGGCGGCATCATGCGGCTGCGCATGGTGCCGCTGGGCTCGCTCTTCGCACAGCTCAAGCGCATCGTCTTCGACGAGTCCGCTGGCGCCGGGAAGCGCGTCGAGCTGGAAGAGCAGGGCGGTGAGACGCCGCTCGACAAGGCGCTGCTGGAGACCGCCAGCGAGGCGATGGGCCATCTGGTGCGCAATGCCGTCGTGCACGGCATCGAGCCGCCGGAGGAGCGGCTGGCCGCCGGCAAGCCGGCGACGGGTACGGTCGCGATCGAAGCCCGCGCCGGTGCCGAAGAGGTGGTGGTCGAGATCTCCGACGACGGCCGCGGCATCGATCGCGATGGGCTGCTGCGCGCGGCGCGACGGCTCGGCCTCGAGGTGGCCGACGGCGCCGACCTGCAGACGCTGCTGTCGCTCCCCGGCGTCTCGACGCGCGAGAGCGCCGACCGCAGCGCCGGCCGCGGCATGGGCATGGCGGCGGTGATGGAGTCGGTGCGCCGCCGCGGCGGCCAGGTCGAGGTGGCGTCCGCGGCCGGGCAGGGCACGCGCTTCCGGCTGCGGCTGCCGCTCACTGCCGCCATCGTCCGCGCGCTCCTCGTCGAAACCGACGGCGAGCTCTACGCGCTGCCGCTCGTCGCCGTGCAGGAGACGATCAAGCTGCAGCCGCAGGCGCGGCACGTGATGAACCGCGCCGCGGTGGTGCGCTGGCGGGGCGGCCTCGTGCCGCTGCTCGACCTCGGCATCGCCTTCGGCACCGCGCGCGCGCAACGCGGCGCCGGCTATGTCGTGCTCATCGAAGCGGAGAGCAAGCGGCGCGGCCTGGTGATCGACTCCATCGCCGGCATCCGCGACGTCGTGGTCAAGCCGCTCGACGAGGTGACCGGCCACGCGCCCGGGCTCGCCGGCTGCACGATCCTCGGCGATGGGCGCGTCGTGCTCATCCTCGATCCCACGGGCCTTATCATGCTGTCGCCTTTCCTCGAGCAAACCGCATGACCCACCCCCGCGCGCAAAGCGCGCTGCCGCCACCCGCCCAACCCCCTCCCCGGGGTTTGGTCTCACCCCTATCCCCCCGTCCCCCTGCCCCTCCAGGGGCAGGGGGCGCCCCCACCCGGTATGGCTGAGCGCAGCAAGCGCGGCGGGGGCCGCGCCTCGTCCGGCGGCGTCGAGCCTGGCGGCTCTGACGGCGAGGTGCTCCCTGCACCCGACGACCGCATCCTGCTCTTCGCCGACAGCCTGCAGGAGCGGCGGCAGGTGCAGGAGGAGCGCCGCCACCAGTGGGAGACCTGGGTCACCTGCCGCATCGACCGCGAGGTCTTCGCGCTACCGGTCAAGCAGGTGCAGGAGATCCTGCGCGTCTCGGCGCTCACGCGCGTGCCGCACGCGCCGTTCCCGGTGCGCGGCGTCACCAACTTGCGCGGCTACGTGCTGCCGGTCGTCGACCTCCGCGTGCGGCTGGGGATGCCGCCCGAGGAGCCGGGCCCGCGCCACCGCGTCATGGTGGTGCACTCGCGCGGGCGGCTCATCGGCCTGCTCGTCGATGCCGTCGAGCAGGTGACGCAGATCGATCGGCTGGCGGTCGAGCTGGTGCCCGACGACGTGATGACCGAGCAGTCGTACTACCTGCTCGGCGTCTACCACGAAGAAAGCGAGATGGTCATCCTGCTCGACGCGGACAAGGTGCTGCAGGTCAGAGACGTCTCCAAGTGACGGTGAGAAACCCAGTGAGGAACCCGGCCGGGCCGTCGCCCGGCGTCAACCGGTAGCCGCGGCCCGGCGCGGCGAGCGAGGGTCGCGGACGATGGTCGAAGCAGAGCCCAGCTGGGAGGAGTGCATGGAGCTGCTCGACCAGCTCCCTGCCCTCCCCACCGAGGCGCGGGTGGCCGCGATCGAGCGGCTGATCCGCAACAGCAGCCCGGTCATTCGCGAGCGCGCGCTGCGCACCGGCGCCGCCGTGGTCTCCGACGAACGCCTCGAGTCCTACCTGCGCGAGGAGGCCGACGACGTCCTGCGCAACGCCGGGCTCGAGATGCTCAAGATGCGCGGGCCGCGGGCCCTCGGCCTCGCCGTGCGGCTGCTGCGCGACGGCGACCCCGACGTCGTGCTGCAGTCGGTGCTGGCGCTCGGCCACGTGCGCGACCTGCGCGCCCTCGAGCCGCTGCGCGCCGCGCTCAACCACGAGGACCAGAACGTCGCCGGCGCCGCCATCGAGGCGGTCGGCAAGCTCGGCGACGCGCGCGCCATCCCCGACCTGCTGCCGTTCCTCGACGGCGACCCGTGGCTGCAGCTCGCCACCATCCAGGCGCTCGGCGACCTGCGCTCGCCGGCGGCGGTGCCGCCGCTGGCGAAGCTGCTCACCGATCTCATGGTGGGGCCGCTGGCGGCCGAGTCGCTGGCGCGCATCGGCGGCGGCAAGGCGTTCCAGGCGCTCTGCCGGCACTGGCTGCGCTTCTCGGCCGAGCTCGACGCCGAGACGATGGTCGGCCTCTTGGCGCACGTGCTCGAAGGGCTGAGCACCGCGCCGCGCAACCAGGAGGAGTTGCGCGCCTCGCTCGCCGCCGTCCTGGCCGGCAACGAGGAGGCGACGCGCATCGCCGCCGCGCGCGGGCTCCTCGCGTTGGGACCCGGGCCCGAGGACGTCAAGGCGCTGGAGGTGCTGTGCGACGGCCCGGCCGACGCCTCGGTGCTGCCCGCCGCGCTCGCCAAGCGCAAGGACCTCGTCCCCGACCTCCTGGCGCAGCCCGGCAAGGCGCGCTCGTGGGGTTTCCTGCTCGCCAGCCGCTTCCCGCGCGCGGCGCCATTGCCGGCGCTTGCCGCCGCCGTGCGCGACGAGCTGCCGCCGGCCGAGCTCATCGGCTCGATCGGCAAGGCCTTCCGCAAGATCCATGACCCGCGGCTGGCCGCGGCGCTGCTCGACCTCTACCTCGAGGCGCCGGCCGACTACCGTGGCGCGCTGGCGCCGCTCATGGCGACGCACCGCAACGAGCTGAAGGCGCTGCTCGCCGAGCGCCGCGACGTCGACGACGAGGCGCGGCTCATCCTCGCCGCCCACCTCGGTCTCGGCGCCCGCGAGGTGGTGGCGCACATCGTCGCCATGGAGCCGGCGGAGGCGCGGCTGCGCGTGCTCGAGCAGGTGGCGATGCAGGAGGAGCTCGTCCGCCAGCTGCCGTGGGACGAGTGGCTGGCCGCGCGCCCGGATCTCTACGCCGGGCTCGCGGCGCGGGTGGCGGCGGAGTTCTCGTTGCGCGAGCTGGTGCCGCCGCTGCGCGCCCAACTGGGGCAGCGCCCGAACCCCGACCTCATCCGCGCGGTGGGGGAGCTGGGCGATCGAGACAGCGTTCCGGTGCTGCTCGGGCTGCTCGAAGGCGGCGCCGCGGCGCCGGCCGGCGCGCGCAATCTCGTGCCGCTCATCCTCGAGAGCCTCGGGCGCGTCGGCGGCCCCGAGGCGCGGCAGGCCATCCGCCGCGCCATCCTCGAAGGCCGCTGCGAGCCGCGCATCGGCTACCGCGCGCTGTCGCTGTGCGCCATCGAAGAGGACGACGCCCTCTTCCGCCGCGCCGTCGGGCACGCCGACTGGTACGTGCGCCTCGCCTGCGCCGATGTCCTCGGCCGCTTCATGCGGCCCGAGAACCTGGCGGCGCTGTCGCAGCTCGCCGCCGACCCCGTAGGGATCGTCTCGCAACGGGCGCTGTCGTTCCTCGAGGCGTAACGAGTGGCGATGACGCACGGACCCGTGGCGATGACGCCCGAGGAGCACCTGCTGCTCAACGAGGTCATCGAGCGGCAGTTCGGCCTCTCCTTCGCGCCGGCGAAGAAGGAGTTCCTCGAGTCGCGGCTGCGGCCGCGCCTGCAGAGCCTGCACCTGCGGCGCTTCATCGACTACTACCTGCTGCTGCAGGTCGACCTCGACAGCGAGCTCGAGCACCTGGCGCGGCTGATCACCAACAACGAGACCTACTTCTTCCGCGAGGTCTACCAGTTCGAGGGGCTCTTCGCCGAAGGGCTGGGCGAGCTGCGCCAGGCGGGGTGGAGCGGCGAGCTGCGCATGCTCTGCGCCGGCTGCTCTTCTGGCGAGGAGCCCTACACGCTCAACATCTACGCCCGTCAGGCGGGCCTCGTCGGCGGCCGCTGGGCGATCGACGCCTTCGACATCGACGTCGACCGCTTGAAGATGGCGCGCGAGGCAATCTACGGCGTCGGCTCGCTGCGCTCGACCAGCGAGGCGCAGCGGGCGCAGTACTTCAGCGGCTTCGCCGCCGACCGCTGGCAGCTGCGGCGCGCCAACCGCGAGGGCGTCGGGTTCGCCTACGGCAACATCCTCGACCTCGACTCCTTCCGCAAGCCGCAGGCCTACGACGCCATCTTCTGCCGCAACGTGTTGATCTACTTCTCGGAGGGCGCCTTCCAGCACGCCGTGGCGAACTTCGCCAGGGCGCTGCGGCTGGGCGGGCTGCTCTTCCTCGGCCACTCGGAATCGCTGATCGGCCGCAGCGACCGCTTCGAGACCGTGCGTCTGGAGCGCTGCATCGCCTATCGAAAGCTGCGCGATTGAGACTGATCCGCCTCGCCGTCGTCGACGATTCCACGTTCGTGCGCAAGGCCATCGAGAAGATGCTCGGCGGCGACCAGCGCATCGAGGTGGTGGGGACGGCGACCTCGGGCGAGGAGATGCTGGCCAACCTCGAGCGCTGGGCGCCGGACGTCATCACCCTCGACCTCTCGATGCCCGGCATCGGCGGCCTGGTGACGCTCGACCGCGTGATGGCGCTGCGGCCGACGCCGGTGATCATCCTCTCCACGCACGCCGGCCGCGGCGCGCCGCAGACGATTGAGGCGCTCCACCGCGGCGCCGCCGACTTCATCGACAAGCAGGAGTACTCGCTGCTCGACTTCTCGGCGCTGCGCGAGGTGCTGGTGGACAAGGTGCTCGCCGTTGCCTGGTCGGACGTCTCTCGCCACGGCGGCGGCGTGCTGGCGCCGCCGGTGCCCGAGCCGGTCGGCGGCTACGACGTGCTGATGATCGGCGCCTCGACCGGCGGGCCGCCCGCGATCGAGCAGGTGCTGCAGGACCTCGGCGCCGAGTGTCCGGTGCCGGTACTGGTGGTGCAGCACATGCCGCAGGGCTTCACCCGCGCCTTCGCCGACCGGCTCAATTCTCACCTGCCGTTAGAGGTGCGCGAGGCCGACGACGGCATGCCGCTCGAGCCCGGGCGCGTCTACATCGCGCCCGCCGGCCGTCATCTGCGCATCCTGCGCGACGGCGAGCGGGCCGCCTGCAGCCTGACGCTCAAGCCGGAAGGGCTCGCCCACCGGCCGGCGGTCGACGAGCTGTTCCTCTCGGCGCTGCCGGGCGCGCCGCGCGCGGCGGCGGCACTGCTCACCGGCATGGGACGCGACGGCGCCGAAGGCATGCGCCAGCTCGCCGAGCGCGGCGCCTTCACCGTGGCGCAGGACGAGGCCACGTCGGTCGTCTATGGCATGCCCGGAGCCGCGGTGAGCCTGCAGGCCGCCCGCGAGGTGCTGCCCCTGGGACGCATCGGGCCACGGCTGCGCGAAGTGCTCGCCGAGAGCCGGCCGGCGTCCGCCACTTGACCGACACCAACTGTATATGACATCATACGTCACATGAAACGTACGACCATCTTCCTCGACGAAGGCGCCGACCGCGACCTCAAGGCGCTGGCGGCGCGCAAGGGCGAGCCGGTGGCCTCGTTGGTGCGCGAGGCGATCGCCGACTACATCGTCCACCAAGCGGGCAGCGAGGTGCGCGAGCTGAGCTTCATCGGCGCCGGCCGCAGCGGACGCGCGGACGTCGCCGAACGCCACGAGGAGCTGCTCTGGGACGAGCTCGGGCCTCACGGTCCGGTGAAGCCGGCCTCGCGCGCGCCGCGCCAGCGGACTTCGCGATCGAAGCGCTGATGCCGCTGCTCTTCGACACCGGCCCGCTCTACGCGCTGGCCGACGCCGATGACGCCTGGCACGAACGCATGCGCGACTTCATGGAGCAGCGCGACGAGACCGTGCTCGTGCCGGTGACCGTGCTTCCCGAGGTGACCTATCTGCTGCGCAGCCGCCTCGGCGATCGGGTGGAACGCAGCTTCATCGGCTCCCTAGCCGCACGGCAGATGGCGATCGAACCTTTACAGCAAGCCGACGTCGAGCGCTGCGAGACGCTGCTCGACCGCTACCGCGACCTCGGCTTCGTCGACTGCACGGTGATCGCCATGGCCGAGCGGCTGCGCCTCCCGGCGATCGTCACCACCGACCGCCGCCACTTCTCGCTCGTGCGGCCGGCGCACCGCATGACCTTCGACCTGCTTCCCTAGCCGCGCTTGTTCGAGAGCTGCCGGCGCAGCATCTCGTTCTCGAAGGCGATGCCGACCTCGGCTGCCGCGAGGTCGATGATGTCGATCTCCTCGATGGGGCGGTCGAGCTCGCCGTTGTCGGTGTAGATGAGGAGGATGACGCGGTCGGAACCGAGCACCGGGAAGAGCACCACCTGTCCCGTGCGCGGTGGCCCCAGCACCTGGCGCAGCCCATCGGGGATGCCGGCCTCGTCGAACGACACCGAGAGCGCGCGGCCGGCGCGGATCGCTTCGGTGAAGGCGCTGCCCTCTTCGAGCGGCACGTGGAGGCCGCGCGTCGCCTCGGCGAGCGGGCGCTCGGCGGCGTTGAAGCCGAAGGCGCCGAGGGCGGTCAGGCTCTCGCGCTTTACCAGGAAGAGCACGGCGCGCTCCACCGACTCGGCGATGATGTTCATCAGGTTGAGCGCCACCGTCGCCGAGAAGACCCCCGAGCGCAGGTCGTAGACGACGCGGCGCAGCTTGGCGAACGCCGTGCGCGCGGCAGGCTCGCCGGCCGCGGGGCGCACGATCATGCCGCGAAAGCGGCTGATGCTCTGGTAGCAGCCGAGCACGGCGTCGGGGTCGCGCGGCACCGCCGCCGCGGCGCCCGCCTCATAGGCCTTGGCGGTGAGCGTCACCTCGTCGAGGACGCAGATCACCGGCAGGCCGGGCCGGCTGCGGCAGATGGTCAGCAACTCGCGAGCGCTGTCGTCGTCGCGGCGCAGCTCGAAGACGACCACCGGCGAAGGCTCGCCCGGTCCGTGCTGACCCGCCTCGCTCGCCGGCACGCGGCGCACTTCGACGCCCAGCTCGGCGAGGCTGTCCTCGAGGTGGGCGGCGAGGACCGGGTCGACCGGCTCGACGAGCTCGAGTGGCGGCGCCTGCGGCGGCTCGCTCTCCGCGGGCGCCGTCTCCTCGGGCAGGCGGATCGAGGTGACTTCGGCGGCCGGCGGCGGAGCTGGTGCGGGAGCGGTGCGCAGGGCGCCCGCGCGCTCGGCGGCGAAGAGCTCGGCGGCGCTCCTGCGCTCGAGGTTTCGGTGGTCGACGGAGGGCCCCAAGCGGCCGTCGTCGTCCTCGGCGCGGTTCCTCTCGTCGAAGATGCGCGCCGCCTCGAGCAGCACCATCTGCGTGTTGAGGTCGATGTCGGGGAGGAGGTCGCCGGGGAAGACGGCGATGTCGTCCACCGGCTTGAGCGTATCGAGCTCGAAGACGAAGGAGCCGTGCGCCCAGGTGACCAGCTCGTAGATCGTCTTCTCGATCTGGCCGCGCACGGCGTCGCGCACGGCGTCCATCGGCACGTCGCCGTGGTGGAGCAGGATCTGGCCGAGCGTGCGGTCGGGCGACTCCTCCTCCTGCAGCCGCAGCGCCCGCTCGAGGCCGCTGCGGTCGAGGATTCCCTCCTCGAGCAGCAGCTCGCCGATCTTGCGCGAGGCGGGGGAGCGGGCGCCGACAATGGCGCCGTGGTGGAAGGTGATCTCGCCCTGCTCGACGCCGCGCTGCAGCGACAGCGTCCCGGTGCGCCGCCCGAGGTGGATGAACTGCATGACGTCGGCGAGGGGGACGTCTTCGAGCTTGCCGGCGAGACTCAATAATTCTCCGTAGGGGTGCGGCGGCCTGGTGCGTCGAGCGCCGCGGCTATTGTAACGGCCGGGTCGTCACCGCCCGCGCCGCCACGGTGAGTACGTCACCCCGACGAGAGAGTTGCGCCGATCCTGGACGGATCAGGCGCCCCGGATCAGATTGACGAGGCTCTGCAGCGTGCGCAGCTTGCGGTCGGTCTTCGAATAGACGCGCGCGGCGAAGAGCGCCGACGCGGCGTGGGCGGCGAGCAGGTCGAGGATGTCGCGGTCCTCGGAGAGCGGCGTCGCCTTGTGGTCGAGGAGGCGCAGAATGACGAGGGCGCCGACGATGGCGTCCTCGACGCGCAGCGGCACCGCGGCCAGCGCCTCGGTGTCGCCCTGCCCGTGCTCGAGGCGGAGGATGCCGTCGGCAAGCGTGGCGTCCACCGTCGCGTCGCCGCCGAAGTAGTGCTGCCCCTGGAAGCGGCTGCCCTCGCGCACGCCCTGCGACAGCGCCACCTCGCAGCCGCCCTCGACGTCGTCCTTGATCAGCAGCGCGAAGCTGCTGGCGCCGAGCAGGTCCTTGGCGATCTCGGCGATGGCGTTCTGCACCTCGACCGGGTCGAGGCTGACGTGGAGCTGGTAGGTCGCCACGTAGAGGCTCATCAGCTTGCCGGCGAGGTTCTCGGCGTCGACGAGCTGGTCGGAGAGCTCCTGCTGATCGCGCTGCGAGGCCTCGAGCAGGCGCTCGAGCTCCTCGATGCGCGCGGCATCGGCGCGCACGGCCGCGGCCGGCGTCTTGCGCGAGCCCATCACCTTCTGCTGCACCACGTCGGCGAGCTGCTGCGCCTCGCCGAGCACGGAGCGCAGCTGCGACAGCGCGTCCGCGAGCTTGGCCTCCGCCAGCTTCGGCGGCGAGGCCTCGCCGCGCTCGGCGGCGAGAGGCGGCTTGGAGAGGGTGGCGCTCAGTCGGGTGGTGCCCTCACACGATACGCGTCAAACTCACGCGGTCTTGGTCAGCCTCTTCAAGCGGTCTTCGTCAACCTGGTGATCACCTCGACGATGTCCTCGCGCTGGAACGGCTTGGTGATATAGGCCGCCGCCCCCGCCTCGAGGCCGCGCTGGGTGTCCTCCTCCTTGCCCTCGGTGCTGACGATCACCACCGGGATGAGCGAGAACACCGGGTCGGCCTTGATGTGGCCGAGGAACTCGAGGCCGCTCATGCGCGGCATGTTGAGGTCGAGCAGGATGAGCTCGGTGTCGGGGTGGTCGCCGAGGTTCTGCAGCGCTTCGTGCCCGTCGTAGCAGTGCACGATCTCGTGCGGCCGCAGCATCAGCTCGTACATCTTGTGCACGAGCTTGGAGTCCTCGACCACCAGGATCTTCTTCTTCAACGGCTTCCCTCCACGGCGACCGGACCTGCCTCGGTTTGCGGCGCGTTCATTCTACCGAATGGCCGGCGGGGCCGGGCCACTTTCGCTGCAGCGACACGGTGGCGGCAAAGTGGGCGCGCAGCTCTGCCATCGAGTCGCCGCCCAGCTTCTCGAGCAGCGCGTCGGCGAGCACCAGCGCCACCATCGCCTCGCCGACGATGCCGCAGGCGGGGAGCGCGGTGACGTCGCTGCGCTCGTACTGGGCGCGGTGGGGCTCCAAGGTGTCGAGGTCGACGCTGCCGATGGCCTGGCGCAGGGTCGAGATCGGCTTCATGTAAGCGGTGAGCACGACGTCCTCGCCGTTGGTGATGCCGCCTTCGAGGCCGCCGGCGTGGTTGCTGGGGCGGCGCCACGGCAAGCGAGCGCTCTTGCTCGCGTCCTCGCCGGCAGTGTCGTCGCGCTCTATGGGATCGTGCGCCGCGCTGCCGAAGCCGCCGCTCGCCTGCAACGCGTTGCCGATCTCGACCGCCTTGACGGCGGGGACGGAGGCAAGCGCCGCGCACAAGCGGCCGTCGAGCTTGTCGTCCCAGTGCACGTGCGAGCCCAGCCCCGCCGGCACGCCGCGCGCGATGATGGTCACCGCGCCTCCCAGCGTGTCGCCTGCCTCCTTCGCCTGGTCGACGAGCGCCACCATCTCGGCTTCGAGCTCGCGGTCGATGGCGCGCAGCGGCGACTCGTCGTCGACGCGCAGCAGGTCGTCCCACGACGGCGCCGGCCGGCCGGTGCCGATCGGCCCGAGCGAGCGCACGCCGCTTTTGACCTCGACGCCCACCTCGCGCAGCAGCATCTTGGCAAAGGCGCCCGCCGCGACGCGCGCGGCCGTCTCGCGGGCGGAGGCGCGCTCCAGCACGTCGCGCAGGTCGCGGCGGTCGTACTTGATGCCGCCCGCGAGGTCGACGTGCCCCGGCCGTGGCGCCTTGAGGCGGCGCTGCTCGGCGGCGCGCGGATCGACCGCCTCCGCGCCCATCACCTTCTCCCAGTTGGCGTAGTCGCGGTTGGCGATCCACAACGCGACGGGGGAACCGAGCGTCTCGCCGCCGCGCACGCCACCACGCACCTCGGCGGCGTCCTGCTCGATCTGCATGCGCCGCCCGCGGCCATGGCCGTGCTGGCGCCGCCGCAGGTCGCGCGCGATCAGCTCGAAATCGACGCGCAGCCCGGCAGGCAGGCCGCGCAGGATGGCGGTGAGCCCTGGGCCGTGGCTCTCGCCGGCGGTGGTGAGCAGCAAGCGTCGCACGGCGCGCAGCGTATCGCGAGGTCTCGAACGACTGGCACCGATGGTGCTTCGGGCGGGCACTCAAGGTCATTGCCGCACTGCGGCAGAAAGTGCTACGCTCGCTCGCGAACGACGAGGGGGACGCCATGAGCGAGACGCCGGCTGCCGGGAAAGTGCACATCAGCGAGCGCGAGGCGATGCAGGTCGCCGAGGCCGCGCGCGAGAAGGAGTGGACCCGCCCGAGCTTCATGCGCGAGATGTTCCTCGGCAACTTCCGGCTCGACCTCGTCCACCCGTACCCGCTGCCCGATCCGCCGCGTCCCGAGTTCCAGGCTTTCTTCGACTCGCTGCAGGAGCTGCTGCGCACGGACGGCAAGCCGGTCGAGATCGACGCTTCCGGCGAGTACCCGCCCGCCCTCCTCGATGCGCTCGCCAAGCTCGGCGCCTTCGGGATGAAGATCCCCAAGGAGTACGGCGGCCTCGGCTTCACCAACGCCGAGTACCAGAAGGTGATGGAGCTGCTCGGCAGCTGGGACGGCAACGTCTCGGCTCTGCTCTCCGCCCACCAGTCGATCGGCGTGCCGCAACCGCTCAAGCTCTTCGGCTCGCCCGAGCTCAAGAAGAAGTACCTGCCGCGTTGCGCCAAGGGCGAGATCTCGGCCTTTGCGCTCACCGAGATCGACGTCGGTTCCGACCCGGCGCGCCTCACCACCACCGCCGAGCTCACCGCCGACGGCAGCGAGTACGTCATCAACGGCCGCAAGCTGTGGTGCACGAACGGCACGCTGGCGAAGCTGCTCGTGGTCATGGCGCGCGACCCGAAGACGAAGAAGATCAGCGCCTTCGTCGTCGAGACGGCGTGGGCCGGCGTCAAGGTCGAGTACCGCTGCCGCTTCATGGGTCTCAAGGCGCTCGCCAACGCGGTCATCAGCTTCACCGACGTGCGGGTGCCGGCCGGCAACCTCATCGGCGGCGAGGGCAAGGGCCTCAAGATCGCGCTCACCACCCTCAACGACGGCCGGCTGTCGATTCCCAACGGCTCGGTCGGCGCCTCGAAGATGGCGCTGCAGATCTGCCGCCGCTGGAGCAGCGAGCGCGTGCAGTGGGGCAAGCCGGTCGGCCGGCACGAGGCGATCACCCACAAGATCGCCGACATGGCGGCCAACACCTACGCCATGGAATCGCTGGCGCGCGTCGTCACCTGGATGGCCGACCAGGGGAGCTTCGACATCCGCCTCGAGGCGGCGGCGGCCAAGGAGTGGAACAGCGACCGCACCTGGGAGATCGTCGACGACACCATGCAGATCCGCGGCGGCCGGGGGTACGAGACCGAGAGCTCCCTCGCCGCCCGCGGCGAGCAGCCGATCGGCGTCGAGCGGATGATGCGCGACTACCGGATCAACAAGATCTTCGAGGGATCGAGCGAGATCATGCACCTGTTCATGGCCCGCGAGGCCGTGGACAAGCACCTCGAGGTCGCCGGGGCCATGATCGACCCCGAGAAGAGCATGAGCGACAAGCTCACGGCCATCCCGCCGATGACGGCGTTCTACGCTTCCTGGTATCCGACCCGCTGGCTCGGCTGGGGGCAGTGGCCGCGCTACCAGGAGTTCGGCGCCCT
>DASYQD010000038.1:0-35325 GCA_036005845.1 Thermoanaerobaculia bacterium | reverse complement strand
GCCTTATGGATTCGGAAGTGCGAGGGATGCTTACGCGGCGACTTGAGTTCGTGAGCATCAGACGGCAGCGACCATAGGCGAACCAGATGAGCTACTGCGAACAACGCCGCGATCTCGATCGCCCCAATTGCTGCACCTTGCTCGAAGTGGCGAGCTGCGCATCGAGTCGCTGAACCGTACCGACAGGATCTCGGCGTCACTTCGGTAGGTGAGGCTACGAGATCGGTTCGTCGCTTCGCTCCCTCCGACGACGGAGAGAATTGTTGCGGCCGAGCGACCTGCGAGAGAATCAGAATTGGACGCGCTGGCCCTGCAGCGGCAGCTCGGGGAGCGGCCAGCCGAGCTCGCGCTGCAGGGCGCGGGCGAGGGCCGCACGCGGGGCGTCTTCGCCGTGGTTGAGGAAGACGCGGCGCGGCGGGGCGGGGAGGGCGCGGGCCCAGCGCAGGAGCTCGTCGCGGTCGGCGTGGGCGGAGAGCATCTCGAGGCGGCGCACCGGGGCGCGCACCGGCACCTGCTGGCCGTTGATGCTCAGCACCTGGGCGCCGTCGAGCAGCGCCCGGCCGCGGGTGCCGGCGGCCTGGAAGCCGACGATGAGCACGGTGTTGCGCTCGTCGCCGAGGCGTTGCTGGAGGTGGTGGAGGATGCGGCCGCCGTTGCACATGCCCGAGCCGGCGATGACGACGATCTGCTCGCGGCGGTTGAGCTCCTGCGACTGCTCGCGCGTGCGGCTGCGGCCGAAGCGCTCGAGCGCGAAGGGGCTCTTCTTCGCCTCGACGAGCGCCGCCAGGTCTTCGTCGTGCTCGGCGGGGAACTCCTTGTAGAGCTCGGTGGCCGAGAGTGCCATCGGGCTGTCGACGAACACGCGGTCGGCGGGGAGGCGTCCCTCGTCGGCGAGCTGCGCCAGGTAGTAGAGGAGGTCCTGCGTGCGGCCGAGCGCGAAGGCGGGGATGAGCACGACGCCGCCGCGCGCGAAGGTCTCTTCGATGGCGGCGGCGAGCGCCTCCTTGGCGTCGGCCTGCGGGTGGGTGCGGTCGCCGTAGGTCGACTCGAGGAGCAGCGTGTCGGGCGCCGCGGTCGGCGGCTCGGGGTCGACGAGGATGGGCACGCCGTAGCGGCCGACGTCGCCCGAGAAGCACCAGGTGCGGCGCTCGCCGTCGCCGCCCTTGGCGGTGAGCTCGACGGTCGCGGCGCCGAGCAGGTGGCCGGCGCGGCGCAGGCGCACGCTGATGCCGGGCAGCACCTCGAAGGGCTCGTCGAAGGCGACGCGGTGGAACTGCGACAGCGCCTGCTTGGCGTCTTCTTCGCGGTAGAGCGGCTCCGGTTCGGCGTGGCGGCTGAAGCCCTTGCGGCGCGCGAAGCCCGCTTCTTCCTCCTGCAGCTTGGCGGCGTCGTGCAGCACCAGCGAGGTGAGGCCGCGGCTGGGGCGGCTGCAGTAGATCGGTCCGCGAAAGCCGCGCGCGCAGAGCAGCGGCAGGCGGCCGCAGTGGTCGAGGTGGGCGTGGGTCAACACCACCGCCTCGACGTCCTTGGGCTCGAACGGGAAGGGCTCGCGGTTGCGCTGCTCGAGGTCGATGCCGCCCTGGAACATGCCGCAGTCGACGAGCACGCGCCGGTCGCCCCACTGCAGCATCGTCATGCTGCCGGTGACCGTGCCGCAGGCGCCGAGGAAGGTGACGTCAGCCATTCCGGGTCCACTCCATCCAGCGCGCGCATCCTACCCGGCGGCGACCGGCTGCTAGAGTTTTGGCGCCCATGCTGCTGGAGCGCTTCGAAGACCGCGGTCTCGCGCACTACTCCTACGCCGTCGGCGACGAGGGCGCGCGCAAGGTGGCGATCGTCGATCCTCGGCGCGACGTCGACGTCTACGTGAACTGGGCTGCCGGGCGCGGCTACACGATCGCGAGCGTGCTGGAGACGCACATCCACGCCGACTTCGCCTCCGGCGCCCGCGAGCTGGCGGCGCGCACGGGTGCGACGCTGCATCTGTCCGCGTACGACGAAGGCGAGCGCTACGAGGTCGCCTTCCCGCACCAGGCGATGCGCGAAGGCGACGCGGTCGAGCTGGGCAAGGTGCGCCTCGTCGCGCTGCACACGCCCGGGCACACGCCGGAGCACCTGACGTTCCTCGTCGTCGACAGCGCGCGCTCGGCGACGGTACCGATCGCGGCGCTGACCGGCGACTTCCTCTTCGTCGGCGCGCTGGGGCGTCCCGACCTGCTCGGCGAGGAGGCGAAGCATGGCCTCGCCCGGGCGCTGTTTCGCAGCGTGCGCGAGAAGCTCGCCGGGCTGCCCGACGGCCTCGAGGTCTATCCGGCGCACGGCGCCGGCTCGATGTGCGGCGCCGGGATGAGCAGCCGGCCGTTCTCGACCCTCGGCTTCGAGCGCATCGCCAATCCGTTCCTCGATCCGCAGCTCGGCGAGGCGGCATTCGTCGACAAGATCCTCGCCGCCGCGCCGCCCTTCCCGCCCTACTACCTGCGGATGAAGGAGCTCAACGCCGCGGGCCCGCCGCTGCTCGGCAGCCTGCCGGGGCTCGACCCGATCGCGGCGCCGCGTTTCCGCGAGCTCGCCGAGGACGGCGAGCACGTGGTGATCGACCTGCGCGACCAGCTCGCCTTCGGCGGCGGCCACCTGCCGCGAGCGCTCGGCATCGGCGTGGACGGCGGCTCACTGTCGACGTGGGCGGGGTGGCTCGTGCCCTACGAGCAGCCGCTGCTGCTCGTCGCCGCCGAGCCCGCCGACGTCGAGCCTGCGGTGCGCGCGCTCGTCCGCGTCGGCCTCGACGGCGTCGAAGGGTGGCTCGAGGGCGGCATGGAGCGCTGGATCGAGCGCGGCTTCCCCCTGGAGACCTTGCCGCAGCTCTCGGTGCGCGAGCTCGCGGCGCAGCGCGATTCCGCCGCGGGCAACGGTGCCGCCCCTACTGTGCTCGACATCCGCGCCGACTCCGAGTGGTCGCAGGGCCACGTCGCCGGCGCCCATCACCTGATGGGCGGCTTCGTGCCGCAGCGCCTCGACGAGGTGCCGGAGGGGCCGCTCGCCGTGATGTGCGGCGGCGGCTACCGCTCGACTGCGGTAGCGAGCTTCCTGCGCCGCGCCGGCCGCGACAACGTCATCAACGTCACCGGCGGCATGGGCGCCTGGAAGCGCGCCGGTTTGCCGCTCGATCGCTCGTGACTGGTCATCCAGAACGCTCGATTGCTCATCCTTAACTCACCATGAGGACGACACGCATGAAGCACTTCGCCGCCACCGCCTGTGCCGCTCTCGTTGCCGCCGCCGCGCTCGCGGCACCCGCCCACGCCGGCATCCACTACCGCGCCACCACCAAGAGCGAAGGGGGTCGCGGCGCCGCGCAGTCGATGCAGGTCGAAGCCTGGGTCGACGGCCCCAACGCCAAGGTGCTCTTCGCCGACAGCGACAACCCGATGCTCGGCACCGGCACCTACCTCATCAGCAACGACGGCGGCGCCACGCTCTTCCTCGTCAACCCCGAGGAGAAGACCTACTCGCAGTTCGACCTCGGCGCGCTGATGGCGGGCGCCGGCGCCATGCTCAAAGCAATGGGGCCGATGATGAAGATCAGCTTTTCCAACCAGAAGGTGGAGAAGCTCGCCGAGGAGCCGGGGCCGTCGATCCTCGGCTACGCCACCACCCACTACAAGTTCCGCACCAGTTACGACTCGTCGATCAAGGTGATGGGGATGGGGCAGTCGAGCCATAACGACTCGGTCACCGACACCTGGACGACCACCGAGCTCAGCGACGCCGGTTTCGGCGCCTGGCTGCGCCGCGAGCCGAAGACCGGCATCGAGGACCTCGACAACATGATCGCCGCCGAGATGAGCAAGGGCATTCGCGGCGTGCCGCTCAAGATGGCGAGCGCGACGACCACCAAGGACCAGCGCGGCAACGAGACGAAGACCAACATGACGATGGAGGTCACCGCCCTCAAGCAGGAGGCGGTGCCCGCCGGCACCTTCGCCATCCCCAAGGACTACGAGCGCACCGAGCTGGCGCCGGCGATGCCGGGCCGGCCGTAGACCTGAGACGTTGGCCCGCCCCTTGCTCCTCCTCCGCCGACGCCGCCGGTACCGACTCGCCGGCGGCGCCAGCCTGGTTCGTGGACGTGTAACGGCGGGCTCCCGCGAGCTGTAACGGCTACAGCCTGCGCGAACCGCCAGGGGAGGAGGAAGCCATGCTGCGTTGGGCCCTGATCTTTCTCGTCATCGCGCTGGTCGCGGCGCTGTTCGGCTTCGGCGGCATCGCCGCCGGCGCCGCGGGCATCGCGAAGATCTTGTTCTTCATCTTCCTGGTGCTCTTCGTGCTGGGGTTGCTGGCGCACCTCCTGCGACGAGCGTGACGCCGGCCCGCTACGCGGGCCACATGCGATAGCAATGCTGGAGCGGGCGGGGGTTGCACCCCTCGCCCGCTCGCTTTCTATAGAGTGCGCGCCGTCCCCGTACGGTCTTGGCGGTTTCGTTTCGCCGCCGCCGTGGCTCCAAAGGAGCGATGGAAGCCTCGCCCCACGACGGCAGCGGCAGCGTGGCGGTGTGGAAGACGGTCCGGAAGACCTCGAGACCCGGTGTCCCCGGAGGAGGCGCGCCGATGAGCGAGGCGGCGTTCGACCGTGCCGCGGCGGAGCGGCTGGTCGAGAGCAGCTACCGCCAGATCTACGCCGCCCTCTTCCGCATGTGCGGCGGCGATGCCGAGCTCGCCGCCGACCTCACGCAGGACACCTACCGCAAGGCCTGGGAGGCGCTGCCGCGCTTCGAGGGGCGCGCGCAGCTCACCACTTGGCTCTACCGCATCGCCTACAACACCTTCCTCCACCACGTGCGGCGGCCGCGGCTGATGCAGGAGCTCAGCGACGAGAAGGCGGCGACGCTTGCCGATCCCGATCCCGATGCCGCCACCACCGTCACCGCCGCCGACGAAGCCGAACGGCTGCGGCGCGCGGTGTGGAAGCTGCCGGAAGACCTCCGCTTCACCGTCAGCGCCCACTTCTGGAGCGAGCTTCCCGTCTCCGAGGTGGCGAAGCTCGAGAACATCACACCAGTCGCCATCCGCAAGCGGCTGAAGCGGGCCTTCGCGGCCCTCCGCCTCGCCCTCGAGGAACCCACGTCATGAGCCCACTCACCGATCGCCAGCTCGCCCAGAAGCTGCGTTCCTATAGCGCTCCCGAGCCGCCGCCCGGCCTGCTCGACGAGCTGCGCCGCCAGATCCCCGCCGAAGTGAAGGCGCCGGCGCCGCCGGAGCATCCCGACCGTCTCGGCAACCTCGGCAGGTTGATCCCGTTCCAGCGGCCGATGCCGCGCCGCGTGTGGCTCGCGGCGGCGTCGATCGTGACGCTCGTCGGCGGCGGCACGCTGTCGTGGCTGGCGCTGCGCCACGACGTGGCGGAGGAGGCGGTGGCGGAGCCGTCGCACGCGGTGGCCAGAGATTCCGATCGCGAGTCCCCTGCGGAAACGCGTGCCGGATCGGCTGAGGCGACGCAGCCTCGGGACCGGACCGCGTTGGGGTACGCCGGAGCGCCGTCGGCTGCGCCGCCGGCGAGCGCTCCGGCGTACCCCGGCCTTGCCCGGCAGCGGCAGGCCGCGGCGCCGCCGACGGAGAGCGGCGAGGCGCAGCGGCTCCGCGTTCCTTCGGCTCCGCCGCAACTCGCCGAAGGGTTGATGCAGCCGCCGCCACCGCCGCGGCCGGTGCCCAGCGGCCGTGTCGAGCCCCGCGCCGACACGGAGGACGAGGTCACGGTCACGGCCGAGAGCCCGCTCGCCGACGAGCGGCGGATCTCCACCGGTGCCACGGTGAGCCGTGAGGAGCTGGCGAAGATCCCCACTCTGGAGCGGGCACCCAGTCCCGCCGCGCAGGCAGGCGGCGGCATTGCCGCCAACGCGCCAACCGCCGCGAAGGCCGTGGCGGCGCCCGCCCTCGACCTCGGCACCCGCTCGTACGACGTCGTGCGCCGCTATCTCGGCGACGGCCGCCTGCCGCCGGCCGAGGCAGTGCGCGTCGAGGAGCTCGTCAACGCCTTCGACTACGGTGACGCAGCGCCGAGCCAGGACGACTTCGCGCTCACCGCCGAAGCGGCGCCGGATCCCTGGGCCCCCGGCGACCGCTACCTGCTGGCTCGGTTCACGGTGACAGCGCGGGACGTCCCTGACGAGGCCCCCACTGGCGCGCTGTCGATGGCGGCGCAGGACGCGCGCGCGCAGATCGAATTCGACCCGCGCGTCGTGGCGCGCTGGCGCCTCCTCGGCAAAGCGAGCCGCGACGCCGCCGGTCAGCGCACCGACTCCCTCGACGCCGGCGAGCTCGGCCCCGGCCATGCGGTGACCGCGCTCTACGAGCTCGAGCTGCGCCCCGACGCGCCCCCCGACGCCACGCTGGCCGTGGTGCGCCTGCGCTGGCGGCCCGCCGGCGGCCGCGACTTCCACGAGATCCGCCAGCCTCTACGCCGCAGCGCGGTGGCGGATAGCTGGGAGAACGCCAACCGCGGCTTCCGGCTCGCCACCGTCGTCGGCCATTTCGCGGAGGTGCTGCGCGGCTCCAACGCGGCTCAGCAGAGCGAGCACGGCGACGACCTCGCCGAGCTCGCCCGCCGCGCCGCGCAGGTGAGCGAAGACTGGCCGCGCCAGCAGCGCGTCGCCGAGCTGGTCAGTTGGATCGAACGTGCGCGCGACGCGAGACGCGCGCCCTGATCCCCTCGAGCCGCCGCCGCCACTCGGGCTCGCCGCCGCCGTCGCCGACCGCCTCGCCCACGGTGTCCGCCACCTCGGCGCCGCGCGCGCCGAGCGGCTTCGGGGCGCCGGTCGTGGAGTCGCGCGCCGTCTGGTGCTCGGTCTCGGCGTTGAGCTCGGCGCCGAGCAGCGTCACGTAGGCGGTGATCTGCAGCCAGAGCAGGAGCAGGATGCCGCCGGCGAGCGTGCCGTAGGTCTTGTTGAACCTGCCGAAGCGCGCCGAGTACCAGGAGAAGATGAGCGAAGCGAGCATCCAGAGCGCGGTGGCGATCAGCGAGCCGACCGACACCCACTGCCAGCGCGGGTGCTCGCGCGAGGGGCCGAAGCGGTACATGACGGCAAAGCCGAAGAGCGACAGCGCGGCGAGCAGCAGCCAGGTGACGAGGTAGGCGATGACTTCGCCGAAGTCGCCCAGCGGCAACCGAGCGACGACGTGGGGCACCGCCGTGATCAGCACGAGACTGCCGATGATCATGACGATGAAGCCGAGGGTGAGCGTCATCGCCACCACGTTGAGGCGGAAGAAGCCGCGGCGCTCGCGCTCGTCGTAGGCGATGTTGAGGCCGGCCAGCAGTGCCTTGGTGCCGTTGGCGGCGCTCCAGAAAGAGAGCACGATGGCGACGATGGCGCCGATGCCTGCCGCGGTGCCGTCGGCGGTGCTGATCTGCTGCAACTGATCGATGAGCAGCTTCGCCGCGTCGGCCGGCATCAGCCGCACCAGCGTGCCCGCCTGCTTCGCTACCGTGCCCGGGTCGGCGACGAAGCCGTAGACCGAGACGATGGCGAGCAGCGCCGGGAAGAGCGCCAGCATGAAGTAGAAGGCGACGCCGGCGGCGACGAGCGAGAGCTGGTCCTCGCTCACCTCGCGCTTGGTGCGCAGCAGGATGTCCTTCCAGCCGCGCGTCGGCATCTCGAGGGGGGTCTCCGCCTGGCGGCCGCGGCCGGGCTCGCGGGCGCGTGCGAAATCGGCGGGAGTCGGACCGTGGCCCGGCTCCTTGTCGGGCACCGCTTTCGTACCCGCGGCTTCTCCCAGGCGCGCTAGAGGCTCCTCTGGGGGCTGCTCCTGGCGCTCCCCGCGCTGCGGCTCCGCCATGCCGCGGTGCGCTTCAAGATGCGTGCCTTCGGTGCGACTCCGACTTTCTAACCCAGCGCCGCCAGCTCGCCTTCGAGCTGGCCGACGAGCCGGTCGAGCTCGGCGACCACCGCCTCCACCGGCTCCGGCCGCGCCAGGTCGACGCCCGCGGCCAGGAGCTGGTCGATGGGGTAGTCGTTGCCGCCGGCGCGCAGCAGGCGCAGGTAGCGCTGGACCACCGCTTCGCGCGCCGTCGCGTCCGCCGCGCCCCGCAACGCCTGCGCGATCTGCGCCGAGGCCGCGAAGCTCGTCGCGTACTGGTAGACGTAGTACGGGCTCTGGAAGAAGTGCGGGATGCGCGCCCAGGTGATGCGGTAGAGCGGGTCGAGCTCGATCGAGTCGCCGTAGTAGTGCTGGAGCAGCGCGAAGTAGCGCTCGGACAGCGTCTCGCCGGTGATCGGCTCGCCGCGCTCGGCGGCGCGGTGCGCCTCGAGCTCCCATTCGGCGAACAGCACCTGGGTGTAGAAGGTGCCGGTGATGCTGTCGATGGCGTGCTGCAGCAGCAGCGCGCGCTCGCGCGGGTCGTCGCTGCTCGCGAGCAGCGCGTCGAGCAGCAGCGCCTCGGAGAGCGTCGACGCCACCTCGGCGACGAAGATGGTGTAGCTCGCATAGGTGAAGGGCTGCGACTCGTGCGAGAGCAGCGAATGCAGCGTATGCCCGGTCTCGTGCGCCAGCGTGAAGAGGTCGTCGAGGGTGTCGTTGTAGTTGAGCAGCATGTACGGGTGGACGCCGTAGACGCCCGCCGAGTAGGCCCCCGATCGCTTGCCCTCGTTCTCGTAGACGTCGACGTAGCGGCCGTCGAAGACGGCGCGCACCCGCCGCTGGTAGTCGGCGCCGAGCGGCGACGCCGAGTCGATCACCCAGCGCACCGCCTCGTCGTACGGGTAGCGCTTCTCGCCCTCGAGCAGCGGGATCGAGGTGTCGTAGAGGTGGTAGCCCGAGACTTCGGGGCCGAGCACGCGCCGGCGCAGGCGGTGGTAGCGCTGCAGCGGCGCCACGCCGGCGCGCGTCGTCTCGATCAGCCGCTCGACGACCTCGGTGGGGATCCTATTGCCGTCGAGCGCACCTTCGAGGGTCGTCTTGTAGCGCCGCGCCATGGCGCCGAACCAGTCGCGCTGGCAGACGCCGTTGTAGAGCGCGGCGTAGGTGTTGAGGCTCTTCTCGAAGGTCTCGTAGAACGCGGCGAAGGTGGCGGCGCGATCGCGCTGCACGCGGTGGGTGGCGAGCAGGGTGCGGTACTGGCCGTAGCTGACGGTGATCTCGCGGCCGTCGGAGAGGCGCACGCTGGGATAGCGGATGTCGGCAGTCGACAGCGCGGAGTAGGCCTCGTCGGGCAGGTCGGCGAAGCGGCTGGTGAAGGAGAGGACGCGCTCGCCCTCCTCGCCGAGCACGTGCTCCTGGCGGCGGTAGAGGTCTTCGAGCTTGAAGCGGTAGAGGGCGAGGCCTGCATCCGAGTCCATCCACGCGCGCACGGTGTCGAGCGGCACCTGCAGCACCTCGGGCTTGAACCAGGCGCCGGCCTGCTCCCAGCGCGCGAAGAGCACCTGCACGCGCTGGCGCTTGGCGTTGATCGAGTTGTCGCGCTGGTCCTGGTCATAGGTGAGCGACGGGTAGTACCAGACGCGGTGGGCGAGCTGGCCGAGCTCGTCCTGGAGGCGCAGCACGGCGAGCAGCGCGGGCGCGCCCTGCGACAGCGTGCCCTGCAGGCGGCCGAGGCGGTCGACCAGCTCGCCCAGCTCGTCGCAGGCACGCTCCCACTCCTCCCAGCTCGCGAAGATCGGCCGCAGGTCCCAGCGGTAGCGCGGGTCGACGTCGTCGCGCAGGCGCGAGCGCGGCGGCGCCTCGGCTTCGACGGCGGTGGCTGCAGCCGGCCCCGCGAGCTCAGGAAAACGTAACGGTTCGAGTCGATCCATCACCCCTCCGCGGCGGGCGATCTTAGCCCGCCGGGGGTGCAATCAAGGCGCCAGCGCCATGGAGGCGCCAGCGCTCAGCTCGCCGGCGCGGGCGGCGGCGGTGGCACGAACATCGGCGGCGCCGGCACGGCCATCGGCCTGCGGCTCCGCCGCCAGAGCCAGACGACGAAGCCGACGGCGAGCAGAAGCAGCGCGACGCCCAGCAGCGGCCGGTAGAAGAGCCAGCCGATGCCGATGGTGACGAGCGCCACCGGCGCGGCGACGAGGAAGGCGGCGAGCGAGAGCCCGGCGCCCACCAGCCGGCCGAACAGCGGCACCACGTCGGAGGCCACCTCGAGCGGCCGCAGCAGCGAGCGGATGCCGGCGAAGAGGAGGACGAAGCCGACGAGGCGCAGCACCCAGGTCAGCGTCGCGTTGGCGGTGCGCGCCGCCTGGAACATCTCCTCGGCGCTCTTCGTGCCGTAGGAGACGAGCGCGATGTCGCCGCCCGCCTCGGCGTGGTACGGCTCGAGGCGGCCGTTGCGCTGCGCGGCGACGACGCTCGCCGGCGCCGGCTCGACGACGCGGAAGCTGACGCGCACGTCGCCCACCTTGGGCGAGCTCGGCTGCTCGCCGAGGTAGAAGGTGCCGTTGTTCGCCTTCAGCTTCTGGCGGAGCTGCGGGTCCACCGCCGCGAGCTGCTCGTCGCCCACCGGCACGTCCTGCTGCCGGTCGAGCTCGCCGGCGAGCTCGGGCGCGAGGTGGAAGGCGCCGAGGCGCACGTCGGCGGCGCGCCAGGTCTCGCCCTCGAACGGGAAGCTGGGGTTGTCGTGGCCGCTGGGCTCCTCGAACGACGCCGAGTGCACCGGAGACGACTGCCACTCGGTGGAGTACGTGTACGTCGTCACCGTCTCGGTGCCGCCGCCGAGCTTCTTGCGCTCCTTGCGCTCCTCCTTCTGCACCCACTGGAACATCTAGACCTTGCGCTCCAGCGCGAGCGCGTTGCGCTCGACGCCGAAGGTGGGATCGCGCAGCACCTCGTCGGTCGTCGCCTGGCCAGAGGTGTGGACGAGACCGCCCTCGTGGCTCGCGTCGACCGCGGCCGCCGGCACCGAGACCACCTTGCCGGCGCCCTCGGCCAGCGTACGCGCGCGCTTGACCGCACGTCCCTCGTTCCAGAACAGCAGTGGCACCGCGACGAGCGCGAAGATGACCCCGACGACGGCGCCCTTGAGCGAGCCGCCGAGGCGGCCGCCGAGGCCTTGCTGGGTGACTCGCACGGCGCTATGGCTCATGGTGGAACCTCTGGCGAATGGGTGGCCGCAGAGTGTACCAACCCGAGTACACTAGAAATCCGGGTGGTTATGCCAGTTCTCGTCGTGCCTCACCGCCGGCGTCTGCTCGCGAGCGGGATCACCGTGATCTGCGGCCTTGCGCTCGCCATCGGTGCCTGCAAGCGGCCCGAGCAGCCGGCCGGTGAGGTGACGACGGCGGAAGGCAACGCCACCCCGGCGGCCGGCCCCTCGGGGCGCGTGCGTTTCGTCGACGTCGCGCTCACCGACCACGCGATCGAGATCGACGGTTCGCTGCCGCCCGGCCCCGTGGTGTTCCGCATCCGCAATGCGTCGAAGCGTCCTCGCGGCCTGGTGCTCGAGGGCGACGGCAAGACCAGCCGAGTTCCCGGCTTGATCCAGCCGGGCGAGCTGGCGCAGCTCGAATCCATCCTCCAACCGGGCTTGTACACCCTGGCGAGCCCTGGCCCCGAACCGTCCGTCGTGCCGCAGCAGTTCCTCGTCACCGAACGGGCACGGCTGCCCTGATCCTGCGCCTCGGGCCTCATCCCCAGCCGCGCTGGCGCAGCGCCGCGGTGATTTGGTCCGCGGCGAGGTGGTTGCCCGCCACGCTGAGGTGGCTGTCGTTCAAGTGGTAGAGGTGCTCTCCGCGGGCGGCGGCGGCGGCGAACGCGGGTGTCAGATCGAGCAGCGGATAGCCCAGTCGTTTCAGGCCCGAGACGATCGCTTGGTGCGGGTAGTCGAAATCGAACGCCGTGGCGGCCAGCTGCGGGTCGGCCGCCAGCACGCGCCTGCGGGCCGCCTCCGAGATCTGCAGCTCGTCGGGGATGACGGCGAGCATCACCCGCCGCCCGACCAGCAACCGGCGGGCGCCGCCCATCCGACGCAGCAGCAGCTTGGCCTGCGGCGCCAGGCGGGCTCGGCCGTCGAGGCGGTACATGGTGTTCAGTCGATCGCGCGCGTAGCGTAGGTAACTGTCGTCCGATACCCTCGGCGCCAATGGGTCGTAGCTGATGGCGGCGGCGGCCGGATCGAGCTCGCCGCAGCGCTCGCGACCGGTAGGGCTCCTGGAAGGTGCGGCGCAGGGGCGCACCAGCGCCGCTGGTTCGAGCCGTGCGAGCCGCCCGACGTTGGTGGCCAGCCGCAGCAGCAGCGATCCGCGCCACGGGCGAAAGGCCTCATCCCCCGCGGCGCGCGGCGTGCTGAGTCCAGCCGCAGAGAAGGGGGGCCCTATCTGTTCGTCCGTGACGTCGTTGCCGAGGTAGATCGTCCAGACGATGAGATCGGGATCGAGGCGTAAACCCTCGTAGCGCAGGATCGCGATCTCCGTCGGGATGCCGATGCACGAGACGCCCAAGTTGATGGGTTCCCAACGCGCGGCCGGAGCGCTTGGGCGCAGGTGCTGCCCGAGTCTCACGAAGAGCTCATCGGCATACGGCACCGGTCCACCGTAGAACATGAAGGAGTCGCCGATACCGAGCAGGCGGCGCACGCCGGGAGCTTTGCGGAGGGCGTAGTCATGGGTGTGCAGCGCGTGGCGGTTGAGGCGGAAGCCATCGGTCCACAGAGAGCACGGCGCCGGGGCGCAGGGATGCCCGGCGAGCCAGTCGAGGAAGCTCTCTCCGCTCGGTGTGGCCGCCGGCTCGCGTGACGAGTAGAGAAAGTTCTTTACCTTCGGCGATCGCGGCGCCAGCCAGCGCAGCGCGCCCTCGCCGAAGGCGAGCCCCAGACCACAGCCGACGAGAACCAGCACCAGCCGGCCGCCGAGCATCTTCAGCGAGCGGCGGGTGCGGCCGGCCTTCCAGAAGACCGAGGCGGTTGCAGCGGTTGTCAGTAACCAGAGGGCGGCGGTGACCCGCGGCACCCACCAGCTCAGGCGTGTCGATCCACCACGCGCGACACGGATCTCCACGTGTGACAGTGCCATCCAGGAGCCGCTCACCGCCTGGATGCGCAGCTCGTTGCGGCCGCAGCGAGTCAGGCCCGGCGGCCGGAGCTCGTAGCTCGCCGTCGTTCCCCCTTCGATCGTTGCGGGCGGCAACCCCGTGCCGGCGGCGGTCTTCACAGTCGCGGCGGCGCCACCATCGAGTGAGAGGGCCAGTCGCGGCGGCCGATCACGGTCGCTCTCGGATTGGACCACGCGCACGAGGACCGGAAATCCCTCGTCGGCCGAGAACGGCAGCCGCAGGATCGAGCCCGCTCCCAGCCGCGGCGGCTCGGGCCCCGCCAGGGCAAGCGGGATGCGGTGCGAACCCGGCTCCACGGCGAACGACTCGGTGCCACCCCACTCCACCAACCTGGCGCCATGGAACACCGTGTGGCCGCGCTGTCGCGCCGCGCGGTACCGCAGCTCCCGCCAGCCGGAGGAGACAAGGACGATCCCGGCGACGAGGGTCGCGACGGCCCAGGCGCGGCCCACCTTCGTCATGCGTCTTGCTCGCGGCTTGCTGCCGCAGCCGTCGCGGCGCCGGCCGGACCGTAGCGCCGGCGGCGATGATCGGCGGCGCCGCGCAGTACCGCCGCCGTCCCGGCCCGGCGAGGCACCGGCGAGCGCTGCAGGGCATGGGCGAGGTTGAGAGCGATCACGATCGTGCGGCGTGCGGCCGCTGCCCATCGCCCCCGCGGGTGCCCGAAGCGGTCGGCGAGCAGGAGCTGGTTGCGGGCGCCGTAATAGTGGCGGGACGGCGCGCCAGCGCCGAGCGTGACGCCGCCCTGGTGGTAGGCGCGCGCGGACGGCACACACGCCGTGTCGAGCCCCACTTGGCGCGCCCGCAGACAGAGGTCGAGATCCTCGCCGGAGAAGAAGTACTCCTCGGCGAGGAGGCCGACGCGCTCGAACACCTCACGCTTGACGAGCATGGCGCAGCCGGCAACGGCGTCGGGGCGATAAGCGCCGTCCGGCGCCGCCTCCACCGCGGCCCCTGCCAGCCGATGGCGCAACCGTCCGCTTCGGAGCGAAAAAGCGAGGCCGGCCGAGGCCACCCGGTCGGGTTGCGACCGCGACAACACCAGCGGTCCGGCGATCCCCACCTCGGGGTCGGCCAGCGCTTCCTCCAGGATGGCGAGGGCGTCGGGCGGCAGCAGCGCATCGCTGTTGAGCAGCAGCACCAGCCCGGCGCCGCGCCGCAGGGCTTCGGCGATGCCGACGTTGCAGCCGGCTGAGAAGCCGAGGTTCCTTCCGGTCTCGATGACCGTGGCTTCGGGCAACCAGGCGCGCAGGATCGCGTTCGAGCCGTCGGCGGAGCCGTTGTCGACCACCAGCAAGTCGTCCACCGGCCGCCGCGAGGCGGCGAGCGAGCGCACGGCGAGCAGGGTGTCCTCGGGAGTGCGGTGGTGGAGCACCACGGCGGCGAGGCGGGGACGAGGTGCCCGGCCGGGCGGGCGGGCCGCGCTGCGGCGGCGAAGATCGGCGTAGAGGCGGCGCGTCCACGCCGCGTCGTCCGCGATGTCGCGGACCGGCGGCAGGTCCGCGCGCAGGCGTGGCAGCAGCTCGGGCTCGTCGAGCAGCCGCCGCAAACAGCGGTGCAGATCGCCGGCGTCGCCGGCTCGGAAAAGGAGGCCGTGGCGCTCGTCGGTCACCATCTCGGCCATACCGCCGATGTCCGAGGCCACCACCGGGGCGCCGGCGGCGAAGGCCTCGCGGATGACGAGCGGCGAGTTCTCCAGCCAGATCGACGGCACCGCGACGACGTCCATCGCCGCCAGGGCCGCCGGCACCGCGGCGTGCGGCAGCTGGCCGTCATGCGACACTCCGGGGAGACGCAGCAGCGGTTCCAGCCGAGCGCGGTAGCTGTCGTCGCCGTGGTACGCGGAGTAGCCGCCCAATAGGCGCAGGCTCGCCTCGCCGGCGTTGAGCCGAGCGAAGGCCTCGAGCAGCACGTGCGGCGCTTTCGACACCATCAGGCCGCCGAGGTAGCCGATCCGCAGCCGCGGCGCCGCGACGCGTTCGAGGCCGTGGAACGGGGCGAGCGGGATCCCCAGCTCCTGCAGGATGAGTCGGGCGGGATCGACGCCAAAGTCGACGAAGCGGTCGCGCACGGTGCGCGAGGGTGCCAGCAGCGCGTCGGGAAAGCGCAGCTGATGGCGCGTGAAGGACGCCCGCGCGAGAGTGGCGGAGCGCGAAGCGGCGGCGGCGCCGTCGGTGGCAAGGGCGAGCCCGGCCGCTTTCTGCTGGAGCGTTCGGCTCAACGATGGAAAAGGCCGCATCCATCGACGCAGCGCGTGAGCGAATTCGGGCCTTGCGCCGGCGCCCGCTTCGAGCCCGCAGCAGTCGGCGCACCCCAGCTCGCCCGGGCCGTCGCACCGTCGCAGGCGCCGGTCGAGCAGCTGACCGCGGTGACAGATCAGCCAGTAGTCGTGCAGGGTGAGGACGGTGGGAATCCCGCGCTGCGCCAGCTCCTGCGGCAGATCGGCCGACAGACAGGTGAGGTGGTGGATATGCGCGACGTCGGGGCGCACCGCGTCGGCGTAGGCGCCGGCGAGGCGCCGGATGGTGGGGTTGCGGTAAGTGTCGGCGAAGTCGCGGGCGTCGCGGAAGGTGTGGTTGACGCTGGCGATCTCCAACCCGTCGCGGCGCGTGCGCAACACCTCGTACTCGGGCTGCCGCGAGTCGGCGTGGCGGGTGAGCACGAAGACGTCGTCGCCGGCGTCGCGCAGCGCCCCGGCGAGCGCCTCGGCGTAGAGCTCGGTGCCGCCGCCGGCGGCCGGCGGGAAGCCGTGGACGACGAGCAGCACGCGCAGCGGTCAGGCCTCCGCGGCGGCGATGCCGGCCCGGCCGCCCAGGTACTGGCCCAGCGGCAGGGCGACCGCCAAGGCCGTCGCGCGCGGCAGCTCGCGGGGGTGGCGAGCGGCCACTCGCCAGTGCGTTGCCAGCGCCCACGTCCACGCCCGCACCAACGCCGGCAGCGACGGAACGGTGCGCAGCCCGAGCAGCGACGCCAGGCGCTCGTGCGTCGCCCGCTCGCGACGGAGGACGTGCAGCGCCGGGCGATCGTGGGAGTGGTAGACGACGGCCTCCGGCGTATAGCGCAGCCGCCACCCGGCGAGCAGCACCTCGCGCGCCCACGCGACGTCCTCGGCGATGGGAGTTGGCTGGAAGGGCATCTGCTCCCACGTCGCGCGGCGCACGCAGGAGCAGACGTCGTCGAAGGTGCACAGCTCGAGCCGTCGCGCCGGCGACAGCGCCGCAAAGGCGGCGGGCCCCTCGATCTCCTGGAGCCGTGGCAGCCGTGCCGTGGCCGCCCAGCGCTGGAGATAGAAACGAGTCAGGGCGCTCGCCTCCGGACGCGGCTCTTGCCGAGCGTACGTTCCGGCGAGCCTCTGGTCCGCGAGCAGCGGCGCGCATAGGTTCGCCAGCCAGTCGTCGCCGACGGGGAGCGCATCCTGCACCAGCAGGGCGACGAGCTCGCCCTGGCAAACGGCGATGCCGGCGTTGCGAGTGGCGCCATGGTCGAAGTCCCGCGGCTCGACCCGCACCAGGCGGTCGGTGCGCGCTGCCAGCAGCTCGACGGTACCGTCGCGCGAGCCCGAGTCGATGGCGACGACCTCGAAGGCGGGGCAACCGCGTTGCGTCGCCAGCCGGCCGAGCACCGCCGGCAGGGTGGCGATGCCGTCGCGAGTGACGAGCAGCACCGAGACCAGCGGCTTCAAGAGGCGCTGCTCCTGCCGCCGATCAGACCGGCGTAGACGCGCTGCCACTCGGCGGCGTCCTCGTCGATGCTCTTCACCGGCGGCACGCCCGCGGCCAGCCGCTCCCGCAGGCCGGGCTCGTCGAGCAACCGTCGTAGCGCGGCGGCGAGCGCAGCTGGCGAGAAGGCGTCGTAGAGCAGCCCGCTGACGCCGTCCTGCACGAGCTCGGGAATGCCGCCGATGCGGGCGCCGATCACCGGTACGCCGGCCTGAAATGCCTCGTGGATGACCAGCGGCGAGTTCTCCGGCCACAAGGATGGCACGACCAGCACGTCGATCTGCGAGTAGACGTCCGCGGTGTCGCGGTGATCGAAGGGGCCGGCAAAGCGCACCGGCAGCGCGGCGGCGGCGCGGCGCAGTCGCGAGGTGTAGTCGGGAAAGACGTCGGGGTCGCCGAAGAGGACGACCTCGAAGGAGGCGGGGGGCAGGGTCGCCGCGGCGGCAAGCAGCAGGTGAGCCCCTTTGTGCCACACCAACGTGCCGACGAACCCGACCCGCAGGGGGTCGCCGGCCTGGCGCCGAGGCCGTGCGCGGTCGTCGCCGCGGCGAGAGGCGAGCGGGGCGAACCCGTAGTCGGCGACGCGCAACCGTTCGCTGGGGATGCCGAGACGGCGGTACTCCTCGGCCAGCGCCTGTGACGGGGCAACGAACAGGTCGATGGTGTCGAACACGCGTCGCGCAGCTGCGAGGCGGGCCTCGATGGCGGCGGAGGACAGCGGCGAGTCTGCCCGCACCGCCCACCGGCCGAAACCGGCAGCGAGGCGCGGTAGGCGCCGCCGGATGGCGCTTGCCCAGCCGCCGAGCAGGCGACTACCCGGAGCGCGCAGGGCGCGCGTCCCGAACCTCAACTGCGCGTACAGCGGATGCTGGGGGAAGCAGCGCGCGCAACGGGACGATTCGATGACGCGGCAGACGTGCTCCTCGGCGACGTGGACCCGTTGTCCCCCCGAGGGACAGACGAGCGTGTAGTCGTGCAGCGTCGCCACCACCGGGATACCACGCCGGCGTGCCATCGCGGGCAGCGCGAAGGAGAGGTTGAGCAGGTTGTGAACGTGCAGCAGGTCGGGCTGCAGCATGTCGAGCACCGCCGAGAGCCGGCGCTCGATCGCCGGCGAGGCATAGCTCTCCGCGAAGCCGGCAAACGCCCAGTTGTTGATCAGCTCGGTGACGCCGACGCCCTCGAAAGCACGCCATACCAGCTCGCCGTGCGGGCGGCGGGGGTCGTAGTCAGCGCAAAGCACGTGGGTCGCCGTGCCCAGTCTCTGCAGGGCGAGGCAGAGTTCCAGGCAATAGAGCTCGGAGCCGGCGCGATGCCGAGGCAGGAAGTCGTGGATCGCGTGCAGGACCCTCACGCCGGCGAGATCGCTCCAGCGTCGAGCAGCTCCCAACGGGCCGCCGACCGCGCTCATTCCCGGCCCGGTGGCGGCGCCGGTGGCGCGCCGACGACTTCGATGTAGGCGTCCGCTACGGCGGCCGCACCGCCGAAGGCGGCAATGCGGCCGCCCTCGAGCAGCAGGGCGCGATCGCAGAAGGTGCGGACGACTCGCATGTCGTGCGTCACCAGCAGCACCGAACAACCCTGACGGCTGAGCTGCCGGTAGCGCTCCTCGCAGCGAGCGCGAAAGCGGACGTCGCCGACGGCGAAGATCTCGTCCAGGATCAGCACTTCGCGCACGGCATGGAAGGCCACCGAGTAGGCGAGCCGAGCGGCCATACCGCTCGAGTAGTGCTGGAGCTTGAGGTTGGCGAACCGCTCGAGCTCCGCGAAGGCGAGGATCTCGTCGAGCGCGGCTCGCACTTCGCGACGGGCGAGTCCCATCACCGCTCCGATCAGATAGACGTTGTCCACGGCGTCGAGCTCGGGGTTCCAGCCCACGCCCAGCTCCAGGATGGGCGTGATCGGCGCCTGCCGCTCGACCTCTCCCGCATCGGCGGTGTAGATCCCGGCGAGGATCCGGAGCAGCGTGCTCTTGCCCGAGCCGTTGCGCCCGAGGATGGCGAGCGTCTCGCCTGCACGAAGCTCGAAGGTGACGCCGGAAAGGACCTCCAGGCGCTCCCAGCTGGGCCGCGCGAAGAGTCCGAAGAGGTGCTCGCGCACGGTGGTGCGACGGACGCTGGGGATGGCGAACGCCTTGTGGAGGCCACGCCCGGCGAGCACCGCCTCCATGCTCAGAGGTACTCCGCGGCCCGCGGCGCGTGGCGCCGGAAGACCATCACGCCGATGGCGAGACTGGCGACGGAGGCGGCGGCCAGCAGGAGGTGGCCGCGAGCGCTGGGGGCGCTCCCCGCCACCAGCACCTGGCGCGAGAACTGGATGATGGGGGTGGGCGGCCAGAGGTAGAGCCAGAGGTGGAAGCGCTCGGGGATCATCCCCAGCGGGTAGACGACCGGCGCGAGGAAGAACCCGGCCTGCAGGGCGAGGTCCCAGATCTGGTTGAGGTCGCGGTAGCGCAGGAAGAGCACGCTGGCGGCGAGCGAGAAGCCGATGACGATCGCCAGCAGGTTCAGCACGTAGAAGGCGAACCCGGCGATCGCGAGGGGGCTCGGGGCGCGGCCGGCGGCGGCCAGGAAGGCGACCACCAGGACCGCGAAGACGAGCAGCGTCAGCAGGGCGTTGGCGGCCGAGGCGACCACCACCACCCAGGAGGGGAAGCGCGCCTTGCTCAGCAGGAAGCCCTTGGCGTGCAGGGCGGTCAGCCCGGCCCGCGTGCTCTCGTTGAAGAAATCCCAGAGGAACAGGCCGACGATGAGGTTGAGACGGTAGTCGGGGTCGGCGGCGAAGATGAACGAGAAGACCGCGAGCAGCACGACGAACATCGCCAGCGGCTTGAGCATGGCCCAGACGAAGCCCGCGGCGGAGGCGTGGTAGCGGCTCTTGAAATCGGTGCGGACGAGGGTCCACAGCAGGTCTCCGAACGGCGTCCGATCGGCGGCGAGCGGCATCGGCT
This sequence comes from Thermoanaerobaculia bacterium, assembly GCA_036005845.1. Taxonomy (GTDB): domain Bacteria; phylum Acidobacteriota; class Thermoanaerobaculia; order Multivoradales; family JAIOJS01; genus DASYQD01. Next base: position 15,636 of record DASYQD010000038.1, on the reverse strand, counting down.
AGGTCGCGCCCTTGCCTCTCAGCAGGGCGCGCAGGGGCGCGGTCCACCGCCAACTTCGCGAGGCGAGCACCGCGGCCAGGTGCTGACTGACGCCGGCAAGCCGAGCGCGTTCCGCCGCCAGCTCCTCAGCGAGCCGCTGCACGTCGCGGTTGCGGTCGTCCAGCTCGCCGGCGAGGCGCAACGTCTCGCGATTGCGGGCGTCGAGCTCGCGGCCGAGCCGCTGGGCCTCGCGGTTGCGGACGTCGAGCTCGCGGCCGAGGTTCTCGGCGCGCTCCCACTCGGCGTCGCCGCGAGCTTCGGCGGCGGCGAGCCGGGCCGCGGGAGCGTCGAGCTCGCCGTTCGCTCGCGCCAGGGCGAGCGTGCGCTCGAGCTCCTCCACGCCGCGATGGTGCAGGCAGATCTCGAGACGCACTTCCTCGCCGTCGTAGCGTCTCAGCGTTGCAGGATCGCGCACGATCCCGGCTCCCGACTCGGCCGCCTCGAGGTACTGGCGGTGCCAGCCGCGTTCCTTCGCCTCGGCGGCGAGCCGTGGCAGGCGTTCGTGGAAGACCTTGCGCTGCCGATGCGCGGAGCTGCGAAACGCGTAGTGACGCAGCAAGAAACGGAGTGGAAAGACTCGGCGGCCCGAGAAACGTGCCTGGTGTCCGCCGCTCGACACCAGCTCGACGGGGGCGGCGGTCTTCTTCCAGGCCTTGATCTGCAGCTCATCGTAGGCGTGTCCGGGCACGAAGTGCGTGAACGTCCGCCGCGGGTCGTCGCCCGGCCGCCAACTCTCGTCGGTAGGCCAGAAGTCGAGAACGCGAAAGTCGATGGCGTTGTAGCCGAGACGGTCGACACGGGCGATGGCGTCGCGCAGCGCCACGCCGGCCCAGGGACTCTCGCGGAGCTCGTCGGCGTCGTGGTGGAGGAACCAGTCGGCGTCGAGCTGGGCCGCGAGCTCTTCCTTGCGCCGCAGGATCGCCGCCCAGGACCCGGTCGCCGCGGCCGGACGTCGCTCGATGCCAATGACCCCACGGTCCAGCCAAGGCTCGACTCGCGCCAGCGTCGAATCGGTCGAGCCGTCGTCGATGAAGTAGACCTGTACGCCCTGAGCCACCAGGTCGGCGACCACCTGGCCGACGATGTCTTCCTCGTTGAAGGCCGCAACGAGCGCCAGGACCTTGAGCTCGGCGGCGGCGGGGCAGGTCCCTGCCATGGGAGCACGCAACTCTAACAGCCAGCGCGGCCGCCGCCGCGGGCGCCGAGCAAGCTCGCCAGCTGCGCCTCCAGCGCGTCCACTCCCGCCGCGGTCACCTCACACCGCGGCAACCGGAAAGGATCGCTGGCGATGGTTACGGCTCTCGACTCGACCGTCACGGCGGCGCGGTAGGCGCAGTCGCGGACGACCTCGACGGTGATCGCGTCGTGACCGCCGAAGGGGTAGCAGAAGGAGCGCAGCGGCCGATCGAGCAAGACCTCGAGGCTTTCCTTGTCGCGCGCGATCTCGAGCCGCTGGACGTCGCGCCGGTGGGAGGGAAGGAAGAGGTGATGGACGCTGTGGCCGCCGATCTCGTGCCCGGGCCGGCTCGCCAGCTCGACGACCTCGGAGGCGAGGAGCACTCGATGGGACGGACGGGGCGGCGCGGTCGACCCCACCCAAGCGCGCAGGCGCCGCAGCAGCTCGTCGCGCTCCTGCCAAGGCAGTGGGACCAGGATTTCGTGCAGTCGCTTGCGGGCGACGCGGCGTTGCTCCGCGGTCGCGGTATCGATCGACTCCTGGCCGAGGTCGAGCGAGGGCGGGATGGCATCGTCGCCGAAGAGGATGCCATCGACGACGTCCCACCACAGCTCGTGCTCCTCGCTCAGCCGATCGGTGGTGACGAAGAAGGTGGCCGGCAGCCCGAGCTCGCAGAGCAGCGGCGAAACCTCGGTCAGCGCATCGCGGGTGCCGTCGTCGAAGGTGATGGCTACGGCCCGCTCGGGGAGCCGGCCGCGGCGAACCCCTGCCACCAAATCAGCCAGCGGCACGGGCTGATAGTGCCGGCGGAGGTGCTCGAGCTGGGCGCGCAGGTCGGCAGGCGGCAGCGGCGGGCACGGGGAGCGTCCATCACCGGCGCCGATGCGGTGATAGAGCAGGATGGCGGCGGCGCCGCCATCGCGCCCCACGCTGGCGGCCGTCTTCGGCGACGTCTCCGCCGCCAAGACGGGCTTGACGGCGCGCACCGTGTAGATGAGCGGGAAGTAGGGATCGACGGCGGCGAGCTCCTCGGCGGTGAGCTCCTCGGCCGCCAAGCCGAAGTAGAAGGCGGCGTCGACGAGGACGTTGCCCCAGCCTGCGACTTCGAAGGCGTCGGGAGGCAGCAGCTCGGCGAAGAGGCGGCGTACGCCGGACTCGGCGAAGCGCCAGTAGTCGCCGTCGAGCCCACCGTCCTCGTACGAGACGCGCCCGGTGGCGGGCAGGGTGGCCAGCAGCACGCCACCGGGCTTGAGCACCCGCAAGGCGTGGCGCAGCGCGGCACGCACGTCGAAGATCACCCCCAGCGTTTGGGTGAGGATGAAGCAGTCGTAGCGCGCCTCCTCGAGCGTGTCGGCACGCGACAGGTCGGCGACGACCGTCGCCTGGGCGTTCCCGGCATCGACGTCGAGCACGTCGCTGTTGGTGACGCGGTCGCCGCCGTAGCAGCGCGTGTACCCTGCGTCCTTGACCTCGAGCACGCACCCCCGCACGTCGGCGCGATGGCGGTCGAGGAAGGCTTCGATGTAGTGGCGGTCGACCGGCTTGCCGCGATCGAGACCCCAGGTCGGGCTCAGCGGCGTGAGCCGGCGCAACTCGCCGGCGTCGACCGTCGGCTCGCCGAGCTCGGCGAGCTGGCGCCGCTTCTCGGCGACTTGCGCGGCGAGCTCGTCGCGTTCGCGTTCGAGAACGGCGCGGCGGTACGCCAGGTGACGGGCATGGTCCTGCTGCGCGGCGAGCGCTGCGTCCTTGGCGATCAGCAGCTCGGCACCGGCGGCCAGCAGCGCACGACGGTGCTTGGCGTGAATCGCCGCCATGCTGCGCAGGTAGGTGGCGCGGCGGTTGGCCAGCCGCTGTCGCGAGCGTGCGCGCACCCCGTAAGCGAGCAGCGGCTCGGGGAGCACGCGGCCGCGGCAGCCGCGCAGCAGCGCGGCGAGCCAGAAGTCGAGGTCCTCGTGACCCTCGAGCTCTTCGTCGAAGCCGCCCACCTGCATGAAGAGCGAACGCCGGAACATGCTCGCGGCGTGGAAGCCGCCGCCGGCGAGGGTTGGCGCCAGCTCGAACGGTGGCGGCTCCCAGACCTCGTGGGCCTCCAGCAGCGAACGCATGGCGCAGGACACCACGTCGAGGCCAGGGTCGGCTTCGAGCACCGACGCCATCCGTTCGAGGCAGGTCGGGGTCAGCTCGTCGTCGGCGTCGAGCATCAGCAGGTAGGGTGAGGTCGTCGCCCGCACGCCATGGTTGCGCGCCGCCGCGACGCCGCTGTGGGGGAGGCGCTCGATCCAAGTCCCCGACCGCTCGAGATCGGCGAGCACCTGCCGGGTGTAGGCGTCACCCGAGCCGTCGTCGACCACGACCAGCTCCGCCGGCGGCACGGTCTGGCGCTGCGCGCTGGCGACCGCCTCGCCGAGGGTCCGTCCGAGGTCGTAGCAGGTGACGATGACGGCGACGCGGCTCAACGCTTCGTCCCCCGGCGAGCGCCGCGGAACTGCTCGATGGCCGAGCGCAGCAGGTCCAGACCAGCGCGGAGGGGTGCCGTAAGGCGCCACGACCACGACTCGCGCAGCGCCGCGATCTCGCGACGCGCCTCCGTCCACGCGGCGCGCTGCGCCGCGAGCTCGCGGCGCACCGCGGGCGCGTCGCTCGCCCGCGGGCCGCCCTCCCGCGCCTGCCGCAAGCGATCCTCGAGCCGCGCCAGCTCTCGACGGCGCAACGCCACCTCCGGAGCGAGCTGCTGTGCCAGCTCGAGCTGCCTCTCGTCGTTGTCGTGCAGCAGATCGGCGATGGCGCCATCGCGCTCGCGCCATACCTCGAAGAAGTGGGCGCGAAAGCTGGCTTCGTGTTTGTCGAACATGTAGCGGCGCAGGGCTGCGTGCGCCGGGCCGCGCGTGCAGCCGGCGCTCATCGATCCCGGCCGGATGCGATAGTCGAACAGGACCTCGGGAAGGATGCGGCCGTCGAAGCCGCGTTCGACCAGCGTCAGCCACAGCTCCCAATCCTCGTAGCCCTGGGCCGGCATGCCGGTGTCCCAGCCGCCCGCGGCGAGCAGGGCCTGGCGCCGCGCCAATGCCGCGGTACACACCGTGCACTCGGCGAGCAGGGCGGGCAGGTCGCACCGCTCGGGGGTCCAGTCCCACTGCTCGTCGCCGAAGGTGCGCAGCCAGGGAGAGACGAACGCCGCCGACGGGTCAGTGTCGAGAACGGCGGCTGCCTTCTCGAGGTACTCGGGACGGAGCCTGTCGTCGGCGTCGAGCGCGCAGACGTAGTCGCCTCGCGCTGCGGCCAGGCCGGCGTTGCGCGCCGCCGCCAGGCCGCCGTGGGGGAGACGCAGCACGCGGACTCCGGGATGGGCGATGCGGTCGAGCACCGCCAACGTGTCCGCGTCGGTGGAGCCGTCGTCGACGACGATCGTCTCGACGCCGGCGAGAGTCTGCGCGAGCACGCTTCCCACCGCCTCGTCGAGGAAGCGACCGAGATCGTGGCAGGTGACGACGACCGAGACGCGCGGCGCCGCTGCCATCGCGATCATCCGGGCGCCTGCAGGCGCCGCTCGTTGCGCTCGACGCAGGCGCCCGCGGCCGCCGAGCCCGGCTGCAGCCGTTGCAGCTCGCGGCACAGGCGAAGCGCCTCGGCGGGATCGTCGAAAACGGTCTCGTCGAGCGTCGCCAGGTTGATCAGCGACACGGCGTTTTCGGGATCGATCTCGAGGGCGCGCTGGAAGTGCTGCCGCGCCGCGTCCGGCTGGCGATCCAGGTTGGCGAGCCAGCCGAGGTTGTTGTGCACGTCGGGTGAGCGGGGATCGAGGGCCAGGGCCGCTTCGAAGGTGGCCTTCGCCGGGCCCCGCTCGCCCAGCTGCGCCAGGCAGATGCCGAGGTTGAGGCGGGCGCGGTTGTCGTCCGGGCGCAGCTCGACGGCGCGCCGGTAGGCGGCGACCGCGGCGCGGCAGCCACGGCTGTCGCGCAGAGCGTCGCCAAGCGCGTAGTGCGGCGCCCAGGTCAGCGGCGCTTTCCTGGCGGCATCGGCCCACAGGGTCACCGGATCGGCCCAAACTTCGTTGCGCGCCATCGTCAGCACGGCCAGCAGCGCGATGACGCCCATGCCGAGAGCGCGGGGCAGCAGCGACGGTTGCCGCCCGGCGTTCCGCCACCAGCCATCCAAGCGGGCGAAGCCCAGGCCGGCGATCAGGAAGAGCCCGCAGCTCGCCAGGTAGACGCGGTGCTCGGCCATCAACTCGACGAGCGGGATGAGGCTCGAGGAGGGAGCGAGGAAGAGCGGGAACCAGACGAGGCCGAAGACCGCGAGCGGGAAGCGGCGGCGCAGCATCCACGCAGCGGCGCCGGCGGCCAGCATGCCGGCCGCGGCGAGCAGGACCGCCGGCTGCAGGGGCGAGGCGACGCGTTGCGCCGGATGCACGAGCGACTGCCCGGCAGGCCACAGCAGCAGCCGAAGGTAGCGCCAGTAGATGGGGAGCTCCGTGCAGAAGTGCCGCCAGACCTCGCGGGGCAGCGCCGCGGTTTCGGAGCGCAGGTAGGCGGCGAGGCGGAAAGCCCCGCCGGTGGCGACCAAGGCGACAAGCGGCAGGTGCAGACGCCAGAGCCGCCGGCGCCGTTCGTCCTCGCTGCCCGGCCGCAGGAGGCGATCCCAGGCCAGGAAGACGAGTGGCACCATGGCCGCGTTCTCACGGGAGGCGAGCGCCAGGAGCCAGCAAAGAGCAGCTGCCACCCAGAGGCGCCGTCGCCGTTCGATCACGGCCCGGCGCGCGCAGAGCAAGCAGGCGAAGACCAGCGCCGCGCACAGCAGCTCTCCGCGGGCACTGGCGTACCCCACCGCTTCCGTCATCATGGGGTGCACGGCGAACAGGCAAGCGGCGCCGAGCGCCGCGAGGCGCGGTGAGCCCGCATCGGCGGCGGCCGGCGTCGCCACCAAAGCCTGGTCGCGGAGCAAGGCGGAGGCGAGCAGCCAGAAGAGGGCGGCGTCGAGCGCGTGCAGCAGCAGACTGGTGAGGTGGAAGCCGTATGGCTGCAGGCCCCAGAGGGCGGTGTCGACCGCGTAGGAGACGTTGACGAGCGGCCGGAAGGGGCTGAAGCCGAGCACGAACCTCCAGTTCGAGAGGTCGCGCAGCGACGGGTTCTTCACCACCGTGGCGACGTCGTCGTAGACGAATGGGTTGTGCAGCGCGCCGAGGTAGACCGCGGCTGCAAGCGCGACCGGCAGCAGCACCCACGCCCCGCGGTTGCGGGCTGACGTCGCCGGCGCCGGCACTGCCGGTCGCCGGCGCGTGCGCTGCCGGCGTCGGTCGCGCTTGGCCATTGAGCGAGGGGAGTTTAGCGGAGCCCAGCCCCCCGCTCCGCGGCCGCGAGCGGTACGATGCTGCCGACATGCCGCCTCTGCGCGTCCTTCACGTGACGCCCTACTACGAGGATGCCTGGGCTTACGGAGGCATTCCCCGGGTGGCATCCCGCCTCGCGGACGGGCTCGCCCGCCGCGGCCATCGGGTGACCGTGTGTACCACCGATGCCTGCGACGCGCTGTCGCGTCTGCCTGCGGGTGCAACGCGAGGCGACGACGGAGGCGGCGTCGAGGTGCGAGTCTTCCCGAACCTCTCCAATCACCTGGCCTACCGGCTCCAGCTGTTCACCCCGCGCGGCCTCGCGGACTATCTCGGGCGCGTTTGCCCGCAGCTCGATGTGGCCCACATCCACGGCTGTCACCACCTGCCGGGAGTCATCGCCGCGCGCGCGTTGAGCCGCGCCGGCGTGCCCTACTTTCTGACCCCGAACGGAACGGCGCCGCGTCTGGAGCGGCGGCTTGCCGCGAAGTGGCTTTTCGACCACCTGCTGGGCCGCGCCGTGGTGCCGGGCGCCGCGCGCGTACTGGCGGTGAGCGAGGCCGAACGCCGCGAGCTGGCGTCGTTAGGAGTCGCCGCCGCGGCCCTGCGTCTGCTGCCCAACCCCGTGGACCTGGCGGAGCTCGAGCCGCCGCCAGAGCGTGGCCGTCTGCGCGCTCGCCTGGGCCTCGGCGATGCTCCACTCGTCCTCTTCCTGGGCATGCTGACGCCGCGCAAGGGCGTCGACGTGCTGATCGACGCTTTCGCCGCGGCGCACCTCCCCGCGGCGCGCCTGGTACTGGCCGGAAACGACCGCGGCATCGAGAGCGGACTGCGGCGACGGCTGCGGCGCGCCGGGGTCGCCGAGGTCGCGACGTTTACCGGGCTGTTGCGGGGCCGCGAGCGACTGGAGGCGCTGGCGGACGCCGAGGTGGTCGTGTACCCGTCCCACCATGAGGCCTTCGGCCTGGTACCCCTCGAGGCCATCCTCTGCGGCAGCCCGGTGATCGTCGCCGACGATCACGGCTGCGGCGAGCTGATTGCGGCGGTGGGGGGCGGGGAGCGCGTGCCCCCTGGCGACGTCGATTCCCTCGCGGCGGCGCTGCGGCGGATGCTGGCCGATCCCGGCCCCTGGCGGCAGCGCGCGGCCGAGGCGGCGGCTCGCGTTCGCGAGCGCTTTGCCACCGACGTCGTCTGCTCGCGTCTCGAGGGGCTGTACGCCGAGGTCGTCGAGGATGCGGGGAGCCGCGCCGCGTGAGCGTCGTAGACCGTGCGGCCGCCGAGGGCGTCAGCTTCATCGTTCCCGTGTACAACGGCGAACGGCGACTCGGCGAGGTGCTGGAAGCCATCCTCGCTCAGTACGACGGTCGCCCGTTCGAGGTGATCGCCGTCGACGATGGCTCTTCCGACGGTTCTCTCGCGTTGCTCCGCCGCCACGCCGCCGACGGCCGGGTGCGGCTGCTCTCTGGCTCCGGCCGCGGCGCCGCGGCGGCCATCAACGTCGGGGTGGCGGCTGCTGCTCACCCGATCGTCTGCCAGGTCGATCAGGACGTGGTCCTGCAGCCTGGCTGGATGCGACGCCTCGCCGCGGCGCTGGCCGAGCCTGGGGTCGGCGCCGTCCAAGGATGGTACGAGACGCCGTCCGCCGGCTCGCCGTGGGCTCGCGCCATGGGCCTCGACCTCGAGCTGCGCTACAGCAGCATTGCCGGCGACGTGCTCGATCACGTCTGCAGCGGCAATTCCGCCTACCGGGCCGAGGCGCTGCGAGCGATCGGCAGCTTCGACGAATCGCTCGGCTACGGCTACGACAACGACGTTTCGTACCGTCTTGGCGCGGCGGGCTGGCGGTTGCGCTTCTGCAGGGAGGCGCGCAGTGTCCATCATTGGAGGTCGGATCTGCTGGGCTACCTGAGACAGCAGTACGGCGTCGGCTATGGGAGGCTCGACCTCGTCGCCAAGCACCCGAACCGCGTGGGTGGTGACGCCGTCTCCGGGCTGCGGATGATCCTTCACGCGCCCTTGATGCTGGCGGTGCTTGCCGCCGGGGCAGCCGCGGGGCTGACCGCGATCTCGGGCGGCAGCTGGCAGCCGGGGCTGTTGTTCGCGGGCGCTCTGCTTGCCGCCCTCGCGGGCGACCGGTTCCTCGCCGCGCTGGCGGCGGCGCGGCGGCTGGGCCACGGCGGCGCGTTGATCTTCGTTCCGGCGCACCTGCTGCGCGACGTGGCGTGGGCGCTGGCGCTCGCGGCCTGGGGCTGGCGCCGGTTCACTGGCGGCGCTCGCCACCCGGCGACGAGCATGGCTCGTAGTCTGTGCGGCCGCGACACGCGGCTGGACGACGCCGATCTCCACGTGCCGCCCAGACGGCGCGAGGACTTCGTGCTCCTGGTGCCGGCGCGCGACGAGGCGGCCAACCTGCCGGGAGTCCTGGCCGAGTTGCGCGAGCGCTGGCCTGGCGTCGACGTGCTGGTGATCGACGACGCCTCGCGCGACGGCACCGCGCAGGTGCTGGCGGCGCTGGGCGTTCGTTGCCTGAGACTCCGCGAGCACCTCGGGGTCGGCGGCGCGGTGCGCGCCGGCCTACGGTGGGCGCGCCGGCACGGTTACGCGACGGTCGTCCGCGTCGACGGCGACGGGCAGCACCCGGCGACGGAGATCGCGGACCTGCTCGCTCCCATCCTCGCCGGCCGGGCCGACGCGGTGCAGGGCTGGCGTCGAAAGGGCGCCGCGGGCTACAGCGCCGGCATCGCCGCCGGGGTGGCCCGGGCGTTGGTGGGACGGCTGACGGGTGGGTGGAGCGGGCGCGGAGTCAGCGACCCCACGTCGGGCTTCTGGGCCTTTGGCCCCGCCGCCGTGCGGGTGCTCGCCGATCATCACCCCTCGGGCTATCCTGAGCCCGAGCTGCTGCTGTTCTTGCGCCGCAACCGGCTGAGGGTCGAGTTCGTGCCGGTCGCCATGCGCCGCCGTGCTGCCGGCCGCACCTCGCTGACGGTAGTGCGAGCGGCCTGGGCGAGCTGGCGGCTGCTGCTCGCCTTGATCGTCGTGCCGCTCCGCGCCGCGGTCGCGAGGCCGGCGCGGTGACCGCCAACGTGCAGGTCGCCGCGATCCTCGTCAGCCTGGGGCTGCTGGTGCTGGTGGTGGAGCTGGTGCGGCGGCACCAGCTCAGCGAGGAGCACTCGCTGCTGTGGATCCTCTGCGCCCTGGCCCTGTTGCTGCTGTCGCTGTGGCGCGACCTGCTGCACACCATGGCGCGCTGGCTGGGGATCTTCTACCCGCCGGCGCTGCTGCTGCTGGTGCTCATCGCTTTTGCGTTCATCGCCTCGCTCTACTTCTCGGTGATCACCTCGCGGCAGCGCCGGCAGATCGAACGCCTGGTCGAGGACGTGGCCGTTCTCGACGCCGAGTTGCGCGACCTGCAGCGGACACCATCGAAGGAACCCGGCGGCGAGGGCGGCTGAGCCGCGCTATTGGGCGGGCGGCTCGGCCACCTTCAACGCGAAGTGCTTGGTCTCGAACTTGGCGGTGGAGTAGTTGGCCACTCCCGGGAAGCTGGCGCGGAAGTTGGTCGACTGGCCCGGCTGCAGCACGTCGGCGCCGAGAATCGCATCGCTGGTCGCGATGAGCTCGCCCTTCTCGTCGTAGAGGAGGGCGGTCACCCGCACGCCGGCGGTCACCGCCGAGCTGATGTTCCGCACCTCGCCTACCAGCGTCACCGTCGTGGCGCTCGCAGCGTCGCGCCTCCAAGTGGTGACCTCGAGCCGCTCGGGGGGCTTTGCGGCGCCGCGGCTGGGGGGGGTGGTGGGCTGCGCTGCGGGCGCCTTTGCAGCCGCGGCCGCCGCCTGCTCCGCGGCGAATTGGGCCGCGTCCACGTGACCGACGTCGGCGTCGGTCAACACCAGCACCGGCTTCGGGCTCGAGGACGGTGCGGCCGTGGGCTGCGCGGGAGGCGGCGCGTTGGCGGCGGCGGTGGCTTCACGGTCGACGTCTCTCGCCCGCACCGAGCCCAGCGTCCCGTTCGGGAGGTGGAAGACCACGGTCGCTCCCCGCTCTTCCCAGGCGCCCCGCGTCTCGACGCGGGAGCCGTCCCCGAGCACCAACCAGTCGGCCCTCGCGGGCGCCGCCAAGAAGGGTGTGGCCGCGAGCAGGGCGACGGCCGGCCAGCAGCGGCGCCTGATCATGAGCGGCGCCCTGATCTCGAAGCGGGCCGGGTCATGGCTCAAAACTCCTTCCAGCTATGACCGATGAGACAGACGGGGATCGAGGCCAGCTTCTGCACGGTGGTGTCGGCGGCCACCGTCTTGATGTCGATGTGGGCGTTGACGAAGCGACAGCTGTTGGGGAACAGCCCCTTGATCATGTCCATCACCGCGACGTCGGTGGTCGACTGGAAGTCGGAGGTGCCGGTGGTGCCGCCGCTGACGCCGCCGCCGCTGAACTCGGTGAACGGATTGGTGACGAAGGTCGAGACCTGCTGAGCGCGCAGGCGGTTGTTGGGATCCGTGGGATTCGCCGCGTTGGGGTCGATCAGCAGGGGATTGCCGTTGGTGGCGCTGAGCAGGAACTCGTTGGACGTTCCCACCTTCGAGCACGTGGCGTCGGTGTTGGACTCGTACTGCCTGCTGCCGCAGGCCGCGGTCAGCGGCGTCCCGCTCGAGCCGGTGACGGAAACCTGTGGCACGAAGCTCGAGAAGAACGTGACGCCCACGAACGACGAAGCGTCGGTGATCGCCTTCTCGTTGGCGCCCAGCGGAATGAACCAGCCGCGCCGCCCAATCGGTCGTGTCGTGCCGTTGATGTCGATGCCGTTGAGGAGGTTGACGCTGTTGCTCTGCACCGGGCTGGTGAGGACCGAGACGTCGATCTGGCGGTAGTCGTTCTCGGTGCGCGGACAGCTTTCGCCCGCGAGGAGGGTGGCGCAGGGATTGGCCGGCGCCGCCGCGCCGCTGACGTCGGTGTCGTCCATGAAGAGGTAGAAGCGGCCCGCCTGGTTGTTGGAGTTCCAGAGGTCCTCGCGGTCGCCAGTACCGAAGGCAACGGCGAAGCCGGGGACGGTTGCCTGCTGGTTGATCACCACGGCCGGCCGATAGAAGATCGGACGCGGCACCGCGGAAGGGGCGTTGCCGTCCCAGTTGGCGTCGAAAACCACGCGCGGCTTCCAGATCGGCGAGCCGGAGGCGTCCGTTTCCGGGATGCGCATGACGGTGACCGCGGTCGGGCCGCCGCCGCTGCCGATGGCGTTGACGGTGACGGGGCTCAGGCCCGGCACCTTGACCTCCGAGCCACCGGCGCCGGTGGTCAGCTTCTCGAGGTCGACGCGGTAGAGGAATCCCCCGATCGTCCCTACGTAGATCCGGTCGACGAAGCCGTTGAGGTCGGTGTCGACGGCCGCCACCTTCGAAGGGGCGGCGCCGCCGGGCACGCAGGGGTTGGCGGCGTTGGCCACGTTCGTGATGTAGGGGCTGCAGAGCTGGCGCTTGTACAGCAGTTGGCCGGTCTCGACATCGACCATGTAGAGCCACTGGCCCTGCAGCTTCACCGTCGGCGGCCCGCCGGCCGGCGTCGAGTAGCTGGGGTGTCGCGGGTCGTACGTCTTGTGCGGGGCGTCCATGCCGCCGCCGAAGATGGCGACGAAGCGCTGCCGGAGACCGGTGGAGGTGCTGGGATCGGTAGTGATCCGGCAATCGGTTGCGGGCGTGCCGCTCTCGCAGATCTGGATGCGCGCGAAGTCCGCCGTCGACCAGGTCCAGCCGAGGTCGGGCAGCCCGTTGCCGTCCTCGTCCATGGTGAGCGGCAGCACGGGCTGCGCCGCTGGGTTGGCGAAGATCTGGTTGTCGGTGTTGTCGGTGAACTCCCACAGCGGCGCGCCATACGGAGTCTCGCCGCACTTGGAGGGGTCGTAGCTGGCGATACAAGCGGGCACCGCGTCGGCGCCGCTTTCGTAGTTGGGGGTGTACTTGCCGCCGCTGAGCACGAGGCCGTCGGGCTGCGTGATGTCGAGGGCGTAGTAACCGCGGCCCCCCTCGCGCAGCCCACCGATCCCCACCGTGCGCCTGCGGCGGTCGTCGGCGACCGGCGAGTTGCCGACGAAGACCGGATCGATGAAGACGTCCGCAGCGGCCAGCGCGCCGTCGACGGTGAACTGGTGCTGGGGCGAGCTTGCGAGCTGCTTGACGGTCGGCATCACCGGGCGCGGCATGTAGGCGAACAGCTCGTTGCCGGTGCCGTTGTCGTAACGGCCCTTGACCGTCTGGAACTGCGCCGCGTTGAACGCGTGCAGCATGCCGTCGTTGCTGCCGATGAGGATGGCCTGACGGCGGCGCTCATGGCGCCTGAAGAAGCAGCGGTAGCCGCGGTCGAAGTTGCCGGCCGCCTCGTCGGTCGCCGTGCAGGTGGGATTGGACTGGTTGAATTGGCTGCCGAGGTCGATCTTGAAGTATTCGACGTTGCCGGGCTGGCCGAGCACCAAGGGATCGGAGTGGAAGACGTCTCCCAGCTTGTAGTCGCAGAGGTCCTTCGTGGGATCGCACGCGGGAACGCTGACGCGGCTCTTCAGGGCCAGCGTCGTCGCGATGATGGCATTGGCCTGCGACTCGTAGCTCAGCTCCTCGGCGGGAGTCAGGGTACCGTCGGCGGTCGAGGGCGAGATGAGGCCGAAGGCCCGCCAGAGGTCATAACGGATGGGCTGCGGCGTGCCGGGAGCGGTCGCCGCAAGCTCCCGCCGGCTGGGCGCCCACATGCCTTGTTTGCTCTCGCGGGCGTAGAAGACGTGCCGCGTGGGCTGCGTCGCCAGCACTTTGCCGGCATCCCACACGAAGCAGCTGTCGGTCTTGGGCGGGCACGTTTGGGTGAAGTCCGGCTTCTTGTCCGGGGTCAGCGGCAGGGCCTTGAGGAACGAGTTGAGGTGACCGGGCCAGCGCGAGGCGTTGTTGAGCGGCGTGAAGTTGGTCAGGTAGATGGCCTGGTCGGCCACCGCCTGCACGGAGGGCACGGCCGCCGAGGCGAACGAGCGCGCCTCCTCGCGGATCTTGCCGAGGATGTTCTGGATGGCTGCCAGCAGCTGGTCCGGCGAGCTGACGTTGATGCATTCGCCCTTGCCGTTGGTGGTTATCGACTTGAGCGGGCTGCCGGCCTGGCAGTTCCTGGGATCGCCGACGTTGAGGGCCCAGGTCTTGATGCCGGAGAAGCTGTTCATCGCCGCGGTGTCGGCGGCAGGGTTTTCCCCCGGGCAGTTGTCGTCGCCGTCGCTGATGACGATGAGGTAGGGCTTGCGGCAGCCGTAAGCCGGGTCGAGGTGACAGCCCACCGTGTGCCAGCCCACCGCCGAGGTCGCCGCCTGGGAGCACTTGTTGCCATTCTGGCCGTCCGTGCCCAGGTACCAGCAGCGGAAATCGAGGATCGCCTTGCCGAGCGGACTGTTGCCCCCGGCGATCAGCGGCGGCTGGTTGGCCACCCGCGGCGGGTACGAGCCGGCCGTGGCGAGGGGGGCGAGCAGGCTGCCGACCCCGAAGTCGGGCGGCGAGTCGGTGCCGGAGTTGGGCGCAAACCGCTTGAGCATGTCCTCACGTTGGGAGGCGGCCCAGTCGAACGGCAGCATGTCTCCCCGGTCGAGCGGCCGGTCCCACGTCGGCTGCGGGGGCGAAAGGGCGCTGCCCACCGTGCTGTAGGTCGTGTGAGTGACCGGCTTGATCTCGACGCAGTTGGTGTTGCTCGCGTAGTTGGTGCAGAAGCGGTCGTCGTCGGTGATCGGCAGTCCGGCCTTGAGGTCGTTGGAGTCGTAGTTGCCCTCCCAACCCTTGCCCGAGAACGGCTTGCCGCTGTCGCAGGCGCCGCTGATGACGGCGTCCGACCAGGCTGGCCAGAGGTTGGGGATCGCTTCGGCCGGTGCGTTGCCGCCCGCCGCCCCGCTGGGCGCGCCGTCGACGAGCACAGTTTGCTTGAATCGGCTGTCCATCCTCAGCACCGCGTGGCGGGTCGGGTAGGTGGTGGCGCTGAAGGTGAGGGGCGAGCAGGAAGTCACCTCCTGAATGCCGAATGACACCACCATGCCGTTCGCGTCGACGTCGCCGAGACCGGGGTTTGCCGCTGGCGCGCCCGGCGTGCCGGGTGGACGGTTGGCGGGGCGGCCGACCAGCACCCGGAACTTCCTGGCTGGGCTGCTGGTGGAGATCCATAGATTCATCACGTAGGGACTGGCGACGCCGGCGGCGCCGGAGTTGAGCAGGGCGAAGGTGTCGAGCTGGATCCGCGCCGCCGAGCCCACGGCACCCAGCGGCAGCGGGGAGGCGCAGCTACCGGCCTGGAGCTCGGCGGCGTCGACGGCGCCGTTGGCCGGGGTGGTATCGAAGATCGGCCCGAGGGTGAGCACCTCGCCCTCGATGTCGTTCACCACCGTCTCGGGAACGCCGTCCGTCGTCGGCGTCGGGAGGCTGTCGACCATCTGCGTCAACCCGTCGGCATCGACTTGCGGGTAGACGATCGGCCACGTCCCCGAGCCTTCGTCGACGGTCTGCGAGACGTAGTAGACCCAGTGCTTCGAGGTCACCCGCACGTGGTCCTGGTTGTAGCTCGCGAAGCCGAAGAAGACGTCGTCGACGTCCTTGAAGGTGTTGAAGAGCGCCTGCTTGGCCGCGTAGAGCCGGGAGCCCGGGTTGTCGCCGCCGCCGTATAGCACCTTGTCGCCGCCACCCACCCCCAGGCTCATCGACAGCGAGGTGTCGAGCTCGATGAAGAGGTAGGGCTTGCTGCTGGAGAAGCGCAGCAGGTCACGGTCGTCGGGGTAGCCGGGATTGCTGGTGCCTACCGCCAGCAACGCGGCCAGTACGGCTGCGGTGCCGAGCGCCGCGCCGGGGGAGCGCAAGGTCGATCGCTTGCTCACGGTGTTCCTCCTGATCAGAGCTTGACCTTCTCGGCCTCCGGCGTGTGCTGGAAGCTGTAGCAGTCTGCGATCTGGGGCCAGGGCTGCAGGCTGAGGAAGGCTCCCACCTGCTTCCGCGCCGCCGGCTGCGGGTCGGTGCCGTGCAGCCGCTCGGCGTCGGCGGTGAGGGCGTGGTGGACGTCGAAGTAAATCTGCGCACCGTACTCGCCGCTGCCGCCGGCGTTG
>DASYQD010000037.1:0-3480 GCA_036005845.1 Thermoanaerobaculia bacterium | reverse complement strand
GTAGACCTCGCGCGCCACGCGCGGGTAGCCGCGACGACGGCCGACCCGACGCAGTTCCGCCAGGTAGTGATCCGGCAGCTTGCTCCCGTCGACCAAACCGCCGCGCAACACGATGCCGAGGGTCGGCTTGTTCTCTAGTTTCGTGACCAACGGACCGAGTGCCGACAGGCGTGCCCCGCCGATGTAGATCGAGGCGACGCGATTGGCTCGACTGACGCCTTCGGGGTAGTCGTAGGTGTTGAACGCGAGGATGCGTCGCACGCGGTCTTCCAGTTCGGTCGAGGCCGTTAGCGACACCGTCGCACCCATCGACTCGCCTGCCAGCGTGACATCGTCGAGATCCAGCGTCTTGACGAACTCGACGATCGCACGGCGGAGCGCCGGCTCGGCGTAGCTCGCCCCCGGTGTGATGTCAGACCACCCCATGCCGGGCATGTCGATGGCGAAGACCGTGAAGGCGTGGACAAGTTTCGGGATCACGAGCTGGAAGTGATCGAGCTGGGTGCGAACCGTGTGCAGCAAGATCAGCGCCGGGCCGGATCCGGCCTTCAGGTATCGCAAGTGCGTCCCGTCGGCGAGCGTGGCGTACTCGATCTCCCCTGCCCGAGACCAAGTCCTGGTGTACTCGCTGTTGGGTCGGGATTCGGTTCCCATCATGTTCTCCTTCCGCCGGCTGTTCGTCTCGGCGTCGGTAGAGGCCAGCGGGTAACTGCGAAAGAGGCCGGCGATGTTCACGAGCAGCTCGGGGCCTCCGCGCGGGGCTCTTTCGAGCTTTGCCTCGTCGCGGCCGGCGATGACGACCTGTTCACCTCGGCGTGCCGACGGGCGAGCTCGAGCGCGATACCCGAGCCGCCGCCGGTGAACAGGATCTTCTTGCGTTTGAGCTTCAAGGTGTCCTCGGCGCAGCGGCCAAGGGTGTGATCGTGCTGGTGCTCGCGAAGGTCTCCTCGCCGGGGTGGCTGGCGCGTACGCGCCCAAGCGCAAGCGCGGTGACCGCGGCGATGGCGCCGGTAAGGGCCATGAGCGCCCAGGCGCGGTGGAAGAGGGGGAGCGCGTTGGCGGGCGTGGGGGTGCCAAGGAGGACGATCAGGGTGGAGATGCCGAGGACTGCGCCGATTTGGCGGATGCAGTTGTTGATCGCGCCGCCAGTGGCGTAGCGGCTGCGGGGGAGTTCTGCGACGGCGGCGCTGCCGAAGGCGGCGAAGGTGAGGCCGATGCCGGTGCCGCCGAGCATGTTGGCGGGCAGGAAGTCGGCGGCGTAGGAGGAGTGCGCGCCGGTGCGGAGCGCAAACAGGAGGCAGCCGGCTGCGAAGAGGAGGCTGCCGGGGACGGCGACGACGCGTTGGCCGAAGCGGTCCGACAGGCGGCCGCCGATCGGGGCGGCGAGTGCGGCCATCAGCGGGCCGGGGGTGAGCGCGACGCCGGCGCGGAGGATCGAGTAGTGCCAGACGCCGGTGAGGAACAGGACGTTGCAGAGCAGGAGTGCGTAGAAGCCGAGCGCGAACACGAATCCACCGGCGTTGGCGACCGTGAACGAGCGGACACGGAACAGCGAGAGCTCGATCACCGGCGCGCGATGCCGAGCCGAGCGCCAAACAAAGGCGGCGAGCAGTGCGGCGCTGGCCGCGAAGGCAGCGACGACGCGTGCCGACCCCCAGCGCCACTGCGGTCCCTGGACGATCGCGAGCGCGAGCGCGCCGACTCCGCCCGCGAGCATGATGGCGCCGAGTGCGTCGGGGAAGCGTGTCCGTGGCTCGCGGCGCTCCCGCAGCAACCGCCGCGCCGGGAGCAGCGCGGGCAGGCCGATCAGCAGGTTGACGAAGAACACCGCCCGCCAGCTCTGCCAGTCGACCAACAGCCCGCCAAGCGAGGGGCCGGCCGCGGCGGCGGCGGCGCCCGTCGCACCCCAGAGTGCGGTCGCGGTGGCGCGCCGTTCGAGCGGGAACTCCGGCAGCAACAGGCCGAGCGAGGCGGGGACGAGCATGGCGCCGCCGAGCGCCTGCATGGTACGCGCGCCGATGAGGACGTCGACGGAGCCCGCCGCGCCGCAGACGGCGGAGGCGGCGAGGAAGACGAAGGTCCCGAGGAAGAAGAAGCGGCGTCTGCCGAAGCGGTCGGCGAGGCGCCCGGCGGGGACGAGCGCGGCGGCGAAGACGATGCTGTAGGCGTTCAGGATCCAGGAGAGCTGGTTGAGCGAGCTGCCCGGAAATGAGGCGCGAATGTCGGGGAAGGCGATGTTGACGATCGTGACGTCGAGGAAGCTCATGAACACCGCTACCGCGGTCACGAGCAACACCTGCCACCGCCGCGCCATACCCACCTCGTTGAGTCGCTTGCTTGAAGCAAGGAAGCTATCAGAGGTCACTTGCTTCACGCAAGCTATACGGCTATGCTTCTCTCATGCTGAAGCGGGACTATCAGGGGCAGGTCTGTTCGATCGCGCGTGCGCTCGAGGTGGTCGGCGATCGCTGGACGCTGCTGATCGTCCGCGACGTCGCGTTCGGCCTGCGGCGCTTCGACGAGTTGCTGGACAGCCTCGGTGTCGCGAGCAACGTGCTCGCCGACCGCTTGAACCGCCTCGTAGCCGAAGGCGTGCTCGACCGCGTCCGCTACAGCGAACGGCCCGAGCGTTTCGAGTACCGCCTGACCAGCAAGGGCGGCGAACTCGGCGTGGCGCTGCTGGCGCTGATGCAGTGGGGCGACCGCCATCTCTCCGACAAGCCGCCGCGGGTCGCACGCCGACGCAGCGACCGCTCGCCGGTCGCGGTCCGCCTCGTCGCCAACGACGGATCATTCGTCGCACCCGACGACCTCGAGCTCGTGCCCGGGCCCGGCGCACAACCTCCACAACCGCACAAGCGTTCCGCCCAGGCGAGCAGCCCGCGGCGAGCGCATGCGGTACGCACGTAGGACGCTGGCCGGCAGGTGACCACGACCGCGATCAGGCTGACGGCGGCTGAGCGGCGCGAAGCCGTGCTCGACGCTGCCATGGCCGAGTTCGCCACCCACGGGGCAGCGGCTGGGCGATGGACGACGCCGCCGTCTGGAGTCAAGCCGGCCGGCTGCTGGCCCTCGGCCGGCAATCCCGCCGGATTCTCCCGCCGCTCACCTGACCACCCTCAGCAGCCGACCACCACCCCTTCCGCACCCCAGTCCAAGGAGGCGATCGCGATGTGACGCGGTCATCGTCCAGGCCGTCCGAACCTCCCATCGGCAACGGCAAGCCAACCGGAGCGCGCGCCGGCGTTCACCCGGTCGACAGCATCAGCCGGGACGTCAGACCGGCGCTCGGCGCGGACCTGACCGCCCGCTACCACAGCTACGGCGTTACGCCACCCCGACAACGTGGTGAGCAGACATGGGCGCTGACGGAGGAACGACCGTGGCCGGAGCACAACCTCCGGGTGGACCAGACCTGGACAACGCCAGCGCCTTCCTGGCGGCCGCCGGACTCCGGCTTACCCACGTCGCCGCGGATCG
>DASYQD010000036.1:0-6999 GCA_036005845.1 Thermoanaerobaculia bacterium | reverse complement strand
GTACTTGTAGATGCTGCCGAAGGTGTCGACGGCGACCACCTTGACGTTGGGGTTCTTCTCCTTCAGGTACTTGCCCGCACCGCTGATGGTGCCGCCGGTGCCGATGCCGACCACCCAGTGCGTGACCTTGCCGTCGGTCTGCCGCCACACCTCGGGGCCTGTCGACTCGTAGTGCGCCTCCGGGTTGGCCTGGTTGTAGTACTGGTACGGCAGGTAGGCGCCTTCCTCGTCGCGGATGCGCTCCGCCACCTTGTAGTAGGAGCGCGGATCGTCGGCGGGCACGTTGGTCGGGCAGCGGATGACCTTCGCGCCGAGCGCTTGCAGCAGCGCCACCTTCTCCTCGGGGATCTTCTCGGCCGCCGTGCAGACGAGCTTGTAGCCGCGCAGGATACAGACGAGCGCCAGGCCGACTCCCGTATTGCCCGAAGTGGGCTCGACCACCGTGCCGCCGGGCTTGAGCTTGCCCTCGCGCTCGCCGGCCTCGATCATGCCGACCGCGATGCGGTCCTTCACCGAGCCACCCGGGTTGAACGACTCGACCTTGGCGGCGAGCACACCCGGGCCGGGGTGGAAGCGGCCGAGCTTCACCAGCGGCGTGTTGCCGAGCGTCTCGAGGATGTTCTCGTGGATCTCCATGGTCCCTCGCGAAGATTGACGGCTGGAATCGTGGGAGCGGCGCATTCTAGTGCGTTGCGGCGCGCCTCGCTCGCCGGT
This sequence comes from Thermoanaerobaculia bacterium, assembly GCA_036005845.1. GTDB lineage: Bacteria > Acidobacteriota > Thermoanaerobaculia > Multivoradales > JAIOJS01 > DASYQD01. The sequence goes on along the minus strand of DASYQD010000036.1, from coordinate 6,285 downwards.
TAGGGTCGGCGCGCGATGCTGGTCCGCGACTTCGATTTCGAGCTGCCCGACGAAGCGATCGCGCAGCACGCGGCGCCGCGCGGCGAGAGCCGGCTGCTGGTGCTCGACGCCGAGGGCGAGGGGCGTCATCGGCGCGTGCGCGACCTACCCGAGTTGCTGCACCCGGGCGACCTGCTGGTCGTCAACGACACGCGCGTCCTGCCGGCGCGGCTGTTCGGCAAGCGCCTGCCCGGCGGCGGCCGGGTCGAGCTGCTGCTCGCCGAGAGACACGGTGAGCGTGAGTGGGACGCGCTGCTCAAGCCTGGGCGGCGCGCACCTGTCGGCACACGCATCGAGCTGTCGGAGGAGCTGTCGGCGGAAGTCGTGGCGCGCGGCGACGACGGCCGCTTCCGCCTGCGCTTCTCGGCGCCAGTCGAGCCGCACCTCGACCGATTGGGGCACGTGCCGCTGCCGCCCTACATCCACCGCGTCCCTGGTCATCCGGACGAGGCGGCGGACCGCGAGCGCTACCAGACCGTCTACGCGCGCGAGCCGGGCGCCATCGCCGCGCCCACCGCCGGCCTCCACTTCGACGACGCGCTGCTCGCCGCCCTCGACGCTCGGGGCGTCGAGCGCGCCGCTGTGACGCTGCACGTTGGCCTCGGCACCTTCAAGCCGGTGACGGCCGAGCTGGTGCACGAGCACCGCATGGACGCCGAGCGCTACGTCGTCCCCGAGTCGACGGCGGACGCGCTCCGTCACGCGCGTGCCGAGAAGCGGCGCGTCGTTGCCGTCGGCACCACGGTGGTGCGTACGCTCGAGAGCGCCGCGACTGCGCACGACGGAGACGTGCCGCCCGGCGCCGGCAGCACCGCTCTCTTCATCTACCCCGGCTTCCGCTTCCGCGTCGTCGACGCGCTGCTCACCAACTTCCACCTGCCGCAGTCGACGCTGCTGATGCTGGTCTCCGCCTTTGCCGGCCGCGAGCGCGTGCTGGATGCCTACCGCGAGGCGGTCGAGCACCACTATCGCTTCTACTCCTACGGCGATGCGATGCTGGCGACGCGTCAGCCGGCCGGCGGTTGAGCGCGGCCGCCGCACGCGCTCGTCCGTCCAACAAACGGTACGGCGGTGTCCACGCGGTTGAACGGCGGAGCGCCGCCGTGCGCACGCTCTACGACGCAGGTCGAGACGAGCGGGCGCGCCTTCGGCCATGGCTCGCTTTCTGCTCTGAGGATTCGCATGCGACAGAGCGCGCGGGCGGGGTGGGTGGTACTGGCTTGCATTGCAGCGGGCATTTCCGCGCTTCCCGCGGCGTCGCCACCGCCGCCGGCAGCCGCGCCCGCCGGCGATCCCGCGACAGCGCCGGCCGCCGCGCAGCCGGCCGACAAGCCGCCGACGCTCCTCGACGTCGCGCTCCTCTCCGCCGACCGCTGGGCGATCGCGCGCATGCGGCGCGAGAAAGACAATCTCACCTGGCAGAGCAGCCAGCTCACCGCCCTGACGCGCCTGCTCGCGCGCGCCAGCCGCTTCGATCAGGCGCTGGCGTTGATCGAGAAGCTCGACACGCCCGCGCGCGTCAAGGTCGAGGCCTACGCCCCGATCGCGCTTGCCTACCTTCGCGCCGGCGACAAGGCGCGCGCCGCGGCGCTGGCGAAGAAGGTGACGGCCATCGGCGAATGGACGACCTCGCCGGCGCTCGCCGAGATCGCGCGCGGCATGGACGCCGCCGGCGACCGCGCCGGCGCGCTGCGGCTTGCCGCCACCATCCCGGCGGGGGCCGACCGCGCCGACGTGCTGTTCGAGATGGGCCGTTACCGCGAGGCTGTCGACGCCGCGCGCGACATCGCGCCGGGAAGCTTCCACGTCGACTGCCGCGGCGACGGCAGCCACTGCTGGGTGGAGGACTGGGACCAGCGCCAGGCGTTCCTGGTCAAGCTGGTGAAAGCACTCGTCGACCAGGGCGACCTCGTGGGCGCTCACGCGGCTGCGACGGCGCTCGACGAAGTCGACGGCTTCAGCACCAAGGAGTGGCGGGCGCAGGCCCTCGTCGAGCTGGCTCGCCGCGAGGAGCCAGTGGCGATGTTGCACCAGGCGCTCGCGGTGCTCGACAACAGCTCTCCCGTGCTTCCCAAGGACTACATGAGGCGCGCCGAAACCCTGGCCCACATCGCCGAGAGCCTCGCCGCCGCCGGCCAGCGCACGCAGGCGGTGGGCTTGATGCCACGCGCCCTCGCGGCCCTCGGGCCTACCGACTCGGTCGACAGCATGGAAATCTCGGCCTGGCTCGGCTCCGAGAGCCTGACCCGCATCGCCCGCGCCCACTTCGCCATCGGCCAGCGCGAGCAAGCGCTGGCGCTCCTCGCCCACACCGAGCGGCTGATCGACGCCATGGCGGTGCCGCCGCCGGAGAAGAGCGCCGGCTCGGACTGGGACTCGACCTCCTCGACCCAACACGAGCGCGTCGAGGCCAGGCTCTACGTCGCCGCGGCGCTCGAAGCCGCGGGCGAGAGCGAACAGGCGGAGCGAGTGCTCAACGCCGCGCTCGCCGAGCTCGCCAAGATCGGCAACCCGGAGTGGCGCGAGTACGGCTGGCGGTCGCTGGTCGAGGCCTATCGCGACGCCGGCGTGCTCGACCGCGCGATGGCGGTCCTCACCGCCGACTCGCGCACCGACGCCGAGCGCTGGATGGCCATCGAAGAGCTCTCCGACGACGAGCTGCTCGCCGCGCCGCGGCCGCAGCTCTGGGGACTGCTCGACGCGCTGCCGCCCGGCGGCGGCAAGGCGGTGCTCGCCGGCCGCCTCGCCCGGCAGCTCGACGCGCGCGGCGAAGCGACCAGCGTCACGCGGCTGGCCACCGAGGCGCTGACGTCACTCGCCGCCGTGGCCGCCGCGCGCGACCGGGATTGGCAGCTCACGCTGGTCGCGCTCGGCGGCGAGCTGCCGGGCGCCGAACGGCCCGGCACCGCGGACCAGCAACGACTCGTGCGTCAGCTCCTCGCCGCGGTGCAGGGGAAGGCATCGCCGGCCGGCGCCGGCGCGGCCAAGATGCAACGTTGACGCACCGCTGCGTCGGCGCCCGCGCTTTGCCTCAGCGAGGCTGGTCGCGCTTGAGCTTCGACAGCGCCGAGGCCAGGGCGTTGAATCCGGTCGCCTCGGTCTCGCGCCGCTGCTGCTTCTGGTAGGCCTGGTAGTCGCCGCGCGTGCCCTCGATCTGCGAGCCCTCGGGCGCCAGGGCGATGCGGCGCCGCTTGGGGTCGACGCCCACGACCTGCACGCGCACTTCCTTGCCCTTGGGGTAGGCGCGGGCGGGGATGGCCTCGCGCGGCAGCCCCATCTCGGAGGTGGGCAGCAGGCCGACGAGGCCGGGCTCGAGCTGGATGAAGGCGCCGGGCTTGTCGGTGCGCTCGACGACGCCGGTGACGATGGCGCCGTCGGGGTACTTGTCCTTGATCTCGCGCCAGGGATCGGGCTCCAGCGCCTTCATCGACAGGGAGACGCGCCTGCCCCCCTTCTCGACCTTGAGCACCTTGACGTCGACCTCCTGCCCCACCTGCAGCGCGTCGGCGGGCTTCTGCACCCGCGAGCGGCTGATCTCGGAGACGTGCACCAGGCCCTCGATGCCGTTGCCGATGTCGACGAAGGCGCCGAAGTCGGTGAGCGAGGCGACCTTGCCCTTGATCACGTCGTTGGCGCGCAGCTTCGACAGCGTCGCCGCGGTCTGCTTCTCCTGCTGCTCGCGCAGGATGGCGGTGCGCGAGAGCACGATGCGCCGCGCCTTGCCCTGGATCTTGAGGACGCGGAAGGGGAAGGTCTTGTCGAGGTAGACCTCGGGCTCGGCGATCGGCTCGAGCTCCATCTCCGAGCGCGGCACGAACGCGGCGAGGCCGTCGATGACGACGTGGAAGCCGCCAGGGTTCCAGCCGAAGACGCGGCCCTCGACGTTGGCGTGCGTGTCGCGCGCCTTGCGCAGCGCCGCGATCGCCTTCTTGGTCTCGTCCTCGGGCTTGGCTTCGCCGGCCGGCGGCGCCGTTTCGATCGGTGCGGTGTCAGCGGCAGCCCGCGGCTCGCCCGCGCTCTCCTCCGCCTTCGGCTCGCCTTCGCTCACGCCCTCCGCCGGCGCCGTTGCGACGGCTTCCTGTTCCTCGGGAGGCGCGATGACGTCGGTGCTGTCGGACATTTGGAGCTCCGTATGGCGCGGGTGCGGGACGCGATCGGGGAGACCAGGCAGGGGGCCGGCCGCGTCCGAGCATACCCCATCGCGGCGCCGCGCGGCGCATCGCGAAGGTCCCGAGGGATGCCGACGTCAACGCGGCGGCAGCGCGACCGGCGTCACCGGCGCCGGCGGCTGGAGCGGCGGGTCGCCCCGGTAGAGCACGCGCTCGAGGAAGAGCCCCGACGGCGGCGCCGTCCACTCCGCGGGCAGCAGCTCCGCCGGTCCCGCCTCGCCGGCGAGCAGCGCGCGCAGCGTCTCGACCGGCAGCTCGCCCCAACCGACGCGCACCAGCGTGCCGACGAGGCGGCGCACCATCTTCCACAGGAAGTGCGAGGCGACGAAGCGCAGCAGCACCAGCGACTCGGCCGGCACCACCTCCACCGCGTCGACCACCACCAGCGTGCTCGTCTGCTCGTGCGGGCGCTCGCAGAAGGCGCGGAAGTCGTGCCTGCCGAGCAGCGCCGCCGCGCCCAGGCGCACCGCCTCGAGGTCGAGCGCGCGCCGCACCCACCACACGTAGCGCTTGTGCAGCGCGCTGCGCCGCGTGGCGAGCTGGTAGAGGTAGCTGCGCGCGGCCGCGTCGTGGCGGGCGTGGAAGCGGTCGGCCGCGGCGGCCAGCCCGACGACGTGGATGTCTTGCGGCAGCCGCTCGTTGATGAGCTGCCGCAGCTTCGCGGGATCGTCCTTGCGCCGCAGTCGCAGGTGCGCTACCTGCGCCAGCGCGTGCACGCCGGCGTCGGTGCGCCCCGAGCCGCCGAGCTCGAGCACCTCGACGCCGGCGTCGGCGAGCGCCTTGTGCAGCTCGCCGGCGATGCTGCGCGCGTTCTGCTGGAACTGCCAGCCGTGGTAGCGCGTGCCGTCGTACTCGAGCGTCAGCCGGTAGGTCGCCATCGCGCGCTATATTCTCCCAGCCGCCGGCGGCCGCCGGCCACTTTCGACCTTCGCCAGCCACAACCATCCATGCCGGAGCGATCTTGATGCCCGAGCCGAAGCTGCTCGATCCCAGCGATCCTTTCGTCCCGCGGCACCTGGGCCCGCGCGAGAACGACGTCCGCGAGATGCTCGCCTACCTGGGCTTCGACAGTCTCGACGCCCTGATCGACGCCTGCGTGCCGGCGGCCATCCGCTCGTCGCGGCCGCTCGCCCTCGATCCGCCGCGCGGCGAGCACGAGACGCTGGCCGAGCTGCGCCGGATCGCGCGCCGGAACGAGGTGTTCCGCAGCTTCATCGGCATGGGCTACTACGACACCATCACGCCGCCGGTGGTGCTGCGCAACGTCTTCGAGAACCCCGGCTGGTACACGCAGTACACGCCCTATCAGGCCGAGATCGCGCAGGGACGGCTCGAGGCCCTGCTCGCCTTTCAGACGATGGTGGCGGATCTCAGCGGGCTGCCGCTCGCCAACGCGTCGCTGCTCGACGAGGCCACCGCCGCCGCCGAGGCGATGGCGATGTGCCACGCCGCCGACAAGGCGAGCCGCAAGGTCTTCTTCGCCGCCGATGACTGCCATCCACAGACGCTGGCGGTGCTGCAGACGCGCGCCGAGCCGCTGGGCATCGAGCTGCGCGTCGCCGATGCGGCGAGCGTCGATCCGAGCAGCGGCGAGCTGTTCGGCATCCTGCTCCAATATCCGGCGACCGACGGCCGCCTGGTCGATTATCGCGACCTGATCGCCCGCGCTCGCGCCGCCAACGTGATGGTGGTGATGGCGACCGACCTTCTGGCGCTGGCGCTGCTGGTGCCGCCAGGAGAGCTCGGCGCCCACGTCGCCGTCGGCTCGGCGCAACGCTTCGGCGTGCCGATGGGGCTCGGCGGACCGCACGCGGCGTTCCTCGCCACCGACGAGGCGCACGCGCGCTCGATGCCGGGCCGCATCGTCGGCGTGTCGAAGGACGCGCACGGCCGGCCGGCGCTGCGGCTTGCGTTGCAGACGCGCGAGCAGCACATCCGCCGCGAGAAGGCGACCTCGAACATCTGCACCGCGCAGGTGCTGCTTGCGGTGATGGCGTCGATGTACGCCGTGTACCACGGGCCGCGAGGGCTCGAGCGCATCGCGCGGCGCGTGCATCGGCTTGCGGCGATCCTGCGC
>DASYQD010000035.1:0-81390 GCA_036005845.1 Thermoanaerobaculia bacterium | reverse complement strand
GAGCGCCTCCATTCGCGGCGCCCGCGATAAGCAATGCACAGGGTCGCGGGCGGGTTTGGGTTCGGCGGATGGAGTGCCATAGATGCAGCGACGGCACGACCGTGAACTCGTGCTCGCCTAGCAACGGGGCTGTTCCTTCGGGCGCCGGGAGTGCTCCGAAGGGGATTCCAAAAAAAATGGCATCCGGGACGACGACGACTTTCACCGGGAGATCTTCGCGGCTACTGAGAATCCAGCCAGACAGTTCACGGCCGGCTGGACTCGCAGCGTCGCCATTGCGCAAATCGGTAGCGAATGCCTCGACTACTGCGGTAACCCGGTCTTGAGGCACCTCGTAACGAGCCAAGGAGACGCTGGCCTTGTGCAGCCGCCACACGAGAAGTTGGTGTGGCAATGAGAGCAGCGAGAAGACATCGACCGTGCTATCCGCGGGAGGGAGTTGGGAAGAATTCGGCGCCTTGTTCTGTGCGGCGTGCCCAAAAGACTCTGCGCGCCAGCCCTCGAGCACTTCAAGAGCATCTGCGGGCCTACCATGGTTGACAAGTGACTCCACAAGCGCCGCGTAGATGTCTCTGCGACGGGCGAAAGCCTCGTCGCGCGACAAGACGCCAGCGAGCGGCAGTCGATCCTCGCTCGCCCTAGCTGCGGCGCGTCGAAGGTCATTCTCCGCGCCTTCGGAATCGCCGAGTAACTCGCGGGCGCGGGCGCGCGCGAGCGCGAGATCGAGGAATAGCTCGCCATCACTGGCGGCGAGGGGTTCCACTGGTGCGAGCAACGACTCGACCTCGGAAGGCCGTTCGGGAAGGAGTGCCCCAGCAAGCTCTACTGTTGCATAGGCAGAAGTGCGCGCGCGGGCATGTGGCTCCTTGATCGCCTTGGCAAGTTCGAGGCTGTCTCGCAAGTACTCTACTGCGGTCGCGCGGTTGCCGAGGTGAAGCGACGCGCGGGCCTGGAAGGCGAGAGCATCTGCCCGGAAACTAGGATCGCCAACCCTATCGGCCTCCAGGCTCAGCGCCGAGGCCAACTCCCGCTCCAGCCGCGGTAGATGGGCTTCCGCGACCAAGGAGGAGAGGGTCTGCAATACGAGGTATCGGCGAGCAGGTGTCAAACCGGGAGTGCGCGTCGCCCGGGTGGCCTCCTGCCATGCCGCGGTCGATCGCCCGAAGTAGCCGTAAACGCCGCCGAGCAAGTTGTGCACTGACGCCGCCCGCGGCCCGTCGTCGGCGCTAATCAGCTCGTCGCGTGCCCTCTCGTATGCTGCCAGCGCCTCTGCCGGGCGTCCTCGCGCATAGGCCAGGAGTCCCTCCAGCCAGGCGACTTGACCGAGGAGCAGCGGTGACGGCTTCGTTTGTGCCAGCGCCAGACGATGCGCCTCCGCGGTCCACCGGGCACTATCGTCGAGCCTTCCCTGGAGGTAGGAGCAGCTCCCGCCGATAAGCGCCGTAATCGCAACCAATGGATAGCGGCTGCGCTTCAGCAGCGCGACGGCCCGGCGCACGTTCGAAATGCATGCTAAGGGGTCGTGTCGATCATATGCACCCCGGGCGTTGGCGATGACTCGCAGGGCACGAAGGAGCTGGCGCCGCTGTGCACTTGCGGCCGCTCGGGCCGCGGCCACAACATCGACGAGGATCGAGTCATGATGAGCGGCAGCGTGCACGGCGGCAACGCCAGCGACCTGCTCCATCTTCCGCTCGCCTAATCCGTGCTTAGCGGCGAGCGCGCCGGGAAGCAAGTTGATGAGGATCTCGCGCTCCACAGCCTCGGACCCGGGTGGCGCCGGTCCCATCAGAAATCGGCCCCGCTCGGCCGCCACCGCCGTCCAGTCGTTGGTCGGACTCGCGAGCCGATAGCGCTCCCATGCGGCCGCAGCTTGCTCGCGCAGGCCCAGCGCTTCGAGCGCAAACGCGCGGTCGAATGCTTCGGCCGTGGAGAGCTGCTCCGTCCGAGCCAGGAGCAGCTCGAGGCCCTCGGCAGTGTCGCGGGGATTGTCGGTTGACAGTCCGCGCACCATAAGCGTCGCTGCCAGATCGCCGACGACCGCGCCCGTGCCTCTGCTCGCTTGGTAAGCGTGCTCAAGCGTGGCGGCAGCCCGATTCTCCTGGCCCGAGAGAAGCTGAGCGAGCCCCCAGGTGCGAAGATTGGCGGCGGTCGGTTGCCGAGAGGCCTGAGCTTCCGCAGCGATCACCTCCGCCACTAGGCGGGAGTCCACGCTGGCGCTCGACTTGAACGCGCACGGGAGCTGGCACGCGCGCGCCCGCGGCAAGCCCGGAAATCGAACTGGCCAACTGCCAGTAGTGGATGCCAACTCGTCTAGCTTGATGATGGGATCGACCGCGGGCGGCGAAGGAGCAAGCGCCGTCGTTGCGGCGAGAAAGGCAGCCACTCGAACCGGCCCCCGACGACCGAACCGAGCCGCCCCGACCGGCCGCTGATACTCAGCGACGGATGGCATCGTATTCTTGTTCCGGTCTTGCGCGATCGTAACCCGACTGGCCGAAACAAGCTGGAAGATTCGGTTCAGGATGGACATCGCAGTTGCGCAATTAGAAGAGGAGGGAATGGGTGCAACCAGTCGACAAGCAGGCCTTCAGAGCAACCCACGTCGTGGTCTTCGAGGGGGTAGGCCAGGCCTATGTTCAGAGGATTGCTGAAGTGTTTGCCGACGTCGAGGTCGCGGAGATAGGGGACTCGTGGGCCTTGCGGGTCGTGCGGCGTGGTACAGGCGCCACGGTGGCCAAGATCTTTTCCGGCATCGGCGCCGCGGTGGCGGATTTGTCCGACCAAGAGGTCGACGCACTGGGGCGCGACCCCCGCATTCAGCTCTGTCGCCGCGAACGTCGCCGGCTGCCGCGATATTGGGCCGGCCGGCCGCCGGTCGCCAAGAGGCTTACCGTCGCGTCGATCGCGCCATCCGCTGACCACAGTTGGTGTCTCGACGCCGTTGGAGTGACCACGGGGAACGGCCTGACGGGTGACGGTGTCATAGTGGCAGTGCTGGACAGCGGAATCGTCGTTGACCACCCTGATTTCCGCGGCCGAATCGTCCCTGGTTGTAACGCGAGGAGCTTCGTTCCGGATGCGGCTGTCGAGGACGACATCGGACACGGCACGGCCTGCGCAGGAATCATCGCGGGAGCGGAGCGCTCCGCAGGAGGGTTGCGTTACAGCGTTGCTCCCGGGGCGACGTTGTTGACGGGACGTGTCGTTGATTCTGAAGACACGGCGCAAGATGACTGGGTGCTTGAGGGAATCGCGTGGGCTGCATCGCGTGGTGCGCGCGTCATCTCGCTGAGTCTCGAGGTGGAACGGCTTGAGGGTCAGCCCTACCTCAAGTGCTACGAAGCAATTGCTGCGCGGCTTCTCCGTCGTGATCCCGGCACGCTGATCGTTGCGGCTGGAGGAAACTCCGGCAATGGCTATCCCGTAGCCAACCCCGCGGCGTGCCCCTCGATCCTGGCTGTCGGTGCAGTCGACGAATGCAAGGCCCTTGCGCCCTTCAGTACAACAACACTTGACGCCCAACGAGTGGATCTCGTCGCGCCGGGCATTAGGGTTTACTCCGCTGCCCGCGGCGACGAGGGCTGGGATTGGTTCGAAGGCACGAGCATGGCGGCCCCGCATGTTGCAGGCGTGGCCGCACTCTACCTCCAGCGGGACCAGACATCTGCTCTTGAATTGTGGAGCGCGCTGGAGAAGCGCGCCGAAGACCTGGGCGACAAACAGAAGTTTGGTTACGGTTTGGTGAAAGGACCTCCGGTCAGCGTTTGACGAGTTCGACCCGTCGGTTCTGCGCGCGTCCGAGCTCGCTGGCGTTGTCAGCGACGGCGCGGCTGGAGCCGAAGCCGGCCGTGGTGAGGCGCGACGCGTCGACGCCCTGGCTCACGAGATAAGCCTTGACCGAGGCGGCCCGCTGCTCCGACAGCGTCTGGTTGTGCGCCGCGCCGCCGCTGGCATCGGTGTGGCCCTCGATGGTGAGCTTCCACTGCGGCTCGGCGGCGAGCAGCTTGACCACCTCGTCGAGCACCGGCTTGGACTCGCCGCGCAGCGTCGCCGAGTCGAGGTCGAAGAGGATGCCGTGCAGCACCGCGCGGCCGCTGCTCGCGAGCTCCTTCTTCACCTCGCCGCCCAGCGAGCCCGACCAGTGCGGACACGTCCCCACCGTCGCGCTCTTCCAGGTGCCGTTCCAGGTGCCGGCGCCGTTGGCCGTGCGTTCGCTGTCGCCCGACCACCAGAAGCCGCGGAAGGACTTGCCGTCGGCCGGGAAGATCATCAGCGCCGGGCCCTTGTCGTCTGGGCCGCCGTCCTCGCGCCAGGTGAGCTTCATCACCCGTCCTTCGATCGAGCCTTCGAGCAGGCCCCCGTCGTGCTCGTAGCAGCCGACCAGCGCGGTGCCCTGCTGGCGCAGGTGGAAGAGGCCGTAATCGCTCTCGTAGGTGCCGGAGACGGCGAGCGGCGCCGCTGACGGCGGCCGCGGCGCGAAGCCGCGGAAGCCCATCAGCTCCACCCACTCGGCATCGCCGTGGTTGTCGGCGATGGTGAGCCGCACCCAGCGGCCGCTGACCTTCTTCGTGGCCGCGACCTTCTGACCGTCGACGCGATCGGCGAGCTCGGCGCGCGCCACCTCGACGAAGCCGGCGTCCTTGCTCGTCGGCGAGACCTCGACGACCACGTGCCGCGCGCCGCGACCGTCGCCGTCGATGCGCTCGGTGTCGAATTCGAAACGCTCGAAGGTGGCGGCGCCGTCGCCGAGCTCGAAGACGAAGACGTTGTTCTTGACGTGGCCGCTCTCGGCCGCCCACCCCGAGGCGTTCGAGTCGTCGAGCATGGTGAGGGCGGTCCAGCTCGCGTAAGTCGACGGCTCGACGACCGGCAGCGTCCCCGCTTGGAACGAGAGCAGGTCGACGAGCTCGGCGGTGGCGGAGTGAGCGAAGGTCGCGGCGAGGACGGTAACGATCGCGGCGATGTGGTGTCGCATGAGGTGTCTCCTCGGGGTGGCGCGAATGATAGCGGTGCCATTCTCGACAACGCCGACGCTGCCGCCGGCTCCGTCAGCGCGGGCTGGGCCTCTCGCTCCGGCGACGGGCGCGACGCGCCGCGTCGGGCCGCCGAAGCTGGCACGGCTCTCGCTCGACCCGGCCGCAATGTCCGCAAAGACGCCGCCGGCTGCGAGGCCCTGGATCGAGCGGTTGGCGCGGCTGGGCTACGCCGCGAAGGGTGTCGTCTATCTGCTCCTCGGCTGGCTCGCGGCGAGCGCGGCACGCGGCATCGGCGACGTGCCGAGCGGGTCGCGCGAGGTGTTTTCGGTCGTGCTCGCCAAGCCATTGGGCCGCGCGATGCTGGCGGCGATCGCGCTCGGGCTCGCCGGCTACGTGCTCTGGCGGGTGGTGGCGGCGATCGCCGATGCGCAGGGAAAGGGCAGCGACCCCAAGGGGCTGGCGGTGCGCGGCTACTACCTCGGCAGCGCCGCCGTGCATACGGCGCTGGTGGTGGCGGCGCTGCGGCTGCTGGTGGGGCACGGCGCCGCGGGCGGCGGCGATCGCACGCCGACGCAGACGGCGAAGCTGATGGCGCAGCCGTTCGGCCGCTGGCTGGTGGGCATCGTCGGGCTCCTGGTGCTCGTGGCCGCGGCGCGGCAGGTGCAGCTCGCGCTCGGCAAATACCGCAAGAAGGTGCGCGTCGACCGGGTGCCGGCGCGGGCGCGCCCGTGGGTCGGCCCGATCGTCGGGTTCGGTCTCATCGCGCGCGCGGTGGTGTTCACCATCATCGGCGGCTTCCTGCTCCGCGCCGCGCTGCACCGCGACCCGCACGAAGCCAAGGGGCTTGCCGGCGCGCTGCGGACGGTGGAGGCGCAGCCGGCTGGCGTCTGGCTGCTCGGCGTCCTCGCGGCGGGGCTCGCGGCGTACGGCGTCTTCCAGCTCCTCGAGGCGCGCTACCGCACCATCCGGCCATAGCCCCGCGCAAGACGCGGTGCGATGCGCGGCTTGTAGCATCGCCCGATGCAGTGCACGCGCCATCTTCTTCTCGCGATCGCCGGCGGCATCGTCGCGACGCTGGCCTTCGCTGACGCCCCGACTGGCAGCTTGGCGCTGCCGGTCGAGGAGCTCGTGCTCGACAACGGGATGCGCGTGCTGCTGGCGCCGCGGCCCGGTCCGGGCCTCGTCGCCGCCGCCTGGGCGGTGCGCCGCGGCTCGGGCGACGAGCCGGCCGGCAAGTCGGGCGTGGCGCACCTCGTCGAGCACCTCCTCCACGGCGGCAGCACGCGGGTGACGGCGAGCGACTACGCGCGCCTCTACACCGAGGCCGGCGCCGTGGGCATCGACGCGCGCACCGACCGCGACGTCACCGCCTACTTCCTACAGTTGCCGCCGGAGCGGCTCGAGCTCTGGTTCTGGCTCGAGTCCGACCGCCTGCTCCATCCCAGCTTCGGTGACGTCGGGCGCGAGCTGCAGGTGATCGCCGAGGAGCGGCGGCAGCGGCTGGAGTCGACGCCGCTGGGGCCGCTCGAGGAGGAGCTGCAGCGGCTATTCTGGGGCGCGCATCCATACGCCGCGACGGCGGGTGGCGCGGCGTCGGACCTCGCGGCTTTGACGCGCGCCGATGCCGAGACATTCTTCGGCGAACACTACGGCGCCGGCGAGATCACCGCGGTGCTGGTGGGCGACTTCGAGCCGGCGGCGGCGCGCGAGATGGCCGGGCGGTACTTCGGACGCCTGCCACGGGTGCGCAGCAACGCGAACACGGCGGCAGGCGCGCCGTCGACCATCGCGTCGGCCGCGGCGTCGGCATCGGCGACGGCGTCCGGCGCGGCCGCAGCCAGCGCTGCCGTCGCGTCGCTCCCCTCGCCGCCAGCGGCGGGCACCGGCGCGATCGATCGCGCTTGCGCCTGCGCGCCGCAGGCGCGCATCGCCTACCCGACCGTCGCCGCGACGGATCCCGATCGCCCGGCGCTCGACGTGCTCGCCGGCATCCTCGGCGGCCGCACCGGCCGCCTGCAGCGCGCGCTCGTCGATCGCGGCCTCGCCTTCGCCGCCAACGCGCAGCACGAGAGCGGGCGTCGCGGCGGCGCCCTCATCCTCGAGCTCGAAGCGCGCGGCAGCGCGTCGCCGCAGCAGCTCGTCGAGGGATGGGACGCCGAGCGCGCGCGCCTTCTCGCCGCGCCGCCGACCGCCGACGAGATGGAGCGCGTGCGCAACCAGGTGACGACCGGCGCCTGGCGCGGCATGCGCGAGCCGCTCGACTTCGCGCTGCGGCTGCTGGTCGCCGACGCGCAGGATCCCAGGGGCGTACCGGACGGCGGCTGGCGCTCGCTCGAGGGCTGGCCGCGCGCCGTGCTCGCCGTCGAGCCGGCCGACGTGCAGCGCGTGGCGCGGCGCTATCTCGTGCCCGAGCGGCGCCTCGTCGCGCGAATCACGCGGAGCCAGCGATGAGTGGGGCTTGGCAGCTGCCGTCGCCGACGCCGGCCTCGCGACGAACCACGACTTTCAGCCGTGCAAAGCGCGGTCGATCTCGCCGACATGAGCCGCGCGCTTCCGTGCCTCGCGCGAAGCTGTGCGGTGGGGGCCTGACGACGTTCGCACTTGTGACGCTGGTGTTCGCGAGCGGCGTCGCGGCGCAGGTTCCGGAGCGCCCGCAAGACCTCCGCTTTCCGCCGCGCGTCGTGACGATCCCGGACGCCGCCGGCGTGCGCCACGCGCTCAAGAACGGCATTCCGGTCTTCGTCGCCGAGGACCACTCGCTACCGCTCGTGCAGATCCACCTCGCGGTCGCCGCCGGCGACTTCCAAGACCCGCCGGATCGTGTCGGTCTCGCCGGCTTGACCGGCGCGATGCTGCGGCGCGGCGGCGCCGGCGCCTGGAACGCCGACGCTTTCGACGCCCGCGCCGACCTCCTCGGCGCCGAGCTCGACAGCATCGGCGCCAACACACGCAGCGGCGTCTCGCTCGACTGCAGCAGCCGCGTGCTCGCCGACGCCTTGCCGCTCTTCGCGGCGATGGTGCGCGCGCCGCGCTTCGACGCAACGCGCTTCGAGCGGGCGCGCGCCAATCTGCGCGAGAGCCTGGCGCGCCGCGAGGACGACCCGCTCGACGTGCTCGACCGCGAGTGGGGCTTCCTGCTGCTCGGGCCCGACCACTTCACGACCCGCGAAGTGCAACCGGCGTCGCTCGCCGCCATGACTCGCGACGACCTCGTCGCCTTTCATCGCGAGAACTGGCGGCCGAGCCGCATGGTGATCGCCGTCTCCGGCGACGTTGACGCGAAGGCGGTGGTGGCGGCGCTCGACGCGCTGCTCGGCGACTGGCGCGATGCGACCGCGCCTGGCGAGGCCGCGCGCTTGGGAAGCGCCGCAGCCGCAACAACGAGCGACGCGACGCCGCGCGTGCACACAACGCCCGGGAAAATGAGCGACGCGACATCGCGCGCGCGCATCGCGGTCGCAGGCGCGGCGTCGAACGCCGGGCTGCTGCCGGCGCTCGAGCCCGCAGACCTGCCGCCGCCGCCCGCGGCCGGCCTCTACCTTCGCCACTGGCCCGGCCCGCAGGCGAAGATCGCGCTCGGCCACCGCGGCCCGCTCCGCCGCGGTTGGGACGACCCCGACGAGCCGGCGCTGCTGGTGCTCGCCGAGGTGCTCGGCGGCGACGGCGCCGTCTCGCGCCTGCGCCGTACGCTGCGTGCCGAGGAGGGGCTCGCCTACCGCGCCCGCGCGCGGCTGACGCTCGGTTTGCAGGCGCCCGGCACCTTCCAGGTCTTCCTCGAGACGGCTCCGGCGCACGCCGCGCGCGCGCTCGAGCTGGCGCGCCGCGAGCTGATCCTGCTGCGCGAGGAGCCGGTGCCGGAGGTCGAGCTGGGGCTCGCCAAGCGCTCGCTGCTCGATCTCGTGCCGCTTCTCTTCGACTCCGCCGAGCGCCGCGCCGGCCGCGCCGCCGAGGACGTGCTGCTCGGCCGCCCGCACGACTACTGGCAGCGCTACCGTGACCGCATCGGCGCAGTCACCGCACGCGACGTGCAGTCCGCGGCGCGCCGCCACATCCGCCCTGACGATTTGATCGCCGTCGTCGTCGGCGACCGCGAGGCCCTCCTCGACGGCGCGCGCGCCGACCGCGTCGACATCGCGCACCTCCTCGGCCCGCTCCACGAGCTGCCGCGCCGCGACCCGCTGACGCTCGCCCCGCTCGCGGCGCCGTGAGGCGCCGCCTCGACTAATACGCCACGGCGAGCTCTTTGAACAGGAAGGCGAAGACGTCCACCGCCTGCGCGATCCGCTCGTCGAGCGCCGTGCCGATGCCGTGGCCGCTGCTGCTGCTGGTGCGCAGCAGGATGGTGCCGCGCGTGCCGGTGGCGGCCTGCAGCCGCGCCGTCATCTTGCGCGACTGCATGGGGTCGACGCGCGGATCGTTGGCGCCGGTCAGGAAGAGGATCGCCGGATAGGTGCGGCGGTCTTCGACGTGGTGGTAGGGCGAGTAGGCGTAGAGCGCCGCGAACTGCGCCGGATCGGTGACCGTGCCGTACTCGGGGACGTTGAAGCGCCCGTTGGGCGACAGCTCGGAGCGCAGCATGTCGTAGACGCCGACGTGGCTGACCACGGCGCGGAACAGCTCCGGCCGCTGGGTGAACGCGGCGCCCATCAGCAGGCCGCCGTTGCTGCCGCCCTCGATCGCCAGCCGCTCCGGGCTCGTGTAGCCGGCCTTGATCAGGTGCTCGGCGCAGGCGATGAAGTCGTCGAAGACGTTCTGCTTCTTGAGCAAGGCGCCGCCCCAGTGCCAGTCGTCGCCGAACTCGCCGCCGCCGCGCAGGTTGGCGACGGCGTAGACGCCGCCGCGGTCGAACCAGAGGCGGTTCTCGGGCACGAAGTAGGGGCTGGTGCTGACGCCGTAGCCGCCGTACCCGGTGAGCAGCGTCGGCGCCTTGCCGTCGCGCGGCGGCGCGCCCTTCTTGCGCACGATGGAGAGCGGCACGTGCGTGCCGTCCTTCGAGACCGCCTCCTCGCGCACCACCTCGACGTCGGAGAAGTCGAGCGGCCAGGGCTGGGCGAGGGAGGTCGGGCGCGCCGCCTCGGCCGGCTTCGTCGCGTCGGCCTGCCAGTAGCTCGCCGGCGTGGTGAATGAGCTGGTGCCGAAGACGACGAGGTCGGAGTCGGTCGAGCCGGCGACCTCGCGCAGAGTGGAGACCGGCGGCACCGGCAGCGTGCCGCGCGGCTTGCCGTCGAGGTCGAACACCCGCACCTGCTGCGGGCCGCCCACCTGGTCGCGCACGAGGAGCGCGGTCTTGGTGGGGACGAGCGTCTTCACGATGAAGCTGCTCTCGATCACCGCGTCGGAGGTGGGCACGATCTCGCGCGCCTGCGCCCACGTCGTCGGCGTGCCGCTCGTGGGGATGGCGAGCTTGAGCACCCGCCCGCGCGGCGCGTTCTTGCGCGTCATGCCGTAGAGGGCGCCGTCGGCGCCGAAGGCCACCGCCTTGACCCCGTCGCCGTAGTCGCCCACCTGCGTCCAGCGGCCGTCGGCGGTGCGCAGGAATTGCCGGAACTCGTCGCCGTCGCCGTTCTGCACGTGGGCGAGGATCAGCTTCCCGTCGGGGCTCCTCTGCAGGTCGATCTCGGCGATCTTCGGGAAGTCGCGGCCGATCTCGTAGCGGTCGTCGGCGACCGGCGTGCCGAGCCGGTGGTGCCAGACCTGGGTGTAGAGGTCGAGGTCGTCGCCTGCGCGTTCGCCCTCCTTCGGATAGCGGGTGTAGAAGATGCCGCCGCCGTCGCCGTCCCAGGCGGCGCTGCCCACCGCCGTGCCGCCGTACACGCGTCCGACCTGGTCGGGCAGCTCGCGGCCCGAGTCGACGTCGTAGACGTGCAGGAAGCCGCGCTCGGAGCCGTGCTCGGAGAGCGACACCGCCACCTTCTTGCCGTCGGGCGAGGGCACGTACCAGTCGATCGAGGTGCCGCCCTCCGCGTCGAGCGCGAGCGGATCGAGCACCGGTTTCTCGTGCGCGACGTCGGCGGGCAACGGCATGACGACGAGCGACGGCTGCTGGCGCGGCGGCTGGAAGCGATACGCGAAGAGCCGCCCGCCTGCGATCTCGAGGCCGCCGTGGCGCACGACGGTCATCTTCAGGATGCGCGTCACGTCGGCGCGGATCTTGTCGACGCTCGGCAGCGCGTCGAGCACGGAGCGCGCGTGCGCGTTCTCGGCCTCGCTCCATGCCTGCACCGCCGGATCGTTCCAGTCCTCGAGCCAGCGGTAGTCATCGACCACCTTGGTGCCGTGGTAGACGTCGGTGACGGGGCGCTTCTCGGCGACCGGCGCGGGGACGTAGGCGGGCGCCGCGGCGAGAAGAGCGAATGCTCCGAGCGAGAGGACGGCGACGGCGGGGGCGCGCATGGAAGCTCCTTCATCAGTCGGCGAGCGCCCGCCAGTCTACGCTCGCGGCTTGCCGGCGCCGGCATGTCACGATAGGGCCGTGCAGCCGACTCCGGCCACCTCCGACGGTTCTGGACGTTTCCGAGTCGCGCCGTCGCCTGCCGGCTTCGGCGCCCGCGTGCGCACCGTGCTCGAGATGATCAAGATCGAGCACACGCTGTTCGCGCTGCCGTTCGCCTTCCTCGGCATGCTGCTCGCGGCGCGCGGCATCCCGCCGTGGCGCATTGTGCTGTGGATCGTGGTGGCGATGGTGGGAGCGCGCAGCGCGGCGATGGCGTTCAATCGGCTCGTCGATCGGCGACTCGACGCCGACAACCCACGCACCGCGACGCGTGCGTTGCCCGCCGGGCTGCTGACGCCGGCGTTCGTCGCCGCCTTCGTCGCCGTCTCGGCGGCGCTGCTCGTCTTCGCGGCGTGGCGGCTCAACCCGCTCGCGTTCGCGCTATCGCCGGTGGCGCTGCTGGTGATCTTTCTCTACTCGTACACCAAGCGTTTCACGGCGCTCTGCCATCTCGTGCTCGGCCTCGCGCTCTCGGGCGCGCCGCTCGGCGCCTGGATCGCCGTGCGCGGCGACGTCACAGCGGCGCCGCTTGTGCTCGCCGGCGCGGTGCTGCTGTGGGTGGCAGGCTTCGACGTGCTCTACGCGCTGCAGGACGTCGAGGTCGATCGCCGGCAGGGCATCTTCTCGATCCCGGCGCGGCTCGGCGTCGAACGCGCGCTCTGGGTGTCGGCGCTCCTCCACCTCGGCACGCTCCTACTGCTGGCGCTGCTGCCGCGGCTCTATGCACCGGGTCTTGGCGCGGCCTACTGGGTGGGCGTCGCCGGCTGCGCGGTGTTGCTCTGCTGGCAGCACTGGGTCGTCCGTCCTGGCGACCTCTCGCGCTTGAATGCCGCCTTCTTCACCGCCAACGGCGTGCTGGCGGTGTGGCTCTTCGCGGCCACCGCCGTCGACGTCATCGCCCTGCGCGGTTGATCCGCGGCTCGGCACGCGGCGTGCTGCTCTCTGCTCGCGAGGGGGTCACGCCATGCCCGAATCATCCACTCCGCGTTCCGACGAAGGCGTCCTGCACCACATCGAGAAGCTGGTCGAGGAAGAGCATTCGCTGATCAGCCAAGGCGCGCGCGACGACGTCGACCGCAAGCGCCTCACCGGCATCCGCGTCGAGCTCGACCAGTGTTGGGACCTGCTGCGCCAGCGCCGCGCCAAACGCGAGTTCGGCCGCGACCCTGACGACGCCGAGGTGCGGCCGGCGTCGGTGGTCGAGAGCTACGAGCAGTAGGGTCCTCAGCGCGGCGGTGGCGGAGTGGGCGCCGCCGGCGTCGGCTCGGCCGCGAGCGCCGGTGTCGGCTCTGGCGTCGGCGCCGGGGCCAGCAGCTCGCGGTAGTGGTCCCAGCGGCTCAAGATGTTGTCGACGTAGCTCACCGGCTCGGTGCCGCGCGCGAAGCCGAACTGCACGACGGGGTCGTTGTAGACGTCGCGCTTGGACTTGCGGATGAGCCAGTAGGCGATGTTCTCCCACGAGGTCGAGTCGTCGCCGTTCTTGTCGGCCAGCCGCACCGCATCCTGGACGTGGCCGAGGCCGACGTTGTAGGAGGCGAGCACGAACTTCAGCCGCTCGGCGCGCTTCGTCACCGTCGGCCGCCAGGCATCCTCCAACCGCCGCAGGTAGCGGCAGGCGCCCGCCACGCTCTGCGCCGGATCGCGCGGGTCGACGTGCAGCTCGCGGGCGGTACGCGGCATCATCTGCATGAGGCCGACGGCGCCCGCCCACGACCGCGCGCGCGGGTCGAAGCGCGACTCCTGGTAGGCCTGCGCGGCGACCAGCCGCCAATCCCAGACCGGGATGCGCGCGGAGTCGCGGAAGGCGTCGTCGTACGCCGACAGACGGCCGGTGTACGCCGCCAGATACGGGCTCTCGGCTCGCTTGTGGTAACCGCGGCGGTCGAGGAAGTACTTGCGGTAGAGCGTGTTCAGCAGGCCGGACTGCCGCTTGCCGGCGAGCCACTGGTTGAGCGCCTGGTGCAGGCGCGGCGAGGTCTTGCGCAGCGCCCAGACGATCGGCTGCGGGGGGCCGATGGCCGGCTTGATGAGCAGGTTGGAGAACTCGCCGATGCGCAGCGCGGCGACGTTCTCGGCCGCCACCGTGTAGGTGATGCCGCCCTCGGCGAGGCGGGCGATGAGCTGGTCGGTGGTGTCGTCGACCTCCACCACGTCGATGTCGTCGGCGAGCTCGGTGTTGAGCTCGAGCAGCCGCCAGCGGTACGGCGAGACCTTGGAGAGGTCGACGCGCTTCCCCGCGAGGTCGGCCGGCCGGGCGATGAGCCGCGCTTTGATCTGGATAGGCTTGGCCGCCGCCTCGGTCTCGCGCTTCTCGCGCGCGGTGGCGCGGCGCACGGTGCCCGAGGCGCCGCGCGCCGGGCCGCCGGGGCCGCGCTGCACGACGACCGGCGCCGTCGAATAGAGGGTGTCGGTCATCAGCACCTCGCGCTCGTTCGGCGAGGCGGCGAGCTGCGCGGCGACGACGTCGCCGTCGCCGCGGTTGAGCGCCTCGAAGAGGAGCTTGCTGTCGCGCACCACCACCGGCTCGAGGCGCAGGCCCGACTCCTTGGCGAAGATGTCGAGCAGCTCGTACTCGTAGCCCATCGCCTCGCCCTTGTAGATGAAGTAGCCCGTCGAGTTGAAGGTGAAGAGCACCTTCAGGGTGCGGTCGGCGGCGATCTGCTCGAAGTCGCGGGCGATCGGCGCGGCGGCCGGCGCTGGCGCTGCCTTGCCTTCGAGCGGCCGCGGCACCGGCGCCGGCTTGCGCTCCGGCGGCGTCGCGCCGCGGCGGCAGGCCAGCGCGCAGAGGGCGAGGGCGAGGAAAGCACGCAGGCGCACCGGCGAGCGGATGAGCAACGCGGGTGCCACGCGAGGTCCACCGGAGACGCCCGATATACTTCGCCTGCATGCCGCAACGTGTCATCGACCCCGCGACCTTCCCGCCGGCCCTGCAGGACATCGCCGCCAAGGTCCGCGACCAGGAGCACGACAAGTCAGTCCGCCTCGACGAGGCCGACGCGCTGCAATGCTTCACCACCCCGCACCTGCTACACCTGGGCAAGCTCGCCGACGCGGTGCGGCGCCGCCTCCACGGCGACGTCGCGTACTTCAACGTCAACCGCCACATCAACCCCACCAACGTCTGCGTCTACACCTACAACTGCAAGTTCTGCAGCTTCGCCGCGCTCGAAGGCGAGGCGCACGCCTGGCAGATGAGCCACGAGCAGGTGTACGAGCACGCGGCGCAGCAGGGCGGCAACGCGGTCACCGAGTTCCACATCGTCGGCGGTCTGCACCCCGACCTCGACCTCGCCTGGTACGAGGAGATGCTGCGCGGCTTGAAGGAGCGCTTCCCGCAGGCGCACCTCAAGGCCTTCACCGCCATCGAGATCGGCTGGTTCGCCAAGCGCGAGAAGCTGCCGATCGCGGAGGTGCTGCGGCGCCTGGTGGCGGCCGGGCTCGGCTCGCTGCCCGGGGGCGGCGCCGAGATCTTCCACCCCGAGGTGCGCGAGATCATCTGCGACGGCAAGCTCGACGCCGGCGAGTGGATCGAGGTGCACCGCACGGCGCACGGCATGGGCCTCAAGACCAACTGCACGATGCTCTACGGCCACGTCGAGCGTCTTGAGCACCGCGTCGACCACCTGATGCGGCTGCGCGCCTTGCAGGACGAGACGGGCGGCTTCAACTGCTTCATCCCGCTCGCCTATCACCCCGAGAACAACTACATGGGCCTCAAGTACCACACGCCGGGTACCGAGGACCTGCGCACGATCGCCACCTCGCGGCTCGTGCTCGACAACGTGCCGCACCTGAAGGCCTACTGGATCATGGTGACGCCGAAGCTGGCGCAGGTGGCGCTGTCGTTCGGCGCCGACGACCTCGACGGCACGGTGGTCGAGGAGACGATCTACCACATGGCCGGCGCCGAGACCGGGCAGTCGATGTCACGTAGCGAGCTCGCACGCATCGTGCGCGACGCGGGCTTCACGCCCGTCGAGCGCGACACGCTCTACCAGCCGCTTCGGCGCGACGAAGGGCCGGCGCTCCTCGCGCATTCGGCATCGCCATCGCCCGCCGCGGCGCCGGTCTGACGGTCCACACAGGGAGGGTCCCCATGGCGTCCATCCTCGACCTCCTCGGTTCGCAGCTCGACGCCTCGACGCTCCAGCAGCTCGGCAGCCAGGTCGGCGCGACGCCCGAGCAGACCGCCGCCGCGGTGTCGACCGCGCTGCCCGCCCTGCTCGGCGCGCTGCAACGCAACAGCGCCACGCCGCACGGCGAGGCGGCGCTCGCTTCGGCGCTCGACCGCGACCACGACGGCTCGATCCTCGACAACCTCGGCGGCCTGCTCGACGGCGGGCCTTCGGCGGCCAACGAGCGCAGCCTCGACCACATCTTCCGCGACCGCCGCGCCCCGGTGGAGGAGGCGGTCGCGCAGCGCGCCGGTCTCGACCGCGGCCAGGCGATGAGGCTGATCGCCATGCTCGCGCCGATCGTGCTCGGCGCGCTGAGCCGCGCGCGGCAGAGCCGCGGCGCCGGCGCGCAAGCCGGCGGCGGCGGGCTCGGCGACATCCTCGGCGCCGCGCTCGGCGGGCTTCGCCAGCAGGGAGCCGGCGGCGGTGGACTGGGCGGCATCCTCGGCGGCCTGCTCGACCGCAACCACGACGGCTCGTTCCTCGACGACCTGCTGGGCGGCGGCGGGGGCAACGCGAGCGCCGGTGCCGGCGGCGGGCTCCTCGCCGGCCTGCTCGACGGGCTGGGCGGCGACAGGCGCCGCGGCTAGCAGCCTCTCGATCGATAGCCGCCGCGGCGCCCGCCGTCCGCAGAGCTCCTAGGCGGAACGCGTGCCGGCGCCGCCCGGGATCTTCAGCTTCTGGCCGGGGAAGATCTTGTCCGGGTCGTCGCCGATCGTCGCCTTGTTGGCGTCGTAGATGCGCCGCCAGGCGTTGGCGTCACCGAGGTGGTGCTTGGCGATCTTCGACAGGCTGTCGCCCTTCTGCACCGTGTAAGTCTCGCCGTCGGCCGGCGCCGGTTGCGACACCGGGACCGCCTGCGGCCTGGGAGGCGCCTGACCCGCCGGAGGCGGCGCTGCGGGCGGCGCCGCCGGCTTGGGCGCCGGGGCGGCGGCCGGCGGGGGGGCCGCCTGCCGCGCGGCGTCCTGCTGCTGCCGGCGCTGCATCGCCTCCTGCAGCCGACGCTGCGCCTCGTGATGTGCCGCCTGCTCTTCCGCTTCCTTTTCCTTGTCGCTCTTGCCAAACAGACCCATAGGGACCTCCTTGCCGCGCTCGCGTCGGCCTACGCCGCGCTCGCACGTCGCGTGCCTGCCGCTGCCGCCCAGCCGCACGCAGGTTCCGGAGTAGACTCGCCGCGGCTTGACCGCCACCGAGCTCCCCTTCCACTACCTGGCCGTCGACGGGCCCATCGGGGTGGGCAAGACCACCCTCGTGGAGCGCCTCTGCGAGCGCTTCGAAGGCGTGAAGCTGCTCGAGGACGTCGGCAACCCCTTCCTCGCCGACTTCTACAAGGACAAGGCGGGAACCGCCTTCCAGACCCAGCTCTACTTCCTGCTCTCGCGGTTCAAGCAGCAGCGCGACATGCACCAGATGGGCTTGTTCGACAAGCTGGTGCTCGCCGACTACACCTTCGACAAGGACCGCATCTTCGCCTACCTCAACCTCTCAGACGACGAGCTGTCGCTCTACGACAAGCTCTACAAGCTGCTCGAGCCGCAGGTGCGCGCGCCCGACCTCATGCTCTACCTGGTGGCCGACGTCGACACCTGCCTCGAGCGCGTCAAGCGCCGCCAACGCAGCTTCGAGCGCCACCTCGCCGGCGACTACCTGGCGCAGCTCATCGACGCCTACAACCATTACTTCCACTACTACGACCGCTCGCCGCTGCTGGTCGTCGACACCCGGCACATCGACTTCGTGCAGCGGAGCGAGGACTTCGAGGACCTGGTCAAGAAGCTCAGCAAGCCGGTGAAGGGCACGGAGTACTACGTGCCCGTCGGATCGCGGAAGGTCTGAGGCGAAGCCCGCGCCTAGTGCTGGCTCGCCGGCGTGCCGACGATGAGGTAAGGCCGAAAGGCCCGCACCATGCGCTCCATGCGCAGCACCTGTCCGGGCGTGAACTCGTGGGTGCAGAGGTCTGGTTCGGCGCTCATGTAGTTGCCGATCGGATCGAGGCCGGGATACTCGGGGCAGGAGTCCACCGGCGCGCAGTCGTCGCTGAGGCCCCCCAGATGCACGGGCGTGTCGCGTACGTGGTCGCTGATCTGAGCGCATGGCGGCGAGTGCGTGGAGCATCGAGGAACGTTGCCCTCGACCTCGACCGGCCAGGGTTCGTAGGTGTGCAGCAGGCCGAGGTAGTGCCCGACGAGGTGCACCAGCGTCTCGCCCTCGGACCAGTAGAGGAGAGACTGAGGATCGAGCGGATGCAAGATCGGGTCGTACGGCAAGAGATCCCAACCCATCATGATCCCGTCCGTGCGGCGGCGGAAGCCCTGGAACATCATCTTGGTCTCGGGCGGCGCCGCCGACTCGTCGAACTGCATCAGGAAGACATGCAGGACGCCGCGCCGCTCGGCGTTCAGATCGACGATCATGTCGACGATGTCCTCGAGCGGCGGATATCCAGTGCCGGCCTGCCTCCTCCACGGAACGAAGCTGCGCGCCTCCACGCCGGCGGTCGAGAAGGAGATGGCGGTACCGTGGAACGCCCGGTTCAGCACCGCGGTCTGCAGCTCCATGAGGGCAGCGGGTGGCGCGTGCGCGAGGTCGTCCGGGGGGTTCGCCGGATGAGAGTCGTAGATGACGTGGTAGACGATCGGCACGACGATCCGCTCGCCCCGCCCCAACCGGTGCGCCCCGGCGAGCATCCGCTCGTCGAGCGCCTTGTTTCCTCCGCCCGCCGGCGGCGTCGAGCATCGGCGGCCGCGGAAGGCACCGCCGCAGCCCTGCGCGCGGGTAGGCTCGGCAGCGGCGAACACGACTCCCGTCACCAAGGCCAGGACGGCCAGCACCGTCGTCGATCTCATCGAGGCACCCCTTTTCTCGCCCTCCAGGATACCCCGTCGACGTTTGCGCTACGATGAAGGCCGTGCCGCTTGGATCCCGCGAGGGACCGGGACGGTAAGCGAAGGGACGAGAGTCCCACGTCGGTGGTGCGACGGGTGGCGGTTGCGGGGCCCGATCCGACTCGGACGGACACCCGGTGGGAGCCGCTGCCTCGGTGTGCGCGCGCGCCGGCGCCCGCCCATCCGTATCGACCCGGACACGCGAGGTTCGCGCGGCCACCCTCGACATCCGTCGAACATGGGAGGCCGGTCATGCCCGAGACCCGCGTCACCGTTCCCTGGGTTTCCGAAGCGCCCGCCCGCGGCGAGCGCGTGGTGATGGTCACTGCCTACGACTGCCCACAGGGGCGGCAGGCTGACGCCGCCGGCGTCGACGTGGTGCTGGTGGGCGACTCGCTGGCCATGGTGGTGCTCGGCTACGAGGACACCCTCGCCGTCACCATGGACGAGATGCTGCACCACGTCAAAGCGGTGCGGCGCGGCGTGCGGCGGGCGCTGCTCGTCGCCGACATGCCCTACGGCTCGTTCCACCTCGGCGCCGAGCAGGCGGTCATGAACGCGCTGCGTTTCGTCAAGGAGGGCGGCGCGCAGGCGGTGAAGATCGAGGGCGACCGCCCCGACGTCGTGCGCGCGCTGGTCGCCGCCGAGGTGCCGGTGATGGCGCACCTCGGCTTGACGCCGCAGTCGGTGCACAAGCTCGGCGGCTTCAAGGTGCAGGGGCGCGGCGCGGCGGCGGCCGAGCGGCTGCTTGCCGCGGCGCGCGAGGCCGAGGAGGCGGGGGCCTTCTCGCTGGTGCTCGAGTGCGTGCCGGCGAAGCTCGCGAGCGAGGTGTCGGCGGCGCTGTCGATCCCCACCATCGGCATCGGCGCCGGCGCCGGCTGCGACGGCCAGGTGCTCGTCTACCACGACCTGCTCGGGCTCGAGGAGCGCATCGCGCCGCGCTTCGTGCGCCGCTACGCGCAGCTCGGCACCGCGGCGCGCGAGGCGATCGCCGCCTTTGCGGCCGACGTGCGCGCCGGACGCTTCCCCGAGGCCAGCGAGTCGTACGGCGATCCGTCGCGTTCCGCGGCGGAGGTCGTGGGCAAGCTCTACGGCTGACCACAATCGTCGTTGCGAGGAGCGAAGCGACGAAGCAACCTCGACATCGAGATCGCCACGGACCTGCGGTCCTCGCGATGACGAGAGCGGCCATGGAATCGATCAGCGATATCACCCGTCTTCGCCGTATCGTCGCCAACTGGCGCCGCGAGGGCGCGCTCGTCGGCTTCGTGCCGACGATGGGCGCGCTGCACGCCGGGCACCTGTCGCTGGTGCGTATCGCGCGTGAGCGCGCCGACCGCGTCGTCGCCTCGGTGTTCGTCAACCCGACGCAGTTCGGGCCGCACGAGGACCTGGCGCGCTACCCGCGCACGCCCGAGCGCGACGCGGCACTCCTCGCCGAGGCCGGCTGCCACTTGTTGTTCCTTCCCGCCGTCGAGACGATCTATCCACCGGGCTTCGCCACCTTCGTCGAGCCGGGCGGCGCCGCGCGCGGGCTCGAGAGCGACCTGCGGCCCGGGCACTTCCGCGGCGTCGCCACGGTGGTGATGCAGCTCTTCCACCTCGTGCACCCCGACCTCGCCGTCTTCGGCGAGAAGGACGCGCAGCAACTCGCCGTCGTGCGCCAACTCGTGCGCGACCTGCACCTGCCGGTCGAGATCGTCGCCGGCCCGACGGTTCGGGAGGCCGACGGGCTGGCGATGTCGTCGCGCAACGCCTACCTCGACGCCGAGCAGCGCCGCGCCGCTGCCGTGCTCCACCGCGCGCTGGGCGACGCGGAGTCGCTGATCGCCGGCGGCGAACGGCGCGCGGCCGCGGTGTGCGAGCGCCTGCGCGCCACGCTCGCCGCGGAGCCGCGGGTGACGATCGACTACGTCGCCGCCGTCGACGCCGACACCTTCCAGCCGCTCGAGACCCTGAGCGGAACCGTCGTGCTGCCGATCGCCGTTCGCCTCGGCGGCACGCGCCTGATCGACAACCTGCGATTGCGGGTGACGTCCGCGGGCGTCAGCTCGCCGATTCCGCACTCGCCGCTGCTGACCACCTGAACGCTCTCCAGCCATACCGAGGAACGCCATGCAACGCACGCTGCTCAAGTCGAAGATCCACCGCGCCACCGTCACCGACGCCGATCTCCACTACCAGGGGTCGGTCAAGGTCGACCCGCTGCTCATGGCCGCCGCCGACCTCCTGACGCACGAGCGGGTGGAGATCTACAACGTCACCAACGGCGAGCGCTTCGCCACCTACGTCATCCCGGGGTCGCCGGGTCGCGGCGAGGTGGTGGTCAACGGCGCCGCCGCGCACAAGGCGCGGCGCGGCGACCTGGTGATCCTGGCGAGCTACGCCGCCTACGACGAAGCGGAGGCGCGGACTCACCGTCCCCAGGTGGTGTTCGTCGACGAGACGAACCGCGCCGTGCCCGCGCCGCCCATCGAGGCGCTGCTGCCGGCATAGCTGAGCCGGCGCGCCGACGTCATTGCGAGGAGCGTAGCGACGAAGCAATCTCGATGATCGAGATCGCCACGGCCGCTACGCGGCCTCGGATGACCGGGACTCCAAGGCATCCCCGTTGAGGCGCCACCGCCGGCACGCCACCGCCAGCACATTGCGTCGCCTCGGCTCGCAGGGTTCTAATCGCCGCCATCGGCACCACCGCCCTCCTCCTCATCGCCGGCACCGCCCTCGGCTGGTCGGCGCTCGACGTGCTGCGCAAGCTGCTGGCGCCGCACCTGTCGCCGCTGGCGGTCGTCTTCTACCTCGCGCTCGGCCAGGTGCCGGTGCTGGCGTTGTGGGGCGCGGCGTCGGCGTCGGGGCCGATCACTGGGCGCTACACGCTCGTTGCCTTGGGCTCGATCACCCTCAACATCGTCGCCAACAGCGCCTACGTCGCCGCGTTGCTGCGCTCGCCGCTCTCCGTGTCAGTGCCGCTGCTGTCGCTGACGCCGGCGTTCGTCGCCACCTTTGCGCGGCCGCTCCTGGGCGAGTGGCCGAAGCCGGTGCAGCTCGCGGGCATCGCGCTCGTCGTCGTCGGCGCGCTGGTCCTCGGCGGCGCCGCGGCGGAAGGCGGTTCCCTCGCCGCTTGGTGGCGGGCGCTGCGCCGCGAGCCGGGCGCGCGGCTGATGCTGCTCGTCGCCGTCTGCTGGGGCATGACGCTGCCGCTCGACAAGCTGGGCGTCGAGGCAGTGGGGCCGGCGCGGCACGCTCTCGTGCTCTGCGCCGGCATCGCCGCCGGCACGCTGCTGGTGATGGCTGTGCGCGGCCGCGCCGGTGAGCTCGCCGCGGGGATGCGTGGCCGCGTGCTGCCGTTGCTCGCCGTCGCGGTCGCCGTCTCGGCGGTGGCGCTCGTCCTCCAGCTACTCGTCATTCGCGTCGCGCTCGTCGGCGTCGTCGAGGCGGTCAAGCGC
Source organism: Thermoanaerobaculia bacterium (assembly GCA_036005845.1). Taxonomy (GTDB): domain Bacteria; phylum Acidobacteriota; class Thermoanaerobaculia; order Multivoradales; family JAIOJS01; genus DASYQD01. The sequence goes on along the minus strand of DASYQD010000035.1, from coordinate 59,412 downwards.
GCCGTCGGCAACGTCATGGCGCTGCTCATCGGCGGTGTCTTCTTCGGCGAGGCGGTCGGCTGGAAGAAAGTGTCCGCGCTGCTGCTGCTCGTCGCCGGCGTGCTGCTGATCCTGCTGGCGTAGCGCGCACAGCGCATGCCGCGGGTTGCCTCCGCTGGCTACAATCGACGCGTGGACAGCCGGCACCGCCGCGCCGCCCGCATCGCGCTGCTGGCGCTCCTGGCGCTGAGCTGCGGCCGCGGCCTCGGCATCGCCGCCATCGGCGGCGGCGCGGGCGTCGACCGCATCAAGCTGCCGGCCGGCTTCCGCATCGCGGTCTACGCCGACGGCGTCTCCGGCGCCCGCTCGCTGGTGCTGGCGCCCACCGGCACCGTCTTCGTCGGCACGCGCGACGGCGAGGTCTACGCCATCCCCGACCAGGACCACGACGGCAAGCCCGAGGCGGTGCAGACGATCGCGCGCGGCCTCGACGAGCCCAACGGCGTCGCCTGGAAGGACGGCGACCTCTACGTCGCCGAGGTGACGCGCGTGCTGCGCTACGACGACGTCGAGTCGTACTTCGGCAAGAAGCAGCCGGCGCCGAAGGTCTTCTTCAGCGGCCTGCCCAAGCAGAGCGGCCACCAGTGGCGCTACGCCCGCTTCGGCCCCGACGGCTGGCTGTGGATCGGCATCGGCGCGCCGTGCAACGTCTGCACGAACGCCGATCCGTTCGGCACCGTCTCGCGCATCGCGCCCGACGGCAGTCGCCTCGAGGTGTGGGCGCGCGGCGTGCGCAACAGCGTCGGCTTCGACTGGCAGCCGCAGGGCGGCGCCCTCTGGTTCACCGACAACGGCCGCGACTGGCTGGGCGACGACCGGCCGCCCGACGAGCTCAACCGCGCGCCGAGGGCCGGCATGCACTTCGGCTTTCCTTACTGCCAGGGCGGCGACATCCCCGACCCCGATGAGGGCCAGGGTCACCGCTGCAGCGACTACACGGCGCCCGCCGCGAAGCTCGGCCCGCACGTGGCGGCGCTGGGGATGCGGTTTTATCGCGGCACGATGTTTCCGGCGGAGTACCGCGGCGCGATCTTCATCGCCGAGCACGGCTCGTGGAACCGCACGCACAAGATCGGCTACCGCATCTCCGTGGTGGACGTCGACGGCGAGCGGACGAGCCGTTACCGCGTCTTCGCCGAAGGCTGGCTGCAGGACGGCGGCGAGTGGGGCCGGCCGGTCGACGTGCTGGAGATGCCCGACGGCGCGCTGCTCGTCTCCGACGACGCGCGCGGCGCGGTGTATCGCATCTCGTACGGCGGCAGGTAGCGCCGGGCGCGGGAAGCAGGGCTGAAGGCGCGGCGGGCTACGATTGTGGCGATGACCACCACCGCTGAGCTCGACACGACCCGCACCACCGCCGACCTCCAACCGCTGCAGCTCGGCGGCCGCACCTTCCGCTCGCGCCTCATCCTCGGCACCGGCAAGTACACCGACCTCGCCACCATGCAGGCGGCGCTCGACGCCTCCGGCACCGAGATGGTGACCGTCGCGCTACGCCGCGTCAGCTTTGATCCCAACGGAAAGGCCGACCTCGTCGAGGCGATCGACCAGTCGCGCTACCTGCTGCTCCCCAACACCGCCGGCTGCTACACCGCCGAGGAGGCCATCCGCACCGCGCGCCTCGGCCGCGAGCTCGGCGGCTGGGACTGGGTGAAGCTCGAGGTGATCGGCGACCAGCAGACGCTCTTCCCCGACAACGCCGAGCTGCTGCGGGCCACCGAGGTGCTGGTCAAGGAAGGCTTCGTCGTGCTGCCCTACACGAATGACGACCCGGTGGTGTGCAAGAAGCTCGCGGATCTCGGCGCCGCGGCGGTGATGCCGCTCGGCGCGCCCATCGGCTCCGGCATGGGCATCCGCAACCGCGCCAACCTGCGCATCATCGTCGAGCAGGCGACAGTGCCGGTGATCGTCGACGCCGGCGTCGGCACGGCGTCGGACGCCGCGGTGGCGATGGAGCTCGGCGCCTCGGGCGTGCTGATGAACACCGGCATCGCCGGCGCCGCCGACCCGGTGCGCATGGCGCGGGCGATGAAGCTGGCGGTCGAGGCCGGCTGGCTGGCCGCCAATGCCGGCCGCATCGCACCCAAGCTCTACGCCACCGCGAGCTCGCCGCTCTCCGGCTTGATCGAGTAGCCGCGCGGCGCCGCCGCTACGGCGGCACCGGCACCGGCAACTTCGTCAAGGCGGCGAACGCGAGCACCAGGCCGGCGTACTCGAAGAGCGTCCGCCGGTCGCCCTGCGGCACCGTTTTGCCCGCCATCGCCTGTCCGATCGCGACGAGGCCGAGGAGGATCACCAGCCCGTCGCGGCTGATCCACCACGCGGCAGCGAGCGCGGCCGCCGCCAGCCAGCGCTGCGGCCGCGACAGCGCGTGGAAGCCGCGGCCGCCATCGAGCGGCGCGATCGGCAGCAGGTTGAAGAGGTTGATCCAGGCGCCGGCGCGGGCGATCGCCATCCACGCCGGCGCGCCCGTCGCGGCGCCCACTCCCCACGCCGCCAAAGCCGCGCCGAGGCCCCAGATCGGGCCGGCGAGACCGACGCGCGCGTCCTCGACCGGGCTCGCCGGCCGCTGCTTGAGCCGCACGAACGCCCCTAACCCCGGAATGAACATCGGCGCCGTGGCGGGGATGCCGAAGCGCCGCAGCGCCGCCACGTGACCCATCTCGTGGACGTAGATCGACAGCACCAGGCCGGCGGCGAACTTCCACCCCCAAAGCGCCCAGTAGGCGCCGAAGGAGAGCAGCATGGTGAGCAGCGTGCCGGCCTTGGAGAGGCCGAGCAGCAGCAGCTTGGCCTTGCCGAGCAGCGCCAGCAGCACCAGCTTGAGCTTCCAGAGCACGGCACCGATCGTGGCGGCGAGGCCCGTCTTGCCGGCGCCGCCGAGGTTCGCCCGCTTCTTCGCTTCGGCGGGAGTCGCGACCTGCCGGCTGAGCTCCTCGATGCGTCCGCTCAGCTGCGCGAGCTGGCGGCTGCCGGCCGGGAGCAGCTCGCTCGCCGAGCGCCACGAGAGAAGCTCGGCCGAAGCGTCGCCGGCCCGGCGCGCGCGGTCGGCGGCGGCGGCGAGATCCTCCAATGCCGCCTGGTGAACCAGGCGATGGCAGACGGGGCAGGCCCGCAGGCTGGGCGCCAGCTCGCTGCCGCAGCCGGCGCAGTACATGGGATTGGTCAGGCCGGCTCGAGCGCGGCTGCCGGCAGGTCGGCTGCCGCGGCGCCGGCCAAGCGGAACGGGCCGGTGACGACGAGCTGGCGGCGGCGGTTCATCTTCCACGCCTGGTAGACCGCGAAGCCGATGATCAGCCAGCCCATGAAGTTCTGAAAGCCGGCGAGGAACGGCAGGGCGAGCACGATGCCGATCATCGTCACGATCGCAACGGCAAACTCGCCAAACGTCTTGATGCGGTGGCGCGGCACCGCGGGTCTGGCCGGAGCCGCGGAGGCGGAACTCGCGGTTGCCGGAGCCGGCGCCCCGGCGGCCGTTGCCGTCGTGTCCGCGGTCGCCGCCGGGGCCGACGCCTGCTGCTCGTTCGCCGCCTTGAAGAGGAAGGGCACATAGGTGCTGACGATCGCCACGTAGGTGAGCGCCATCGCCAGGCCTTGGTAGAGCCAGCCGCCGCGGCCGTAGCACCCCCAGCGCACGGCGCCGCCGACGAGGAAGCCGACGACGATGGCGATGAGCCCGATCTCGTAGTTGGTGATGGCGAGCACGGCGTAATAGATGCCGGCACCGAGCACGGCGCCGCCGAGGCCGCCGGCCAGCGCGCGCAGGAATCGGACGGCGCGCGAGCCTCGACCGATCGTCGTGCCGATCTTGGCGCGACAGGGCGGGCAGGCCATGTGCCCGTTGATCTCGAAGTAGCTGCCGGCGAGCGGATCGCCGCACAGCGCGCAACGCGTCGCCGCGCTCGCTTCGGCGAACTCGGCGCGGTCGAAACGGAGTGGCGAAGCCGCGGGCTCCTGCACCACGTCCTGGCTCATCGATCGTCCCCTGTCGTTGCGGGTGGAGCGAGGAGGCTAGCACGCCGGGAACGCTTCGCTGCGGGCGCATGGTTGCGAGCCCGGCGCCCATCGGCTACCATGCGCCCCCGCAGGCGGCTCGCTGTCGTTTCGTGGATCTGCGCCCGTAGCTCAACTGGATAGAGCATCAGACTACGGATCTGAGGGTTGGAGGTTCGACTCCTTCCGGGCGCACCACTTGACCAACGGCGATCTCGAGCCCCGCGACGACGCGCACCTCGTCCGCGGCCTCGGCGTCTGGGACGCCACGCTGCTGACGATCGGCTCGATCGTCGGCACGGGGATCTTCCTCACCACCAGCGACATGGCGAGGGTGCTGCCGCGCGCGGGGCTGATCCTGCTGGTGTGGCTCGCGGGCGGGCTGCTGACGCTGGCGGGGGCGCTGACCTACGCCGAGCTCGGCGTCATGTTCCCGCGCGCCGGCGGGCAGTACCAGTACCTGAAGGAAGCGTACGGGCCGTTCTGGGGCTTCCTCTTCGGCTGGAGCGGTTTCCTGGTCGGCATGTCGGGCGGCAACGCCGCCATTGCCGTCGGCTTCGGCGAGTACCTGGGCAGTTTCCTGCCCTGGTTCTCGATGCAGCACGCGATCGCCGCGGTGCCGCTCGGGCGCTTCACCTGGACGTTGAGCGGCGGGCAGGTGGCGGCGGCGCTCGCCATCGTGCTCCTCACCGCCATCAACCACGTCGGCTTGCGAGCCGGCGCCGGCGCGCAGAACGTGCTCACGGCGATCAAGCTCGCGGCGATGGTGGGGCTCGTCGTCTTCGGGCTCTCCGCGCCGGTGCCGCCCGTGCGCGATGCGCTGGCCGCGGCGGCTCCGTCAGCAGCGCTGCCATCGGGAACGGCGCTGCTCGCGGCCTTCGGCGTGGCGATGATCGCCGCGCTGTGGACCTACGACGGCTGGTACGGCGTCACCTGCACCGCCGGCGAGCTCAAGGACCCGGCGCGCAACCTGCCGCGCGGGTTGATCGCCGGCACGGCTATCGTGGTGGTGCTCTACCTGCTGCTCAACGTCGTCTACTTCCGCGCTTTGCCGGTGCCGACGATCGCCGGCGCGCCGCGCGTTGCCGAGCTCGCCACGGGCACGCTCTTCGGCCCTTGGGCGGCACGGCTGATGACGGCTGCGGTTCTCGTGTCGAGCTTCGGCTGCCTGTCGGCGAGCCTTCTCTACACCTCGCGCATCTACCAGCCGATGGCCGCCGACGGCCTCTTTTTCCGCGCCGTCGGCCGCGTCCACCCGCGCCACCACGTGCCGGTCGTGAGCTTGTGGGCGCAGGGAGTGTGGACGACGATCCTGGCGCTCTCCGGCAGCTACCAGCAGCTCTACACCTATGCGATCTTCTCGCTGGTGCTCTTCCACGTGATGACGGCGAGTGCCGTCTTCGTGCTGCGCCGGCGCCGGCCCGAGCTGCCGCGGCCCTACCGCGCCTGGGGCTACCCGGTCGTGCCGCTGCTCTTCATCGGCGCCTGCCTGCTGCTCATCGGCAACACGCTGGTGGCGAAACCGGTGGAGTCGTTGCTCGGCACCGCGCTGTTGGTGCTCGGGATCCCGGCCTACCTGCTGTTCAGGCGCCGCGCGCAGACTTCGGCTTCAGCCAGCTGAGCAGCGCGGCGAGCGGCATCGTGTTCACCACATCGGCGGCGGTGAGCCAGCCGCGGCGTGCCTGGTCGACGCCCCAGCGCAGGTTGTCGAGCTCGCGCACGCTGTGGGCGTCGGTGGAGACGACGACGCGGCAGCCAGCGGCGCGGGCGCGGCGCAGCAGCCCGCCGTCGAGGTCGAGGCGTTCGGGCGAGCCGTTGGCCTCGACGGCGACGCCGCGCGCGGCGGCCTTCGCGAAGATCGCGTCCCAATCGGCGTCGACGCGGCCGCGGCGGCCGAGGCGGCGCGCCGTTGGATGGGCGAGGATCGCCACGCGCGGGTGGTCGAGCGCCCGCAGGTAGCGCTGCGTCTGCTCCTCGCGCGGCAGCTTGAGCTGCGTGTGGACGGCGGCGAGCAGGAGGTCGAGCGGCCGGAGATCCTCTTCCGAGAGTGGCAGCGAACCGTCGCCCATGACGTCGAGCTCGAGCGCGTGGAGGATGCGGATCGCAGGATGGCGCGCCTGCACCTCGGCGATCTCGCGGTGTTGCGCGCGCAGCGCCGAGGCGTCGAGCCCCTGCACGACCGGCAGCCCCGGGCCATGGTCGGTGATGGCGCAGTACTCGTAGCCGCGCCCCTCGCAGCCGGCGACCATCGTCTCGAGCGCGGCGCGGCCGTCGGACCAGGTGGTGTGCATCTGCAGGTCGCCGCGGAGCTGGTCGAGGCGCACGAGGTTCGGCAGCGCGCCTGCCGACGCGGCCTCGATCTCGCAGTCGTCCTCGCGCAGCTCGGGCGGCACCCACGCGAGCCCCAGGGCGGCGTAGATCTCTTCCTCGCTCGCGCCGGCGATTCGTTCTCCCGAGCCGTCGGGCCCCGCCCGTCCGACGCGGCCGGCGAACAAGCCCCACTCCGACAGCTTCCACCCGCGCTCGACGGCGCGCGCGCGCAACGCCACGTTGTGGGTCTTCGAGCCGGTGAGGTAGATCCACGCCGCGCCGAAGCTTTCCGGCGGCACGACCCGCAGGTCGACCTGCGCGCCGCGGCGCAGCACGATCGTGGCGCGGGTCTCGCCGGCGCCCTCGACGCGCGCCGTGCGGTGCCAGCCGGTGAAGGCGGCGAGCGCGCGCCGCGGCTCGGTCGACGCGCAGACGACGTCGAGGTCGCCCACCGTCTCGAAGCGGCGGCGGAAGCTTCCCGCCGCTTCGACGCGCACGACGCCGGACACCGCGCGCAGGTGGCGCAGCAGGTCGACGACGATCACCTCTGCCGCCGGCAACAGCATTCGCCGCCCCGCCTCGCGCTTCTCGGCGAGCGCGGTGAGGACGCGCGTCTGCGTCTTCTCGCCGAAGCCGGGCAGCTCGGCGAGGCGCCCGGCGGCGGCCGCCGCCTCGAGCTCGGGCAGCGTGGCGATGCCGAGCCGGTCCCACACCAGCCGCGCGCGCTTCGGCCCCAGCCCCGGCAGCCGCGTCAGCTCGAGCAGCGACGGCGGCGCGCCCTGCGCCATCGTCTCGATGCGCGTCGACTTTCCCGTGCCGACCAGCTCGCGGATGACGTTGGCGATCTCCTTGCCGACGCCGGACAGCGAGGTGGGGTCGCCGCCGCCGCCGATCAGCGTCTCCATCGCCACCGGGTGGCCCTCGACGCTGCGCGCCGCGCGGCGGAAGGCGCGCACCTTGAACGGGTTCTCGCGCTCGACCTGCAGCAGGTCGGCGAGGCGGTCGAGGGCGTCGGCGATCTCGAGGTTGGTCAGCAGGTCCTCCGTGCTAAATTACCGCGCCCGCCGGGGCACGGGCCCAGTCGGAACCCACTGAAAACGATGAGCGAAATCGCTGCCGAGGCCGCGCCGGTCGCGGATCGCGTCGCTGCCCCAACGGGTGGCGGCCGGGACGCTGCTGATTCGCAGGCGGCCGAGCGTGCCGCGCAGCTCGTCTGGCAGTGGCGCCGCGCGCCGGCGGCTGATGAGCGCGCCCGCGCCGCCGCGGCCGCCCGCCGCAAAGGGCTCCTCGGCGGTCTCGTCGGCCTCGCGGTGGCCGCCGCGCTCTACTTCTGGAAGCCGCAGATGGCGCTCGTCGTCGTCACCATCGCGGTCCTCACGACGCTGCTGGCGCTCGTCTCGCCGCTCGGCGGCTTCCGCGTGCTCACCCGCGCGCTCGAAGCCTTCGCGCACGGCGTCGGCCTCGTCTTCACCTGGGTGCTGATGACGCTCGCCTACTACCTGCTCTTCCTGCCGCTCGGCCTGGTGCTGCGCGCCGCCGGCAAGCTGCACGTCACGCGCGGCGCCGACGCGCGCCTCACGACGTACTGGCAGCCCTCGACCGAACCGGCGCCGGGCATCGACACCTACCGGCGGCCGTTCTGAGCGCGCCGCTCCGCTGTTCGCGATGAAGCTCCTCGGCATCAGCTGCTTCTACCACGACAGCGCCGCCTGCCTGATCGAGGACGGCCGCGTCGTCGCCGCGGCGCAGGAGGAGCGCTTCACGCGCAAGAAGCACGACGAGGGCTTTCCGCATCACGCGGTGCGCTACTGCCTGGCGCAGGCCGGCATCGACGGCGCGGCGACCAATGGCAGCGGCGGCCTCGATGGCGTCGTCTTCTACGACAAGCCACTGCTCAAGTTCCACCGCATCCTCGAGACCTACCTCGCGGTGGCGCCGAAGGGGCTGCGCTCGGCGACGCTCGCCATCCCGGTGTGGCTGCGCGAGAAGCTGTGGATCCCGCCCATCATCCAGGACTCGCTGGCGAAGGCCGGCGTCGCGGCGAAGACCGACGTGTTCTTCACCCAGCACCACGAGTCGCACGCGGCGAGCGCCTTCTACCCCTCGCCGTTCGAGGACGCCGCGGTGCTCACCCTCGACGGCGTCGGCGAGTGGGCGACGACGACGATCGGCGTCGGCGAAGGCCACCGCCTCCGCCTGCTGCAGGAGATCCCCTTCCCGCATTCGCTCGGCCTGCTCTACTCGGCGTTCACCTACTTCACCGGCTTCAAGGTGAACTCGGGCGAGTACAAGCTGATGGGGCTGGCGCCCTACGGCGAGCCGAAGTACGCCGACAAGATCCGCGACGAGCTGGTCGATCTCAAGGACGACGGCTCGTTTCGCCTCAACATGGAGTACTTCGGCTACCTCGACGGGCTGGTGATGACGAACGACCGCTTCGCGGCGCTCTTCGGCGGCCCGGCGAGGAAGCCGGAGTCGCGCATCACCCGCCGCGAGATGGACCTCGGCGCGTCCATCCAGCTCGTCTGCGAGGAGATGGTCTTCCACCTCGCCCGCCACGCACGCGAGCTGACCGGCAAGAAGAACCTCTGCCTCGCCGGGGGCGTGGCGCTCAACTGCGTCGCCAACGGCAAGCTGCTGCGGCTCGGCATCTTCGACGACCTGTGGATCCAGCCCGCGGCGGGCGACGCCGGCGGCGCGCTCGGGGCGCCGCTCGCCGTGTACCACAACGGTTTCGACAAGCCGCGGGCGCGCCGCGCCGACGGCCGCGACGGCATGAGCGGCGCGCTGCTCGGCCCGGAGTTCCCGCCGGCGCAGATCCGCGAGTACCTCGACGCGCACGCGCTGCCGTACGAGGAGCTGCCGGCAGGCGAATGGGCGCCGACGATCGCCAAGCTCATTGCCGCGGAGAACGTCGTCGGCCTCTGCCAGGGCCGCATGGAGTTCGGGCCGCGGGCGCTCGGCGCGCGCTCCATCCTAGGCGACGCGCGCTCGGCGAAGATGCAGTCGGTGATGAACTTGAAGATCAAGTACCGCGAAAGCTTCCGCCCCTTCGCGCCGTCGGTGCTCGAGGAGCGCGTCGGCGATTACTTCGAGCTCGACCGCCCCTCGCCCTACATGCTGCTCGTCGCCGACGTGCAGAAGTCGCGGCGCACCGACGGCAGCAACGAGCGCACCTCGGACGACCTGCTCGAGTGGGTGAACCGGCTGCGCTCCGACATCCCCGCCGTCACCCACGTCGACTACTCGGCGCGCATCCAGACCGTCAACGCGGCGGACAACCCCGGCTACCACGCCATCCTGAGCGAGCTCGAAAAGCGGACCGGCTACGCGGTGCTCGTCAACACCAGCTTCAACGTGCGCGGCGAGCCGATCGTCTGCACGCCCGAGGACGCCTACCGCTGCTTCATGCGCACCGAGATGGACTACCTGGTGCTGGGACCGTTCCTGCTCCAGAAGAAGGCGCAGCCGGCGATGGTCGAGGGCGTCGACTGGAAGCAGGAGTACGCGCTCGATTGATCGTGGCTCGCCGTCATCGAGATCGCTTCGTCGCTTCGCTCCTCGCGATGACGACTGAGTGTCATCGCGAGCGCAGCGAAGCGATCTCGATCCGACACGCGCCACGGGCGTAGTCGGAGCCGGCTATACTTCCGCTGCACTGCTGAAGGACGCACACTCATGGCCAAGATCGGTTACCTCGGTTCCCTGCTGCGCGACGTCTTCCTCTTCGCGCGCCAGAACAAGGTGTACTGGATCGTGCCGTTCGTGCTGGTGCTCGGGCTGCTCATCCTGCTGGTGGTGACCAGCCAGACCGCGGCGCCCTTCATCTACACGCTGTTCTAGGCCGCCCGGCTGCCGCGGTGGCTGTCGAGCCGGTGCTGCCTGCTGCCACGTTGCGCGAGGGCGCGAGCGCCGCGGCTTCTCCGCGCGTCGCCCCCGGCGTGCGCTTCGGCGTCGCGGCCGCGGCGCTGTTGCTCGTCATGCTGACGCTCGAGCTGTTGAGTGCGGCCGACATGTCGATCACCTACGACGAGCCGGGGCACCTGCGCTACGGGCGGCAGCTCCTGCACGGCGACGCGCGGCGGTTCGACGACAGCAAGATGCCGGTGTCGGCGCTCAACGCTTTGCCGGGCGCGATCGCATCGGCGCTGCGGCCGGGCGGTTTGCGGAGCGCGCTTGCGAGCCTCTACGCGGCACGGGTGCCGACCATGCTCGCCTCGCTGGCGCTCGCGTGGCTCGTCTGGCACTGGTCGCGGCGGCTGTGGGGCGAGCGCGGCGCGCTGCTCTCGGTGCTGCTCTGCTGCTTCGACCCCAACCTGCTGGCGCACGCGCGCCTGGTGACGACCGACGTGTGGATCGCGCTCGCCTTCACCGCGGTGCTCTACCTCTTCTGGCGTTTCGCGGAGGAGCCGTCAGCGGCGCGGGGAGCCGCGCTGGCGATCGCCTTCGCGCTGGCACAAGTCGTCAAGTACAGCGCGGTGCTGCTCGCGCCGGTGCTCCTCCTGCTCGCCGCCGTGCGTTGGCTGCCCGAGCTCGCGGCTGCGTGGCGCCGCGGCGAGCGCGCGGCGTTGCGCCGGCAGTTACTGCGCGCAGCCGGCGGCGTGGCGCTCGCGCTGCTCCTCACCGTGCTGGTCGTCGACGCTGCGTTCGTCGGCGACCGCGTCTTCACGCGGTTCGGTGACTACCACTTCCGCTCCTCGACGATGCGCAATGCACAGCAGGCCTTGCCCGCGCTCGCCGGCGTGCCGGTGCCGGTGGCCTATCCGTACCTCGAAGGCCTCGACTGGGTCCATCACCGCGAGCGCACCGGCGAGGGCTACGGCCGCATCTACCTGCGCGGCGAGCTGCGCGAGCACGGCGGCTTTCCCGGCTACTACCTCTGGTGCTGGCTCTACAAGGTGCCGCTGCCGACCTTGGGCCTGCTGCTGGGATCCTTGTTCACGGCATGGCGCTGCCGTCGTGCCCTGCGCTGGCGGCGCGACCTCGCCGTGCTGCTCCTGCCGCCGCTGCTGCTGGCCATCCACCTCAACTTCTTCTTCCGCGCCCAGCTGGGCATCCGCTATTCGTTGCTGCTCTTCCCCCCGCTCTACGTCTTCGCCGGCATCTTGGTCGCGCGCCAGTCGTGGCCGCGTGCGAGCCCACGCCGCGCGCGCCGCGCGGCACTCGCCTTCGCAGCCGGCGTGGCCTGGCTCGTCGTCTCCGTCCTCTCCTGGCACCCCTTCTACATCAGCTACTTCAACGAGCTCCTCACCGACCGCCGCCAGGCCTGGCGCCTCCTCGCCGACTCCAACCTCGACTGGGGCCAGAGCGAGGTTTACGTCAAACGTTGGCGGGCCTCCCACCCGGACGCGATCCTCGAGCCGTCGCGCCCGCGGACGGGCACAATCGTCATCCGCGCCAACTTCCTCACCGGCGTCCTCGGCGACGACCGTTTCTCCTGGCTGCGCCGGCTTGACCCGGTGGATCAGGTCGCCTACTCGTATCTCGTCTTCGACGTCGGCCCGCAGGACCTGCCGTCCGCGGCGCGGTGAGCGAAGGCCTAGTGTACGTAACCGAGGTTCTTGAGCCCTTCGTGCGTCTCGGTGTCCATGGTCACCCGCTTCTGGGGTGCGGGATGGAGGCCTTTGCGCCAACTGGCGAGGAGCTGGCGCATCAAGGCCAGCCGGGTGCGTTTGCCTTCGGCCAGGTTCTTCTGCTCGCCGGGATCTTTGTCGAGGTCGTAGAGCTGGAAGCCGCCTCCGGTCTGGGCGCCTTCGCGGCCGACGATCATCTTCCAGCGGCCCTCGTTGATGGCGATCTGGTCGACGCCTTCCGAGACCGTGTAGCGGTTGGGCGCGTCGCGGCGCTCGCCGCGGATCCAGGGGCCGAGCGTGTGCGTGCCGGCGGGGAGCTGGCGAACGCCGGCGGCGTCGAGGAAAGTGGCGGCGGCGTTGCGCTGTTCGGCGAGGCCGTCGACGACCTGGCCGCGCGGTGCATCCCACGAGGCCGGCGGCTTCCATACCAGGGGCACGTGGAGCAGCTCGTTGTAGAGCGACTGGCCGTGGAAGTAGCTGCCGTGCTCACCGAACTCCTCGCCGTGGTCGCCGGTGACTAGGATGAGGGTGTCGTCGTAGAGGTCGCGGCGATCGAGCTCCGCGACGAGCTGGCCGATCAGCGCGTCGACGCCGAGCAGCTCTTCGTCGTAGCGGGCGCGCAGGAGCTGGCGGTCCGCGGGCGTCACGACGTACTTGCCGCTGCGGATGTCGTCGCGCAGCTGGCGCCAGTCGGCGCAGACGTTGAGGCGGCTCGGGCCTTCGTCGAAGCGGCCGCGCAGGTCCTTGGGCGGACAGTAGGGGAAGTGCAGCTCGAGGTAGTGGAGGTAGGCGAAGAACGGCTTCCCCTTCGGGAGACCCGCCTGCCACTCCAGCACGCGGCGGTTGATGTTGGCGCCCTCGGCCGCCTTCGGTTGCCAGAGGTCGAAGCCCTGCTGAAGGCCGAACTTCGGCGACAGCTGATGCTGCTCGCCGACCATGGCGGTGGCGTAGCCCGCCCCCTTCAGCCGTTCGGCGAGCGTCAGCACCGAGTCGTCGAGCGCCGCCGAAGGGGCGTTGGGATCGCTCTCGAGGTCGAGCAACCCGTGCTCGCTGGGATAGAGGCCGGTGAGGATCGTCGGCAGCGACGGCCGCGTCCAGCTGGCCTGCGAGTAGGCGTGCGTGAAGCGCGTGCCCTGGCGCGCCAGCGCGTCGATGTTGGGCGTCGTCTCGCGCGGATAGCCGACGACCGACAGCGCATCGCCGCGTAGGCAGTCGACGACGATGAGCAGCAAGTTGGGCTTGCGCGGCTGGCGCGGGCAGGCGACCAGCGCAAGCGCCGCAAGCGAGGTGACCGTGGCGACGAGCAGCTTGCGCATCGAAGCGGCGCAGTATAAGCCGCGTACCGCGGCACGCTGGGGCTACACTCAGCCGCCGAATCGCGCGGAGCTCGGCGCACCGGAGACACACCCTTGCTGCACGGCCGTCGCATCGTGGTGGTGATGCCGGCGTACAACGCCGAGCGCACGCTGCGCAAGACCTTCGCCGAGATCCCGCACGACGTCGTCGACGAGGTGCTGTTGACCGATGACGCCAGCCGTGACGAGACGGTGCGGGTGGCGCGCGAGCTCGGCATCACCACCTTCGTGCACACGCACAACCGCGGCTACGGCGCCAACCAGAAGACCTGCTACGCGGCGGCGCTCGAGCGGGGCGCCGACATCGCGGTGATGCTCCACCCCGACTACCAGTACACGCCGCGGCTCATCACTGCCATGGCGGCACTCATCGCGTCGGACGTCTACGACGTGGTGCTGGGCTCGCGCATCCTCGTCGGCAGCGCCATGCGCGGCGGTATGCCGCTTTACAAGTACGTGTCGAACCGCGCGCTGACGCTGGTCGAGAACCTGCTCGTCGGCAGCAAGCTGTCGGAGTTCCACACCGGCTACCGCGCCTTCTCGCGCCGCGTGCTCGAGGCGCTGCCGCTGCTCGAGGGCTCCGACGATTTCGTCTTCGACAACCAGATGCTGCTGCAGGCGCTCTACCTGGGATTCCGCGTCGGCGAGATCAGCTGCCCGGCGAAATACGAGGAGGACTCCTCGTCGATCGGCTTTCGTCGCAGCGTCGTCTACGGCTTCGGCGTGCTGGGCACGGCGATGAGGTTCCGGCTGGCGAAGTGGGGAGTGGCGCGGCCGCGGATCTTCGACGCGGCGGGGCGGAAGCTGGCGCCGGCGGCGACGCCGGCGTTGGTTGACGAGGTTGCCGCGCCCGTGGCGGCGGCCGGCTCGCGTGAGCGCTGAGGCGGACGCGGGGGCGCGCCCCGTGCCAGCGAGCGAGCAGGAGCGAAACGACGGCGTAGCGTCCGCCAACCCGTTGCGCGGGCGCCACGCGCTGGCTCCCGCGTGGATCGCGCGACACGGCGGCACGCTCGTCGCGGTCGCCTTTCTCGCCCTCGGCCTCGCCACCCTGACCGACCACGGCATCACCTGGGACGAGGGCGAGAGCTACCGCGCCGGCGCGCAGAACCTGCGGCTGATCGCGGCGGCGCTGGGCGGCGACCCGTTGCCGTCCTGGCCATGGCACGAGCTGCCTGGCTACCAGTTCGCCGCCGACACGCTGCGCGCCGGGTTCGCGGCGATCGTCGACCGCGCGTTCTGGGAGCCGGGCAGCTACCTCGGCTTCCACCTCGCCAACCTGCTGTTCGCGACGCTCGCCGTGACGCTGGTGGCGCGGCTCGCCGCGCATCTCGCATCGAAGGAAGGCGGCGCGCCGGTGCTGGCGCCGCTCGCCGCGACGCTGCTCGTGCTGCAGCCCAAGCTCGTCGCCCACTCGCAGGCCAACCCCAAGGACGTCGTGGCGCTCGTGGTGTGGAGCGCGGCGGTGCTGGCGCTCGCGCGTGCGGCGCGCAGTGGGCGGCTGGTCGACTTCGCGCTCCTCGGCGCGGCGGCTGGAGCGGCCTTGGCGCACCACGTGAGCGCGCTGCTGCTCGCGCCGTTCGCGCTCTCGTGGACGATCGCGGCGGGTGCCGGCCCGTGGCGTCGCCGCCTGGGCGGCCTGTTGCTCGCCGGCGTCGTTGCCGCCGCGGTCGCGCTGCTGCTCTGGCCCTGGCTCTGGCCGGCGCCGTGGGAGCGCGCCTTGATGCTGTGGCGGAAGGTGCACGAGTTCGACGTGCCGATGAAGGTGCTCTACCTAGGCCGCATCTACCGGCCGACCGAGCTGCCGTGGCACTACGGCTGGCTGAGCCTCGCCATGGCGACGCCGGTGCCGTTGCTGCTCGCCTCGCTCGCAGGCGTCGCGGCGGCGCTTCGCGGCGGCCCCGCCGCGCGCCTCTGCCGTCTCGCCGGGTTGTGGCTCGGGCTGCTGCTGCTCGCAGATCTCGTCGCACCCGCGCGGTACGACGGCGCCCGGCACCTGCTGCCGGCGCTCCCGGCGCTCGCGCTGCTCGCGGCCGGCGGCGTCTACACGGTTGGGCTGGCCCTGTGGCGGAGCGAGGCGAGGGCGCGACGCGCAGCGCTCGCGCTCGGCGCTCTCTTCGCCGCGAGCCTCGTCGTCGTTGCGATCGACCTCGCCGCGATCCATCCCTACGCCGACGCTTACTTGAATGCGCCCGCTCGGCTCGCGCTCGGCCCCGAAGCGCAGCGCTGCGTCGAGCTCGAGTACTGGGGTGCGAGCTACAAAGAAGGCGCCGAGTGGCTTACCGCGCACGCGCCGCGCGATTCCTTCGTGCTCGTGCCGCTGGGATCGCACGCGGCGGCGCCGTTCCTCGCCGACCGCTTCACGCTGGTGCCGCACGACGGCTCGTACGACACCACGCATCCGCAGTACCTGATGCTGATGATGCGCGAGGCGTGGTTCACGCCGCGCCTGGCGCGGATCGCGGCCACGCAACGGCCTGTCTTCACGGTGCGGCGGCAAGACTCGACGCTGCTCGCCATTTACCGTGTCGCGCCGCTCGCGCCAGCACCGACCGCCGGCCGTGAGCCGCGCGATTTCGCTCTGTTAGAGTCGCCGGCGATGGCGGGCTCGTCGTTCACGGTGTTGGTGGCGACCGACTTCTCGCCCACCGCCGACGCGGCGGTGCAGTGGGGCAGCGAGCTCGCGCGCGCCCGCGGCGGTCGGCTGGTGCTGGTGCACGCTGTCGACGTGCACGGCCCGCTCACCGACTTCCTGCCTTCGCCCGCCGAGCTCGACGAGCAGGTGCGCACCGCCGCGGCGGCGAGGCTCGAAGAGGCGGCCGCCGCCGTTCGCGCACAGGGCGGGAACGTCGAGTCGCGCCTCGAGACCGGCGTCGCCTCGCAGGCCGTCGTCCGCGCCGCCGGCGAGATCGCGCCCGACCTCGTCGTGCAGGGCAGCCGCGGCCTGACGCCCGGCCTCGCCCACTTGCTCCTCGGCAGCACGGCGCAGCGCATCGTCCAGCACTCGCCGCGCCCGGTGCTCACCGTCCACCCCGGCGACCGCGACCGCCACGCCGCCATCCGCCACGTGCTGGTGCCCACCGACTTCTCCGACGACGCGGAGGGAGCGGCCCACGCGGCCCGCGCGTTGCTCGCCGGCGACCAGGCTGCGGCGAGCCGCGAGCCAGCGGACGGCGCGGGCGCGCGCCTGACCCTGCTCCACGCCTACCATCTGCCCATCGAGTACACCGCCTACGGCACCATCCCCACCTCGATCCCGTTCCACGCCGACGTCGCCGCCGTCGCCGAAGAGAAGCTCGCCGCGGCCGCGGCGTCGCTGGCCGGCGAAGCCCACAGCGTCGATACCGTCGCCAAGGAAGGCTACCCGCCCGAGGTGATCGCCGACACCGCAAGGGAGCTCGACGTCGACCTCATCGCCATGGGCACCCACGGCCGCACCGGCCTCCGCCACCTCCTGCTGGGCAGCAACGCCGAACGCGTTATCGAGCACGCCCCCTGCCCGGTCCTCACCGTCCGCCAGCCCGAGACCTGACATGAACGCGCCGCGAGCGAAGGCGGCTCCCTCCCGCTCCCCGATCGGCCGCGCGCTACCGCGCCCGGCCATCGGCGAGCGAAGCGAGCCGCGCGCGAAAGTCGGCTCCCTGTCGCTCCCCCCCGTCCGCACGCCAAGGCGCGCGTCCGTTGGCGAGCGCAGCGAGCCGCTCCCCATCCGATCGCAGCGCGCGCCAGGGCGCGCGATCGCGATCGGCGGCGAGCGAAGCAAGCCGCCTCCGCGTCTGGCGGGCAGGGCGAGCGTCGGAGGCAGGAAGGGGATTCGCTCTAGAGGTCCCTCGCCGCGCAAGCGGCGGGGACCGACGACCGAAGCCCCCCCGCTCCAACTGAGCGAGCGGAAGCGAGCGATGGCGGAGAGGGGGGGATTCGAACCCTCGGCCCGGGTTTACCCCGGGCAACTGCTTAGCAGGCAGCCCTGTTCGGCCACTCCAGCACCTCTCCGTGGCCCCGACGGGCCCTCATTCTACCCGAGCGTCCGTTCCACCGCAGGAGGGCCCCGATGACGCAGACGACGGCGCCGACCACCGACCTCACCACCATCAACACCATCCGCTTCCTCGCCGTCGACATGGTGGAGAAGGCGAAGTCGGGGCACCCCGGCGCGCCGCTGGGCATGGCGCCGATGGCATGGGTGCTGTGGAGCCGCTTCCTGCGCTTCGACCCCAAGGACCCCGACTGGCCTGGCCGCGACCGCTTCGTGCTCTCGGCCGGGCACGCCTCGGCGCTCCTCTACTCGCTCCTCCACCTCGCCGGCTACGACCTGCCGATGGAGGAGCTGCGCCGCTTTCGCCAGCTCGGCTCGAAGACGCCCGGCCATCCCGAGCACGGCCTTGCGCCCGGCGTCGAGACGACGACCGGTCCGCTGGGCCAGGGCCTCGGCAACTCGGTCGGCATGGCGCTCGCGCAGCGGGCGCTCGCGGCGCGTTTCGACGCCGCGCTCTTCGACTACAGGGTGTGGGTCATCGCCAGCGACGGCGACATGATGGAGGGCGTCTCGTCGGAGGCGTCGTCGCTCGCCGGCCATCAGAAGCTCGGCGCGCTCAACGTCCTCTACGACGCCAACCACATCTCGATCGACGGCTCGACCGACCTCGCCTTCAGCGAGGACGTGTCGGCGCGCTACGCCGCGTACGGCTGGCACGTGCAGACGGTCGAGGACGGCAACGACCTCGATGCGCTGCAACTGGCGATGGAGGCGGCCGCCGCCGAGCGCGCGCGGCCGTCGCTGATTCGCGTCCACACCGTGATCGGCTTCGGCAGCCCCAAGAAGGCGGGGACCGCGAAGGCACACGGCGAGCCGCTCGGCCCCGACGAGGCGAAGGCCACGAAGCGCGCCCTCGGGTGGCCGGAGGACTCCGAGTTCCTCATCCCCGACGAAGCGCGCGAAGCGTTCGCCGACGCGCGCCAACGCGGCGAGGAAGCGCACGCGGAGTGGAACCGCCACCGCGAGGCGTGGGCGGGCGAGCAGCCCGAGCTTGCCAGGGAGCTCGAGCGCCGCTTCAGCCGCGAGCTGCCGGCGGAGTGGGACGCCAAGATCGCGACCATCGACTTCGGGAGCAGCATCGCCACCCGCGCCGCCTCGGGCAAGGTGATCAACGCCATCGCCGGGGCGCTGCCCGAGATGCTCGGCGGCTCGGCCGACCTCACCGAGTCCAACCAGACGCTGATCGAGCACGGCGGCGACTTCGGGCCCGACAATCCGTCCGGCCGCTATCTGCACTACGGCGTCCGCGAGCACGGCATGGCGTCGGCGATGAATGGCCTCGCGCTCTCCGGCTTCCGGCCCTACGGCGGCACCTTCCTCATCTTCTCCGACTACGCGCGGCCGAGCATCCGTCTCGCGGCGCTGATGAAGGAGCCGGTCATCTACGTCTTCACCCACGACTCGATCTTCCTCGGCGAGGACGGGCCGACGCACGAGCCGATCGAGCAGCTCGCGGCGCTGCGCGCCATCCCCAACCTCGTCGTGCTGCGCCCCGCCGACGCGCACGAGACGGCGCAGGCGTGGCGCGTGGCGATCGAGCGCAAGGACGGGCCGACGGCGTTTTCGCTGACGCGGCAGAAGCTGCCGGTGCTTGCCGAGGCGGCGGAGCGCGCCGCCGACGGCGTCGCCAAGGGCGGCTACGTCATCGCCGACGCCGACGGCGGCGAGCCCGAGCTGCTGCTCCTCGCCACCGGCTCGGAAGTGCACCTCGCGCTCGAGGCGCAGAAGCTCCTGGCGAACGACGGCGTGCGCGCGCGCGTCGTCAGCCTGCCGTCCTTCGAGCTCTTCGCCGCGCAGTCGCAGGAGTACCGGGATGCCGTGCTGCCGCCGAAGGTGACGCGCCGGTTGGCGATCGAGGCGGCGCGCCCGTTCGGTTGGGACCGCTGGGTCGGCCCGCACGGCTCGACCCTCGGCGTCGACCGCTTCGGCGAGTCGGGCAAGTACGAAGACCTCGCCAAGCACTTCGGCTTCACGCCCGAGAACGTCGCCGCGCGCGCCCGCGCGTTGGGCTGAGCCGGCGCCCATCCGAAGCACGCGCTGCGTCGTAGTCGCGGTGCACACGAATCACTTTCACGGGAGGTCACGGCCATGGCCATCGTCGTCCAGTTCGAGGTCTCGGGCATGTCGAGCGAGAAGTATGACGAGGCGCTTCGACGCCTGGACGCCGCCGGCGCCGGGGCGCCGCCGGGACGCCTGTACCACGTCAGTTACGGCGAGCCCGACAACCTGCAGGTGATCGACGTCTACGATTCGCCCGAGTCGTTGGAGGCCTTCGGACGCATCCTCGTGCCGATCTTGAGCGAGCTCGGCATCGCCGCCGTGCCGCGTGTGCAGCCGGCCAACCGCATCATCGCGGGTTAGGGACGGGCGAGCAGCGTCAGCAGGAGCGCGATGGCGCCGGGCAGCGCCTGCACGTAGAGGATCGACCGCTTCGCGGTTGCGGCGCCGAAGAGGCCGGCGACGACGACGCAGGTGGTGAAGAAGACGCGCGGCGCAAAGCCCGCGACCGGGCCGGCCCACAAACCCCAGACGAGGCCGGCGGCGAGGAAGCCGTTGTAGAGGCCCTGGTTGGCGGCCAGCGCCTTGGTCTGCTCGGCGAGCTCGGCGGAGAGGCCGAAGACGCGGCGCCCGCGCGGCTTCGTCCACTGGAACATCTCGAGCCAGAGGAAGAACAGGTGCAGCAGGGCGACGACGGCGATGGCGACGTCGGCGGCGGTGCGCATGCGGCGCACTATTACACGTACCACGCTGCGATGCTCCCGCTCCCGCCTGTCGCCAGCGTTGCCATCGCCGCGCGCGACCCGTGTTAGCCTCTTTCCACACCCGGGGACGCACCACAACGACGGACTCTCAAGCCGGCGACGGACGCCGGCTGTTGGCATGGAGGAGGACGGACGATGGGCATTTCCGATTTCGAACGCTACGTTCGATTCCTTGGGGCCAGCGGCGGAGCGGCGCTCCTCGCCGTTGCGATGCTCGTCCTTGCGCCTGCCGCGGGCCGGTCTCAGGACACGCCGCCCGCCGAGCCCACCGCGAGCCCGACGCCGACGCCGACGCCGAGCGAGGAGACGGCGGAGGGCACCAACATCGGCTTCGAGGAGCAGGTCACGGTCACCGCCCGCAAGCAGGGGGCGGAGAACGCGCAGGACGTGCCCACCTCGATCGCCGCGCCCAGCGAAGAGCAGCTGCGCAACCGGGGCGCCGAGACGATCGAGGACGTAGCGAGCAACGTCCCCGGCTTCACGGTGCAGAACTTGGGCCCCGGCCAGAGCCAGGTAGCCATGCGCGGCGTCTCCGCCGGCCAGGTCGTGCGCGACCAGCCGGGCGTCAAGGAGCAGGTCGGCGTCTACCTCGACGAGTCGCCGATCTCGATGTCGCTCTTCACCCCCGACCTCGACCTCTTCGACCTCGACCGCGTCGAGGTGCTGCGCGGGCCGCAGGGCACCCTCTTCGGCGCCGGCTCGCTCTCCGGCACGGTGCGTTACATCACCAACCAGCCCGAGCTGCAGCGCCAGGAGTCGCTGGTAGAGCTCACCGGCGAGAGCATCAGCGGCGGCGGCACCGGCGGCAGCGGCAAGGTGGCGGTCAACCAGCCGCTGGGCGACACCGCCGCCATGCGTGTGACCGCCTACTACACGAGCTACGGCGGCTACATGGACGCCGTGCAGCCGAACCTGCACGTCAACCAGGACGTCAACGACGGCGACCGCTGGGGCGCCCGCGTGGCCTTCCGCTTCGAGCCCAACGAGAGCTTCACCGCCACGCCGCGCCTCGTCTACCAGAAGGTGGAGATGAACGGCTGGAACCGCATCGACGCCTACAACATCCTCGCCAACCCGTTCACCACCACGCGACCGCGCGTCACCCTCGGCGATCGCCGGCAGTTCACGCAGATCGAGGAGCCGTTCACCGACGAGTTCCTGCTCGGCGACCTCACCTGGGACTACCGCTTCGGCGACAAGATGACGCTCACCTCGGTGAGCTCCTACATCGACCGCGACGTCGACGTCATCCGCGACGCCACGGCGCTCACCGCCAGCATCACCGGCGGCAGCATCGGCCTGCCGGCGCGCGTCTACACCCTCGACGCGCCCCTCGACGATGCCACCAAGGCCAAGGTGTGGGCGCAGGAGCTGCGCCTCGCCAAGGCGGGTGACCGGCTGAGCTGGGTGGGCGGCCTCTTCTACACCAAGATCGACCGCGACTACGGCCAGCACCTCTTCGTCAACGGGTTCGAGGCGCTCTCCGGCATCCCCACGCGCCTCACCTTCAACCAGCGGGACGAGCTCTTCTTCTCCCGGCTTTCCTACAACTTCAAGCAGAAGGCGGCGTTCGGCGAAGGCACCTGGGCGGTCAACGATCGCCTCGACCTCACCGGCGGCCTGCGCTACTACCAGTTCGACGAGTCGCGCGACCAGATCTTCGACGCCATCTTCGGCGCCGACGACAACGGCCACTTCCAGAGCCAGCCCGGCTCCACCGACGCCAGCGGCGTGGCGCCGCGCGCCATCGCCAGCTACAAGGTCAACGACAACTCGCGCTTCAACGTCCAGGTGGCCAAGGGCTTCCGGTTGGGCGGCATCAACGACCCGTTGAACGTCACGCTGTGCACGCCCGAAGACCTGCGCACCTTCGGCGGCCACGACCAGTGGGACGACGAGACGGCGTGGAACTACGAGGTCGGCACCAAGAACACCATCATGGGCGGCAAGGGCATCTTCAACCTCTCCGTCTTCCACATGGACATCAAGGACTTGCAGGCGACGGTGACCGCCGGCTCCTGCTCCTCGCGCGTCATCTTCAACGTGCCCAAGGCGCGCAGCCAGGGCGTCGAGCTCGAGTTCAACGCCGCGCCGACGAGCAACTTCGATTTCGCGCTGTCGGCGAGCTACGCCGACTCGGAGCTGCGCTCGACGCTGCGCTCGGGCGGCCAGGTGCTCGCCGGCATCGAGGAGGGCAACCGCCTGCCGACGGTGCCCAAGCTGCAGTACACCGCGGCGGCCACTTTCCAGGAGCCGGTCGGCACCGCCTGGTTGGGCTTCGCCACCGCCGTCTACCAGCATGTCGGCTCGCGCTTCACGCAGGTGGGCGACCAGGCCGCGGGCTTCGGCACCGTCAACTTGAACTCCTTCGCGCCGAACAGCATCGGCGGGCCGTTCACCCAGAGCACCTTCACCTTCGACCCCGAGCTGCCGGCCTACGACCTGCTCAACGTGCGCTTCGGCGTGCTCAAGGAGAAGCTGGAGATCGCGGCGTTCGTCAACAACGTCACCGACGAGCGCGCCTTGCTCGCCCTCGACCAGGAGCGCGGCACGCGGGCGCGCGTCGGCTTCCTCACCAACCAGCCGCGCACGTTCGGCGTGACGACGCGGTTCCACTTCCGCTGAGCCCAGAGCGCGCACTTACGTGCGCGCGTCGGGCTCAGCCCCGAGGAGCCCGGCGACGAAGGGGCCTCGATGCTGACGACACCGCCCCCTGCCCGAACGGCGCAGGGGGCGGCTTTGTTTTCGCTCAGGAAGCGCTGCCGGTCTACGGCGCCGGCGCGTAGGCCGACACGAGAACGTCGGCGCGGAAGAGCTCGCCGTTGGGATCGGCGAAGCGCACCGTGCGCGGGGCGCTGGTCTCACCTGGGGCCAGCGTCTCGCCGCCGACGTTGGCGGCATAGCTGAAGGTCGCGGCGTCGCCGCGGCTGGTACCGCCCCCACCATTGTCGGCGTTGAGGACGCGGACGTCGGGGCTCGAGACCCCGACGACCGATAGCGTCACCGGGTTGAGGAGCGGCGCGCTGCCGTCGTTGCGCAGCACGAAGTCGACCTCCATGACGCCGTTGCTGAACGAGGTGCGGCTGATCGTCGCCCTCGTCGTGCCGGTGGCGTCGACCGGCTGGCGGCGTTCCACGGTCACGCCGCGCGCGTTGCTCGGCGCCGCCACGTAGGTGCACACCGCACCGGGGTACTGGGCGACGACGCGGTACTCGTAGCTGCCGTTCTGGAGGCCGGATAGCGCGAAGCTGCGCGCCGCGGGGCCGGCGAGTGCCAGCCGCTGCCAGTCACCGCCGCCACTCTTCTGCTCGACGGAGAAGCCCGTCTCGTGACCGCCGCCCGTCCACGACAGCGTGAAGGCGCCGTCGAAGTCGACCGCCTGTCCCGTCTGGTCGACGTACTCGGTGGTCAGCGCGGCGAGGCTCGCCGGGTCCGGCGTCGCCGCCTGCGTCTGCGTCACGGTCATCGTGTAGCTCACCGGCCCGCCGGTCTCGCTGCGCACGCGCACGTTATAGGTACCGGGGACCGGCGAGGTGTAGTCGAGATACTCGTGGTTGCCGGCCGAGGTCGACGAGGCGACGACCACGCCGTCCTCGCTGCCGTCCTCGTAGAGCAGGTAGAGGTCGACTTCGGTGGGCGCCGGCACGCCGGTGACCACGTCGTCGCCATCCATCTTCGCCTGGATGCGCATCGTCCCCGCCGGCACGCTGATCTCGTTGTTGGACTGGAAGACGACCGCCGGCGTGCCGCCGGGCACGGTGTCCTCGAAGGTCTCGACGACGTCGTGGACGCCGCCGATCGAGGCGCCGGGGACGCTCGGCGTGGCGCGCAGCAGCATCGGCATCGCCAGCTTCTCGGTGCCGTCGGTGCGCTCGGCGACGACGTACCACTGCAGGTCGGCTTGGCCGCCGCTCTGGACGTCCCGGAGTGCGTTGCCGGCGACGGCGATGCCGGCGTCGAAGTGCGCCGAGCCGTTGGGCGGCACCGTCACCGTCGCCGGCAGCGTAAAGCTCGCCTGCGCCGGCTCGGTGTCGCGGTTGGGATAGGCGCGCAGCGTGTACGTGCCGCCCGTGCCGCGCAGGTCGACGAGGTCGAGGCCCACCGAGAACGGGTTGCTGCACTCGTTGCCGACGATCGGGAAGGCGCCGAAGGAGTGGCTGCCGAGGATGAACGGCTTGATCACGCCGTCGCCCTTGACGCCGAGCAGCGCCTTCGCCTTCGCCGCCGCGGCGACGTCGATCAGGCCGGCGCCCTGCGCGTGGATCGGGAAGTTGCCGGAGCCGTAGGCGCCGGGGTTGCCGGCGGCGTCGCGGAAGGGCGTCGCCGTGTTCTGCAGCGCCGTGCGCACGTAGTCGGGGTGCCACGTCGGGTTGGCCTGCTTGATGAGCGCCGCGGCGCCGGTGACGTGCGGCGTCGCCATGCTGGTGCCCTGCGCCTCGCCGTAGTTGGGGCCGTAGGTGTCGGCGGCGGCGAGGCCGCCCATCATGCTCGCCGGCGGCACCGCGGCGACGATCGCCACGCCGGGCGCGGCGACGTCGGGCTTGATCTGGCCGAGGCCGGCCACCGGGCCGCGCGAGCTGAAGCCGGCGATCTCGCCCTGGAAGAGCGCCGAGTCGGGACCGGTGATGTGGATCCTGTATTTAGAGACGCCGTTGGCGTCGAAGCCGAGGGTGTCCTTCAAGTAGAGGCCGTCCTCGCGCGAGATGGTGGCGACGAGGTCGGCCGACGGGGCGAGCACCTCGCCGACCGGCCCCGGCGCGTTGTTGAAGCCGACGGTGGCGACGGCGCCCTGCGCCTTGCAGTTGGCCGCCTTGTTCGCCCACAGGCCGGTGCCCTCGCCGGTGTTGGATTCCTCCGCCGTCGAGCCGCGCTCGACGAGGCAGATGTTGCCGGCGACGCTGGGCGGCACCTGGTCGGGCGTGTCGGCGAGGCCGGCGAAGACGTAGTTGCCACTGATGCCGCCGCGGTAGGGCTGCGCGCCGTTCGATTGCGGCGAGGCGGCGGCACGGATGAGCGGCGCGCCGGTGAGCCGGTTGCCGGCGGCGTCGAGCGGGTCGATGCCGAGCGGCGCCACGCCGGCGTCGTTGGTGGCGGCCACCGAGATGACGCGCGTGCCGGTCGACGGCGCGCCGACGATGCCGGCGACGTCGCCCGAGTTGCCGGCGGCGGCGACGACGACGGCGCCCATGATCGCGGCGTTGCTGCAGGCGACGGCGGTGGGGTCGTCCGCGGTGCCGTACTCGCCGCCGAGCGACAGGTTGATGACGTTGGCCACCGGCTTGGCGTAGCCGGTCAGCGTACGCGGCGACACCGCGTCTTCGAGCGCCAGCATGGTGTACTCGTTGAGGCAGCCGCCGATGGCGCCGGTCAACGAGCCGACGATCGACAGGACGTTGGCGCAGACGCCGTAGACCATCAGCTTCGCCTGCGGCGCCACGCCGTGGATGGGCACGTCGTCGGCGTTGAGCGGAATGCTGTCCGGTCCGGCCGTGTAGCCGCGGTAGCCGGCGGCGGTCGAGGAGACGTGGGTGCCGTGGCCGACGCCGTCCTCGACGGCGAGGTCGCCGAACGGCAGGTAGTAGACGACCTTCTGGTTGCTGCCGACCAGCGTCGCCGGCGGCGCGATGCCGAGCCGCGGCGGCGTCGGG
Organism: Thermoanaerobaculia bacterium; assembly: GCA_036005845.1. Lineage (GTDB taxonomy): Bacteria > Acidobacteriota > Thermoanaerobaculia > Multivoradales > JAIOJS01 > DASYQD01. Next base: position 33,699 of record DASYQD010000035.1, on the reverse strand, counting down.
TCGCCGCCGAACATCTCGTGGCTCCACTCGACGCCGGTGTCGATCACCGCCACCACCATGCCCTGCCCCTCGATGCCGCGCGGCAGGTCGTAGGGACCGAGCGCGGGCGGCGTGCCGTAGAGCTTGTCGGCCTTGATGTAGGGCACGCTGTGGTCGAGCTGCGTCTTGAGCATCTGCGAGCGGTGCACGCTCTTGACGCCGGGCACCGCGGCGAGCGCGGCGACCTGCGTCACCGGTACCGTCACCGCCACGCCGTTGTAGACGAGGGTGTAGCGCAGGTCGACGTTGCCGGCGACGCGATGGTCGGCGCCGTAGATGGCGGCGCGGTCGAGGCTCACCGCCAACCCGCGGGCGGTCGCGGCGGAGATCACCGCGTTCTGCGCGCTGGTGAGCTGCGCGCGGTAGGCATCGAGCTGCGCCGCGCTGGTGGAGAGTCCTTGCTGCGTGCGCTTCGCCTTGTAGACGGCGCCGGGATCGCCGTTGAGCTCGAGGATCACCGAGGTGGTGGCTACTTGCGCCGCCGCCGGCAGCGCGAGAAAGAGCAGCGTGACGAGACAACCGAGAGTCCGCCTGGTCACCGAGAACCCCCCTTCGCGTCGTGAGCGTCCATGAGCGTTCGCGTGGGGCGCGGGACGCATCCGCCCGTGGCCCGACGTGCAGGCTCAGGTTAGGGAGGTGAGGCGGGCCGCCGCGTCGAGCGACCTCCTCAGCGCGGCAGAGGGAAAACCCTCAGCGGCACGGCGCCGCCGACGCTCGCCGCAGCCTCAGCGGCCGGGAGGCGGCGGCGTGGCTGCCGGCTGCGCCGGCGGCGGAGCGATGGCTGGCTGCGACGCGGGCGGCGTCGCGGGTCGCTGTGCGCTCGGCTTCGCCGGCGCCTTGGTGGGCGACAGCTCGCGCAGCCCTTCGAGCGCGTCAGGGGCCTGGCTCTCGGCCTGCAGCCCCTTGAACCCTTCGGCCTCGGGCGGCACGTTGAGCACGATGTACGACCGCGCCTCGAGCTCGCGCAGGTAGCCGGGGTACTCGGTGGCGAGGCGGCTCTGCTCGACCTTGCCGCTGATCTGGTCCTTGACCTCGTCGAAGGGGCGCACCACCGGCTCGCGGCGCTCGAGCAGCTTGACGATGTGCATGCCGCCGCGTCCGCGCACCGGCTGCGTGACGCCGCCGGGCTGCAGCGCCCAGGCCGCCTTCTCGAGCTCGGCGTCGAGGTCGCCGCGGTTGACCCAGCCCAAGTCGACGAGCTGCGTGCCCTTGCCGACCACGTCCTCGGGCTTCTTGCCGGCGGCGATCTCGTCGTGCATGCGCTTGGCGAGGGCGGCGACGGCGTCGGGGTTCTGCTCGTCCTGCAGCACCACCACTTCCTGCAGCCGCACCGCGGCCGGGTTGGTGAACTCGTCGGCGTGCTCGCGGTAGTAGCGGCGCAGCTCGTCCTCGCTCACCCGCAGGCGCGGGTGCACCTCGCGGCCCATCACCTCCTGCACGAGGAGGTTCTCGCGCAGCCGCTCGTGCAGCGCCTCCTCGGTGAGCCCCGAGGCCTGCAGCGCCTGCTGCATCTGCTCCTCGGTCTGCAGGCCCATCCGCTCGCGCGTCGTGGCGAGGGCCTTGTCGACGTCGACCTCGGTGACGCGGGCGCCGAGCTGGTCGGCGCGCGACAGCAGCAGGAGCGACTGGTAGATGTCGGTGAACACTTCGCGGCCGGCTTCGTCGAGCGCGTGCTGGCGCTGGGTGTCGGTGAGCGACGGATCGCTGGCGATGCCCTGCCGGCGCTCGGCGAGCTGCTTCTCGAAGTCCATCATCGTGGCGATGCGGTCGTTGATGCGCACCACGATGCGGTCGATGAGGAGGGTCTGGGCGGCGAGGCTCGCGGGCAGGAGCGCGAGCAGCGGCAGGGCGAAGATCAGGGCGCGGAGCGGCTCACGGTGTTTCATCGGCTGGCTTTCTGGTCGGCGCGCGGGTGGTCGCCGTGGTAGTCGAAGGGGAGGTTCTGCGCGTACACCACGACATTGTACTTATCGGCCGCCTCGGCCAGCCGCTGGGCGAGGAGGGCGTCGCCGCGCTGGCGGTGGAGGCGGTCGGTGACCTCGCCCGAGACCTCGGCGAAGGTGCGCTGACGCGCCGGCAGCCGCTCGTCGAGGCGGAAGAGGTGCCAGCCGTCGCTCGCCTGGATCGGGTCGCCGACCTCGCCGGGCGCGAGGTGCTCGACCTGCTGCGCGAACGCCGGCGGCAGGTCGTCGAGGGCGATCTCGCCCTGGTCGCCGCCGGCGGGCGCGCTGGGGTCGAGCGACAGCTCGCGGGCGACGGCGGCGAAGTCCTCGCCGGCGGCGAGCCGCTGCGCCACCCGCCGCGCGTCGGCGCCCGAGGAGACCAGGATGTGGTGGAGGCGCAGCCGCTCGGGCAGCGCGAAGTCGCTTTCGTGGGTGCGAAAGTACTGCTCGGCCTCGACCGTCTCCACCGGCGCGTCCGCCCCGGCGAGCAGCGAATCGAGCGCCTGCCGCTCGCCGCCCGCCGGCGTAGCGTGCGTCTGGTCGGCGGCCAACCGCGCCAGCAGCTCGGCGTCGAGGAACTGGTCGAGCAGACGCGACAGCACCCGGCTGTCGAGCGCACCCGCGCCGTCGCCCACCTGCTTGCGCAGGAACTCCTCGAACCGCGCGTAAGGCACCTGCTGCCCGGCGATGCGCGCCACCACGTCGGCGGAGATCGGTGCCTCGCGATGGCAGGCGAGCGCGAGCCCACCGCCGAGCGGCATGACGAGCGCCCGCGTCAACACCAAGCACGCGAGCGTCCTTCGATGTGGCCTCACGGCGTGAGTGGCCATTCTGCCATTCATCCAGCCTCGCTGGATGCTGGAGGGGACCTATGGGCGTGCCCGCGGCGCTCCCGCGCGAGCAAGCTCTTCCGCCTCATCGCCACTCAGCTGCTCGGTCGTTTTCTCCAGCAGCAGGGCGGCCAATTGCATTGGCTCGAGGCTCACCTCGCCGTGCTCCCGCACCTTCGCGGTAATCGCCTCCAGCCGCTCCAGCGTGCGCGGTGCGAGAGGCACCAATCGCCTCTCCGTCCACCGTGGATCCGTTGGCCGGCCGCCACCCACCGGCGTACGGAAGCGGGCGCCCACCTCGGCGAGCAGCTGCGTCGCTCCGAAGAAACCGCCGGTGGCCGCCACCCTTCCGCGACGCTTGGCGCCGAGTCCCTTGGCAATTCTCCGCATATCGAGCTGCGCTTTCATAGCTCCTCCTCCGCGAAATCCTGGATGGCGAAGTACTCGTCACCGATCACCAGGCCGACCTCTCCCTGTCGCGTCTCACGTCCCATCTGACGGCAGAAGCCGCCGAGCTCGGCCAGATTGTCTGGGGCGTGGATCGCGCGCGGCGTCGTGTAGCAGTGGACGACCACCGGTTCGTCCATCACCAACGCGCCGCCGCGATCGTCGTCCCGCCACACGCCTCTCGCTCGCGGATACGCCGTGGCGCCGCCGAACACGCGTCCGAGCGTCGCCAGAGCGGCTTCGACCCAGGCGTTCTGGTCGATCGGCGTCATCCCGTCTCGCTCGACGCTAGGGATGAAGAGCACGATCAGGACGCGCTTCCGTCCGCGCGCGAGGGTCGTCCGCCGTGGTCGCGAGGAAGTGGCCACCACGATCAATATAGATCGGCGGCACAGCGGCGGCAAGGCCTCGCCTCGCCGCCCTGCGTTACCGCCGAGGCCGGTGGCTAAGGCGTGGCGGCCGCCCAGGCGGCGGTGTTGCCGGCTTCGAAGCCGTCGACGAGGAGCGGCATGAGGGCGCCGCCATCGACGTCGTGAGCGTCGAGCGACGAGAGGTAGGCGACGAGCTCGGCGCGTTCGCCGGCGGAGAGCGCGAGCGCGGCGCGGTGCGGTGCGGCCGCGGCGAGGTCGGCGGCGGTGGAGACGACGATCTCGTCGACGCCGAGGCTGGGGAAACCGCTCGGGGTCACCAGCTCGACGGTATTGGCGGCCCCGGCGTTCCAGGCGATGCCTTCGAGGCGTACCGTGCGCCAGTTGGTGAGCCGCCAGCTCGGGTCGTTGTCGGCTGCCGGCAGCGACAGCGAGCGTGTGACGCCGTTGACGACGACGTCGAGCGCCGTCACCCCGGCGTCGCTGTAACGCACTTCGAGCGCGCCGACTCCGCCCGGGCCGCCGTCGACACCGCCGAAGCTGAGCCGCGCGCCGGCGCGCGAGAGACGGACGTAGGCGCGGCCACGCACGGTATCGTCGTTGTTGATGTCGGTGAAGGTGTCGACGAGCTGCGCGTCGGGGCCGGGCGTGCCGCTCTCGCCGGCGACGACGCGGCCGCCGGCGACGGTGAAGACGTCGTCGAGCGTCGGCGCCGAGCCGTCGTGGAAGTAGGGGCCGGCGGCGAAGACGCCGAGCAGGCTCGGGGTGTCGATGCCGGGCAGCGGGCCGCCGAGGCGGCTGCCGGAGGTCGTGCGCAGCGTGCCCACGTCGTGCAGCGTCGGCGCGCCGAGCGTGCTGTCGGTGAGCAGCGGTCCCGAGTGGCAGCTCGCGCAGCCGAGGGCGACGAAGTGCAGCCGCCCCTGCGCCGCCTGCGCGCTCAGCGAGCCGTCGGCGGCGCGGTGCGCGCTTCGCGGCAGCGAGGCGGCGTCGAGCGAGGCGACGTAGGCGGCGAGCGCGTCGAGCTCGGGTGAGAGCCCGGCCTTCGGCGGCCCCAGCGGCGCCGCGGTGGCGGCGAAGTCGTCGTCGTCCATGAAGCCGCTGCCGCCGAAGTGGTTGCGGATGTCGCTCTCGAAGTCCTGGATCTCGTCGAAGTTGGCGCTCCAGTGGACGTTGCCGGCGCCGGTGCCGGCGCGGCCGCGCAGCATCGGCGTGCGGCGCAACCCCTCGCCGCGGCCGGTGAAGTCCCAGACGCGGCCGTCGTGGCCGCCGTCGACGTGACAGGTGGCGCACGACATGTAGCCCTCGGCGCTCATCCGCCGGTCGCCGGCGTGGTAGAAGGTCCGCTTGCCGGCGAGCTGGGCGGCGGTGAGCACTTCGCTCGACGCGGTGTCGACCGTCGTGTGCCCCACCTGGATGTCGCCGTGCGCGAAGAGCTCGCCGGTGGCGAGCGCGGTCACCGAGCGGCCGAGGAAGTCTTCGACGAAGACGCGCTGCGTGACGGCGTCCGCGCAGGCGCCCTGCGGCGCGGCGCCGGTGCCGAGTCGCGTCACCAGCCCGCCGAGGCCGGCCGACGACGGCGTGGCGAGCGCGTCGAGCACCATCACCTCGTCGTTGCCCTGTAGCGTCGCGAAGACGTAATCGCCGAGCGGCGACAGCGCCAGCGCCGAGGGCGAGTCGCTGTTGTCGAGGTCGAGCGTGTGCGCCACGCGGTTGGTGGCGAGGTCGAGCTGCACGAGCGCCGCGCGCACGGTGTTGTCGCTGTCGAGATCGGGACCGATGAGCAGGCCGCGCTCGACGTTCGGCTTGGTGCCCGCCACCCAGGCGCTCCGCCCGTCGGGCGCGACGACGATCGAGGCGAGGTAGTTGAGCGTGCCGCGGCCGGTCGCCTGCGTGTCCACGTTGGCCTCGCCGCCGAGCTTGTCGATGCGCAGCGTGCGCGTCAGCGTGAAGCTCGAGGCAGCGACGTCCCACACTTCGGCGAAGTCGTGCGGCGAGAGGAATCGCGTGACGAGCACCCGCGAGCCGTCGGGCACCACCGCCACCGCGTGCGCGCCGCGGCCGAGCGTCACGGCGCCGGTCTGCGCGCGGCTCGCGGCGTCGTAGCGGCGCAGCTCGCCGCTGCCGTCGAACGCGGCGTAGACGACGTTGCCGTTGGGCGAGGCGGCGACGCCCATCGGCGCGCTGCCGTAGCCGGTGGCGACCTCCGCCAGCGGCGCGCCGCTCGCAGCGTCGAGCACGCGCAGCCGGTCGTCGCCCGAGCACGCCACCCACACCTCGCCAGCCGCCGTGCGCGCGAGGCTGCGCGGCGCCGCGCAGACCGGCACTTCGAAGAGCACGTCGAGGCTCGTGGCGTCGAGCGCCGCCACCGTGCCCTGGTCCGGGTGCACCGTCCACACCCGCCCGCGCGCGCCGTCGCAGAGGAGCTGGCCGCTGGCGGTCGGCTGCGGCCCGGTGGGTGCCGCGACCACCGTCACCACGACCGCGCGGCTGGCGATCGCGCCCGCGGCGTCGCGCGCCTGCACCGTCGCGCGGTAGTGGCCGGCCGCCGCGTAGGCATGCGCCGCCGACGTGCCGCTGCCCCACTCCGTGCGCGGCGAGCCGTCGCCGAAGTCGAAGCGGTACTCGAGCGCCTGGCCCTCGGGATCGCTGCCGCTCGCGCTGAGCGTCACCGTCGCGCCCGGCGCCGCCGGATACTCCGCAGCATCGAACGCCGCGATCGCCGGCGCCTGGTTGCCGCCCACCGTGGCGCCGGTCGAGAAGGTGTACGAGTAGCCGACGATGCCGTTGCCCGCCACGTCCTTGATGCCGCCCGCCGGCACCACCACCTCGTAGCTGGTGTTGGGCAAGAGCGGCGCATCGGGCGTGAAGGTGAGCACGTCGTCGAACGAGAAGACGAGCCGCCCGGGGAGCGCCGCGCCGCCCACCGGCCGCACGATGAAGGTCTGGCCGTTGACGATCGTCGTGCTCTCGAGCGTCTCGTGGATGAGCAGGCTGATCGGCGCGCCCACCGGGTAGTTGGTGCGTCCCGACTGCGGGATGTGATACGTCACCGCCGGCCCGCGCGTGTCCGGCTCCGACTGGTGCGCCCAGATCGCCATCCCCTGGTTGGGACCGCTGCCGCCGGTGACGAGCAGGTTGCCCAGCGGCAGCGCGAACTGGCTGGTGTCGACGCCGGTGCCGCCGTCGTTGGTGCGCCGCACCGTGGCGCCGTGGAGGTCGAGCACCGAGCGGAAGGTGCGCATGTCGATCTTGTGGTCGCCGATGAAGGCGTACTCGTCCTGGAACTGTGCGTACATCGCCGACGCGCCCGGCAGCGGCACGTCGGCGATCAACCGCAGGTGCGATGGGTCGGTGGCGTCGACGACGCGCATGCCGTTGCCGCTGTCGCGATAGGGGAAGACGACGTAGAGCTTGCCGTCGCCGCTCCACAGCTCGGGCCAATAGCCGCCGGGGCCGCCGGTGGTGAGCACGTCGAGCAGCACCGGGTGCGCCGGGTTGCTGACGTCGTAGGTGGCGATGCCGGTGCGGCTCTCCTCCGAAGCGAAGATCACCAGGTCGCCGAGCAGGAACGGGTGGCCGATGACGCCGGTCAGGCCGAGGTGGTCCCAGCGCCCGAGCTCGACGTTGTCCTTGGAGATCCACGCCGTGCCCGTCACCTCGCGGTAGATGCGCCAGGTGTCGCCGACGAACCACGGCTGGAAGAGGTGGCCGCGGTCGCTGATGCCGAGGAAACCGGGGAACGTGGTGCGCGTGAGCTGGCCCGGTGCGTCGGCGCGCCAGCTCCACGGGGCCTGCGGCGGGAAGTTGGGGCCGAGCACCACGTAGGGGCCGCTGTGGATGTAGCCGTGCGCGTTGATCGGCATCGGCGAGACGCCGTGCTGCGCCAGCTCCACGGGGTGCCGCGGGTCGGAGATGTTCCAGCTCCGCACCTGGAAGTCCGAGCCCGGCTGGCTGTCGGGCAGCTCGGGCACCGTGAAGAGGATGCCGTCGTGGTAGGCGACGATGGCGGTGCGCCCCTGCTGCGGCGCGTTGAGGCCGGAGAGCAAAGTGCCGGCGACCTGCGGGACGTTGGGGAAGCCCGGAACGACCGGCGGCCCGAGCTGCGCCATCAAGGCTGTCGCAGCGGCGACCAGAGCGGAGAGCCGTCCCCACCGAGCGAAATGTGTGGAGCTGGGCACGGCAAGGAACGCGGAAACCGCGGACGATCTCCCTCAGGACTTTGTTAGGCTCGCGTTGGCCACAAATCCAACTCGGTCTGAGAAAGGGGAGATCCGCGATGGACTCGAACGCGCCACGTCGCCGCTCGCACGCTCGTTGGTCGGTGCCGGCCGCCCTGGCATTCCTGGCGGCCCTCGGGAGCGCGGGAGCGGCCCGCGCCGACATCTACGTGCACGTGCTGAGCTGCACGGCACAGTACTTCGAGGCAGAGGCGTACGACGCCAAGGACGCGGTCAAGGCCGTTCCGGCGTCGACGAGCGAGATCCGCGGGATCGGCCAGACCGGGTCGCTGCACTGTGCCGGCGAGGGCGAGGGGTACTGTCAGATGACCCTCACGGTCGGCGATACGGAAGGCGGCGGGACGATCGGCTTCAAGCTCGATTCGGGCAAGTGGGCGGTCGCCACGTTCAATGAGTCGACCGAGAAGTTCTCGGTCCAGGAGAACCTGGACTCCGAACCCAGCTGCAGCAACTAGCTCAGGCGAGCGCCCGCGGGTACGCCCCTTCGTCAGGAAGCCAGCCGCTCGAGCGTGCCGCGCGCTGCCTCGATCAGGTCCTCGCCGCGCGGCTTGAGCGTGAGGATGCCGTTGGGCGAGAAGCTGGCGTCGGGGCGCGTCGAGACCAGCTCGACGAGCTTGTCGGGGTCGATGCGGGCGTCGCGGCGGAGGCGGATGATCAGCTCGCCCTTCTGCCACGACAGCGACTGCACGCGCAGCCGCTCGGCGAGGCGCTTGAGCCGCGCCACTTCGAGCAGCTGGTAGACGGCCTGCGGCGGCGGGCCGAAGCGGTCGCGCAGCTCGGCGAGGATCGCTTCCGGCTCGACCTCCGCCGTCGAGATGCGGCGGTAGACCTCCATGCGCAGGTTGGCGTTGTCGATGTAGTCGGTGGGGATGGCCATCGGCACCGGCAGATCCAGCGTCGCCGACGGCGCCTCCTCCACCACCTCGCCGCGCAGCTCGCGCATCGTCTCCTCGAGCAGCTTCATGTAGGTGTCGATGCCGACCGCCGCGATGTGGCCGCTCTGCTCGGCGCCCAGCATGTTGCCGGCGCCGCGGATCTCGAGGTCGCGCGCGGCGATGCGGAAGCCGGCGCCGAGCTCGGAGAAGTCGCGCAAGGCATCGAGACGTTTGCGCGCGTCGATCGGCAGCACGCGGTCGGCGGGCACCAGCAGGTAGCAGTAGGCGAGCGTGTTGCTGCGCCCGACGCGGCCGCGGAGCTGGTAGAGCTGCGCCAGCCCGAAGCGCTGCGCGTTGTGCACCAGCATGGTGTTGACGCGCGGGATGTGGATGCCGTTCTCGATGATGGTCGAGGCGAGCAGCAGGTCGTAGTCGCCGGCGGTGAAGGCATGCATGCGCCGCGACAGCTCCTGCTCGTCCATCTGCCCGTGGCCGACGGTGACGCGCAGGTTGGGCACCAGCTCGCGCAGCCAGCCCGCCATCAAGTCGATGTCTTCGACCTTGTTGTAGACGTAGTAGATCTGGCCGCCGCGCTGGCGCTCGTACTCGATCGCCTCGCGCACCAGCTCGCCGGTGTGCGGCAGGATCGCCGTCTCCACCGCCATGCGGTCGCGCGGCGGCGTCTCGATCACTGACAGCTCGCGGACGCCGGCGAGCGAGAGCTGCAAGGTGCGCGGCACCGGCGTCGCCGACATCGCCAGCACGTGGAGCGTCTTCTTCATCTCGCGCATGCGCTCTTTGTGGGCGACGCCGAAGCGCTGCTCTTCGTCGATGATGAGCAGCGCCAGGCGCGGCAGCGAGACGTCCTTCGACAGCAGGCGGTGGGTGCCGATCAAGATGTCGACCTTCCCCGCCTTGGCGCGCTCGCGGATGTCCTTGATCTCGGCGGGCGTGCGGAAGCGCGAGATCATTTCGATGGTGATCGGCAGGCCCTCGAAGCGCTTGCGGAAGGTCTCCAGGTGCTGGTCGGCGAGAATCGTCGTCGGCGCCAGCACCGCCACCTGGTAGCCGTTGTCGACGGCGCGGAAGGCGGCGCGCATCGCCACCTCGGTCTTGCCGAAGCCGACGTCGCCGCAGAGCAGGCGGTCCATCGGCTGCTCGCGCTGGAGGTCGTCGAAGATGGCGCCGATCGCCTCGAGCTGGTCGTCGGTCTCGTCGTAGGCGAAGGCGGCGACGAACTGCTGCTCGAGGTCGGAGCCGCGTCCCATCGCCGGCGCCTTCGCCATCTGCCGCTGGGCGTAGAGCTCGAGCAGGTTGATGGCGAGCGCCTTGACGCTCCTGCGCACGCGGTCCTGCGTCTTGTTCCACGAGGCGCCGCCGAGCTGGTCGAGCTTGGGCGCCATGCCCTCGATGCCGCCGTACTTCTGCACCTGGTCGATGCGCGAGAGCGGCAGCAGGAGCGTCTTGCCGCCGGCGTAGGAGATCTCCATCACCTCCACGGCGCCGCCGGCGGCGGGGGCAGCATCTTGCAACGTCGCGGGGAGGGGCGTCGTCCCGGGCGCTTCTGGAGATACCGTGCGCAGGCCGAGGAACTGGCCGATGCCGTGGTCGACGTGCACCACGTAATCGCCGACCTTGAGATCGCGCAGGCCGGAGAGAAAGGTGCCGAAGCGGGCGGTGCGGCGTTGCGGGCGCGTCGCCGTCGGACGACGCGGCCAGAGCTGCGGCTCGCCGAAGACGACGACGCCGGCGGGTGGTAGCCGGAAGCCGCGGGTGAGCTCGCCGTCGACGAGCTCGACGCCGCCGGGAGAGCCGATCGGCACGTCACGGCCGGCGAGGAGCTCGGCGAGATTGCCGTGGTGTTCCTCCTCGGCGACGAGCAGGAAGCGCTCGCCGCGGGCGCGCGCGGCGTCGACCTCGCGCGGCAGGCGCGGGAGCTGGCCGTGGAGCACGTCGGTCGGAGTGCCGCCGAAATCGATCGGCGCGCGTGCGGCGGCGCGTGGCGCGCCCGGCGCCTGCGCCCCGATGCGCAGCGGCGCCGCCTCCGCGAATGCCGCGACATCGGCCGACGCGACCAGCAACTCTTCAGGCGGCGCCGTCAGCTCGCCGTGCGCGCGGCGCACCTCGTAGTCCTCCTCGAGCCGGCGCGCGAAGAGGTCGATCTCCTCGTGAAGCGTGGTCGGATCGACGACCACCGGCAGCGCACCGGGCAGCAGCTCGGGCAGCGACGTCGTCGCCTCGGCCGCGAGCGGCAGCAGAGCTTCCCAACCGCTGAACGGCACGCCCTGCGCGAGCCCGTGCAAGCGCTCCTGCGTCTCCATCGGCAGCCGGTGCCCGGGCTCGAGCTGCGCGATCAGACGCTCCGCCAGTCGGCGCGCGAGACGTTGACGAGCATTCGCGCCGCCGTCGAAGAGCGTCAGCGGCAGCAGCCGCGCCGTCGCGAGCGCATCGCCCGAGCGCTGGCTCACCGGGTCGAAGGCGCGGATGCTCTCCAGCGTGTCGCCGAAGAGGTCGAGCCGCAGTGGCAGCGGCTCGCCCGGTGGCCAGACGTCGATGACGCCGCCGCGCACCGCCGCGTCGCCGATTTGTGCCACCAGGTCGACGCGCTGGTAGCCCGCCTCGACGACGTGCTCGACCAACAGCTCGCGCGGCCAGTCCTCGCCGGGCGCGAGCTGCAGCGTGCGCCGTGCCATCTCGGCCGCGAGCGGCAGTCGTTGGAACAGCGCGCGCGGCGTGGCGAGAAGCGCGGAAAGGGAGCCTGCTCTCGCCTCACTGCCGCGCGGCGACCGCCTCGCCGCGTCGGCTTGGGTGGTGCCGCCGCGTGTCGCCCGCGTCTTCGCGTCAACGGTGGCGGCGAGCAGCCGATCGAGCGCCAGCACTTCCTGCGCCCGCACCGGCAGCGACGGGCCGCCCTCCTGGTACGGCGTCAGCGCCGGGGCCGGGAAGTAGAGCGCGCTCTCCTCGCCGGCGACGAGCCGCACCGCCTCGAGCCACGCCAGCGCGTCCGCCTCGTGCGGCACCACGACCAGCAGCGGCCGCCCGAGATCGGCGGCGAGCAGCTCGCCCACCCACGCCGCGGCGCCGAGCGGCAGGCGCGCCGCGTCGACGCGCAGAGATCCCTCCAGCTCGTCGCGGAGCCGGCGATAAGGCACACTGCTGCGCAGCGTGCGGGCGAGGTCGGCCCAGACGCCGGTCAAGGCGGCCCAGCATAGCCCGCGTCTCGCGACAGAATCGGGCGATGGGCGCCGTGCTACTCGGCCTCGTGCTGATGCTCGCCGCCGGCAAGCTTGGCGGCTGGGCGGCCGAGCGCGTGCGCCAGCCGCCGGTGCTCGGCGAGCTGCTCGCCGGCGTGGTGCTCGGCAATCTCGCGCTCGTCGGCGCCGAGTGGCTCGGCTTTCTCAGCGTCAACGAAGGCCTGCGCACGCTGGCCGAGCTGGGCGTCATCATCCTGCTCTTCCAGGTCGGTCTGGAGTCGGACGCGGGAGCACTGCTGTCGGTGGGCTGGTCGAGCCTCCTCGTCGCCTGCCTCGGCGTCGTCGCGCCGTTCCTGCTCGGGTGGGGCGTCTCGGCGTGGCTGCTGCCCGAGGCCGACACGCTGGTGCACATCTTCATCGGCGCCACGCTCTGCGCGACGTCGGTGGGCATCACGGCGCGCGTGCTCGCTGATCTCGGCAAGCTGCAGGCGCCCGAGAGTCGCATCATCCTCGGCGCGGCGGTGATCGACGACGTGCTCGGCCTCGTCATCCTCGCCGTCGTCATCGGCAGCATCGCGGCCGCCGACCGCGGCGCCGAGCTCCACGCGACGAGCGTCCTCTGGATCATCGGCAAGGCGGCGCTCTTCCTCTTCGGCTCGCTGGCCGCCGGCGGTTGGGTGTCGCGCCATCTCTTCGCCATCGCCTCGCGCCTGCAGATCCGCGGCACGCTGCTCGCCGGCAGCCTCTCCGTGGCGTTCTTCTTCGCCTGGCTCGCCGACCTCGTCGGCCTGGCGCCGATCGTCGGCGCCTTCGCCGCCGGGCTCATCCTCGACGAGGTGCACTACCGCGACTTGGTCGACCGTAGCGAGCACGATCTCGAGGAGCTGCTGCTGCCGATCGCCGGCTTCCTCGTGCCGCTCTTCTTCGTGCACATGGGCCTCGCCGTCGATCTGCGCAGCTTCGCCGACGTGCGCGCGCTCGGTCTCGCGGCGCTCCTCCTCGTCGCCGCCGTGCTCGGCAAGCTCGCCTGCGCCGGCGGCGTCCTCGGCCGCGGCCTCGACCGCCTGTCGGTGGCGGTCGGCATGGTGCCTCGCGGCGAGGTGGGCCTCATCTTCGCCGGCATCGGTGCGCAGCTGATGCTGCGCGGCGAGCGCGTCGTGTCGCCGGCGATCTTCTCGGCGCTGGTGATCGTCGTCATCGCGACGACCGTGGTAACGCCGCCGCTGCTCCTCCGCATGCTGGCGCGCGGTGATCGACGCAAGGCACTCGCGATCGTTGAGCAAAACGGCGGCCCTGGCGAGCGGCTGCGCGCTGAGTAATCTCAGTGCGGCGCCGTCGGCCGCGGCTTCGCCGCGTCGGCCCCAGGCGCCGGAAACACCACCACGAGATCGTCGGGCTTGACGAGCCCCAGCTCCTGCCGCGCCAACCGCTCCAGCGTCACCGGGTCCTTCTCCAGGCGCCGGTTGCGCTCCTCGAGCTGCCGTACTTTCGTCTCGGTCTTGACGATCGCCTGCGCCAGCTCGGCCTCGTGCGCCCGCTGCTCGGCGAGGTCGCGCCACGAGCGCAGGCTCGCCGCACCCACCGCGACGAGCACTGCGATCACCGCCAGCGCCAGCAGGAACGGCGAGCGCTCGCGCGGCGGCGGTGCGGCGGCGGCGGAGGAGTCGACGGGCGGCGTCACCGGCGGTAGCGGGGGAAGGCGCGGCGGCCAGGGTAGCTCGCCACGCCCTCCAGCTCCTCCTCGATGCGCAGCAGGCGGTTGTACTTGGCGACGCGGTCGCTCCGGCACGGCGCGCCGGTCTTGATCTGGCCGGTGCGGCAGGCGACGGCGAGGTCGGCGATCGTCGTGTCCTCGGTCTCGCCCGAGCGGTGGGACATGACGTTGGCGTAGGCGTTGGTCTTTGCCAGCTCGACGGCGTCGAGCGTCTCGGTCAGCGTGCCGATCTGGTTGACCTTGACGAGCAGCGCGTTGGCGAGGCCGTCGGCGATGCCCTGCGCGAGGATTGCCGGGTTGGTGACGAAGAGGTCGTCGCCGACGAGCTGCACGCGCGAGCCGAGCGCTTTCGTGAGCTCCTTCCAGCCGTCGCGGTCGCCCTCGGCGAGCCCATCTTCGATCGACACCAGCGGATAGCTGTCGAGCCACCGCGCGTAGAGCGCGATGAGGTCGGCGGCACGGAGCCCGCTCTTGCCTTCACCGGCGAGCGAATAGGTCGCCGGGTCCTCGCCGTGCTTGCCGTCGCCGAGCTCGGACGCCGCGACGTCGAGCGCCAGCGCGATCTCGTCGCCCGGTTTGTAGCCCGCCTTGTCGATCGCCTCGACGAGGAGGTCGAGCGCTTCCTGGTTGCTCGCCAGGTTGGGCGCGAAGCCGCCCTCGTCGCCGACGCCGGTCGAGAGGTTCTTGCTGAGCAGCACCTTCTTGAGCGCGTGGTACACCTCGGCGCCGGCGCGCAGGGCTTCGGCGAAGCTGTCGAAGCCGATCGGCACCACCATGAACTCCTGCACGTCGACCGAGTTGTCGGCGTGCGCGCCGCCGTTCAACACGTTGAGCATCGGCACGGGGAGCGTGGTCGCTGCCGGGCCGCCGACATACGCGTAGAGCGGCAGCCCCGCGGCCTCCGCCGCCGCGTTCGCGACGGCCAGCGAGACACCGAGCATCGCGTTGGCGCCGAGGCGGCCCTTGTTGTCGGTGCCGTCGAGCGCGATCAGCCCGCGGTCGATCGCCGCCTGGTCGCGCACGTCCATGCCGAGCAGCTCGGGCGCGATCTCCTCCTCGATCGCCCGCACCGCGCCGAGCACGCCCTTGCCGCCATATCGCTTGCCGCCGTCGCGCTTCTCCAGCGCCTCGCGCGTGCCGGTGGAAGCCCCCGACGGCACGGCCGCCCGGCCCAGCGCGCCGCCCGACAGCAGGCAGTCCACCTCGACGGTGGGATTGCCGCGGGAGTCCAACACCTCCCGCGCCACCAGCTCCTCGATCTCGAACATGCCCCCTCCCCGCGTCTTCCAGAACGGCCTGCAAGGCGAATTGCGACAATAGGTTACTACGGCCGAGGCCGACGGTGCGCGGCTACCCACTCCTCGACGCGTCGGCGGAGGTCTCTCGCGTCGACGGCTGGGAACTTGTAGAGATCGGGCTCGATTGCCGTGAAGAGCTCGAGAAGCCGCTCTGCGTCGACGAGATCGGCATCGTGCATCGACTCGGCGTCCTCGAGGTCCTTGGCCAAGCCGCGTTCGATCTTCGCCAAAGTCTGTGCGTAGAAGTCGTAGTGGAAGAACGACAACGGGTGCTTGCGGCCGATAAAGGCGCTGCGTTCGCGCCAACCGGGAAGCGCGGGCAGGAACTGGTCGGGGGCGGCGAGCTCGACGTTGACCTGCAGCTCGTCCTTGAGCCGGGCGATGGCCCGCAGCAGCTCGTCGCTGTCGGGCACCAGCTTCAAGTCGACATCGACGGTGGTTTCCCGCCACCCAAATAACAGCGCCGTCGTGCCGCCGGTGAAGTAGACGTTCGCGGGCGAGCGCGCCGCGCGCGCCAGCGCATCCATGAATCGCTCCAGCCGAGCGGTGTCGGCTAGCTGGCGCATGCCGCCGCGTGCGCGAAGCTCAGCAGACGGCGAAGGAGAGCGTTGTAGCGGGAGTGGGCGGCGTCGCCATGCTCGGCGGCGAGGAGCGCGTAGAGCCGGTGCTCGGGCTGATCGAAGGCGCTCAGCGGCAAGTCGAGTCCGAGGCGCGCGAGACGCGGCCGGCCAATAGCGACGAGCAGCGCCGGCACCGACTCGATGCCACGGCGGAGGTCTTCGATCCCCGGTAGCACCAGCTCGGCGCCGGGGAGATCGTCGTAGCGCATCAAACGGATTGTACGCGCGTCGCTCGCGGCAATCGGTAGCGGACGCAGGTCGATGACCATCCTGCACGCGCGCGGTTCGCAGGCGAGAATCGACGGTCATGCCGCTCGCCGACCGCTTCCGCCACACGCTGCGCGCCCTCCGGCACCGCAACTACCGGCTGTTCTTCGGCGGGCAGCTGGTGTCGCTCGTCGGCACGTGGATGACGTCGGTGGCGATGAGCTGGCTGGTGTGGCGGCTCACGCACTCGGCGTTCCTGCTCGGCGCGGTGGCGTTCGCGAGCTACGTGCCGGCTTTCCTGCTCGGGCCGATCGCCGGCGTGCTGGTGGACCGCTTCGACAAGCGGCGGGTGGTGATCGGCACGCAGGCGCTGGCGATGGTGCAGTCGCTGCTCTTGGCGGTCCTCACGTTGAGTGGCGTGATTACCGTCACCGAGGTCATCTTGCTGGCGCTCTTCCAGGGCGCGATCAACGGCTTCGACATCCCCGGCCGCCAATCGTTCCTGGTCGAGATGATCGAGGACCGCGCCGACCTGCCCAACGCCATCGCGCTCAACTCGTCGATGTTCAACGCGGCGCGCCTGGTGGGGCCGTCGATCGGCGGCCTGGTGATCGCGGCGCTCGGCGAGGGGTGGTGCTTCGCCATCGACGCGGTGAGCTACGTCGGCGTGATCGCCTCGCTGCTGGCGATGCGGGTCGCGCCGCGGCCGCGCCGCGAGGGGCCGTCGCAGCGGGCGGCCGCCGACCTCGCCGACGGCTTCCGCTACGTGACGCGCACGCCGGCGATCCGCGCGCTGCTGTTGCTGGTCGGCTCGGTGAGCTTCCTCGGTCTGCCCTACACCGCGCTGCTGCCGATCTTCGCCGCGCGGGTGCTGCACGGCGGACCGCAGACGCTCGGCTACCTGATGGGCGCGAGCGGCGTCGGCGCGCTGCTCGGCGCCATCACGCTCGCCGCGCGGCGCTCCGTCGTGGGGCTCGGCGCTTGGCTGCCGCGCATGGTGGCGCTGTTCGCCGCGGGCATCGGCACCTTCGCGCTCTCGCGCTCGCCCGCGTTGTCGATGTTCGCCCTCATCGTCGCGGGGTTTGGCTTCATGGTGCAGATGGCGTCCTCGAACACGCTGCTGCAGACGATCGTCGACGACGACAAGCGCGGCCGCGTGATGAGCTTCTACAGCATGGCGTTCGTGGGCTCGGCGCCGTTCGGCAGCCTCATCGCCGGCGCGGTGGCGCAGCACGCGGGCGCGCCGCTGACGCTGGCGGGAGGCGCGGTGGGGCTGCTCGCCGTCGCGTTGGCGTTCTTCCGCGCGCTGCCGGCGTTGCGCGAGCAGGTGCGTCCGCTCTACGTCGAGCGCGGGCTGCTGCCGGCCGAGAGCGAGGAGGACGTCGCCGCCGCCTTGGCGCTCGCGCTGCCGGGTGGTGCTGGCACGGGTGCCCCGTGAGGCGTGTGGTCAGACCGACGCGGCGCGGCGGTCCGCCGCTGGCGGCTCGGGCGCGCGATCGGCGAGACGCTTCGCCACGTCGGTGATCAGCGCCGCGAGCTCGCCGTGGCGTTCCGGTGACCAGCCGGCGAGCGCCGCCGCGAGCTCCTGTTGCCGCGCGGCGCGCAGCCGCGCCAGCACGTCGCGGCCCGCCGGCGTGAGCGGATGCTCGTGCGACCCCGCGTCGAGCGTGAGAGCGCGTGCGGCCGGCGCCGAGCTCGTACCGGCGCCGTTGCGCTCCGCGATCAGACCCTGCTCGCGCAAGGCCTCGACGCCGGCAGCCAGACGCCCGCGATCGATCCCGTAGCGCGCCGCCAGCGCCTCGACGTCGGCGCGCGGATCGTCGTCGAGCTTGCCCAACATCCAACACGCCGCCGGCGAGAGGTCGACGCCGGCGCGCGCCGCCGTGCGCTCGAGCAGCGCCCGCTGCGTGTCGCGGCTGCCGAGCAGCACGAGCCCGCGCTCGATCTGCTGAAGCGGCGACTCGATCGGCGGGCTCGCACATCCCTCGGCAACACTCCCCGCGCTCGCCGCCAGCGTCTGCCGCAGCGGCCGCTCGGGGAGCAGCCAGGTGAGCAGGAAGGCGACGGCGGCGATCGCGGCGGCAACGACGAAGATCGACGCCAGCGCCTGCGTGAACAGCCCCAGGAACGTCGCGCGCGCCGCCGGCGAGAGCCGCTGCAGCGCCGCGCCGCGGAGCTGCAGCCCGGCGCCCGCGCCGCCGAGGTCGAAGTGCGCCGCCGCCAGCAGCCTCGCCAGCCGCGCGCTGAAGATCGCCCCGAGCGCCGCCGTGCCCACCGAGCCGCCGATGAAACGAAACAGCGTGGCGCCCGACGTGGCGACGCCCAGGTCCTCGAAGTCGACGGCGTTCTGCACCGCCAGCACGAGTACCTGCATCACCATGCCGAGCCCGACGCCGACGACGACCAAGTCGAACGACAGCGCCAGCGCACCGGTGTCCGGCCGCAGCCGCGACAGCAGCACGAGCCCGACCGCCATCACCGCCGTGCCGACGATGGGAAACATTCGATAGCGCCCGGTGCGGCTGATGAGCTGCCCCGAGCCGATCGAGGTGAGCAGCATGCCGCCCATCATCGGCACGAGCTGCAGCCCCGACGCCGTCGGGCTCTGCCCGCGCACCACCTGCAGGAAGAGCGGCAGGAAGGTGACGGCGCCGAAGAGCGCGAAGCCGACGATGAGCCCCACCGCGCCGGCGACGGCGAAGATGCGGTTGCGAAACAGGTGGAGCGGCAGCACCGGTTCGGCGGCGCGCCCCTCGACGAAGAGGAACGCGGCGAGCGCCAGCACGCCGGCGACGACGATGCCGACGATCGGCGCCGAGCTCCAACGGTACGTCGTGCCGCCGAGGTCGGTGGCGAGCACGATCGCGGCGAGCGCCACCGCCAGCAGCAGCGCGCCGAAGTAGTCGATCCGGTGCGTCGCCCGCCGCCCCGTGCGCGGCATCGTCGTCGCCAGCACGGACAGCGCGACGGCGCCCAGCGGCAGGTTGACGTAGAAGATCCACCGCCACGACAGGTGGGTGGTGAAGAAGCCGCCGAGCAGCGGCCCGGCGATGGACGCCACGCCGAACGCCGCGCCGAAGATCCCCTGGTAACGCCCGCGCTCGCGCGGCGGCACCACGTCGCCGATCGCGGCCTGCGAGCTCACCATCAAGCCGCCGCCGCCCAGACCCTGCAGCGCGCGGAAGACGATGAGCTGCAGCATCGAGCGCGACAGCCCGCACAGCGCCGAGCCGGCGAGGAAGATGAGCACCGCCGTCTGCAGCACGCGCTTGCGCCCGTAGAGGTCGCCGAGCTTGCCGTAGAGCGGCATCACCACCGTCTGCGCCAGCAGGTAGGCGGTGACGACCCACGACAGCCGCTCGAGGCCGCCCAGCTCGCCGACGATCGTCGGCAGCGCGGTGGCGACGATCGTCGAGTCGAGCGCTGCCAGCAGCAGCACCAGGATGAGGCCGCCGAAGACGACGAGCTTGCGTTGCTCGTCCACCACGGGCGGCACGGCCGGCACCGCGACTGTGGTGGGCACAGTCGCGCTCGGCGCGGAGGCGGGCGCCGGCGATTCCACCCATCGAGGCTGCGGACGATTCATACGAGCGAGGCACCTCCGCGTGCGGACCGCGGCGCGGAGGTGATGCAGCCCTTATGCCGCCGGCTCGTCGCTCGCGGCGGGCGCGCCGCGCTCGCGCAGGTTCTCCTCCTCGTAGAGCCGCAGGCGCGCGCGCATGATGCCGGCGCGGCCGAGGTAGCCGACGAGCCGCCGCGGATCATCGCGCGCGACGATCGGCAGCCGCCCGACGTCGCGCCCCAGCATGCGCGCCACGGCGTCGCGCAGCAGCTCGTCGGGGTAGCCGACGACGAGGTCGCGGCTGCCCACCTCGAGCACCGTGCGCTCGCCGCCTTCCTCCATCGCCCGCATCAGGTCGCTGCGGGTGATGATGCCGGCGAGGGCGCCGCGCTCGTCGACGATCGGCACGCCCTGCCGGCGGGTCAGCTCGGCGTCGCCCGCCGCGATGCGGCGCGCCAGCTCGCCCACCGTCATCGTCGCCGGGATGCGCGCCGGCTCGTGGTCCATCACCTCGTCGATGCGGTGCACCTCGAAGGGGTCGACGCTGTACTCGCGCACCAGGTGGTGGCCGCGCCGCGCCAGCTTCTCGGTGAGGATCGAACGGCGCAGCAGCAGCACGGTGACGGCGTGCGCGGCGACCGCCGCCACCAGCAGCGCTGGCAGCGTGTTCCAATCGTGCGTGAGCTCGACCGCGAAGAGGATGCCGGTCAACGGCGAGCGCATGGTGCCGGCCATCATCGCCGCCATGCTCACCGTCGCCCACAGGCCGGCGTCGCCCACCGGCAGCAGCGACGACTCGAGCGCGCCGAGGCCGCCGCCCATGATGAGCAAGGGCGCCAGCACGCCACCCGAGGTGCCCGAGCCGAGCGCGATCGCCCACACCAGCGCCTTGAACAGCAACAGCGACGCCGCCGAGCCGGCGACGAGGTGGCCGGAGAGCAGCGCCTGGATGCTCTCGTAGCCGACGCCGAGCACACGCGGGTCGATGAGACCGCCGATGCCCACCGCCACACCGCCGACGATCGGCCACCACATCCAGTGGATGGGCAGCTTGGCGAAGAGGTCCTCGCAGAAGTAGACGAGCGCGGTGAGCGCGCCGGAGGCGAGGCCGGCGAGCACGCCGACGATCGCCGCGAAGCCGAGCAGCTCGGCGCCGGTGATGCCGTGCGCGGCGACCTTGAAGATCGGCCCGACGCCGAGGAGCGGCACGCGCACCACGGAGGCGACGACCGACGCCACGGCCACAGGAACGAAGCTGCGCGGCTTCCACTCGAAGAGCAGCAGCTCGACGGCGACCAGCACCGCCGCCATCGGCGTCGCGAAGATCGCCGCCATGCCGGCCGCGGCGCCGGCGACGAGCAGCGTCTTGCGCTCGGCCGAGGAGAGGTGGATGCGCTGCGCGATGAGCGAGCCGAGCGCGCCGCCGGTCATGATGATCGGCCCCTCGGCGCCGAACGGCCCGCCGGTGCCGATCGACAGCGCCGACGACAGCGGCTTCAAGGCCGCGACCTTCGGCTCGACGCGGCTGCCGCCGATCAGGATCGCCTCGAGCGCTTCCGGGATGCCGTGGCCGCGGATCTTCTCCGAGCCGTAGCGCGCCATCAGCCCGATGATCAGGCCGCCGACGGCGGGGACGAGGATCGCCCAGGCGCCGAGGTGGTTGCCGGCGGGCGAGGTGAAGGTCGACGAGAAGCGCTGGAAGTAGGCGAGGTTGGTGATGACCGCGATCAGCCAGAGCAGCGCGTAGGCGACGAACGCCGACACCACGCCGATGCCCACCGCGAGGGCGGAGAGGACGAGGACGCTCTTGTCGGTGCTGAAGTCGGCGAGGCGGTCGTGAGGGTGGTGGGTGGCGGGGTGGCTGGTGGCGTGTGGGTCGTCGGTTCCTGCGGGGCCGCTCGTCATCGGTCGGTCGATCCTCCTGCGTTCGGGCAGAGCCCGGTCTTCCCGATGCTACCTCTCGGGATGGGCTGAACCTGGTACCGCCTTTGCTTTGCAGCGGTGAACGCTCCAAGGGGGAGCGTGTCTCAGTCTCAATGGAGGAGCCTTACATGTCGAGAAACCATTTGGCGTGGGTACTGGTGGCGGGTCTGCCTCTCGTCGGCGCTTGCAAACCGCACGAGCCGGCGGAGACCCAGGCCGAGAGCGCGGCCGACGTCGTGCCTTCGGCAACGCCGGGCGAGATCGCCGGCGTCGACAACAACAACCCGAGCGACATCAGCGGCGCCAAGGCGCAGGCGATGATCGACGACGTCACCATCGGTCACAAGGTGGCGGCGGACGGCACGATGGCCGAGGCGGACCAGGGCGACGACTTCGCCCCCGGCGATCCCGTCTACCTGACGATGAAGGTCGGCGACGCGCCGGCCGGCTCGCAGGTGAAGGTCGTCTGGATGGGTCCCGGCGAGGCCAAGATCGGCGAGGAAGCCAAGCCCGTCGTGGCCGGCGAGGCGACCATGATGTTCAAGGGCGACACCAAGGGCTGGAAGAAGGGCGATTACCGCGCCGAGGTGTGGATCGGTGACGAGAAGGTCAACGACCAGCACTTCAACCTGACGGACAAGAGCGGGGCGGGGCGCTAGCACTCCGGCGAGCGGCGCGCGGGATCGCCCGCGCGCCCACTCGCCCATTGGCCGCCGCCTCAGCGCCGGCTTCGCGCCGAGGCGAGCCATGCGAGCGACGCCGCGGCGCTCGTCGGTGGCCCCGGCGGTCGTCATGCGGTAACCCTGCTGCCCGGCCGCGGTATCCACCACGGAAAGCAAGCACGGGAGGCGGGTAATGCCGAAGCGCATCTGGCGGATCGCGGCCTGTCTGGTCGTCTTCGTGTCGTCTCGTCACGCTGCTCGAGCCGAGCCCGCTGCGGCGGCATTCACCGGCCCGAAGGTCGATCATCACCAACACCTCCTGAGCCCCGAGCTCGCGCCCCTGATGGAGACGCTGGAGCGCGGCGAGTCCAAACCGGTCGAGCTGCCACCCGCGATCGCCGATCTGCTGCGACGCCGTACCGCCGCCTGGAACGACGCCGCGGCCGTGGCTCCGCTCTACGCCGAGCAGGCGTTGCTGTCTCAGTACGGCGACTCCTCGCTGCTCATCGACGATCTGACCGTGGTCGGGCGCAAGGCGGTGAGCGAGCACGTCGCCGGGCGATTCGCCAAGCCCTACGCCATCACGCCCGTGGCCTACGCCGAGAGCGGCGCCGTCGCGGAGCTGGCGGCGGTCTACACGCGAGTCGACGGCAGCGAGCGGAGGAACCTCGGCTCGACCCAGCTCTCCTTCGCCAAGGACCCCGCCGGCCGGTGGCTGATCGCCGGCGAGACGATGAAGTTCCCGGCCGCGCAGCCGTACAAAGTGGTCGACGCCGACGCGCTGGTCGCGATGCTCGACGAAGCCGAGATCGGCCGCGCCGTCGTGCTGTCGGGGGCGTACCTCTTCGAGAGCCCGTACGCGCCGAAGATGCCCGACGCGGCGGCCAAGCTACGCGCGGAGAACGACTGGACCGCCGCCCAGGTCGCCCGCCACCCCGACCGCCTGGTCGGCTTCTGTGCGGTCAACCCGCTGACGGATACCGCTCTGCCCGAGATCGAACGCTGCGCGCGTGACCTCCACCTGCGCGGTCTCAAGCTGCACCTGCGCAACAGCGGGGTCGACCTGAGGAAGCCCGAGCACGTTGCCCGCCTGCAGCAGGTCTTCGCTGCCGCGAATCGGCTCGCGCTGCCGCTCGTCGTCCACCTGGAAAGCGACGACCCGACGGCCGGGAAGGCGACGGCCGAGGCCTTCCTCACCCAGGTCCTTCCCCACGCGCCCGACGTCGTGGTCCAAGTCGCGCACATGGCGGGATCCGGTCCGGGCTGGAACGACGAATCGCTCGCGGTCCTCGCCGAAGCCGTCGAACGCGGCGACCCGCGGACCCGCAATCTCTACTTCGACGTCGCAACCGTCGCCGACCTCCAGAAGCACGACCAGCTCGAGCTGCTCGCCAAGCGCATTCGACAGATCGGCCCCAAGCGGATCCTCTACGGCTCCGATGCCGCCTTCGGCGGACACAACACACCCGATCGAGAATGGGGAAACTTCCGCGGCATGGTGCCGCTCACCGACGCCGAGCACGCAATCATCCGAGACAACGTCGCCCCATACCTGCGCTGAAGTCGCTTCAAGAGAGCTCTTCGGCCACCGCGATGCCGCTGAGGCAGGGGTCCAGTAAGGAATTGGATGCGCCGTCTTTCTTGACTACTCAGAAGAGGGGCGATACCAAATTCTCCTGGGCGACCAAGGAGAACCGATGCAAGCCGACAGCGCCGTCCTGCCCGGCACCCTCGACATGCTGATCCCAGGCGCTGCGCGCCGAAAGCTGAGGGTTGACGGTCTAGTCAAAGTGACAGACCAGGTCGAACCGCGAGCTCGCCGAGAGGAAGTCCATCAGCTCGTCGAGCGAACCACTCAGGCTCCGGCGATAGAGATCGAGGCTGATCACCGACTGGTCGGGTTGAGGCCTGTCGGATGCGTCCAAGAGCGGCGAAACGTGCCGGCGTAGCCAGAATCCAGCCCACCCAGTCGTGCGGGCGAGCAGTGGCCGTCGGTCGCGCAAGACGACTTCGAGCCAGAGATGACCGTGCGTCTCGAGTGTCGTCTTGAAGGTGGACTCGATGGCGAGACCATAAGTTCTCTGCTTCCAGCCATCCTCCGTGCGAACCATCGTGGGTGTCGGGCAGACGAACTCGACTTCGCTCCAGGGGATCGAGATGGCGTCGCCCGGCCAGTGGCGGATCGACAGCTTTTCGGAGTCGAAGTCGACTCTGAGTCGACCACGGGTATGACTGATGCTCATCGCCGTTCTCCCTCGAGTTAGATCCAGCGCACCCGCAGTAGAAAACCTGCTCGTGACCGGGTGGAAGCATGGCGCCTTTGAGGGCCTCGACAAGGTCCTGCACCCGGCGCTGCCGAGGAGCCGAGAACGGATGAAACACCGCCGTTAGAGGCCGTCGAGGCTCAGGCCCATTCGAAGTGCTTCCGATTGCGAGTAAGCAGAGACGAGGCGCGACTGAGGCAGATGCCAGCGATGAGGTAGTCGCCCATGCCGATCGTCTGACCCTTCGATTCCAGCTTGCGCCGCCTGGCCCCGGCAGCCTTGCTCGCCCGCTCGTCGAAGGGAAGAATCGCCAATGCGGCGAGCAAGGTATCGACGCCCGCCACCTCCGCGGGCGTCCGTGCTCCGCCCCGGACTTGACAGCACTCATGGCGGTTGTGGCGATAGTGCCGCCGCGCAGAGCGGTGGCCACTCGCGAGGATGCAGGCTCACGTCCAGAAGCGCGTCGATGAGAACGTCGGTGTCGGCGACGATCATCGCCACGACCGGCGCAACTGGCGAACGTCTTTCTCCAGCCGATCCGCCGCAGGCTCCGCCAAGGTGCCCATAACCTTGATGCCGCGCTCGACTCTTTTCCCGGCGGTCTGCAGCAGCCTCGAAGTAGTGATCCAGTGCTTCCTGGATGGTCATTGAGAAGCCCTTCTCACCGCACTTTGCGGCCGCTTCGAGGAGCTTGGAGCGTTGCTCGTCGGTGATCTCGATAGTCGTGCGCATAGGGAGAGGTTTGAACCTGCATGCAACATGTCAATACGCCCGCGAAGTGCGCCCGCGAAGCGGTTGGCACCTCAAACAGACGCGGATAGAGTACATCCCACGCGTCATAGCCTGCAGGATCACAAACATGCGAGATGTGAATTACCTGTTTGCCGACGAGGATCTCTCCGATCTGCTGGAGAACATGCGTCGGGCGGCGGTGGGCGATGTCGAGCGGATTCCAGAGGGACGCTTGCTTGGAGTCCCGATCGACGACCTAGTCGCGCAGTTGGCGACCTCGGCTAGCCGAAATCCCCCAAAGCTACGGCTTGAAGAGCTACAGAGCCTGGGAGCTCGCGAGGTGAAGGTGGACGTCAGCGGCCACTTTATGTATGCACCAGGCTGGGGCGAACCAGCCCTCGCCGACGGCACGGAGGTGACCATTGTTGTGCCGTTTACTGGCGACGGTGAGCTTCTGCGTTATCAGCCTTCGACCTCTACGTCCATCTGTCCGCGAGGCGATGTGCGCGGCGCGGAGATCCACCTCACCTATCAGCTGCTACCACACGAAGATGCGGCCGACCTGAAGCAGCGCCTGGAGCGGGAGGTCAAGACCATTGAGGAGTACGCTGCTTGGGTGGCCCGCGACATCGCGAGATTTCAGGCGACTCTACCCGCCGAGATTCGCAGCGCCGTGGAGAAACGGCGCGAACGTTTGCATCGGAATGCAGATCTCATGGATAAGCTGGGTCTACCAGTGCGACGCGAGGCGGCCAAGGTCTGGACGTTCGCGCCGCCGGAGATCCGTCGGAAAACCGCCAGCATCACTCACCCGACTTCGAAACCTGGTCCCGTCGAGCCGGCCCTGCCCGAGGCCGTGTTCGACCATGTGCTAGAGGTCATCGAGCGGTTCACCATCGCGATCGAGCGTAGCCCCCGAGCCTTCGCGAAGTTCGGGGAGGAGGAGCTGCGGGACATGCTGTTAGTCCAGCTGAATGGTCACTACGAGGGCACTGCTACTGGCGAGACCTTCAATGCCTCCGGAAAGACCGACATCTACATTCCCTACAAGGGCAAACATGTCTTTATCGCGGAGTGTAAGTTCTGGCATGGGAAGAAAGCCTACGCCGAAACTATCGATCAGCTACTCGGCTACACGACATGGCGCGATTCCAAAGCAGCCATCGTGGTGTTCAACAAGAACCGTGACCATACTGCTGTTCTCGCCACCATTGATGAGGAGACACAACAACACTCAGCGTACCGGCGCCGCCTCGAGCAGCCAACCGCTACGCAGTTCCGCTATGTCTTCGCGCATCCGGAAGATCCCAACCGAGAGCTGTACCTTGCCGTGGTGGCGATCAATCTGCCTCCTGACTAGGCCAGGCGGCTCCGTGCTCGATTGTGGCTCACTCGGGAGCCGGCTCCCTGATCCTTCGCCTCCGAGACGGCAGTCGCCCAGGAGCCTTAGACCGGGTCGCCCGGCCACCTTGCTGCCCGTCTGAGTGGTGCGTGGCACCGTCAAATGGTGACTAGGCCTGTGGCGCCGCGCGGACACGCAGCCGTTGCTGGACCTGCTCATACACCGGCAGCGGCGTCCCGGCCTCGATCGTGATGGCGATAGCGTAACGGACGGGCTCTACTCCGCCATCAGCGTCCTCTTTGCACCAGACGTCAACAGACAGATGGCCGTCGTCAACGAACGGAACGGCACGTTCTCCGGTGTACCTTTCGTGAAAGACGGTACCTCTCTTGATTGCGCCGTCGGCTGGCTGGTCGCTTGCCCGCCCGACGCCGACCGCAAGCGCAGGCTCGACGGGCTGCGCCTCAAGCCGGATGGCTCGATAGCTTTGATGTCCGGCGCGCACCGGCGACAACCAAGTGACCGTGACAGTCACGGTGCGTGGGTCGGTGACGCCCTCAAGTGCTGGCGGTAGCGGAATGCGATACCGCTGCGCTTCCTCGGGGTGTATGGTTCCGTAGCCTACGAGCGTGGCTTGGTTCTCGGCGCAGTCAAGGACGCGCGAGATATCAGGAATGCCAAAGCCGAGAAACCGCGCGGCGTTGGCCGCGCGCTCCTGCCATCGCCGCGTGTCCGCTGGTCCGCAAATATCCTTCAACAGCTCGCCTTTGCTGTTCCAGCGGGCACTGTGAACCAGGAGTGTTTTGATCGCGACGGCGTAGTAGTCGGGCGGGATATCTGCCAGCGTCGAACCACCGTCACGGTCCATCAGCGCATCGAAGATGAGGTGGCCCGCCCGGCTCCCCAACGCTGTGGCGGCGCTCGTGCCGCCCGTGTGGGCTGTCAGGTTGAGGCGGCCTCCGCCATCGGGCGCGGCGGTCTTGAGGCCATAGAGTCGGTGCGGTCTTCCAATCCGCGCGCGAACGCCCCCGCCCGCGGCAGCCATGTGAAGATATTCTCGGCCGCCGGGAAAGAACAGCTCTGGCTTTACGGCGCGTTTGTATCCGAGTCCGAGCGCGCAGCTTGTGTTAGCGAGTTCGCTGTCATCGAACGGATCGACAGCCATGCCGCGCGGCGGCCTGGGCGCCACATTGTCGAAATGCTGCGACCCTATCGTCAAAGCATTGATCGACTCGGCCGGCGAGAGCAGCGAGCGCTCATGCTTCGCTGCATTGAGCGCCGCGAGCACGGCCCGTTCGCGTTGTTCCGGCAGCGCGTTCTCAAAGTCGGCCCACTGGTCGAAATCCGGAATCGTCAGGTCGGACCGGATATTGCCAGCGCTGACTAAGAACAGGATGCTGTAACTGGCAGCGAGATAATCAATCAGTCGCGCTAGCGGGCTAATGATATTGGCGAAAGGGCGCCGTGGATCTCCAATCGAGAGATTCACGATGAAGACGGCCGGCGCAACAGCTGTCGTGCCGGGAGTGCCTTTGATTCTCAGGATGGCCTGGTAGAGTACGTCGACGAGCAGCCGCTCGCCGGGCGTGTGCTCTTCAAGATCCTCGGGCGCGATCATTAGTGGCCGGACGTACACGAGCCGGCTTAGCGGTGGCTGCGCGATGTTCAGGTCGCCATGAACGATGAGCGAGGCCATCGCCGTGCCGTGAACGCGCCTCGCCAGCACCGCCTGGCCCTGAAGGTCGTCGGGGTCGTCGAGCATCAAGCGATCAACAAGCCGCTGATGCCCCTGCACCGGAACTCCATCGAGCAGCGCGACGATCGGATCGGCGATCGCTGGTGCGGGCGTATCTTCAAGAGGCGGCGGACCGTCGTCGATTTCCAATTCTTCCCGCGCTGACATGACGGTCTGTGGACGCAGGAACATCACTTCGTCGAGCAGCGCGAACGCCGGCCTCTGACCTTCGATGAGTGCCGCCACCTGCGCAGCCGGAACATCGACAAGGATTCCGTGATAAGCGATCTCGGGGATGATGGCTTCGTCGATGACGGCGCCGCTGACCTCGGCCACCGCCGCGTGAAAGGCACGCGTCGCCCGATCACGAAGGGCGGGCGCTCGGCGGAACCAGAGCTCGACTTCCATGCGAATGGAGCGGTCTGGGTGGCGCTGATGTTCCTCGCGCCAGTAAGCCATCGTTTCGTCGGAAATCCGGTCCTGCGGCCCCCAGGGCCGCAGCGTGCGTAGCTGCAGGAAGACGTCACGGAAGGCCGTCAAGCCGTGCGGCAGGGGTTGCCCGGCCTCCCAGCGCTCCCACAAGCTGACCAGCTGCTCGAGAGCCGCCATGTCTGGCATGGCGAGATATAACCGCCCCCCGACGCCCTTGTCCTCGCGTGGTCGTCCCTCGCGTCCCTGCCGGTTGTCCCGTTCAGCAAAAAGGTCGTCGGCTGGACGCTCGATGTCGGTCTCCAGCAATAGCTCGAAGCCGGGAACGTTCTGAAGGGCGCGGGCGAAGGCATCGACCGTGCCGGCAATCTCGAAGACGATGACCCTTTCTGGCGCGAGCGCCTCCGGGTCGGCGCGCAGTTCGAGAAGCCTGTCGGCGCCCCGTTGAAGGGTGGCGCGCAGCCGATTGAGCTGAGGCCGCAACCGGTTGGCCTGCATCGCCGCGGTCGGGGACAAGATCCTGGCACCGCCGCGCGGCCCACGAGGTATCCGGGACTCGCTAGGTCTTGGGAGAATAAGCAGCGGCCTTTGTGCCATTGCGTCTTCCTCCACGTCGGGTCCTAACCATCACGGCGCGCTCGCTCCAGACGGCCAACTCCTCAGAAACGACAGTCTTCGTTGATTTCTCCCCCATGGCTAGAACGGAACGCCGCAAGACGTCGAGACAAAACTGCTCAACCTCCGCGTAACTCACGTTGCCCAGCTTCGCGGCTATCGCGGCCGGTGTTCGACCGAGGGCCTCAGGAAATCTGGGGGTGAAGGCATCGATATAACGGCTCAGGGCACGGGTATCCGGCATCGGCAAAGTCAACCGTAGCTGGAAGCGGCGCCAGGAGGCGCGATCCAGCAGCTCGGGATGATTTGTCGCGGCGGCGATGACCGTGTAGCTCGGCAGGTCGTCCATTTGCATGAGCAACGAAGTGACAACCCGCTTGATTTCTCCCGTCTCGTGCAGATCGCCGCGCTCCTTGCCGATCGCGTCGAATTCATCAAAGAACACGAGGCAGGGCGTGGTCCTGACATAATCAAACACGCGCTTGAGTCGCGCGGCGGTCTCGCCGAGATAACTGCCAATAATTCCTTCATACCGCACCACATATAGCGGGATGCCGGCCGCCTCGGCCACAGCCTCGGCAAGGGTGGTCTTCCCTGTACCGGGAGGGCCGACGAGCAGAAGCCGATGACGGGGCTCGAGACCGTTCGCGCGCAGGAGGTCGGCGCGCTGTTGCTCCTCGATCAGTTCATCGACGGCCCGCCTGACAACGGGCGGCAGTATCAATTCATCAAGTTTGCGGCGCGGTACGACTTCGGCGATGAAGTCGCGGGCGCGCGCCGCCTGTTCGTTGACGGGAGCCGTCATCACCGGACCGTACGGTCCCGAGCCATTGGACTGAATGGCACGGGTCAACTGATCAGCCAGTACATTGTGGCGCTTCGCGCGCTCTTCCGCGATGATGGCCTCGGTAGCTGAGCGGAACCCGCGGCGGTCGCCGGCGGTTCCCGCCTTGACGAGGGACAAAAGGAGGTCACTTCGCGCCATGCGGACCTCCTGTCTCTGAGCGGCGGAGCTTCTCGATAGCCGCTTCCAGCAGCCAGTTGTTACGCGAGAGCGGGATGTCGCGGCGCCCGAGGTCCTGGTCGATCCGCGCGACGACATCATCCGGCAGCCGAATCGTTACCGGCACGCGCCGGAGCGCACTCCGACGTCGCGATCCGTTGCTGAGGGCCTTGCGTCTCATAGTGACATCATAGTGACTTCAGTGTGGTTCGAAAAGGCCGTGGGAGTCGGGAGACCCATTCAGTTCGCAAAGAGCGCACTTCCAACGAGATAACAACCCGGGCTCAGGATCGCGGCCTTCAACCCCGCCCACAGTGGTCTGCTGACCTAGTCGGTCGGCCTGTCCGCAGCGTGCTGGTCGCCAGGGCATGGCGCACGACGCCGCCCTTCCTCGGGACTTGCACGCGCTCGCCGCGGTCTTCGCTTGAGCGTAATTGCTCGACTTCGGAATTCCGCCCGATGCCGCACGCCGCTGCATTACCATCCCCCCATGGGCCAGTTCCTCGACAGCGTCCCCTTCTCCGGCATCATCCGCATCCGCGACATGATGTATTCCGTCGCGGACCCGTTCCGTCTCGATCAGGGCGACGTCAGCTTCGACGCGCCGGACACCGTGAAGAGCGCGATGCGGCGCGCCATCGACGAGAACCGGACGCACTACCTGCAGACGACCGGCGTGCCGCGGCTGCTAGAGCTGCTGGCGGAGAAGATGCGCCGGCAGAACGGTACGCCGATCGGCAGCCCCGACGAGGTGATGGTCACGACCGGGGGCATTCACGCCATCTACATCGTCTGCCAGGCGCTGCTCGAGCCGGGCGACGAGGTGATCCTTCCCGATCCGGCGTGGCCACCGGCGGTGAGCAACGTGCTGGCGGCGCAGGGCGCGGTGGTGACCTGCCCGCTCCACGAGCGCCTCGGATGGCGCTACGACCTCGACGAGCTCGAGGCGAAGATCACGCCCAGGACCCGCGCGATCTACGTCAACTCGCCGCACAATCCGACCGGCGGCGTGCTCACGCGCGCGGACGTCGAACGGATCGCCGAGATCGTGCGCGAGCGGAATCTCTGGCTGATCTCGGACGAGGCGTACGAGGATGTGATCTACGACGGCGGCGAGCACGTGAGCCCGGCGTCGCTGCCGGGCATGTACGAGCGGACGATCCCGGTCTACACGTTCAGCAAGTCGCACGCGATGACGGGCCTCCGCCTCGGCTACGTGTCGGCGAAGGACGCGAAGGTACGGGAGCGGATGAAGAAGGTGCTCTTCCTGTCGGCGAGCAACGTCGCGTCGGTCGTCCAGTTCGGCGGCATCGGCGCGCTCGAAGGGTCGCAGGAGTTCACGGCGACGTTTCGCGAGGAGCTGCGGGCGCGTCGAGATCTCTTCTACGACGGCATCGGCCGGCACGCGGCCGGCGTCCTCTCCGGAACGCCGCCGCGCGGCGCGTTCTACGCCTTCCTGAAGATCGATCCGTCGTGGGAGCCCGACCGCCCGCAGCCGTCGATCTCGTGGGCGATGACCGAGAAGCTGATCCAGGAGGGGCGGATCGGCTGCGTGCCCGGCGTCGACTTCGGCAGCCGGGGCGAGGGCTACGTGCGCTTCTGCTTCGCGCGCGAGCGCCGCGAGCTCGAGGGTGCGCTGGCCTCGATGGGAGCCCTCTTCGCGCCCCAGGTTTGGCGCCAGCCGAGCGCGACCGCGAGGACGTAGGCGAAGCGGGCTTCGGCTGCAGCGCCGAAATGCCTGGTGTACTCTGGCCGCTCCGGTGCAGCTCTCCCCAGGAACGCGCCTCGGTCCCTACGAGGTGATCGCGCCGCTCGGCGTAGGCGGCATGGGCGAGGTCTACCGCGCGCGTGACACCCGGCTCGACCGCAGCGTCGCCGTCAAGGTCCTGCCGGCGGAGCTCGCACATCGCGCCGATCTGCGCGCGCGCTTCGAGCGCGAGGCGAAGACGATCTCGTCGCTGAACCATCCGAATATCTGCGCCCTCTACGACGTCGGCGACGACTATCTGGTCATGGAGCTGCTCGAGGGCGAGACGCTCGCGGACCGCATCGCGCGCGGCCCCATCCCGACCGAACAGCTGCTGCGCATCGGCGTCCAGATCGCCGACGGGCTGGAGAAGGCCCACCGCAGTGGGATCGTCCATCGCGATCTCAAGCCACAGAACGTGATGCTGACGAAGGCGGGCGCGAAGCTGCTCGATTTCGGGCTGGCGAAACCGCATCCGCTCGGCGGTGCCGAGAATGACGCCACGATGACCATGGCGCTCACCTCGGAAGGAACGATCGTGGGTACGTTCCAGTACATGGCGCCGGAGCAGCTCGAAGGCGGCGAGGCCGATGCGCGCACGGACATCTTTGCCCTCGGCGCCGTGCTTTACGAGATGGCCACCGGCCGCCGCGCGTTCGAGGGGAAGAGCCGCGCCAGTCTGATCGCGGCCATCCTCGGCACGCAGCCGCCGCCGATCGCGCAGCTCCGTCCGGCGACGCCGCCGGCGCTCGACCGTCTGGTGCAGACCTGCCTGGCCAAGGACCCCGACGACCGCTGGCAGACCGCGCACGACGTGATGCTCGGGCTCCGTTTCATCGCCGAGAGCGGCTCCGCCGCCGGCGTGCCGGTTCCCGTCGCACGCCGCCGCGCCTGGCGCGAGCGCGCCGCGTGGTTGGTCGCCGCCGCTGCCGTCGTCGCCGCGGTCGCCGTCACCGTCACTGCCATGGAGCGCACGCCGCCCGCGGGCGACCTCGTGCAGTTCGCCATCGACACCCCGCCGAACCTGGCGCTGTTCCCGTTCGACACCAAAGGAATGGCGATCTCGCCCGACGGGACGATGATCGCGTTCGTCGCCGAAGATCTGCAGGGAAGATCGTCGCTGTACATCCGCAACCTGGCCACGACGAAGATCACGGCGCTCGCCGGCACCGACGGCGCGTCCTATCCGTTCTGGTCGCCCGACAACCGCCAGCTCGGCTTCTTCGCCGGCCAGAAACTGCACCGCATCGACGCCAAGGAAGGAACGAGGGTGACGCTCTGCGATGCCGCGTCCGGCCGGGGCGGCACGTGGAGTCGAGACGGCATCATCGTTTTCTCGCCGACGATCTCGAGCGAGCTGTATCGCATCTCCGCCGGCGGCGGCCAGCCGGAGCGCGTCACCTCGTTTGGTGACAAACGCGTCCGACATCGCTGGCCATGGTTTCTCCCGGACGGCAAGCGCTTTCTCTACGGTGCCGGCACCGACCTCCTGGCCGGCTCGCTGGACGGCAAGCTGCACAAGGAGATCCTCACGAACGCTTCGAACGCTGTTTTCGTCCCGCCCGACCGCATCGTCTTCTCGCGCGGCGCGGTGCTGATGTCGCAGCGCTTCGATCCCGACGCCCTCGCGGTCAGCGGCGAGGCCACCCCGCTCCCCTTCGGCAACGTCGCCCACATGAGCTCGAAGCAGCTCAGCATTGTGAGCGCATCGGAGAATGGCACGCTCGCCTTTCTTCCCGCGCCCGAAGGCGCCACGCGCCTGGTGTGGGTCGACACCAAAGGGCACGAGGACGGCGAGATCGGCGAGGCCGGCAACTACGACGACGCCGCGCTCTCACCCGACGGAAAGCGCATCGCCGTGGTGCGCAGCGCTCCCGACGGCGGCGACATTTGGCTCGTCGACGCTTCCAGT
>DASYQD010000034.1:0-52064 GCA_036005845.1 Thermoanaerobaculia bacterium | reverse complement strand
CTCCGGGCGCTTGTTCGATCGCTGTTTTCGCACACCCACGAATGCGCCCTCCGGAAGCCCCACTGCGGCGCCCTCCGGATCCGCTGAGCACCCGCCTCCATGAGTGGATGTCGAGCGACCTGTTGGCTAGCTCGAGTGTCGCCGTGGTTCGCCACGCTCTCTACCTCACGCTCTTTCCCCGTCGCGATACAACCATCGTCGTGCCGCTAGTCATTCGCTATCGCGCCGACCTCACAGCGTGGCTCACTCGCGGTCCAGCCGCGGTCGCCGGAAGCGGCGAGTCGCTTCGCTCCTCGCCGGGAGCAACGCTGTCGATGCGCTGTCGCAAGTTGCTGGCGGAAATGGTGGCGGCGAAAGCGAAGCGAATCGCCGCCTCCGGCGACCACAGTGAGCGCGAGTTGCGACGGGAAGTGGGCGGCGCGCATCCCGTTACCCGAGCGGCACGACGAACTCTCAGTCGCCACTCTCAAGCGAGCGCGAGGCAGAGAGCCGCAGTCACCACGGCAGCACGCGAGCTTGCCACCCGGACGTTCGGTGACCACTCAGGGAGGCGTTCGCGTCTACGGATCCGGAGGGCGCCGCGGCGGGGGCTCCGCAGGGCGCACTTGTAAGGCGGTCGAAGGGAACGTGCGTGCGACGCGCCCTGCGGTGAGCGAGCCTTCCTCTCTTGAAGGGCAAGTGTGGCGAGCGTCCCCCGCGGCGGCGCCCTCCGGATCCGTAGCGAACGCCGGCCGGAGACCAGCGACCCTCCGCACACAACAACCCTCCACGCTCCGCTCCGCAAGCCGCGACCCTCGAGCACAGCGCAACCGCAGTACCCGCAGTACGATAGCCGCCATGCGGCTCTCCCTCCTGCGCTGGCCTGTCGCGGCCGGCGCCCTCTTGCTGCTGGCGTCCACCATCTCGCAATGCCGCGGTGAGAAGACCGCGCGCGCGGCGGCGATCGCGCAGTGGGAAAGCACGGGCGCGGCGGCGAAGTTCGCGACGCAGGCCGATCGCGCGCGGCGGGACCCTGACCCGAAGGCGAGCGGGCCGGCGCTGGCGCGGGTGCTGGTCAACGATGCGTTCGACACTCGCACGCTCGCGGCGCTGCCGCCTCGCGAGGCGGCGGCGGAGGCGCGGCGGGTCGAGGAGCGCGTGCGGTTGGCGGGCGACATCTCCTCCCGCACGCTGGCGGCGCGGCCGGCGTCGTGGGAGTCGGCGATGATGTTCGGCGGCGCGCGGCTGCTGACGGCGTGGCGCGGCGGCGGCGAGCTCTACGCGCATCCGGCGGTGTGGCGGGCGCCGCTCGAGCACGCGCAGCGGTTGGCGCCGGGCAGCCCGGAGCCGCGGAAGCTGCTGGTAACCGGCTACCTCGCGACCTGGCAGGCGTTGTCACCGTCCGAGCGTGACGAGGGTCGGCGACTCGTGCGCGAGGCGTTTCGCGATCGCGACACCCTCGCGCAATTGCTGCCGGCGTGGGCCGCGGTGGCGGGGAGCCGAGAGGAGCTGGAAGCGGTGCTCCCTGCCGAGCCGGGGCCTTACGAGCAGCTTCAGCAGGCGGCGGCCGGGCGCGGCGACTGGGTCGGGTTCTGCGCGGCGCGCGAGCGATGGCTGCCCCTAACGCTCGCCGCGCTGCAGGCGCGGCTCTCGGAGGCCGAGCGGCGCCTCGAGCATGGTGACGTGCCCGGCGGACGCACCGAGCTGATCGGCACGTTGAGCGACGCTCCGCCCGATCGCCGCACGGCGTCGCTGTTCAGCAGCGCGGTTGAGCAGTTGCCGCCGGGGCAGGTGGGGTCGGCGACCGGGCCGCTGAGCGCCTGGCTCGCATGGGCGCTGCCGCTCTGGGAGTTGGGCAAGGAGCCGCTACCGCCGGAGGTGCTGGCACGCGTGGCGAGCCTGTCGCCCGAGCTGCCGCCGCCGCATGCGGCGATGGCGGCGCTGGCGGGCGGCGACCTGACGCGGGCGGAGTCGTGGGAGCGGCGCGCCGACCGACTGTGGAGCGAGGAGTGGGCGCCTTACGCCATCGCCAAGGCCGAGGCGCTGCTCGCTCGCGGCGACGTCGAGGACGCCGGCACAGTACTCGCCGAGGTCCATCGCTCGTATCAGAACCGCTGGGCCTACCTGCGCGCGCGCGAACGGCTGGCGGGCGCGCGCAGCGAAGGGATGGTGGCGCGGCCTGAGTCGCTGGCGGCAGCGGCATGGGGGCCTGAACAGTGGATCTACCGCGGCGGCGAGGCGGCGGCCGAGCTGGTGGCGGCGCATCCGGCGCGGGGCGTCGCGGTGCGCGTCGACGTGGCGCCGGACGCCGGCGCCGTCGTCGAGCTGGGCTGGGACGGGCTCGGTATGGGTTGCTTCCCGGTGCGCGCCGGCGAGCCGCTGCGCCTGCCGGTGGGGGTGGCTTCGGGCCCGCACCGGCTGACGTGGCGCGGGCTCGCCGGCGGGCGCACGGCGCCGGGCGCGGTGGCGCTGCTCGGGACGGGCGGCGCGTGAAGGTGCTGCTCGCCACCGGGCGGCCGCCCTGGCCCCCGTGGCGCGGCGATCAGCTACGGGCGCGCCAGCTCGTCGAGGCGTTGGCAGCGGAGCACGAGGTGACGTGGCTGGCGCCGGCCGC
Organism: Thermoanaerobaculia bacterium; assembly: GCA_036005845.1. Classification (GTDB taxonomy): domain Bacteria; phylum Acidobacteriota; class Thermoanaerobaculia; order Multivoradales; family JAIOJS01; genus DASYQD01. The sequence goes on along the minus strand of DASYQD010000034.1, from coordinate 49,471 downwards.
GGCCGGCGAGCCTTCGCCACCGGCCGGCGTGCGACGCGAGACGTTTCGCGCGCGCGGCGCGGCCGCGGCGGCGCTGCTCGCACTCCCCGGTCTGGGGCGTGGCTGGCCGCTGCAGGCGATGCCGTTTCGCCAGCCGGAGCTCGGCCGGCGTCTGCGCGAGCTCGCGCCGCGCCACGACCTCGTCGTGCTGCAGCTCGCGCGCTTGCTGCCTCATCTCGCCGACGTTGGCGAGAAGCCGCTGGTCGTCGATCTGATCGACTGCCTGTCGCTCAACGCGGCGACGCGCGCGCGCTTCGATCGTCCGGTCCTGCGGCCGCTGCTGCGCTGGGAGGCGCGGCGGCTCGCGGCCGCCGAGGCACGACTCATCGCCGCGAGCCGCGCTTCGCTCGTCGTTTGCGAGCGCGATCGCGAAGCGCTGGCGCAAGTGTCTCCCACACAGGCGGAACGCATCGTCGTAGCGCCGATCGCCATCGCCGCGGTCGAGACGCCGCCGGCTCGCGACGAGCGTGGCGGCGGCCCGACGATCGCGCTCACCGGCAATCTCGGCTACTTCCCCAACCGCGATGCGCTGCGCTTCTTCGCCGGCGATGTGTGGCCGCAGCTCCACCGCGTCTTGCCCGCCGCACGGCTGCTGGTGGCCGGCGACCGGCCGTCGCATGCGTCGTCGCGCCGCGTCGCCGCCGCCGGCGGCACGCTGGTGCCGCGGCCGCCGGATCTGCGCGCGCTGCTCGCGACGGCCACGATCGCGGTGGCGCCGTTGCGCTGCGGGTCGGGCGTGCCGCTCAAGGTGCTCGACGCGTGGGCGGCGGGCGTGCCGGTCGTCGCCTCCGGGTTTGCCGCTGCGGGCGCCGCCGCCGAACCCGGGCGCGATCTGCTGGTCGCCGAGTCAGCAGCCGAATGGGTGGCGCAGATCGGCCGCCTGCTCGCGGACCCGCCGCTGCGCCGCCGCCTCGCCGAAGCGGGCCGCGCGCGCCTCGCCGAGCTCGCTCCCGAGCGCGTCTACCCGCTGTTGCGCCGGCTCGTCACCGGCGCATGATTGCCGCTACGGATTCGCGACCGAGAGCTCGGGCGGCGCCTCGGGCGTGACGATCACGCCGCCGCCGCCGGCGAGCACGAGCAGCGGCGCCACCATCTCGGGCCGCTGCCACCAGGCGAGCGGGATGCACGCCTCGTCGTCGCGGCGCTCGCCGCGGACGTCGATGCGCTCGCGAATGCCCTCGCACTGCCACCAGGCGACCTTGCGGAACTTCTGCCCCAGCGAGGTCTCGCCGACGATGAGGTGGCCGGCGTCGGCCTGCTGCGCGTTGCCGAGCTGGACGCGGCAGTTGGGCTCCACCGGCACGGTGATGATGCGCGACTGCGCGCGCGGCGCGCCGGTGGGCGTCGACACCACAGCGGAGTAGACCTCGGCGACCTTGTTGTCGGGCTCGGGCACCGGCAGCACGCCCCAGAAGCGGCCGTCGGAAGTCGGCCGCGCCGGCACCCAGTAGAAGTCGCCGTAGCCCTGGCGGCGGAAGTAGATGCGCACTTCCTCGCTGGCGGCGAGCGGGCCCGCCACCGCCTGCGCCACGGCGTGGCCGTCGCGCGGGATGCAGGCGAGGTCGCCGATGAGCGCGCGCGGCACCTGCGCCGATGCCGGGCTGCCGCTGAGGAACGCGGCGAGCGACAGCGAGAGAGCGACCGCAAACCATCCGGCGCGCACCGCGTTACGCATCATGGGGTCTCCTGGGCGAGCAGTATAGCAATGTCGCTTCAGCCGGTGATCAGGAAGGCATCAGGATGAGCCAGCGCCGAGGATCTTGTCGCGGTAGGCCTGGACGAAGGGCGTCGGCCGCACCTTCCCATCGCAGCGGCGCATGACGGCGGCGGCCTCGCCGCGGGCGCCGGACTCCCACAGCGACACCGCGTAGTAGAAGAGCAGCAGCGGCTGCGCCTCGCCGGGGTCGCCGCCGCGCCGGAAGTGGCGCACGGCGTCGCTCCAGCGCGAGGCGCGGTAGGCGATCTCGGCCGCCGTGTGCTGCACGCGCTGGTGGTTCGGGTAGCGCGCCGCGAGGTCGGCGGCCACGGCGTAGGCCGCCTCGATCTCGGCCGGCGTGCGGGCGCGCGACAGCATCGCCTGGGCGCGTCCGAGCGCTGTCTCGTCAGCAGGGGCGAGCGCGCCGCCCGGAGGCCCGGCCGGCAGCGGCGGCGCCGATGCCGCCACGGTGCGAGTCGTGGCAGCGGGCGTCGCCGTCGGTGAGGGAGTCGGCGCGGCGGCCGCGATGCGCGTTGTGGCAGCCGGCACCGGTGTCGGCGCAGGAGTCGGCGCGCTGCGGGGAGGTGTCGCCGGAGCGGGAGCGGCCGGCGGCGGCATCGCCGCGGCCGTGTCGCGAACCGGCGTCGGCGTCGGTGTCGGCCGCGCCACGGCGGCTGGCGCGCCGTCGCGGTTGACGCGTCCGGAGTCCTGATGCGCGTTGCCCGTCGGCGCCGGCTGCGGCTGGTGGGCCGCTCCACTGGTGCGATCTCCAACGGCGGGCGGCGTGCCGGTCTGCTGCGCCTCCTCGGCGGCGACCGGCGTCGGGCGCGGCGCCGCCGCCTGCTTGGTGGCGGCGCCGATCTTCTTCTCGAGGTCGCCGACACCCGGGAGCTTGCGCTGCTCGGGCGTCAGAGAGGCGAGCAGCGCCGAAGCCTCGGACCACTGCTGCAGCGCGACGCGGCTCTGCAACTCGGCGACCGCGAAGGCCGGATCGCCACCGCGGCAGCCGGCGAGGTCAGTCAGCGCCTCGGCGTGCTTGCCGGTGCCGGCGCGGCCCCAGCCGCGGAGACAGCGCGCCTCGGCGAGGTCGGGCGCCAGCTGGAGCGCGCGCTCGGCGGCGGCGAGCGCCGCCTTGGCATTGCCCTGCTCCTTCTCCAGGCGGGCGAGGAGCAGCGGCCAGCGCGCCACCTTCGGCTCGTCCTTCTCCAGCTTGGCGAGGCGCTCGCGGCGCGCCTTCGGCTGCAGCGCCGCGAGCTGGCTCTCGCGCTGGTCGGCGGCGAGGCGCTGGAAGCCGCTGGCGCCCGCCAGCGCCGCGCGCGGGATCCACTCCACCACCTTGGCCTCGAAGCGGCCGGTGAGATCGGGTGGGAGCCCCGCCTTGCTGTAGAGACCGACCAGCTCCTCGCCTTCGACGAGGCGGCGGAAGGTCTGCGAGAAGCCTTCCTGGTCGTTGCCCGCCGCTTGCGCCAGCGCCAGACGCACCAGGCAGTCGGCGAGCTGCGGCGCGTCGTCGAGCATGCCGAAGCAGGCGATGCGCAGGCTGCGCACGGCGTCGGCGTTGGCGCCGCGCTCGGCGGCGACGATGCCTTCCTGCAGGCGGCTGCTGTAGAACGGGTCGATGGCGGCGCTCAGGGGCACCGCGAAAGCGGCGACGGCGCAGGCGCCGACGAGCGTGCGAAGGCCGCGCCGAGACACGGCACGGAGGACGGCGCTCAACTCGCGCCTCCCTGCCCCACGGCCGCGGTGGCATGAAGCGGCACGTCGGCGAGCACGCTCGCCGGGTTGTCTTCGACGAGCGCCCGTGCCGCGGCGCTGCCCAGCCGCTGCGCCAGCAGCTCGCGTGCCGGCGACAGCCCGGGCGCCCGCCAGGTCGGCGAGTGCGAGTCGGAGGCGACGAAATGGACGAGGCCCTCGTCGAGCAGCTCCCACGCGCGCTGGTGCGGGTAGCGCCCGAAGTCGCCGGTGATCGCCGCCGCCGTCACCTGCAGCAGCGCGCCGTCGTCGACCAGCGCGTGAAGCCGCGGCACCTCGAGCCAGGGCAGCACCTCGGGGTGCGCCAGCACCGGCCGCCAGCCGGCGACGAGCAGCTCGTGCACCACCTCCTCCGGGGCAGGGCCGACCTCGGCGCGCGGGAACTCGAGCAGCACGTAGCGGCTGCCGGCGAGCGCCAACGCCGCCGCGCCCGGACGTTCGAGGTCGGCGAGCAGCTCGGAGTCGACGCGCACCTCGGCGCCCATCCGTACTTCCAAGCGCACCTCGACGCGCTCCTCGGCGGGAGCGCTGGCGAGCGCGCCGACGAGGTCTTCGTACGCCGCCTGCAGCGCCTCGCGGGTGGCGAGCGGGAAGCTGGCGTGGCGCTGGTGCGGCGTCGCCACCATCACGGTGCAGCCGTCGGCCGCGGCCAGGCGGCACATGGCCACGGCGTCGGCGAGGTTGGCCGCGCCGTCGTCCACTCCCGGCAGGATGTGGCAGTGCAGATCGATCACGCTGGGTGGTGAAGGTCTAGGCCGCCGACGTACCGCTGGCGCTGCTCGGGCGCTCGTCGCTCTCGCCGTAGGCGTGGTACTGGTAGTAGTAATAGTAGTGCTTGTCGTCGCCGCCCTTGCCGGCGACGTACCGGTTGAGCACGGTGCCGAGGACGCGGGCACCGGAGACGCGCAGGCGATCGGCGCTGGCGAGCGCCTCGCCGCGCTGCACGCGGCGGGCGTGCAGACAGAGGACGACGCCGTCGACCATCGAGCCGAGCACGGCCGCGTCGGTCACCGCCAGCAGCGGCGGCGTGTCGACGATCACCAGGTCGAAGCGGCGCTGCGCGACCTCGAGCAGCTCGCGCATGCGGTCGGAGGCGAGCAGCTCCGACGGGTTGGGTGGGATCGTCCCGGAGGGCAGCAGGAACAGGCCGTTGACTCCCGTCGGCTGGATGAGCTGCTCGAGCGGCTCGCCGCCGGTCAGGCAGTGCACCAGCCCTTCGCGGTTGCTGAGGTTGAACACGCGGTGCATGCGCGGCTTGCGCAGATCGGCGTCGATGAGCAGCACCTGGCGGCCGAGCTGCGCCATCACCACGGCGAGGTTGGCAGCGGTGGCGGTCTTGCCCTCGCCGGAGTGCGCCGAGGTGAGCGCCACGACGCGCAGCTGGTGCGCCGAGGAGAGCAGCAGCGCCGTACGCAGCGAGCGGTAAGCCTCGGAGATCGAGTGCCGCGGCTTGGTCTGCGGCAGCAGCTCGATCTCCTTGAGCGCGTCGGCGACGGTCTTCTCCTTCTCCCGGGTGATGCCGCGCCGGGTGGGCTTGCCGCCCGGCGCGCCGCGCTTGCGCTTGCGGCGGTAGCTGTAGGAGGTGCCGTAGCCGTAGCGGTTCGAGCGCTCGAGCACGTCGGGGATGACGGCGAGCACCGGCAGGCCGAGCACGCGCTCCGCCTCGTCGGCGGTCTTCAGGCTGCGGTCCAGATACTCGAGCAGGAAGATGCAGGCGATGCCGAGGAAGAGGCCGAGGCCGAGGGCCATGCCGACGTCGCGGCGCATCGACGGCGCGAAGGGCGCGCCGGGGACCAGCGCGCGGTCCACCACCCGCACGTTCGATTCGCGAGTGGCCTGCAGGCGGGCCGTCACCGAGGTCTCCGACTGCCGCTTGAGCAGCTCGTCGAGCAGCTGGCGCTGCGTCTCGACCTCCATGTTGAGGGCGTTGTACTGCACCGTCGCCGAGCCCATGTCGATGGTCTCGTTGCGCGCGCGGTTGAGCTCGGTGCGCAGCGCGTTCTCCTGCGCCCGCGCCCGCTCGAGCTCGCTGCGCGCGGCGGCGCGGGCCTGCTGCACGTTCTCGGCGACCAGCTCGTCGAGCCGCTTGCGGGCGTCGGTGAGCTTGGTCTTGGCGTCGACGACCTGCGGCATGTCGACCTTGTACTTGGCGCGCAGCGCGTTGTAGTCCCGCTCGAGGTTGAGCAGGTCCTGCCGCTGCGTGCTGACCAACCCGCCGGAGAGCGAGTCGGCGAGCGTCTCGGCCGGCGCGCTGAGCGACTGGTTGTAGGCCGCCTCCTTCTCGATGCGGGCCGAGACCGCGGTGACGTAATCCTTGTTCAACCCCTGCAGCTGCTGCAGCGTCGGGCTGTTCGACGGGTCGGAGGCGACGATGTCGGAGCGCCGCTGGTAACCCTGCAGCGTCTGCTCCTTGTCGGCGATCTCTCCCTTGAGCTCCTCGATCTGCTTGCCGAGGAAGCTCGACGCCTTGCCGGCGGAGGTCGAGCGATCCTCGATGCCCCAGTCGATGAAGGCGTCGGCGACGCCGTTGGCCACCCGCGCCGCCAGCTCGGGCGAGCTCGATTGGAAGCGGATCTCGACGAGCTGGGTGTTCTTGATCGGCGCGATCTCGAGGCCGCCGAGGAGGCGCCCGCCGTAGCCGCCGAGCTGCGCCGCGTCGAGCTCCGGCGTGCCGCCGCTCTTGCGCTTGTCGCGCAGGCTGGCGGCGCCCGGGTTGAACACCGGATCGTCGTAGAGGCGCAGGTCGCTCACCACCCGCTCGGCGAGGCCGCGGCTCTGCAGCAGCGTGTACTGCGTGGGGTAGAACTCCATGTTGAACCAGTTCTCGACCCACGGCGTGTCGGAGTTGGCGCCCACCGACAGCGTGCGGCGGTCGATCTGGATCGTCGTCGTCGCCTTGTACATCGGCGGCGTCACGAAGTAGTGCACCAGGCCGCCGATGGCGAAGACGATGGCGAAAGCCGCCGCCAGGCGCCAGCGCCGGCGCACGATGTCGAGGTAGTCGGCGAGGTGGAACTCCGTCCGCGGCCCGTCGAGGAGGGGGTCGGCGGCGGTCACCTCGGGCGGCGCGGCGAGCGGCTTCAGAAGAACGACTCCTTGACCACCACGACGTCACCCTCCTTGAGGGTGGGGTCGGGGGCGCGGCCGGCGAGCACCGCCTTGTAGTCGACGGGGATCTCCTCGACGAGGCTGCCCGCGCCCTCGCGCTTGATCACCAGCTTGTAGGAGGCGCGGTCGGTGAGGCCGCCGGCGTGGGCGATGGCGGTGAGCAGCGTCATGCGGTCGGAGCTCTTGAAGCTGACGGCGCCCGGGTGGGCTACCTCGCCGAGGCAGAAGACGGTGACCTCGACGTCGGCGGGCACGTTGATGAGGTCGCCGGGCAGGATGGGCACGTTCCAGCGCTGCTCGCCGCGCACCAGGAGATCGTCCAGCCGCACGGTGAGCTGGTCGGAGATGCCGTTGTCGCCGTGGCGGATGATGTGGACGACGTCGCCGTGCTGGGCGCCGATGCCACCGGCGGCGGTGAGCACGTCGAGCAGCGTCAGGCGTCCCGAGGAGGCGATCGGCCCCGGGCGGCCGACGGCGCCGATGACGGCGATCGGCTTGAACCGGTACTCCTTGACCCGCACCGTCACCGTGGCGCGATTGACGCAGCACTGCTCGAGCACGCGCTCGACCTCGAGGCCCGCCTCGGCCTCGGTGAGGCCGGCGACCGCGATGGCGCCGGCGTTGGGCAGCGAGATCTTGCCTTCGGTGGAGACGCGGAGGTCATCGGCGTTGAGCTCCGGCGTCTCGTAGACCTTGATCGACAGCACGTCCTGGGGGCCGATGCGGTAGTCGGTCACCTGCGCCAGGAGGGTGGAGGGCACCAGCGCCCCGGTGGTGAGGAGCGCCGAGACGGCGAGCAGCCACAGGCCCGACCACGCGCTGCGCGAAGCGCGGCTCTGCCGACGCGAGATCCGGCGCCTGGAGACCATCGCAGGCTGTGAACCCTCGCACAGCGCTCCATATTCCGCGGCGCGTCGCGTGACGCGATTGGAGGCAGGAGCTTCGCCCGGTGCCGAGACCTCACGGCAGCCTTCGGAGATAATGACGGCGCTCATCGGTTTCCACTCCATGATACGCGATCTCCCGTTGTTGCTGGCACTTCTGGCGTTGTGCGCCCTGTTGATCTGGGCGCCGCTGCCGTTCGGTAGCGTCACCTTCGAGGCCCGCGCGTCACTGCAGGCAGGGTGCGCGGCGGCGCTGCTGTTCGCGCTGCTCCAGCGGCGGGAGGGAGGGTTGGGGATGGGCGGCCGCGCGGCGGCGGCGGCCCTGATCCTGGTGGCGGCGTGGGGCTTGGTGCAGGCCCTACCGCTGCCGGCCGGCGTGGTGCGAGCGCTGTCGCCGCGGGCGGCGGAGCTGCGCACGGCGGCGGCGGCGCTCACCGGCGCGCGCCCGCCGGCTCGCATGCCGCTGTCGCTGGCGCCCGACCTGTCGCGCCGCAACGCCCTCTGGTGGGCGGCGGTCGGCGCGGCGCTCTTCGCCGGCGCGGCCGTCAGCCGGCGGCGCTGGGCGCGGCGGGCACTGGCGCTGGCGATGCTTCTCGCCGCCACCGTCGAGGTGCTCTACGGCACCCACCGTTGGACCGCCGGCGAGTCGACGCTCTGGGGTGTCACCGTGCACGGCGGGCCGGGACGCCTGCGCGGCACCTTCATCAACCCCGACCACCTGGCGCTCTTCCTCGAGCTGGCGTTGGTCACCGCCTTCGCCTGGCTCTGGTGGTCGCTCCGTCGCGCGCGCGGCGCCGAGACGCTGGAACGGCGGCTGCTGCTGGTCGGCCCGGCGCTCATCGTCTGGCTCGGCTTCTTCGCTTCCATCGCCTTCACCGGCTCGCGCGCGGGGTTGCTCGGGGCCGTGCTCGCCACCGCGGCGCAGGGCGCGGCGGCGGCGCTGCGCAAGCGGCGGTGGGGGCTCGCGCCGGCCGGCCTCGGGCTCGCCGTGCTCGGCATCGGCACCGTCGCTGCGGTCGGGCTGCAGGAGGGGCTCGGGCGCTGGCTCTCCACCTCGCCCTACGAGCTGACCTGGAACTCGCGGCGCACCGCCTACGCCGCGACGTGGGAGCTCTGGCAGCGCTTCCCGTGGACGGGCACCGGCATGGCGAGCTTTCGCGACGCCTTTCCGATGGTGCAGCCGGCGTCGATCCCCGGCGGCTGGTGGCACGCGCACAACGATTGGTTGGAGGCGCTGGCGACGCTCGGCCTTCCCGGCGCGCTGCTGCTGCTCGCCGGGCTGGTGGCCGCCGTGCGCCGGCTCTTCCAGGTGCTCGGCGGCGACAACCGCGGCGAGGACCGCGCGGCAGCGCTAGCCGGCTACGGTGCGCTCGCCGCCGCCGCCGTCCACTCGGCGCTCGACTTCGGGCTCACCATCCCGGCCAACGCGCTGGGGCTGGCGGTGCTCGTCGGCGCCGCCGTCGGCGCGCCGGTCACCGCGAATCGCGACCAGACGCCGTCGCGGCGGCGGCGGCGTAGCCGGCGAGCAGCCGCGCCCGCAGCGCTCGCGGATCGTGACGGCGACGCAGCAGCTCGCGAGCCGAGCGCACCAGACGCGCCCTGAGCGCGGCGTCGCGCGCGAGCGTCACGAGCGCGTTCGCGAGCGGCTCGCCCATGTCGGCGATCAGCAGCTCGTCGCCGTGCGCGGCGTCGAGGCCGGCAGCTGCGGCGGGCGTGGCGACGACGGGTACGCCGCGCGCCCACGCCTCGAGCACCTTCATGCGCACGCCGGAGGCAACGGCGAGCGGCACGACGAGGATGCTGCCGGCGGCGAAGGCGACGCCAGCATCGTGCGGCGCTGCGTGGCGGACGACGCCTTCACCCGCGGCTCGGACGTCGCCGAAGAGGTGAAGTCGCGCGGACGGAAGCGAGTGGCGGACCAGCGGCCAGGAGCGCAGGACGAACGCCTCGGCGCCTTCGCGGTTGGGCTGCCAGCCGGCGCCGGCGAGGAGCGAGATCGCGGGCTCGCTGGCCAAAGGCGGACCCGCGGGCAGCTCGGCCGGGAACGGCACCGGCAGCGCCTCGACGCGCGCGCCCGGCGCCAACGCGGCCAGCGCTGCGGCATCGCGTTCGGTGACGGCGAGGGTGAGCGCCGCACGCCGCAGCATCGCCGCTTCCCAGCGCTCGACGCGCGAGGCTTCGTGGTGGCGCAACGATCCGCGGGCGCCGGCGGTCGGTCTCGCCGAGGCGAGGCCGCGCTCGGTGCCGCCGACACCCGGATGCGCGCCCCGCCACAGCTCGCTCTCCACGTTCTGCGCTCGCAGCAGGACCGGCCGCCCCGCGGCGAGCGCCTGCGGCATCGCCTGCACCTGCTCCGCGTGGACGACGTCGACGGCGCGCGCGGCCGCGGCGCGGACTACCTCGCGCGCCACCGCGCCGAGGCGATGACGCGCCGCCGTCACCGGCTCGCGGCGGCGCGCCGCACGAAGCACAGCCAACGGCAGCGGCAACGGTCGCGCGTCGACCAGACGCGGCCGGCACAGCGGCGCCAGGGCAGCCTCAATCGCCGCGTGCTCGCGGCGCGGCGCCGGCGCCACCAGCTCCACCTCCACCGAGCGCTCGCCCGCACCGTCGTGCGCGGCCAGCAGCCGCAGCGTCTCGAGCTGCAACAGGCGCCCACCGTCGCGAGGCGGCCAAGGCGCTTTGGTTGCGACCCACAGGATACGAATGGGTGCACGCTCCGCCGTCATCGCCGCCGCGCCAGCGCGGCTGGCGTCCGCGGCGGCTGGCCTGTCGAGATCCCTGGTCGCCACGCTCCGCGGATGAGCCGGCTCCGTGCCGGCTACACCAGGCTCAGCAGGTGCCCGAGCTTGTCGCGCTTGGCGCGCAGGTACTCGCGGCTGCTCTCGGTCGGCGGCACCTCGAGCGGCACCCGCTCGACGACGTCAATGCCGTAGGCCGCGAGCTCGCGGCTCTTCTTCGGGTTGTTGGTCATCAGCCGCAACCGCCGCACGCCGAGGTCGCGCAAGATCTGCGCGCCGATGCCGTAGTCGCGGTGGTCGGGCAGGAAGCCCAGCCGCTCGTTGGCCTCCACCGTGTCGTGCCCCTGCTCCTGCAGCTCGTAGGCGCGCAGCTTGTTGACGAGGCCGATGCCGCGCCCCTCCTGCAACAGGTATAGCAGGACGCCGCGCCCCTCCTCCTGAATCCGATCCAGCGCCGTGTGGAGCTGCAATCCGCAATCGCAACGCTCGGAGCCGAAGAGGTCGCCGGTGAGGCACTGGCTGTGGACGCGCACCAGCACCGCGTCGTCCGGCCGGATCGTGCCGCGCACCAGCGCCAAGTGCTCCTCGCCGGTGAGCTGCGAGCGATACGCATGCACCCGGAGCTCGCCCCACGGCGTCGGCACCAGCGGCGACGCGATGCGCTCGACGATCGTCTCGTGGCGCAGCCGGTAGTCGACGAGGTCGGAGACCGCGACCATGCGCAGGCCGTGGCGCTCGGCGAACCGCGCCAGCTCCGGCACCCGCGCCATGCTGCCGTCCTCGTTCATGATCTCGCAGATGACCGCCGCAGGCGTGAGGCCGGCGAGCGCTGCGAGGTCCACCGACGCCTCCGTCTGCCCGGCGCGCTTCAGCACACCACCCTTCCTCGCCCGCAGCGGGAAGACATGCCCCGGCCGCACCAAGTCGTCGGGCCGCGTCAACGGATCGATCGCCGCCAGCACCGTCGCCGCGCGGTCGGCAGCCGAGATCCCCGTCGTCACCTTCCCCTTCGCCTCGATCGACACCGTGAACGCCGTGCCGTACGTCGACGTGTTGCGCTCCACCATCAACGGCAACCGCAACGCATCACACCGCTCCTCCGTCAAGGCCAAGCAAATCAACCCGCGCCCATGCATCGCCATGAAGTTGATCGCCGCCGGCGTCACCATCTCCGCCGCGATGGCGAGATCCCCTTCGTTCTCCCGATCCTCGTCGTCGACGATGATCACGAACCGCCCAGCCCGCAGCTCCGCGAACGCCTCCTCGATAGAGGCGAAACCACCAGCTCGGCGGGCCCGCGGTTCGCTCATGGGTCTCAGAGCTTACCAGTCATGCCGCGATGCGGCGCGTGCCAGCAAAGCTCACTAGCGGAGGCGGTTGCGCTCGGCGGCGCCGCGCGAGAGGGCGCGCCCGGCGGAGGGCTCCCACCGCGCGCAGCGAAGCGAGCACGGTGGGATACCGACGGGCAGGCGGGGACCCACAGCGCGGCGCCGCCGAGATGCGCAACCGCCGGCCGCAGTGCACGCCCTCGTCGTCTCGTCCTCAGTTCTCTTCTTAGAACGCGTTGCCGAAGCTCACCAACACCGCGCTTTTCGGCTCCCCATGCTCCCGATCCAGCTTCCATCCCATCTCCACCCGCAACGGCCCAATCGGCGTCAGGTACCGCACGCCGAGCCCGGCGCCGCTCTTGATCTCCCGCAACTCCACGTCCCGCCAATCGGCCCACACGTTGCCAGCGTCGAAGAACACCGTCCCGCCCAGCGCCCCCGCCAGCGGGAAGCGGTAATCGAAGTTGAACAGCAGCAGCCCCTTGCCGCCCACCGGCTTCCCCGCCAGCAGCGTCTCGCCCGGGATGCCCAGCTCGTCGCGCCCGTATGCACGATGCGTGGTGCGGCCGCCGGCGAAGAAGCGCTCGGCGATCGACACCGGTTGGCCGCCCAGCGGCTCGATGCCGCCGGCGCGCGCGCTCGCCGCCAGCACGCCGAGCTTCCTCAGGTCCCAATAGTGCACGAGCTGTCCGAAGAGCTCGAAAAAGTGCTCCTCGGCGATGCCGCTCGCCGGCACGGCGTACTTCGCCTGCGCGATGAGCTGGCTGCCGCGATGGGCGTCGATCGGGTCGTCGCGCTCGTCCCACACCACGCGCGGCACGAAGGAGAGGATCTTGATGTCCTGGAACGCGCGCTGGTCGTCGAGCGACAGCTCCGAGAGGTCGAGGCGATCGTCACCGGCCCCGAGCGCCACCTGGCGATAGTCGGTGAACAGGCTGAAGCGCAGCCGGCCGCGCCCGCGCGCCAGCTCGGCCTGCGCGCCGCGCTGCTCGACGCGGAAGGTGCGCCGTCGCTCCGACTCCTTGTAGAGCAGGTAGTTGATCGAGCCCGGCCACTGGCCGCCCCAATAAGGCTGCTGCAACAGCAACCGGAATCGCTGCGTGCGCTGCGAGGCGCGGCCGTCGAGCTGGAAGTGCAGCGCGCGGCCGAGCAGGTTGCCGTGCGAGTAGCTGGTGAGCCCGCCGATCCCCTCCTCGGAGTCGTAGCCGACGCCGTAGGCGACGCGCTGGTTCCTCCCCTCGTCGACCTCGATCACCACGTCGCGCTCGCGCACGCTGTCGGATGACGGCGCCAGCGTCACGTCGACGCGCGAGAAGATGCCGACGCGGTAGAGGTTGCGCTGCACCTCGAGCAGCCGCCGCCGCGAGATCGGCTCGCCGCGCGACACCCCGGCGAGCATGCGCACGACGCCGGTGTCGGTGCGGCGGTTGCCGCGGACGATGACGTTGGCCGCCACCTGCTGCGGCCCTTCGAGCACGCGCAGGATGACGTCGACGAGGGTGTGGTCCTCGTTCCAGTCCGTGGTCGCCGAGACCTGCGCGTACGGGTAGCCCTCGCCTTCGTAGCGGCCGCGCACCAAGTCGAGCGTCTCGTCGAGCAGCCGCGGGTGGAACGGCCCGCCGGCCTGCAGCGGCAGCGCCTTGCGCAGCGCCGCGAGGTCGAGCGATTTGACGCCGTCGATGGCGAGGTCGACGACGCGCGTGCGTGGGCCTTCGACGATGGGGATGGTCAGCACGAGCTGGTGGTCGCCCTCTTCGGTGACCTCCGGCGGCCCCACCTTCGCCTGCGTCCATCCCGACAGCGCGTAGTACGAGCGCACGTTCTCGAGATCCGCGGTGAGCACTTCGTCGATCAGCTTGCCGCTGCCGGCGACGAGCAGGCGCTTCTCGCCGGTCGTCATCAGTGCGCGCAGCTTCGACTCCGGCACGCCGTCGTTGCCGGTGAAGCGCATCTGGCGCAGCGTGTACTCCGGTCCGGGCACGACCACCAGGGTGAGGTCGACGTCCTCGCCGCGACGCTCCTCGCGGTGCTCGACCTTGGCGCGGTAGTGGCCGCTCTCCTGGTAGAAGCGGGTGATGCGCGCCTCCGATTGCAGCACCACCGCCTCGTCGTAGCCCTGGTCGCCGAGGAAGGGCAGCAGGTCCTTGCGCCGCAGCGTGCGCAGGTCGGCGCCTTCGACGCGCACCGTCACCTTGCCGTGGACGTCGACGCGGTATGCGAGGTCGACGAGGTGGTCCTGGCGGTCGTAGCGCTCGGAGAGCAGCTCCACCTCGGCTTGGCGGTAGCCCTGCTCGTGCAGCCACCGGCGCAGCCGTTCGGCATCGTCGCGCACCGTGGACTGGCGGTAGCTCTCGCCGGGACGCGCGCGTAAAACGCCGACGAGACGCGCCGGCTCGAAGGGGCCGAGCGCGGCTTCGGGCCGCGCCGACTCGGACGGACTCAGCGCGCCGTCGACCGCCACCTGGCCGATCTTCGCGCGCGGTCCGGCGGCGACGGCGAAGGCGATGCGCGCGCGCTTGCGCGCCTCGTCGACTGCCACCTTGGTGCGCGCGGTGGCGTCGAAGTAGCCCTCGGCGCGGTAGCGGTCGAGCAGGCGGAAGACGCTGCGCACGACGCGATCCTCGACCAGCGGCTCGCCTTCCTGTACTTGCAGCTCGCCGCGCAGCGTCTCAATCGCCAGGCCGCGGTCTTCGCCGGTGATCTCCACCGACTCGACGAGCACGTTGGTCCAGATCGCCGCCATCACCACCACCCCGCGCGCACAGCGCGCTGCCTCCCCCCGCCCGACCCCCTCCCCTGGGTTTAGCTCCACCCCTGACCCCCCGACCCCCTGCCCCTCCAGGGGCAAGGGGCGCCCCCGCCCTTCCTCGCAGCCGGCGGGCAGCTCTGCTGGCCGTGTCCAGATCTCCGCCTCGGCGGCGAGGCCGCTGGCTTCGAGGTTGCGCAGCGTGCGGCGCGCCTCGCGCTCGTCGTAGGGCGAGCCGACGGCGAGGGTGACGAGGTCGAGCGCGGCGTCGAGGTCGTCGACCGGCGCGTCGCTGAGCAGCTCGACGCCGGTGACGAGCGGCGCGGTCGACGCCGGCGTGACCGCGCTCGCCGCCGGCGTGCTCTCGGCCGCGGGCGCACCCGGCGTGGACACCGCCTCTCGCGCGACGCTCGGCGCGCACAGCAGCGCCAGCACGACCGCCGCCGCTGCCGCCGTCGCCGCCCGCTCCCGGCGCCCGCCCCTCAAAACCTGTGCTCCCACAACACATCCACGGCGTACGAGTCCTGTTCCTGCGTCAGCAACACCGACAGCCCCTGCCCCACCTGCCACTGCACCTGGAAGCGCTGGCCGCCGGTCGACGACGGGTCGTATGAATAAGTGAGGTAGACGCGGCGCGAGATGCGCTTGCCGACGGTGACGCGCGCCGACGACACCGACTCGCCGCTGCGCGACAGCGGCTCGATGCGGAAGGCGTCGACGCCGAAGAGGCTTCCCACGCGCTGGGTGATCGCCGACGCCGCCTGGCCGAGCAGCAGCCCCTCCGCCGCGGAGTTGTCGGTCGTCGTCTGCTGCTGCGGCCCGCGCAGCTGCGACAGCTCGTCCTCGAGCCGCCCCGGCGCGCCCGACAGCAGCAGCGACAACACCTCGAGGTCGGGCAGCGGCGGGTCGGAGGAGAAGGTCGCGTTCAGCCGCTCCAGGTTGCCGAAGAGCGCCAGCCGCACGTCGTAGCTCGCCACGCGCGTCGTGGCGACGAGATCCAACAGCGGCTCGACGCGATACGGGTTCGCGAACGTCAAGGTGGCGCGCTCGATGCGGTAGTCGTTGTCCGAATAGACGAGGCGCCCGCCGGGCTCGGCCTCGACGCGGCCGTAGATGATCGGGCCGGCCAGCGTGCCGCGCACGGTGAGCTCGGCGCTGCCCTTCATGTCGGCGAGGTTGTTCTTGATGCGCACGGTGCCCGGCGCCTGCACCTGCAGGTTGAGCTGCACGTCGCGCAGCTTCTCGTCGGCGACCGCCACTTCCTGGCGCTGCTTGCGGAAGAACTTCTGCAGCAGGGGCACGAGGCCGACGTCGACGTCGCGCAGGTAGAGCGCGCGGTCGAGCACGACCTGGCCGCGGATCGACTGCTCGTCGCCGGCGATCGACCACACCAGATCGGCGTCGCCCCGCGAGCTCCACCCTTCGGGGTAATTCATCGCCACCTTGCGCAGCGCCACCTGGAAGCGCGCCGAGGTGGGACGGTCGGGACGCGGCCACTCGAGGGTGCCGGTCGCCTGCAAGGTGCCGCCGCCCATCTCGCCCTGGAACTGGTCGACGACGAGGCGGTCGGGGTAGAAGAGCGCCACGCCGTGCACGCCGGTGATCGGCGCCGGCAGCGCCGAGGAAGTGAGCTGCACGCCTGGCCGCAGCGACGCCTGGCCGTTGACCTTCGGCGCCTCGGGCGTGCCGCGGATGGTGGCGAGCACGTCGCTGCTGCCGGAAAGCTCGAAGCCGGGGAGCAGCGGCTTCAACCACTCGTTCTCGATGACCCCCTGGAGGCGCAGATCGAGCGGCGCGCCGGCGGCGAGGCCGGCGCTGCCGGCCGCCACCACCTCGCTCTCGCCCTCCGCCGTGCCGAGGTAGAGCGAATCGAAGAAGAGCCGGCCGCCGCGGTCGAGCTCGGCGAGGCGCAGGCGCACCGGCCGCCGCGCCACGAGCGGCGTGCCGCCGACGTTGGCCTCCAGGCGGTCTAGCCGCAGGCCGAGCTCCGGCGCGGTGAGCGGCCCGGTGATGCGCAGCTCGCCCGCCGCGTTGCCGTGGATCTCGGGCGTCCCTTCCGGCGCGAAGCCGGCGAGCGCGCCGAGCTCGTCGACCTGCACGCCGAAGGTGAGGTCGGCGCGGTCGAGGTCGAAAGCGCCGCCGCCGGAGAGCTTCGCCAGGCCGAGCACCGAGCCGTTCGCCTGCAGCTGCGTGCCGTTCCAGTCGACGTGGAGCGCGGCGCGGCCGTCCTCGCCGAGCGGCCGGCCGGCGAGCGCCAGCCGCTCGCCGACGAGGTCGCCGCGGATCGCCGGCTTCTCGAGCGTGCCCTCGATGGTGCCGGCGAACGACAGCGCGCCGTCGACGCCGCCGAGCAGGTCGCGGAGCGGCGGCTTCGAGGCGTCGAGGCTGCTCGCCGCCAGCGTCATCTGCAGCTCGTGGCCGGGGAAGGCCATGGTGCCCTCGAGCGTCGCCTCGCCGGCCGGCGCCACCGCCGCGAGCTGCTCCATGTGCAGGGCCTCGTCGTCCCAGCGCATGCGCGTGCGCAGCCGGTCGACGGGCACGTCGAACACGGTGCCCGGCGCGATCTCGCCGGCGATCTCACCGCGGCTCGACTTGCCGGCACCGCCCAGCGTCACCTGGCCGGTGAACGGCCCGGTCGCCGGCAGGTCGAACTCCAGCCACGGCTGCGCGTCCTGCACCGGCCAGCCGGCGACGTCGAGGTCCATGTTCCACGGCGCGCCCTTGGCGTACTCGACGCGGCCGGCGATGATCGCCGCGCCGTTTCCTTTCGCCAGCTCGAGTCGCATCTGCTCCACCGCGTTGCCGTCGAGCGCCACGACGCCGGTGGCGCGGTCGGCCGAGATGCCGCGCGCGACCGCATCGGTGAGCGCGAGGTGGAGATCGGTGGAGGTGTTCTTGGGCGCCAAGAGCAGCGTGCCCGAGAGCTCGCCGGCGCCCTTCGTCGGCAGCCAGAGCGGCGCGCCGCCGTCGGCCGCCGGCGACACCGGCAGCGCCTGGGCCAGCGGCCCGAGGTCGGTGCTCTGCAGGTGGTAGTCGATGCTGCCGCTCTCGCTCGGCAGCTCGTAGCGGGCGGCGGCGGTCACCTCCTGCCCCGGTCCGACCAGCCGCACGCCCTGCGTGCTGACGACGCCGCGCTCGATGACCAGCGGCAGGGCGCCGGCCACCGCCAGGCCGTGCCCCTGTCGCGAGTCGCCGGTGACACGCATGTCGGCGACGCCCGAGCCATGACGCCAGTCGGTCTCGGCGAAGTGGTAGTCGAGCGTGCCGCCGATGCGTGCGG
The DNA here is from genome assembly GCA_036005845.1 of Thermoanaerobaculia bacterium. GTDB lineage: Bacteria > Acidobacteriota > Thermoanaerobaculia > Multivoradales > JAIOJS01 > DASYQD01. Next base: position 31,897 of record DASYQD010000034.1, on the reverse strand, counting down.
CGAGGTCGCCCACCGGGATGCGCGAGTCGTCGAGGAACTTCTCGGCGTCGATGCCTTCGAGGCGAAGCTGCATGCGCGTGCGCCGCACGTCGTCCTTCTTGCCGTCGTGCTTGGGCAGCGACACCTCCACCCAGCCGGTGACGCCGCCGCCGCCGTAGCGGGCGCGGTCGACGTCGGCCCACACCGCGTTGCGGTCGCCGACGATCGAGGCCTCGACGCCGCTGAGCTCCCAGTCGAGGGCGCGCAGGCGCGAGGCGCGCGCTTGGCCGCGGAAGCCCCACACGCCCGGCTTCCAGCCCACCGAGCCGTCGACCTGGAACCAGCCGTCGACCTGGTCCTCGATGTAGCCGAGGCGTTGGAAGACGTCGGCCGAGACACTGCCGTTGAGCTTGATGTCGACGCGCTTGTCGCCCCGCCAGCGCACCAGGCCGCGGCCCAACACCGCCGCTTCGGGAGAGCTGGCGCGCGCGTTGACGATCTCCAGTCCGTCGCGGTGCACGGCGATCTTGCCGGAGATGGCGGCCGTGTACGGGTTGGCGTGCGGCAGCTTGACGGTGACCGCCTCGGCGACGGCGCGCCCTTGCAGGTCGGTGCCGCCCATGCCGAGCAGCGCGACTCGGACGTGCCGCGCGTCGAGGTCCATCGGCACCGTCTCGTCGCGGAAGCGCAGCACGCTGTCGGTGACGGTGAAGGAGGTGATGTCGAGCTCCCACGGCTTCTTGCTCGACGGCGCGCCCTCGCTGTTGCGGCGCGGCCAGTTGTCGCTGCCGTCGAGGAAGCGGTCGACGTAGACGTCGACGCCTTCGGCCTGCACCTCGGTCAGTTGCAGGATCTGCCGGCGCAGGCTGCGCAGCTCGGCCTGCGCGTAGATCCGTCGCACGGTGAGGATCGGCGGGTCGCCGGGGTTGGGACCGGCGACGCTGACGTCGCGCAGCTCGAGCCAGAGCGGGAAGAGGCTGTAGCGCAGTTGGCCGACGCGCACGTCGCGGCCGATGAAGGCCTCGATGCGCGGGATGAGGCGCAGCAGCACGTCGCGCTGCACCGCCGGGCGGTAGAGGTACCAGATCGCCGCCGCCAGCAACACGACCACGAGCACCAGCAGCCAGATGAACGGCCGCACGATCCAGCGCCGAACCCGCCCAGGTGTGCGCCGTTCCCGCATGCGCCGCTCGCCCCGGCGGCGCTCCGGCACGCCCTCGGGCGGTCCCTTGTCGGCCCGCCGCCGATCGACGCCCGAGCGTCGGTCGCCCCGGCGCCGGGGTCTCGCCTCCGGCTCGGGTTCCCCCAACTACCCGCCCCAGCGCAGCTTGCCGCGCAGGCTCTCGTAGAAGGTGCGATCGGCGGCCTTGACCAGGTGCACGACGGTGTCGCTGCGACCGATCAAGACCTTGTCGCGATAGTGCAGCTCGGCGCCCTCCTGGCCGTCGAGGGTGAGGTAGACCTCCTCGCGCTCGGTGTGGAGCGTCACCTCGATACGGCTCTTGTCGGGCACGACCAGCGGCCGCAGCGACAGGGTGTGAGCGCAGATGGGCGTGATCACCGACACCGGGAGCTGGGGGAAGAGGATCGGTCCGCCGGCCGAGAGATTGTAGGCGGTCGAGCCGGTGGGGGTGGAGATGATGAGCCCGTCGGCGCGGAAGTTGCCGACCAGGTTGCCGTCGACTTCCAACGCCAGCTCGATGATGCGCGCGAGCGCGGTCTTGGCGATCACCGCGTCGTTGAGCACGCGGTAGACCCGCGACTCGCCGTTGCTGCGCTGGACCTCCGTGCGCAGCAGCGACCGCTCTTCGAGCGCGTACTGGCCGGCGAGCACGCGCACCATGGTCGGGTAGAGGTCGCCGCGGTTGACCTCGGTGAGGAAGCCGAGGCTGCCCATGTTGACGCCGAGGATCGGAGTCGGGCGCTCGAGCGCGCGCGCCACCGACAGCAGCGTGCCGTCGCCGCCGAGCACGACGACGAGGTCGAGGTCGCTGCCCTGCAAGACCGGGCGCGCGCCTTCGACGCCGCCCGGCAGGCTCGCCTCCACCAGCCGCACGTCGATGCCGCGCCGCGACAGCCACTCGTCGAGCTCGGCGGCCGTGCGCAGGGCCTCTTCGCTGCCCGCCTTGGCCACCACGCCGACGCGCCGGAACTCGTTCGGGTCGAGGAGGGTCGCCGCAGCCTCTCCGGCCTCTGGCGTCATGGCCGCGTATTATGGCTGAGCGGGCGTCGCGAACGCCGCCAGCGCCTCGACGTTGCCCTCGGCGCCGGCGACCGGCGAGTCGATGAGGCCGCGGCGCTCGAGGCCGAGCGCGGCGAGCTGCGCGACGCGCTCGTCGATCACCTGGCGGCGCACCGCCTCGTCGCGCACGATGCCGCCCTTGCCGATGGCGGCGCGGCCGGCCTCGAACTGCGGCTTGACGAGCGTGACGAGCAGCGCGCCTGGGCGCAGGTGCGGCAGCAGCGGCGGCACGACCTTGAGCAGCGAGATGAAGGACACGTCGACGGTGGCGAGGTCGCAGCGCTCGGGCAGCGCGTCGGCGGCGAGGTGGCGCGCGTTGACGCCTTCGATGGTGATGACGCGCGGATCTTGCCGCAACCGCCAGTCGAGCTGCCCGCGGCCGACGTCGAGCGCGTAGACGCGCGCGGCGCCGCGTTGCAGCAGGCAGTCCGTGAAGCCGCCGGTCGAGGCGCCGACGTCGAGGCAGACGCGGCCGGTGACGTCGACGTGGAAGTGATCGAGCGCCGCGGCGAGCTTGAGGCCACCGCGCGACACGAAGGGTGGGTGGGCGGCGACCTCGAGCGGCGCGTCGTCGGCAACGGAGGCGCCGGGCTTGTCGACCACTTGCCCCGCGACGCGCACCTCGCCGGCCATCACCGCGCGGCGCGCCTGCTCGCGGCTGGCGAACAGCCGACGCGCCGCCAAGAGCTGGTCGAGACGCATCGTGGCGAGGCTAGCAGCGGTGGGTCGCTGGCGCGTGGATTGCTCGCGGGCTATTCCATGCGAGGCACCCACGCTTGCGGCAGCAGAGCACAAGGAATGGTGGCCGGAGCCGTGGGCGGGCTCGCGGCGTCGTACGCGATGACCCTGTTCCTGCGGGTGCTCGACGAGATCGGGCTCGATCCGCATCCGCACCACCCGCAGCATTCGGTCGAGCGCGGCGATCGCGACGCGGCCCACGAGGATCGGGAGGGCGGCCAGGACGACGCGACCGTCGAAATGGTGGAGCGGGTCGCCAACGCCCTCGGCATCGAGATGTCGCGGCGAGCCAAGGAGCTCGCCGGTCCGATCACGCACTACGTCTTCGGCAGCGCCATGGGCGCCCTCTACGGCGCGCTCGCCGCCCGCCACAAGCTGGTGACCGCGGGCATGGGCCTGGCGTTCGGCGGCCTCGCATGGCTTCTCTTCGACGAGATCGCCATCCCCGTCCTTCGCCTCTCGCCGCCGCCGACGCGCACTCCCCTGCCCGTGCACCTGCGCGCCGCCGGCGCCCACGCCGTCTACGGCCCCGGCACCGAGCTCGGCCGGCGCCTCGCGCTCGCCGTGCTCGAACGGTAGTGCCGTTCGCTACGCCTCGCGGCCGGCGAGGTACTCCACCAACCCGATCCAGGGCGATGCGGCGCCGGGAAGCTCGCCGGCGATGGCGAGTGCTTCCTTGCGCAGATCACCCAACCGGCGCCGGCTCTGCTCGACACCATAGAGACCGGGGAAGGTCAGCTTCTTCGCCGCGGCGTCCTTCCCGGCGCGCTTGCCGAGCTGCTCGGCGGTGCTCTCGACGTCGAGGACGTCGTCCGCGATCTGGAACATGAGGCCGAGGCGCTCGCCGAGCGCCTGCAGCTTTCCGTCGATCGCGTCGTCTCCACCGCCGAGCAGGCCACCAAGCCGCAGCGCCGCCGTCAGCAGCGCGCCGGTCTTGCCTCGATGAATGCGCTCCAGCGCTTCCGCCGGCGACGCCGGCCACTCGCGCTCGGCCTCGAGGTCTTCCATCTGGCCGCCGATCATGCCGGCGGTGCCGATGGCCGTGCCGACGAGCTCGACGGCGCGGCGGCGCGTCTCGCTCGACGCGCTCGCGGGCTCGCGCGCGAGCAGCGTGAGGCCGAGCGTCAGCAGGGCGTCGCCGGCGAGGATGGCCGTCGCTTCGTCGTACTGCTTGTGCAGCGTCGGCCGGCCGCGGCGCAGGTCGTCGTCGTCGAGCGCCGGCAGGTCGTCGTGGACGAGGCTGTAGGCGTGGATGAGCTCCAGCGCGACGGCAGCCGGTAGCAACTCTTCGCGCGACGCGCCCAGCGCTTCGCCGGCGAGCACGGCGAGCGCCGGCCGGATGCGCTTGCCAGGCGCCAGCGCGCTGTAGCGCATCGCCTGATGCAGCCGTGCCGGCGGCTCGTTCCCGGCCGGCAGCACGCCATCCAACGTCGCGTCGATCGCCGGCCGCAGCGCCGCCAGCCACGCCTGGAACGTCAGAAACGCCGCGCGCGCCTCCGGCGCGGCCGGCTCAGCCACGATGCGCCGCTACCGCCCGATCACCGACGCCGGCAGCGCCTCGTCGATGAGCATGATCGGGATGTCGGAAACGATCGGGTAGACGAGGCCCGAGGTGGCGCAGTAGAGCGCCTGCTCGACGACCGGCTCCTCGTCGCGGAAGTGCTCGCGGTACTTGTCGGCGACCGTGCGCCGGATCTCGGCCGGCAGCTCGACGAGCTCCAGCGGCCCCTTGCTCTTGGGGCAGACCAGGATCTCCAGCAGCTCGGGGTCGACCGCCATCGCAGCTCCTCCGCGAGGCAGCGTAGCACAGCGCCTCAGCGCCGCTGGATCATGCGGCTGGGCGTGAAAGCGATGGTGATGGTGATGGTCTCGACGCCCGGGTTGCTGTCGCTCAAGCCGGCGTTGGAGAGGTGCGCCAGCGCCGCGCCCAGGCGCACGCCGGGCTGCGCCTCGTAGGACACGTCGATGGCCGAACGGAACTCGAAGCCCTTGCCGAGCCGCTTGCCGTGCCCCGGCTGATAGCCGCCGCCGGCGAGGGTGATGTTGGCGTTCCAGCGCTCGGCGAAGGCGAAGTCGCGCGAGAAGCCGGCGCGCAGGTAGGCGCCGCCGTCGCTGGTGGCCGAGGCGCCGATCACCGGGCCGATGCCCAGGCGCCAGGGCTTGAACCGGTACTCGAGGTCGAGCACCGCGGAATGCCTGTCGCCCTCGTCGGGACCGACGAGGCCGAAGCCGGCGACGGCCGTGGAGTCGGCGCGCGCCGGGGCGGCAGCCAGCGCGAAAAACACCGCCAGGCCGGCGGCGCGGCACGCAGCGACGCCCAGCGCGATTCGCCAGTGGAAGCTGCCGCGTCTCCCGCTGCGCACTGCCGCGCGCCGCCGCCTCGATGACGCGATGGTACCCATCCTCCGCTCCTCCCCTCCGCTTTCGCCCTTCGCGAGCGCGTTCCGCCTATGCCGGCGCTGCCGGCGACCCCTCCGGACCGTTCTTGTCCCCATCCTGGCGCTGCCACGTCCGCGGGTCCTCGTCGAAGGCCGGCAGCTGGATCACCTCGCCGCGCCGCGCCCGCAGCCGGTACTCCCAGAGCCGCGCGTACTTGAGGAACACCCCGAACGCCTGCAGCGTGCACAGCACCAGCCCATGCAAGCCGTCGAGGAACCCGAGCTGGACGACGTAGGTACGGAGGAAACGCCACAGCGGACGGCCGGCGATCTCCAGCACGCCGACGCTGCGCCCTTCGCGGTAGGCCTGCGCGGCGCCCCACTCGGCGTACTTCAGGAACTTGTCGAAGTACTGGTCGAACGAGCGGAAGGTGTAGTGCATGAAGGCGTTCTTGAGCAGCGGCGTCGGCCCTTCGACCGTCAGGTCGGCGTGCACGCGGCGGTTGGGGTAGCGTCCCTTGTCGCGGCAGAAGAGGCGGATGACGGTGTCGGTCGACCACCCCGAATGGCGCATGACGCGGTCGATGAAGATGTTCTCGCGGCGGATGGAGAAGCCGTTGACCGGCGGCGGCGAAGCGAGGGTGCGCAGGATCTCGGCGGCGAGCGGCGGCGGCACGCGCTCGTCGGCGTCGACGATGAGCACCCAGTCCTTGGTGGCGCGGTCGATGGCCCAGTTCTTCTGCGCCGCCGAACCGAAGTACTCGCGCTGCAGCAGCTGCACCGGGTAGCCGCGCGCCACCTCGACCGTGCGGTCGCGCGAGTAGGAGTCGACGACGAGGATCTCGTCGGCCCACAGCACCGACTCGATGCAGTCGGCGATGTTCACCTCCTCGTTGAAGGTGGTGATGATCACCGACAGGCCGGCGCGGCCGGGCGCCTGGCGCAGCGACTCGAGGTCCGGGGGCTTGCTTCGTTTCATGAGACCAGCAGGCGTTCGATGCCGCGCGCACGGCCGCTCGCCTCGTCGACGTCGAGCACGACGGCGGCGAGGCGGACGTCCTTCTTGGCTACTTCGAAGCTCGACGGAGTATGCATCAGGAAGCGGTGCAGCACCTTGTCCACGTTCATGCCGATGATCGACTCGTAAGGCCCGGTCATGCCGACGTCGCAGAGGAAGGCGGTGCCCTTGGGCAGCAGGCGCTCGTCGGCGGTGGGGACGTGCGTATGGGTGCCGAGGACGGCGGAGACGCGGCCGTCGAGGTAGAAGCCGAGCGCCTGCTTCTCGCTGGTGGCCTCGGCGTGGAAGTCGACGACGATCACCTTGACCTCGTCCTTTCGGGCGGCCAGCTCGGCGAGCACGCGGTCGGCGGTGCGGAAGGGCGACTCGAGCGCCTTCATGAAGACCTGGCCTTCGAGGTTGATGACCGCCACCGGGATGCCGGCCGCCGTCTCGCCCACGTGCAAGCCGACGCCCGGATTGCCGTCGGGGTAGTTGGCCGGGCGCAGCACGTGGCGGCGCTCGAGCAGGGGCAGCCCTTCCTTCTTGTCCCAGATGTGGTTGCCGGAGGTGAAGGCGTCGATGGGCAGGCCGTCGAGCTCCGCCATCACCTCGGGCGTGATGCCGAAGCCGCCGGCGGCGTTCTCGACGTTGACGATGGTGAAGTCGATGGCGTGGCGGTCGACGAGGCCGAGCAGCCGGTCTTTGACGATGCGACGCCCGGGAGAGCCGACGACGTCGCCGACGAAGAGGATCTTCAAAGCTGGGCTTCCCTACTTCGCGTACTCGATGGACCGCGTCTCGCGGATCACCGTCACCTTGATCTGGCCCGGGTAGGTGAGGTCGGCCTCGATCTTCCGCGCGATGTCGCGCGACAGCCAGATCGCCTGCTCGTCGGGGATCTTCTTGCTGTCGACGATGATGCGGATCTCGCGGCCGGCCTGGATGGCGAAGCACTTCTGCACGCCCTTGAAGGACTGGGCGATCTCTTCGAGCTTCTCCAGCCGCTTGACGTAGGTCTCGAGGATCTCGCGCCGCGCGCCCGGCCGCGCCGCCGACAGCGCGTCGGAGGCGGTGACCAGCACGGCCTCGACCGTCTGCGGGTCGTAGTCGCCGTGGTGGCAGGCCATGGCGTGCACGACCTCCTCGCTCTCGCCGTACTTGCGCAAGAGGTCGATGCCGATCTCGAGGTGGGTGCCGTCCATCTCGCGGTCGACCGCCTTGCCGATGTCGTGCAGCAGGCCGGCGCGCTTGGCCACCTGGACGTTGGCCTTGAGCTCGGCGGCCATGGCGCCGGCGAGCCACGCCACTTCCTTCGAATGGTTGAGCACGTTCTGGCCGTAGGACGTGCGGTAGCGCAACCGTCCGAGCAGCTTCGCCAGCTCCACGTGGATGCGCGGGATCTTGAGCTCGAGGAGGGCGGCCTCGCCCTCCTGCTGGATGCGCTCCTCGAACTCGGCCTTCACCTTCTCCACCACCTCCTCGATGCGGGCGGGGTGGATGCGGCCGTCGACGATGAGGCGCTCGAGCGAGACGCGGGCGATCTCGCGGCGGAAGGGGTCGAAGCCGGAGAGGATCACCGCCTCGGGCGTGTCGTCGACGATCAAGTCGACGCCGGTCGCCATCTCGAGGGCGCGGATGTTGCGCCCTTCGCGGCCGATGATGCGCCCCTTCATGTCGTCGGAGGGGAGCACGACGACCGACACCGTCGTCTCCGACACGTAGTCGGAGGCGCCGCGCTGAACGGCCATGCCGATGATGCGCTGCGCCTGCTTGTTGGCGGTCTCGCGCGCCTCGTCCTCGATGCGCTTGACGAGGTGGGCCGCCTCCATGCGAGCGTCGTTCTCGAGCCCGCGGACGAGCTCCTCCTTGGCCTGCTGCACGGTGAGGCCGGCGATGTGCTCGAGCTTGCTGCGCTCCTCGGCGACCAGCCGCTCGAGCTCGCCCTCGCGGGCCTCGAGCTGCTTCTCGCGTGAGGCGACCGCCTTCTCGAGCGCCGTCGCCTCCTTCTCGCGCCGCTCGAGGTCCTGGCCGCGGCGCAGCACGCCGTCCTCGCGGTCGCGCAGCTTGCGCTCCAGCGACTCCAGCTCGTTCCTCTCGGCGCGCGAGGCCTTCTCGAACTCGCCGCGCGCCTGCAGCATCTTCTCCTTGGCGGCGAGCTCGGCCTCGCGCGCCTTGGCCGCCGCCGCGCGCTCGGCTTCCTCAAGCGTCTTCTGGGCCTGGCGGCGCGCCTGCGCCAGCGTGCGCTTGGCGATGCGCCGCAGCAGCAGCCAGTAGAGCGCCAGGGCGAGCGCCACCGCGACGGCGACGGCACCTGCGATGGTCAGAACGTCCACGCGATCACCCCCGGTCGCCGGGACGGACCGGAAGGGAGATCGGGAGGGTGGCCGTCGCGGGGTGGAAGGTACATCCCCCGCCCAGCCGTGTGGGCCTTCGCTCTAGAACCTGGCCTCAACCAGGTGGGTGCCCTCCCCACGAGCCGTTAGCGTCCCCGTCGAAGCGGGGCAGGCACGGGCCGCATGGGATCCGGACTCCCGGGACATGAGTGTTGGTTCTACAGTGCTCGACCCATCACGAACCGGTGCAGGGGATGCAACACTCCAACTCTTCGACTTTTTCGTGGCCTGAAGGACCGTTCGCTCTCCTCGGCCCCCACCCTATCGGGCCTGGCCGTCGAGCGCACGCTGCAGCTCGCCGGTGAGGTGCGCTACGGTCTCCGTGATCCTTTCCCGTTCCCCTTCCTGTCGTCTCTGGCTCTGGAACAGTTCGTCGGCCAGATTGAGCGCCGCCAGGATGGCGATCTTGCCCGCATCGAGGGTGGTCACCTTGTCGGCGACCTGCCGCATGGTGCGGTCTACCGTCTTCGCCAGCTCCTGGAGGTACTCACGCTCCTGCTCGCCGCGGACGGAGTAGACGGCGCCGAAGATCTCGACCTCAGTGGTCGTCGCCGTGCCACTCGCCATTGGCGTCGTTTCGATACCTACTTTCGCTATTCGGAAGCTGACCCCCCGCCAAGGAAGCAGGCCCCGCGAGGGGTCGGCGGCAATATAGCACAGGGTAGAGAGCCGATAGACCCATGCGGGTCAAGAGTTAAGCCGCAGCGAGGCGGTGGCCGGCGGGGGCTGCGGCGGCCTGAGGGCGGTCGGCCGCGCCCGTGGGCGCTGCGGCGCTTCAGGGCGCCAGCGGCGGCGGCTCGGTGCCGCGCAGGTCGTCGGCGGCGCCGGGGCCGAGGAGCTCTTCGAGATGGCGCGCCAGCCGCTCGACGCGCTCGCGGACTTCGGCGCGCTCCTTCTCCCAGCCCGCGGCGCCGTCGCCACCCGACTTCTTGAGCTTCGCCAGCTCGCGCTCCAGGCGCTTGTTCTCCTGGCGCAGGCGGCCGATCTCGGTGACTGCCTGGCGGACGCGCTGCTCCAGCTCGGCAAGCCACGGAGAGGGCGAGGCGGCGGCGCCGGAAGATGGCTCCATGCCGGGGAGCGTATCCCACCCCCGCGCGCGAAGCGCGCTGCCACCGCCCACCCAACCCCCTCCCTAGCTCTACCTCACCCCTGACCCCCCAGCCCCCTGCCCCTCTAGGTGCAGGGGGCGCCCCCTCCCTATCCCGCTTTCTTCCAGCCGAAGCGCTCGTCGAGGAGGGCGGAGATCGCGGCCTGCCGGGCGTTGACCTCTTCCTGGGTGAGCGAGCGGTCGGCGGCGTTGTAGACGAAGTGGATCGTCGTGTTGACGGCGCCGGGCGGCACACCCTGGCCCTGGTAGCGGTTCTCCAGCTCGTAGGCGACCAGCTCTGCCGGCCGCGCCGACTCGACCGCGGCGGCGATGGCCGACCAGGGCACGTCGAGCGCGTGGGTGAAGGTGAGGTCGACCGCGACCGCCGGGTGCCTTGACGGCGGCGCGATGCGCACCGGCGCCGGCAGCGGCGTGAAGGGCGCGGTGGCGATCTCGGCGACGAAGAGCGGGAAGCCCGCTTCCGGCTCGTCGAGCTGGCCGAGGATGCCGAACGCGGCGCCGTCGCCGCCGGCGAGATGGAGGCGCGCGGCGCGGCCGGGCACGAGGCCGCGCACCTCCGCCGGCCGCGCTTCGAGCTCGCGGCCGAGCGCCGCGGCGAGGCCCTCGACGGCGCCCTTGGCGTCGAAGAGGTCGAGCTCGACGGCGCGCTGCCAGGGATTGCCCTCGCGGCCGCCGACGACCAGCGCCAGATGCTCGGTCTCGCGCGGCGAGCCCAGTCTTGATGAGGATGGGGCGTCCCGCCAGAAGACGTGGCCCACCTCGAAGAGGCGCACCGCCGGCGCGCCGCGGCGGCGGTTGAACGACGCCGACTCGAGCAGGCCGGGCAGCAGCGAGCGGCGCATGCGGCCGTGGCGCTCGGAGAGCGGGTTGAGCAACGCGAGCGCGGGTCCAGCTTCACCGGCACCGGCGTCCAAGGACTCACCGAAGGTGGCGAAGCGCGCATCCTCCGCGTCGCCATAGAACGCCCAGGCGATGGCATCGACGAAGCCAGCGGCGGCCAGCCACGCGCGCGCCGTGCGCCGCAGCTTGTGGCCGGGCAGCTCGGGCGCGTCGAGGCCGGCGATGGCGGGCAGCGACGGCGCGATGCGATCGAAGCCGTGGAGACGCAGCACCTCCTCGAAGAGGTCCGCTTCCTCGAGCACGTCGAAGCGGCGCCACGGCGGCACGCCGACCCGCCACTCGTCGGTGCCCACCGCGTGTGGCGCGAAGCCGACGCCCGCGAGGAGGCGCTCGGCCTCCGCGGTCGGGATGTCGCCGCCGGCGAAGCGTTCGAGTCTGCGGTGCGAGAGCACGATCTCCGGGATCGGCGGCAGCACCTCGCCGACCGCTTCGACGGCCGGCTCGACGACCGTGCCGCCGGCGAGCTCGGCGAGCAGCCCCGCCGCGCGCCGCGCCGCCGCGAGCTGCCCTTCGGGATCGACGCCGCGTTCGAAGCGGTGCGAGGCGTCGGTGTGCATGCCCAGCGCCTTGGCGGTGCGGCGCACCGCCTTGGGGTCGAACCACGCGCTCTCGATCAACACGTCGCGCGTGGAATCGCCGACCTCGGTGTCCTGGCCGCCCATGACGCCGGCGAGCGCGATCGGGCGCTGCGGATCGGCGATCACGAGCATGCCGGCCACGAGCTTGCGCACTTCGCCGTCGAGCGTGCGCACCGACTCGCCCTCGCGCGCCTCCCGCACGATGACGTGCTGGTCGGGCAGCGTTGCGAGATCGAAGGCGTGCAGCGGCTGGCCGCGTTCCCAGAGCACGTAGTTGGTGACGTCGACGACGTTGTTGATCGGCCGCGAGCCGATGGCGAGCAGGCGCCGTTGCAACCACTCCGGCGACGGCGCGATGGTGACGCCGCGGACGACGAGGCCGACGTAGCGGCGACAAAGCGTGCGCGCGGCGATGTCGATCCGCGGCAGATCCGCGGTCCCGGCGCCGGCGCCCGTCGTCAGCCCGGCAACGGGCTCGCGAAGGGCGACGCCAAAGATGGCGCCCAGCTCGCGCGCCAGCCCGAGGTGGCACATCGCGTCGACGCGGTTCGTCGTCACGTCGACGTCGAGCACGACGTCGCCTTCGACCTCCTCCACGCCTTCGACATGGAAGCCGGCCGCGGTGAGGCGGCGCGCGATCTCGTCGACCTCGACCTCCGCCGGCACCGGCGCCAGCTCGCGCAGCCAAGCGAGCGAGAACTTCATCGCACCTGGCGCAAGAGCCGCTCGTCGTTCTCGAACAGCAACCGGATGTTGGGGATGCCGTAGCGGATCATCGCCACGCGGTCGAGGCCCATGCCGAAGGCGAAGCCGCTGTAGACCTGCGGGTCGATGCCGCAGTTGCGCAGCACGCGCGGGTCGACCATGCCGCAGCCGAGGATCTCCATCCAGCCGGTCTGCGAGCAGGTCGGGCAGCCGCTGCCGCCGCACGCGGCGCAGGTGACGTCGACTTCCGCCGACGGCTCGGTGAAGGGGAAGAACGACGGCCGCAGCCGTATCTGCGTCCTCGGCGAGAAGAGCCGCTTGCAGAAGGCGTCGAGCGTGCCCTTCAGGTGGCCGAAGGTGATTCCCTCCGCCACCGCCAACCCCTCGACCTGGTGGAACATCGGCGAGTGGCGCAGGTCGTTGTCGTGACGGTAGACGCGGCCGGGGCAGATGACGCGGATCGGCGGCTTGCGCGCCAGCATGCTGCGGATCTGCACCGGCGAGGTGTGCGTGCGCAGGACCCAACCACCCTCGACGAAGAAGGTGTCCTGCGCGTCGCGCGCCGGGTGGTCGGCCGGCATGTTGAGGGCCTCGAAGTTGTGGAGCTCGTCTTCCACCTCGGGCCCCTCGGCGACGCTGTAGCCGAGCTCGGCGAAGATCTCCTCGATCTCGCGCTCGACGAGCGACACCGGGTGCAGGCTGCCCAGCCGCGGCTTGCGTCCGGGCAGCGTGACGTCGACCTTCTCGCGCCGGAGCTTCTCCTGCCGCTCGCGCTCGGCGAGCTCGCCGTCGAGCGCCGCCAGCCGCGCCTCGACGGCCTGCCGCAGCTCGTTGACCGCGGCGCCGAACGCCTTCCGCTGCTCGGCCGGCACCGAGCCGATCTTCGCCAGCAGGTCGCGCAGCACGCCCTGCTTGCGGCCCAGCCACGCCAGGCGCAGCGCCTCCCAGGCGGCGCGGTCGCCGGCCGCCGCCGCCTGCGCCTCGAAGCGCGCACGCAGCGGCGCGAGATCGGTATCCGAGTCGGCGTCGCCCGCCGCCTCGCCCGGCTGCGGGGGTGCGGCCACCGGCGCCTCCCCTACGCGGCCGCGGCCTTCTCGAGCGCCGCCTTGGCCGACGAGACGATCTCGCCGAACGCCGCCGCGTCGCGCACCGCCAGCTCGGCGAGCATCTTGCGGTTCACCTCGGAGCCCGCCTTCTTGAGCCCCTCGATGAGCCGGTTGTACGACAGGCCGTGCAGGCGCGCCGCCGCGTTGATGCGGATGATCCACAGCGACCGGAAGTCGCGCTTCTTCAGCCGCCGGTCGCGGTAGGCGTTGACGCCCGACTTGTCGACCGCCTGCTTGGCGATCCGGTAGGCGTTGCCCTTGTTGCCGAAGTAGCCCTTCGACTGCTTGAGGACTTTCTTGCGGCGCTCTTTGCGGTGGGGACCGCGCTTGACGCGTGCCATCGTGAACCTCGTTTCCTGGTAGAGCCAGCGACTCGATCAAGAGCGCCGGCGGGTTTGCCGGCCGCGCAGGACAGGTTCGTTCCCGCGACAGCCGTTGCCGGTGTGGGGCAGGCGCCTACACCAGCAGCATGGAGCGCACGTTGTTCTCGAACTTCCCCTTCACGGTGGTGACGTGACGGAGGCCGCGCTTCCGCTTCTGGCTCTTCTTGGTGAGGATGTGGCTGTGCCCGGAGTGGCCGCGCAGCACCTTGCCGGAGGCGGTGACCTTGAAGCGCTTCTTGGCGCCGCGGTGCGACTTGATCTTCGGCATGGGTGGCCTGCCTTCCCTCTCTCTAAGCCTGCGGTTGTGGCGGTTTCGGCGCTTCCGGCCGGGGTGCCGACTCGCTCTTCTTGGGAGCGGCGGTGCCCTTGCGCGGCGGCGCGAAGATCTGATGCACGCGGTTGCCCGCGCGTTCGGGCGTGGATTCTACCACCCCATGCTCGGCGATGTCTGCCTCCAGGCGCTTGAGCAGCGAGTAGCCGAGGTCCATGCGCGCCATCTCGCGGCCGCGGAACTGCACGGTGGCCTTGACCTTGTCCCCTTCGGTGAGGAAACGCAGCAGGCGCTTGAGCTTCACCGAGTAGTCGTGAGGGTCGATCATCGGCCGGAACTTCACTTCCTTGACCTGGAAGATGTGCTGCTTCTTCTTCGCCTCCTGGGCGCGCTTCTTCTCCTGGTAGAGGAACTTGCCGAAGTCCATCACCCGGCAGACCGGCGGGTTGGCGTTGGGCGCCACCTCCACCAAGTCCAAGCCGCGCTCGTCGGCGATCTTCTGGGCCTCCCGGATCTCGACGATGCCGAGCTGATTGCCCTCGTCGTCGATGAGCCGCACCTCGCGGGCGCGGATCTGGCGGTTCATGCGGGTCTTCTTGTCGATGGACAGGGGTCGTTCCCTCCTTGAGAGTTGCTAGAGCTCGAGGCTGCGCGAACGTTCGCGCTCGCCGATGCGCGCCGCCACTTCGGAGACCGGCATCGGGCCGAGGTCGCCGCCGTTGCGCAGGCGCACCGACACCGTGCCCGACTCCGCCTCGCGGCCGCCGCAGACCAGCATGTAAGGCACCTTCTGGAGCTGCGCCTCGCGGATCTTGTAGCCGAGCTTCTCGCCGCGCTCGTCGAGCTCGACGCGCACGCCGGCCTTGGCGAGCTGGTCTCGCACCTGGCCGCCGTACTCGGCGAACTTCTCCGACACCGGCAGCACCACCGCCTGCTGCGGCATCAGCCACACCGGGAAGGCGCCGCTCGTGTGCTCGATCAAGATGCCGAGGAAGCGCTCGAGCGAGCCGAGCATGGCGCGGTGGATCATCACCGGTCGATGCTCGGCGCCGTCGGCGCCCACGTACTTGAGATCGAAGCGCTGCGGCAGCTGGTAGTCGAGCTGCAGCGTGCCGAGCTGCCACCAGCGACCGAGCGCATCGCTGATCTGGAAGTCGATCTTCGGCCCGTAGAAGGCGCCGTCACCGGCGTTGATCGCGTAGCCGTCCTTGCCGAACACCGACTGCAGCGCCGCCTCGAGCGTGCTCTCGGCGTGCGCCCACGTCTCGGCGGTGCCGATCGACTTCTCGGGCCGCGTCGACAGCTCGATCTTGATGTCCGAGAAGCCCATGGTGCGGTAGATCTCGAGGATCATCCCCGCGCCCGCCTCGATCTCCTGGCCGATCTGCTCCTCGGTGCAGAAGACGTGGGCGTCGTCCTGGCTGAAGCTGCGCACGCGCGTCAGGCCCGAGGTGACGCCGCTCTTCTCGTAGCGGTGCAGGCGGCCGAAGTCGGCGTAGCGCAGCGGCAGGTCGCGATAGCTGCGCAGCCGGGTGGCGAAGATCAGGCAGTGGCCCGGGCAGTTCATCGGCTTGACCGCCATCCGCCGCTCGTCGGCCTCGGTGAAGAACATCGCCTCGCGGTAGTTGTCGTAGTGCCCGGAGGTGTGCCAGAGGTCGACGTCGAGGATCTGCGGCGTCACCACCTCGCCGTAGCCGCGCGCGCTCTGCAGCTCGCGCACGAACGACATGAGGCGGTTGTAGACGAAGGCGCCCTTGGGGTGGAAGAAGGGCATCGCCGGCGCCAGCGCGTTGAAGCTGAAGAGGTCGAGCTCGGGGCCGATGCGGCGGTGGTCGCGGGCGCGCGCCTCCTCGACGGCGTTGAGGTACGACTCCAGTCCGGCCGGCGTCGAGAACGCGGTGCCGTAGACGCGCTGCAGCATCTCGGCGTGCTGGTCGCCGTGCAGATGGACGCCCGAGGCCTCGAGCAGCTTCACGGCGCCGATCTGCGAGGCGCGCTGCACGTGCGGACCGCGGCAGAGGTCGGTGAAGCGGCCATGGCGATAGAGGGTGATCGTCTCGCCTTCGGGGATGGCGGAGAGGCGCTCGACCTTCAACTGCTCGCCCATCTCGGCGAAGAGCTTCTTCGCCTCGTCGCGCGACACCTCGATGCGCTCGAACGAGCTGTCCTCGCCGACGATTTCGCGCATCGTCTCTTCGATACGCGCCAGGTCCTCGGGCGTGAACGCGCGGCCGATGCGGAAGTCGTACTGGAACTTCTCGCTGTGGTCTTTGCGGCCGGCGTCGTACTGCGCCTCCGGCCACAAGCGCTTCACCGCGTCGGCGAGGAGGTGCTCGGCGCTGTGGCGCACGAAGTCGCCGGCGCGCGCCGACTTCGGCGTCACGATCTCCAGCTTGCCGCCGCGCTCGAGCGGCTGGCGCAGGTCGACGAGGTCGCCGTCGAGGAGGGCGCCGACCGCATCCTTGGCCAGGCGCGGGCCGATCCCCTGGGCGACCTGCAGCGGCGTCGTCCCCGCCTCGACCGTGCGCACCGAGCCGTCCGGCAGGACGAGCTCGAGGGTCGCGGAGGCGGTCACCATAAACGCATGAAGATCTCGGGGAACGACGAAGAGAGCGATCGACCTGGAGGGAGGAGGCTGGTCAAGAGGGGGAGCGGCGGGCCTGGTAGGCGCTGGCGGACTCGAACCGCCGACCTCTACCGTGTGAAGGTAGCGCTCTAACCAACTGAGCTAAGCGCCTCTGGAACCATCGAATGCGGTCTTTCACTGCTCCTGTATCGTGGTAGGCCCGAGCGGATTCGAACCGCTGACCTCTACGATGTCAACGTAGCGCTCTAACCAGCTGAGCTACGGGCCTGTTTCCCCGCGGCGCCAACCACCTGCACAGGCATCCTGGGCGCCGTCGAAGGGGACCGAGAGTAGCAAGCTCGCCGCGCGCTTGCAAGCGGCGACCAGTCGAATCAGCCGCGCGCCGGTAAGCGGCACTGGTGGAAGACGCAGGGGGTCCAACGAACGCGCCGGGCCTATTTCGGCGCCATGTGTGCGCAGCGGGCGAGCTCAGCTGTCACGGCTGGGTCGTCGGGCAGCGCGGCATGAGCTTCTTCGAGGCGGCGGCAGGCGGCCGCTTCGTCGCCGGCGGCGAGCAGCGCGCGCGCCTCGGCCAGGCGCGGCGCCGCTTCGCGCGGTGCGGCCGCGACGACTTGATGTAGCTCCGCGGCGGCATCTGCGGCACGTTTCAGATCGAGGAGCGCCAGGCCGCGGTAGTAGCGCGCCTCGAGGTCGTCGGGCCGCCGGCGCAGCACCGAGTCGAGCAGCGACAGCGCGCGCTCGGCGGCGGCGCCGCGCTGCAGCAAGGCGACGGCGAGGTTGAACTGCACGCCCGGCGCGTCGGGCGCATTGGCGAGCGCCTTCTCGAGCCAGCCGATGCCCGCTTCGACCTCGCCCTGACCGAGCAGCAGCGTGCCGAGGTTGCCTTGCGCCACGGCGCCTGTGGGCAGCAGCTCGATCGTGCGTTCGTAGGCGGCGCGCGCGCCGGCGAGATCGCCTTGGCGCTCGCGGGCGACGCCCAGGTTCTGCCACGCGGTCGCGTCCTGCGGCTGCGCCTCGACGGCCTGGCGCAGCTCCGCTTCCGCATCGGCGATGCGGCCGGCGCGGAGGAGCTCGATGCCGCGCGTGACGTGGCCGCGGGCGCCGCGGTCGAGCGCCAGCAGCTCGGCCGCCCAAGGGTCGGGGAACGGCGGCGGCTCGCGGCCGGGCTCGGCAAGCAGCGCGCGCGCCTCGTCGGTCTGGCCGAGGCGGCGCAACGCCATCGCCAGCGCGTAGCGCACGGCGCCCGACTGGGGCGCGAGCGCGAGCGCGGCGCGCAGCTCGGGCGCCGCCGCGGCCGCGTTGCCTTCCTGCAGCGCGGCACGGCCGAGACCGTAGGTTGCCGCGGCTCTCGCGCCGGCGAGCGCGGCGGCATCGGTGAAGGCCGCGCGCGCGGCGACGAGGTCGCCCTGCGCGAGCGCCGCCTCGCCGAGCTGCAGCAGCGGCGCCGGCTCTCGCGGCGCCAGCGTGCGCGCCTGCACGAGCGCCGCGCGCGCCGCGTCGAGCTCGCCGCGCGCCTGCAGCAGGCGGCCGAGGTAATACGGCCACCGCGGCTCTGCCGGCGCCAGGCGCTGCGCGTTGCGCAGGCAGGCGGCGGCGGGCACGGCGAGGTCATAGACGAGGTACGCGGCGCCGCACTCGCCGAAGCTGGTTGCGGTCGGCGATTGCTCGACTTGCCGCCGGATGGCGGCGAGCTGGTCGCGCACCGCCGGCTCCATCTGCGTCGTATCGGGATACGGGATGGGCTCGACGCTGGCCGGCGCCGCGGCGGCCGGCGATGCGACCGCGACGGCGATCAACAGGCGCGCCGCGAGCAGCGCCAACGGCGAGGTCGACGCGCGTGCCGCGAGACAGCGCCCGCCAGCCGCGACGTCGCTGACGCCATCAGCTTGCCTCGGACTGCGGCTCTCGCCGTTCACGGTGCCGTGCCCGTTCCTTCGACGAGCGTCGTGTAACGCGCCGGCTGCGGCGCCGCGAACGCCTCGCGCTTGCCGCTCGGCCACTGCACGACGACGCGCTTCGGCGCCGCGCCCTCGCCGAGGCCGAACACGACGCGCGGATCGTTGGCCGACGCGTAGCTGCCGTCGGCGCGCGCGCTGCGCACCATCGGTAGCGCGCCGGTGCGCTCGAGCGTCACCAGCGCGCCGAGCGCGTCGCGCCCGCCGCTCGCCAACCGCAGCCCCAGCCACTGCTTGCTGTCGCCGGCGCGGTTCAAGAACACCCGCGCCGGTCCGTCGACGTTGGCCACGACGACGTCGGTGTCGCCGTCATTGTCGAGGTCGCCGAAGGCGGCGCCGCGGCCGATCTCGGGCGCCGTGAACGCCGCGCCCGCCTTTGTGCTCGCGTCCTCGAAGCGGCCGTTGCCGAGGTTGCGGAAGAGCTGGCGCGGCTGGCGCAGCGGCATGCGCTCGCCGGCGCGCCGCTGCTCCTCGATCGCCTTGATGGCGCCGTTGACGGCGAGCAGGTCGAGCCGGCCGTCGAGGTCGACATCGAGCCACGCCATGCCGAAGCCCGTCGTCTGCAGCGACAGCGCGCGCAGGCCGCTGCCGCTCGAGGCGTCCTCGCAGAAGCCGCCGCCATTTCGGTACAGCGCGATCCCTTCGCCGTTGAGGTCGGTGATCGCCACGTCGAGGTCGCCGTCGCCGTCGTAGTCGCCGGCGTCGATCCCCATGCTCGCCTGCGTCTGCCCCTCGCCGGAGAGCGCGCAGCCGTCGAGCAGCGCGTCGTCGCGGAAGGTGCCGTCGTGATTGTTGATCCAGAGCTGGTTGTCAGTCTTGTCGTTGGCGACGTAGAGGTCGAGCCAGCCGTCGCCGTCGAAGTCGAAGGCGCGGGCGCCGAGGCCGGGGCCGAACTTCGCGGCGAGGCCGCTCTTCTGCGTCACGTCTTCGAAGGTGCCGTCGCCGCGATTGTGGAGCAGCTTCCCCGGTACGGCATCGCTCGCCACCGGGCCGCACCAGTCGGGCGCGCCGGCGCGCGTGCGGCAGGGCTGGTAGCCGGCGGCGGCGAAGCGCAGGTAGTTGCCGATGTAGAGGTCGAGGCGGTCGTCGCGGTCGTAGTCGAAGAAGACGGCGCTGACGCTCCAACGCGGATCGTCGGTGCCGGCGGCCGCGGTGACGTCGCGGAAGCGCGGCGAGCCGCCGGCGCTCGCCGGGCCTTCGTTATGCCAGAGCTGGTTGTTGCCGACGCAGGTGACGTAGAGGTCGGTGCGGCCGTCGTTGTCGTAATCGCCGGCGGCGACGCCCATGCCGTAGCTGCACGGACGGATGCCGCTCTCCGCGGTGACGTCGGCGAAACGCAGCACCCCGGACTCGACGAGCTGGTTGCGATAGAGGCGGTGGCCGCTTGCGCCGCGTCCCGGAGCGCCGGCGCCGGGCTCCAGCGAGCCGCCCTGCACGAAGAAGAGGTCGAGGTCGCCGTCGCCGTCGGCGTCGAAGACGGCGACGCCGGGACCCATCACCTCGGGCATGTAGTAGCGCCCCGAGGCGCCGCTCTGATGGGAGAAGTCGACGCCCAGCTCGCGGGCGCGCTCGTCGAACCAGTCCTTGCCCGCCGGTGTTGACGCGCTCGCCGTCGCACCCGGCGCAACCGGACTAGGAGACGCCGGCTGCGGCGCCGGAGTTGCTGCCGCCGACGCGGCGCCGAGCGCCGTCACCGCCGCCAGCAGGAACGCCGCGCGCCTCACCGTCCCGGTGGCGGCACGACCTCGCGCACCTCGATCGTGTGGTTCGGCACGATCGGCCCGGGCGCCGTCTGCCGGGCGCCGGAGGGCCAGCGCACCTCGACCGAGTCGACGATCTTCGCGTCGCCGAGCCCGAAGTAGAGCGGCAGCACGCCGTGCGCGAGGTAGCCGGTGGCGCCGTCCATCAGCGCCGTCTGCGTGCGCCCGTCGGCCTTGACCACCACCTCGGCGCCGATGCCGTCGCGGTTGCTCTTGGTGCCGACGAGCCGCACCTTCAGCCAGCTCAGCGGCCGCCGTTGCGCGAGATCGCTCACCAGCACCATCGGGCGGTCGTTGAGCTCGTTGGTGACGATGTCCAGATCGCCGTCGTCGTCGAGGTCGAAGATCACCGACGAGCGCGAGCCCAGCGTGCCGGTGACCGTCACCTTGCCGGTGCGGCCGGCGCACAGCTTGTGCGCCTGGTCGGCGCCCGAGCAGTCGAGCGTGAACCAGTCCTTGCGCGTCCTGCCCTCGCGCCGCGGCTCGATGCCGACCAGCATCTCGGCGTCGAGGAAGCGCTTGCCGCGGTTGTTGATCAGCAGCGAGTTGACGCCGTAGCGCCACGGGTAGTTCATGCTGGCGGTGATGAAGACGTCGCGCCAGCCGTCGGCATTCAAGTCGTCGACGCTGATGCCCCACGGCCAGTAGTTCTCGAGCCCGAGCTCCATCGACGCCTCGCGGAACTTGCCGTTGCCCTCGTTGATCCAGAAGGCGTTGCCGAAGACGTTGTTCTCGGGGGTGTCGAAGAACTTCTTCGCGCCCTCGCCCTCGAACTGGATCTTCATGCGCTCCTCCTCGGGAGCGCTCTCCTTGATCATGTCCGAGTGCATGTCGGTGACCAGCAGGTCGAGATCGCCGTCGTCGTCGTAGTCGAAGGCCTTGCCGCCCATGGCGCCCCACGGCGTCTGCGGGAAGGTGGCCGCCGTCTTGTCGACGAAATGGCCGCCGGTATTCTCGTAGTAATGGTTGTCGCCCTGCATGTCGAGGACGTAGAGGTCGGGGCGGCCGTCGCCGTTGAAGTCGGTGACGAGAGCGTCGCCGCTCCACGAGCCGTCGTGCAGGCCGGCCTGCTCCGACACGTCGGCGAAGCGGTTGCCGCCGAGGTTGCGATAGAGCACGCTGTACTCGGTGCGGTCGGGGTGGAGGTGGCCCTGGAAGGCGTCGGCCCGCGCCAGGTAGTAGCCGCCCGGGCCCTTCTCCTCCAGCGTGTAGCCGCCGACGTTGACCAGGAAGAGGTCGAGCTTGCCGTCGCCGTCGTAGTCGAAGAAGACGGCGCCCGAGGAGTGGCCGACGTAGTCGACGCCGGCCGCTTGCGAGATGTCGCGGAAGTGCCCTTTGCCGTCGTTCTCGAAGAGAGCGTTGCCATGGCGCACGGTGGTGACGTAGAGGTCCTCGTCGCCGTCGTTGTCGATGTCGGCGAAGCTCGCCGACACCGAGATGCGGCCGTCCATGCCGACGCGGGCGGCCGCCGTGCCGTCGTGGAACTTGCCGCCGCCGTCGTTGAGCCAGAGCTCGTTGCGGCCGAGCTGGCTGGTGAAGTAGAGGTCGACGCGGCCGTCGCCGTCGACGTCGGCGGCGGCGACGCCGTTGCCGTGGTCGTAGTGCGCGGGCTTGTAGGTCTTCCCCACGTCGTCGACGATCTGGTGCACGAAGGTGATGCCGCTCTCGGGCGCGCGGTCGGTGAAGCGGAAGTCGATCGGCACCTCGAAGCTGCCGAGGGTGTTGCGCTCGGCGAGGGCACGGGCGGCGAGCGTGGCCGCGCCGACGTCCTGCGCCGGCACGTCGATCACCGAGGGATCGCCGCCGGCGGCGGGCGCCGCGGTGACTTCGGCACCGTGGTCGTGAGCGGCGAGCGCCGCGGCGCACAGCAGGGCGCCCGCGAGCGTGAAGGAGAGTGGCTTGTGCATGGAAGTCGGGCCCTCGTCGAAGGAAGGGACATTGTAGCGGCTGGGCCGCGGACGGCGTCGGCGGGGCCGATGCGAAAGCACGAACAAACATCGGCGGCTGCTACGATCGAGCCGCCTTCGCGAAGCAGCGCGCCCACGCCACCGCGGTGTGCGCTGTTTCGATCTCGATACCGCCCGCGCGTGCGTTCCTCCAACACCTCCATCTTCGCGATTGCGGTCGCTACAGCGCTGGCCGTGGCTGCCTCGGCGCGCGCCACGACCACTGCTGCCGTACCCGCGGCCCCGCCGGCTGCGTCGGCGCCGACCGCCGGATCGCCGGCACAGCTCGCCGCTTTCGAGCAGGCGCGAACGAAGATGGCGGCACGCGACTACGCCGGCGTGGTGGCGCTGCTGGTGCCGTTCGCCAGGGCCGGCGACGCGGTGCCGCCGGTGCGCACGGTGCTCGCCGCCGCCTACCTCGAGCTCGACCGCGCCGCGGAGGCCGCGGCGGTGCTCGCGCCGCTCGTCGACAACCCGGGCGCCGGCGCGCCGCTGCTCTACCAGGCGGCGCGCGCGGCCGCGGCGCTCGGCGACGCGGCGAAGGCCGAGGCGCTCTTGCAGCGCGCGGCGTCGAAGGAGGCCGCGTCGCAGGCGGCGCGAACGCTGGGCATCCAGCGCGTGGCGAGCGGCGACATGGCCGAGGGGTGCCGGCTGTTGCAGCCGTACGTCGCGGCGCACGCGGACGACGAGGAGGCGCGGCTGGGGGCTGCGTTCTGCAGCCTGGAGACCGGGCAGGCCGACGCGGCGGATGCGCTGCTCCGCCCGCTGCCGGCCGAGCTGCCGCGCGCGCGCGTGCTCCGCGCCCGCCTCGCTCTGCTACGTGGCCAGCCCTACGACGCGGTCGCGCTGCTCGAGCCGCTGGCCGCGGCGCCACCGGCCGACGCGGAGTACGAGCTGCGCCGCAACCTCGCCGAGGCATGGCTCGAGGTCGGCAAGTCGCAGGCGGCGGCGGACCTGCTCGCCGGCCACGTCGGCGACGACGTGCGGCTGGCGCTGCTCCTGGCGCGCGCGCGCGAGCAGGCGGGCGACCCGGACGGCGTGATCGCCGCGGTGGCGCCGTTCGCGCCGCAGCTCACGGCCGCGCAGGCCCCGCCCAACGCTTCGCCGCTGGTGCTCGGCAAGTTGTCGCTGGCGTGGGGACGCGCGCTGCTCGACCGCCAGCGGTGGGGCGAGGCGGTGACGGCGCTGCAGGCGGCGACGCGGTGGCAGCCGACCGACGCGGCGGCCTGGCAGGCGTTGGTGCAGGCGCTGCGCGGCGCGGGGCGGCGCGAAGAGGCGGAGGCGGCGCTGGCGAAGCTCCGCCAGGCGGCCACGGCCCGCACACCCAACTCCTAGCTCAGTCGGTCGCGCGCAGGTGATTCGAGGCGCAGCGGTAGCCGCCGTTGCGCGTGACGCTGCCGAGCAGAGGGGGCAGCAGATCGAGGTGGACGCCGGCGGCGGCGAAGGCTTGGCTGGCGACGTCGTCGCCGGCGGGCAGCAGCGACGCGAAGCCTTCGGCGCGCGCGCCGCCGCCGCGCTTCTCGACGACGACGTTGTTCCAGGTGAGGAAGAAGTACTCGTCGGGGATCGAGCCCGGGTCGCGCAACACGGCGGCGGGCACGACGAGGAGCGGCAGGCGCGAGACGGTGAGGCCTTCGCCGCGCAGGTGGTCGGCGACGAGGTCGAGGTAGGAGGCGAGAGCCCGGCCGCGCGCGGAGCTGCTGGCGCCGGCGAGGCCGGCGGCGAGGCCGGTGGGCTCGAGTCGGTAAGCGGTCGCCAACGCATTCCATTGCGACGGGTCGAGGCTCGCGAGCAGGCGCTCGCCGGCCGTGACGTCGGCGACGAGCGCGGTCGGCTGCACGCCGTTGGCGCTCGGCACCAAGGTGAGCAGCGAGTCGAGGTCGTAGCCGGCGCCGCCGGCGAGACGCTGCAAGAGTGCCGTGCGCGCCTCGCGCGTCGTGCCGGCGCCGGAGACCGGCAGCGGGTGGACGAAGCGAACCGAACGGCCATAGAGCGCCGCCAGCTCGCCGGCAGCCTTGCGGGTCGCGCCGACGTACGCCTCGATGCCCGCGGCGGTGGCGAAGCTCTCGACCGGAACGCGCGCGGCGCCGAGCAGCTCGAGCACGCGCGGCTCGAAGGTGTGGACGCTCACCCACGCCGCGTCGCGGGTGAGCAGCACCTGGCCGTTGTGGAACGGCACGGCGCTCTTCGCCCAGCGGACGCCGCCCCAGGCACGGTCGAGCGCCGGCGGCAGCGCCTGGACCAGCGCCGGTCCCATCGTCGCGTCGACCTCGCGGCCGCGCTGCAGGTTGGGGCGCACGACGACGCGCACCGCACCGCCGCTCGTGCGCGCGAAGCTGAACGGGTCCCGCGGCCACGGCGAGTAGAGCGCGCCGCCGGTCGACAGCAGGTGCAGGCGCGCATCGCGCGCGAGCGGCGCGAGCTGCTCCTCCATCGCCGCGTCGGCGAGCACGAGGACCTCGCGGCCGGGATCGGCCTTGCGCACGGCGGCGAGCAGCGCGCGCGCCTCGCCGGCGTCGATCCAAGGCGACGGCAGCGAGTAGACCGAGGCGACGAGGGCGCGGTCCGGATCGTCTTCGATACGGAAGCGGTCGGCGCCCGCCGGCAGCTCGACGCGCAAGGATTCGAACGCCGCCGACGAGCCGGCGGCCGGCGAAGTCGCTGAGCCCGGGCTCGCGAGCGGCGCGCAGGCGAGTGCGGCCGCGAGAGGTATCAGCAGCCAACGCGCGTGCATCGTCAGCGCTCGGCTGCCACCACGCGCACGCGGTGATCCACCGGTAGATCGCGGAAAGCCTGCGACCGGCCGTCGGGCCAGCGCACCACCAAGCGGTCGACGTGCTCCGCGGCGCCGAGCCCGAAGTGGCAGCTCATGGCGTTCTGCGACAGGTAGGAGGTCTCGGTGCGCACCTCGCGGAGCTGGCTGCGTCCACCGGCCGTCGCGGTGAGCCGCGCCCCCACCGCGAAGGTGTTGGGCCCCGCGGCCGCCACGTCGACGAGCAGGAACCCGCCCTTTTTCGCGCCCGGGTTCGCCACCGTTGCATCGCCGGCGCCCGCCGCCTCGCCGCTGCGGTTCTCCCACACCTCGGCGAGGTCGTTCGTCGCCAGGATCGCCGCGTCGAGGTCGCCGTCGCCGTCGAGGTCGCCGGTGGCGAGGCCGCGGCTGACGCGCAGCAGGTCCATGCCGGTGTCGAGCGCCTCCCGGAAGGTGCCGTTGCCGAGGTTCTCGTAGACCTGGTTGCGCTGCGCGAACTGCGCGCCGGGCCGCATCTGCCCCACCACGTCGTTGACGTGCCCGTTGGCGACCAGGAGGTCGAGATCGCCGTCCTGGTCGAGGTCGAGGAAGTCGATGCCGAAGCCGAGCGAAAGCAGCGACGGCTCCGCCAGCTTCGCCGTGAAGCGCGCGTCCTGGAAGAGGCCGTCGCCGAGGTTGTGGTAGAGGCCGAGGCTCTCGAGATCGAAGTTGGTGACCACGACGTCGAAGCGGCCGTCGCCGTCGTAGTCGTCGAGGTCGATGCCCATGCCCGCTTCGGGCTTGGCGGCGGGCGACAGCGCCGCGCCGGCGAGCATGCCGATCTCCTCGAAGGTGCCGTCGCCCCGGTTGTGGAAGAGCAGGTTGGGGTCGCCGTCGTTGGCGACGTAGAGGTCGGGCCAGCCGTCGAGGTCGAAGTCGAAGAAGCCGACGCCGAGGCCGTGCAGCGACGGTTCGCTGAGCCCCGCGGCCGCCGTCGCGTCGACGAAGGTGCCGTCGCCGCGGTTCTTGTAGAAGCGGTCGGCGAATCCCGCGTACGCCTGCGGCTTGCAGTAGCCGACGATGCCGCTGTTGGGCTCGCGGCAGTCCTTGTGCTTGGCGGGAGTGAAGTCGGCGTAGTTGGCGACGTAGAGGTCGAGGTCGCCGTCGCGGTCGACGTCGGCGAAGGCGGCGCCGGCGCTCCACGCCGGGTCGCCGACGCCGGCGGCCGCGGTCACGTCGGTGAAGCCGCCATCGCCGTCGTTGCGGAAGAGCTGGTTGGGCCCGAGCTCGGTGACGTAGAGATCCAAGTCACCGTCGCCGTCGACGTCGCCCGCCACCGCGCCGGCGCCGTAGCCCGAGACCACGATGCGCGAGCGCGCCGTGGCGTCGGCGAAGCGGCCGCCGCCTTCGTTGCGGAAGAGGCGCGAGCGCGGCACCTCGCCGGTGTAGCCGGGCAGCATGCCGCCGTCGACGAAGAAGAGGTCCTCGTCGCCGTCGCCGTCGTAGTCGAAGACGACGACGCCGCCCACCATCGTCTCCACCATGTAGCGGCGGCCGGTCGAGGCGTTGTGGTGGCGGAAGTCGACGCCCCACGCCGCGGCGGCGCGGCGAAAGCGGATGGCGCTGGCGTGAGCGGGCGCGGCGAGCAACGGCAGCGCGAGGAGCAGCAGCGCGGCGCCTCGCGACACGATGCTGCTAGCGGCTCCCCTTGCGCAGCTGCTCGAGGTTGGCGGCCGCCGTCTTGTCCTGCGGGTTGAGCGCGAGCACCTGCTCGAGCAGCTTCTTCGCCTCCTCGTTCTTGCCCTGGTTCATCAGCAGCACGGCGAGGTCGCTCATCGACGCCAGGTGCTGCGGCTGCAGCTGCAGCGCGCGGCGGTAATCGCGCTCGGCGGCGGCGAGGTCGTGCATCGCCATCTCCACCGCGCCGCGCAGGTAGATGAAGTCGGGGCTGCCGGGGAAGCGCGCCACCGCCATGTCGGCGGCGTTGAGCGCCGCCGCGTTCTGCTCGCGGCTGAGCAGCAGCCGGACCTGCAGCGTGCGGGCGAGCTCGTCGTCGGGAGCCGCCTGCAGGCGCTGGCTGACGACGTCGAAGGCCTGCTGCAGCTTGCCGTCCTGGGCCAGCTTCATCGCCACCGAGGCGTAGGCGGGCACCGCCGGCTGGCCGGCGGCGGCCGGGTTACTGCCCGCCGGAGCGCCGCCGCCGCCCGCGGCGGCCAGCGCTTGCGAGCGCGCCGCGGCGAGGCCCTGCGCGTGCTCGCGCGCCTGCGTCGCCTCCGCGGCACGCCCGGCGGCGTCGAGGGCGCGGGCGAGCGCGTCCCAGCCCGCCTCGTCCTCGGCGCGGAGCTTGGTGGCCTTCTGCAGCATGGGCACGGCCTCGGCGGCCTTGCCGGTGGCGAGCAGGAGCTGGCCGTACTCGAGCGCCATGGCGGCCGCGGGCCGCGGATCGCCCAGCTTGCTCGGGTCGTCGGGCACCTGTGCGGCGAGCGGCTGCAGCGTGGCGATCGCCGCGGCAGGGTTGCCCGCCTGGCGCTGCGCCTTGCCGAGCAGCAGCACGAGCGCCGGCACCTTGCCCGCCTTGCCGGCGAGCATCTCCACGGCCTTCGCCGGCTGGCCGGCGAGCAGGTAGGCCTCGGCCGCGACGCGCCGCACCTCGGGATCCATCGCCGGCGGGTGGTTGGCGAGCACGCCCTGCAGCCGCCGCAGCGCCGCCTCGCCGTCGCCGAGCTCTACGGCGACGCGCGCCGAGAGGAGCAGCACCGCCGGGCTCTGCACCAGCCCGTCGAGGAGCTGCGCCGCCTCGAGCGGCCGCTCGAGGGCGATGGCGAGCGTGGCGGCGACCAGGCGTGCGTCGCCGTCCTGCGCGTTACGCAGCGTCCACGGCCGCAGCATCGAGTAGGCCTCGACGACGCGCCCCTGGCGCGACAGCAGCAGCCCCAGCTCGCGGCGAGCCGGCGAAGCGGGGTCGCGGTCGACCGAGCGCGCCAGGTAGACCTGCCCCTTCTCGACGTCGCTCGCCATCAGCGCCGCGCGGCCGGCGTTGTAGAGCACGGCGGCCTCCGCCTCCTTGCGGTCGGCCAGCGGACGCAGCACGACCAGCGCTTCGGCGGCCCGCCCGTCGCGCACGTAGAGCGCGCCGAGCAGCGACTGCCCGCGCTCGTCGAGGGCGGCGCGCGAGCGCTCGAGGCGCGCGATCGCCTCCTTGATCTTGCCCGCCTGCGCCAGCGCGCCGGCGTCCTTGACCGCGGCGTCGACTTCGGCGGCGGCGCCGGCGGCAGGCTTAGCTGGTGCCGCCGCCGGCGGCGCAGCGGTCTGCGCCGCGGCGGCAGTCAGCAGGAGCGGCGAGCCGAGCAGCAGGATCCCCAGCAGCGTGGTGAGGCGGCGGGTCGAAAGGATGGTCATCGCGGCTGGCTCTCGCTGATCTCGGCCCGCTCGGCAGCGCGCCTACTTCATGTCCTTGAGGAAGGCCTTGGTGTCGTCGACGTGGTGGAAGGTGTCGTTGGGATCGAGCTGGAGATACTTGTTGAAGTCGGCCTTGGCCTCGGCGTTCTTGCTCTTGTTGAGGAAGATGAGTCCGCGGTAGTAGTAGGCGTCGGCGCGGTCCGGGTTCTCCTTGACCGCCTTGTCGAAAGCGGCGAAGGCCTTGTCCATGTTGCCGTCGTTGAACGCCTTGATGCCCATGTTGAGCACGGTGTCGGCGTCGACCTTGGCGCCCTCGGGGAGCTTGGCCATGTACTGCTTGGCCTCCTCCTCCTTGCCGGCCTGCACCAGCAGGTTCACCAGCAGCTGGATGACGCCGGCGTCATCGGGCTTCTGGGTCAGCACCTGCTTGAGCATGTTGATCGCCTCGTCGCTCTTGCCGAGCTCGTAGTCGATGCCGGCGAGCGTCTGGAAGACCGACAGCCGCGTCGACTCGACCGCCTTCTGCACCTCGGGGTCGTCGACCTTCGCCTCGGCCAGCTTGTCGAGCCCTTCCTGGTAGGCGGCGCGCGCCTCGGCGAGCTTTGCCTTGTCGGTGGTGCCACCCGCCGGCCGCGCCTCGGCGAGCAGCGCGTTGCCGCGCTCGAGGGCGGCCTTGGCCAGGCCGACGCCGGTCTGCGCCGCGGACTGCCGCTGCGCCTGCTCGATGGCTTCCTTGGGGATCACTTTCAGGGTGATGTTGAGCGGCTGGGCGATGGCGAACTCGTCGACCTTGATCTGCCCCTCGGAGGGCACGAAGCCCTCCTTCTCGATGAGGATCCCCCAGGGCCCGCCGGCGAGCCCGAGGATGGACCACCTGCCCTTCTTGTCGGTGAGGAGGGGCTTGGGCCCGTCCGCCTTGGGGTCGACGCGATCGGTGCCCTGGCGGAGGGTGATGGTGGCGCCCTCGACGGGCTGGCCTTTCTCGTCCTTGATGGAGCCTTGCAGCCGGCCCTTGCCCGCCCAGGCCTGCGCCTGCGCCGGCTTGGTGCCGGCGAGGGCGAGCAGGGCGAGCAGCGACGCGGCAATCGGAACCAGACGCATCCTGCGCATGTCAGATCTCCTTGACTGGGGGAAGTCTCCCTGAGTGGGGGGACTCGGCATGGCGGGAACCGGCGCTCCGGCCACCGCGAGCATACAAGTTGCGAGAACAAAGAAAAACCGCCGGGGCTTCCCCCGGCGGTTCCATCACCAGACTAGGTCTTCCAGATGCGTCTTCCAGATGCCTCCGGATCGCTCCGGAGGCAGCTGGAAGCTGCGGATCAGCGGAAGCTGACGCGCAGGCCGAGGCGGTAGATGCGCGGGCTGGTGATCTCGCGGACGTTGTTCGAGCTCGACTGCGCCAGGCGGTGGTTCCGCTGCAGCACGTACGACTCGTTGAACACGTTGAACACGTCCACGCCCACCGTCAGCCCGAAGTCGGAGAAGGAGAACTCCTTCTCGACGCGGGCATCGACCATGTGGATGTCGTCGAACCGGAACTCGTCCGGATCGCTGACCACCGACACGCTGGTCAACCCGAAGTTCTCGCGGGCCAGGCCACCGCCGCGACGGCGCCAGTAGGGGATCGGGTAGCCCTCGCGGCCGTTGAGGTTGGCCGCGACGTTGAAGCCCCACGGACGGTCCGGGGCGATCTGGTACAGGCCGTTGACGCTGTACGACCACTTGCTGTTGATGTAGATGCCACCCTTGCTGCCCGAGCCGGTGCCCGAGCCCTGCATGACGACGTCACCTTCGCGAGTGCCACCGTTGAGGGTCTCGGTGGGGTTCTCGATCTCGCTGTCCGGCACGCTGCTCCACGTCCAATCGGCGAACGTGAAGTTGCCGCGCAGCATCCAGCGGTTGGCGAGACGCTTGTTGAAGGTCAGCGACGCGCCCTTGTACTCCTGCTCGCGGTCACCGTTGACCAGGAAGCCGCCGCCGCGGGTGGAGACGCCGGGGCGGAGCTGGTACCAGGTGATGGGACGGGTGGAGCCGTCGGGAAGCGCCTGGTTGAAGGTCACCGCCTCGTAGTCGGACCGCTGGTGCTGGCGGCCGAGGCTGCCGAGGTTGCCGGGCAGGAAGGCCGGGCACTGCAGGGGATCGCCGGCGTCCTCGCAAGCATCGGTCGAGCCGTCGAACACCAGCAGCTCGTTCTCGATGATGTTGCTGACCTTGCGGTAGGTGAGGTTGACGCCGACGACGAACTCCGGCATGAGGGCGTGCTCGACGCCGAGCAGCACCTCGTCACTGATCGGCGCCTCGAGGTCGGGATCGACGCCGTTGGAGTTGAGCAGGCCGAAGGTGACCGGGTTGACGTTGGCGCTGTAGCCAATCGGAGCGAGGATCTCGTCCGGGCTGACGAAGGCGTCGTTGCCCGCCGCCACCGGCTGCGTGGTGAGGAAGTAGGCGTAACCGGGCCCGCGCAGCGGGTTGGTCCAGTTGGCGGTGGCCGCGCCGAGCTGATCGGCGAAGCGCGAGTAGCTGGCCCGCAGCAGGGTCTTGCGCTCGGCGCCGAGGGCGTAGGTGATGCCCAGGCGCGGAGTGATGTTGGTCCACTCGAAGCCGGAGTCGAAGGAGCCCACCGAGACCGCCGGCAGCACGGAGCCGAAAGTGGGGTTGGGACCCACCGAGGTCGGGTGGTTCTGGCCGCTCTGCTTGTCATAGCGCAGGCCGAGGTTGGCGGTGATGTTGCCCACCGTCACCGTGTCCTGCGCGTAGAGGCTCTGATACTTGTTCTCGACGTCGGCGCTGCCGTTGCGCGCCGCCTCGAGGATGTTGATGCCGGCCGGGAGGCCGAAATTGGTGGGCCCGTCGAGGACGTAGCCCTGGCCGCCCCACATCGTCACCGAGGTCACCTCGGCGGTGCGGTAACCGGCCCCGAACTTGAGCTCGTGCGACAGGTTGCCGGTGTTGAAGAAGTTGCTGGCGTCGGCCTTGTATTGGACCTGCGGGCGTTCGGTGGTGTTCAACAAGAAGCTGTTGTGCCACACGCCGCCGTTGTCCAGGGTCACCGTGCGGGAGAGGTCGCCCTCGGGGACGAGCTCGAAGCCGCCGTTGACCTTTGAGTACATGCCGGTGAGGTAGAAGTTCGAGGAGAAGATGTGGGTGTCCTCGACCTTGTAGGTGGTCGGCTTGGGACCGAAGTGGCCCTGGTCCCAGGTCGTCTCCTGCGGGCGGGTGGGACCGGCGTTGCGGCCGATCTTCACCTTGTCGCTGTCGAAGTAGAAGCCCGACGCGCTGTTGTTCGACGCGATCTGCGCGTTGATCTTGGCGTTCTTCGACTTGAGGTCGGTGAAGTCCACGACGTTGGCGATCGTGCGCAGCTGGATCTTGTTGCGGCCGTAGCTGCCCCAGATCCACAGGCGGTCCTTGACGATCGGGCCGCCGGCCTCGAAGCCGTAGTCGTGCACGAAGTCGATCTGGTTGCCCTGGGTGAACGAAGCCTGCGGCGTCGTGTTGCCCGGAGCGGTACGCCACGGGCCGGCCGTCGCCAGCTCGGAGTTGTCGAGGCTCAAGCTCTCCTGCTCGGGCAGGATGCCGAAGGCGCCGTCGCGGTCCGTCTCGTAGCGGCGGCCGCTGGCCCGCCACTCGTTGGTGCCGCGCTTGGTCACCATGTTGAGCACCACGCCGCCGGTGGCCATCGTGGTGTCGGAGCCGCCGGTCGTCACCTGCATCTCTTCGAAGGCGTCGAAGTCGTAG
>DASYQD010000033.1:0-6887 GCA_036005845.1 Thermoanaerobaculia bacterium | reverse complement strand
ACTGAGGCAGTCCTCTCCGGGGTGGGGGTGGTCTGCTTCTAATTCTGACCGGAGATGAACGGCGCGGCGAGCTGCACCTGCAGCAGGTTGTACACCTCGCGAACGCCGTCCACCGCGGCGACCTCGTCGAGCACGTCGTCGAGCTCGTCGGGCGGCACGGCGCCGCGCAGCGTCACGCGGTTGCCGTCGGCGATGACGGCGATGGCGCCCGGGTTGGTGGCGACGCGGCCGATCCGCGCGCGCACCTTGGCCTCCAAGGTGCGGCCGTCGGAGTGGTGGCGCTGCAACCGCGCGCGCACTGCGGCGGCGAGGTTGCGCGAGCGTTCGCCGATGCCGGGGCTCTCGCGCGGCTCGTCGCCGCGCGACCGCCACTGCGTGAACAAGCGCCGAGCGGCGGCGCGCCGGCGGTAGCCGTTCGCCGGGTCGAGCAGGAACATCAGGCCGGCGCCGAGCGCCGCGCCGATGGCGATGCCGCCGATGCTGCTGAAGAGGCACTGCGCTGCTCCGGGCTCCGCGGGCGCGACGCGGTCTCGCATCGTCATACCGGCGGCCGGCTGCAATCGACGTGCCTCAGCCACCTGTCGCGAAGGCGCTAACCCGCCTTGGAGTTCGCTGCTGCCGACGCCGCGGTGCGGGCCGCAGTGTTCGCCGCCGGCGGCCGCGGCGCCGCCAGACCGGCGTAGCGGCCCGCCATCGCCGTGTTGACCGCCGCCACCTCGCGCACCAGCCGCTCGGCGCCGGCGTGGTCGCCGCTGAGCTCGAGCGCGTGCGCCCACTGTAGGCGGTTGTACATCTTGAAGCTGCCGTCGCCGAGCCCGCGGTATTGCAGCTCGGCGTCGGTCTTGGCGAAATCGCGCAACGCGCTCGCGAGGTCCCCCTCGGCGACCTCGCGGATGGCGGCGGTGTGCGGGACCACCGGGTTCCCCAGCGTCATGTAGCGGCTTTCGCGCTTGGCCTCGAAGGCTTCCATCTCGCGCGCCAGCGCGAGGTTGCCGTCGAGCACCGCCGCGAGATGGGGGAGGATCGGTGCCACATTGCGTTCTTGGATGCAGGGGTCGTGAAAAACCGCGGCAAGCCGCTTCCAGTCGCGCGCCAGGTAGAGGTCCCACAGGCGAGTGAAGCACCTCGTATTGGCGACCATCTCGGCGCTGCAGTGGTTCTTCTGTGCCGTGTCGACGATCGACGGCATGCGCTCGGGGTGTCCGCTGAGCCGCGCGATCTCCAGCAGGTTCAGGTACGACTGGCAGAAGTCGGGGCGGATGCGCAGCGCCGTGTCGAGCTCGTGCTGCGCCTCGTCGAAGCGGCCGGTGAGCACGAACAGCTCGCCGAGCGAGTCGTGCGGATTGGCCTGGTCGGGAGCGACGTAGCGGTAGGTGCGGAAGCGGTCCTCGGACTCGGCGAAACGGCCCTGCGCCATCGAGGCGTAGCCCATCTTGTTCTGTGCGTCCACCCAGTTGGGATCGACGGCGAGCAGCTTCTGGAAGGTCGCCTCGGCCTCGTTCCAGCGTCGCGCTTCCCAGTAGAGGTCCGCCTGCTGCGCCAGAGCGTAGGGATCGTCGGGATGACGCCGCAGATAGTCGGCGACGATCTTGTCGAGCTTCTCGCGCGGCGCCTCGGCGGACTGCGCCAGCGTATACTCGACGAGGAACGCCTCGCGCGGCGAGAGCCGCGAGCGGTCGGCGGCGGCGAGCCGTTGGCGCAGCTCCGCGCTACGCTGCTTGCCGACGTCGGTGCGCATCAACATCCGCGTCGCCATGGCGAAGTAGGGGTCGAGCGCCATCGCTTTCTCGAAGTGGCGGCTCGCCTCCTGCCAGTAGTACTTCTGGTAGGCGTCCATGCCGAGACGGAACTCGGCGAGCGCGGCGGGGGAGTGGGTCGTCCACTCCGGCTGCTCGCGCGTCCGCAGCGCCGCCCAGGCGGCGATGCCGGCGGCGGCGGCGATCAGCACCGCGGTCGAGGCGATGACGATCTGCGGTCTACGCATCGGGAGGAACCTCCTGGCGGCGGCCGACCGCCAGCAGCGTGACGTCGTCGAAAGGGTCTTCGCCGCGGGTGAAGGCGGCGAGCTCGGCGAGGATCGAATCCACCGCGCCGTCGGCATCGGCGGGCGCGACGGCGAGCGCGGCGGCGAGCCGCTCGGCGCCGAAGAAGTCGCCGGCCGGCGCGCGCGCGTCGAGCACGCCGTCGGAGTAGCCGAGCACCAGCTCGCCCGGCCCGACAGCCACCTCGGCGAGCGAGTAGTCGCCGTCGGCGAGCGCGCCGAGCGGCACGCGGTGCCGGCAGAGCGGCAGCTCCTCGACGCGGCCGTCGGCGCGGCGCAGCAGCAGCCCGGGCTGGCCGGCGAGCACGTAGCGCAGCGTCCCCGGTTTGTCTTCCGAGTCCGCCGCGGCGGCGAGGTAGCCGAGCGCCACGAAGCTGCGACGGCGGAGCTGGTAGAGGCGGCGGTTGGCGAGCGCCAGCAGCTCCTCGGGCCCGCGGTCGGTGAGCGCCAGCGAG
Organism: Thermoanaerobaculia bacterium; assembly: GCA_036005845.1. Lineage (GTDB taxonomy): Bacteria > Acidobacteriota > Thermoanaerobaculia > Multivoradales > JAIOJS01 > DASYQD01. The sequence continues at coordinate 4,391 of DASYQD010000033.1, read as the reverse complement.
TGCAGCACCTCGTGCGCCGCCATCATCATCAGCGCCGCCGGCACCGACTTGCCGGCGACGTCGCCGTAGACGAGAGCGTTACCGAGCGGCCGGTGGCCGTTGCCGTCGGCGGTGACTTCGGCGCTGTTCCGCGAGTCGCCGTGGGCGAGCTCGCAGAAGAAATCGCCGCCGACGTGGCGCGCCGGTCGGCAGCGCACGGCCACCTCCCACCCCGGCGCGAAGCTCAGCGACGCCGGCAGCAGGCTCGCCTGGATGCCGGCGGCGATCTCCATCTCGCGCTCGAGCTCCGCCTGCCGCGTGCGCTCGGCGAGCAGCAGTCCGGTCTCGAGCGCGATCGCCGCCTGCGCGAGGAGCCCGCGCAACAGCTCGAGCTCGGCGCGCTCCCACGACAGCTGGTTGGCGCGCGCCGAGAGCAGCACCAGGCCCAGCCGGCGTCGCGGCGAGGCGAGCTCGGCCGCCACCTCGACGCCGCCGGCGGCGAGCGATTGGAGCAGCGGCAACGCCTCCTCCTCCGCCAACCCGGTGAGCAGCTCGATCGGCGCCAGGCCGCCGGCGCCGTGCAGCAACCGGTACAGCTCGGGCGCATCGGCGATCGCCGCCGGCAGCGACGCGGGCCCCGCGGCGCGGCGCAGCTCGCCTTCCTCGGCGAGGTAGAGCGCCGCGAAGTGCAAACCGACCTGGCGCGGCAGCCCCTCCACCAGCTCGTGCACCAGCGCACCGGGATCGCGGTCCGCCGAGAGCGCCTCGCCCAGCTCCACCATCGCGCGGTGCAGTCGCGGCAGCTCGCCGTAGAAGAAGCGGTCGACCGGCCCCTGCAGGCGGCGCCGCAGCGGATCGAGACCGAGCACGATGGCGAGCGCGAAGAGCACCGGGAACCAGGCCGAGCGCTCCATTGCCGAGCCCTGGAAGGTCCAGTTGAAGGCCGCGATGCCGCCGGCGTAGAGCGCGGTGACGACCGCTGTCGTGACGGTGTAGAAGAGGCTCTTGCGCAGGATGACGCGGATGTCGAGGAGCTGGAAGCGGACGATGGCGTAGGCGAAGGTGAGCGGCACGAGCACCAGCGGCGCCACGCCGTAGAAGAGATAGCGCTCGGTGTGGCGCACGGACGGGAAGCCGACGGTGAAGACGAGGAAGGGGACCAGCCCGAAGAGCGTGCCGAGGAAGACGAACCAGGCGCCGCGTCGCTCGTTGTTGCGCGGCCGCCCGACGACGGGCGCCCGCTCCACGACGTCGCGGCTCGTCGAGGACTCGCCGCTCTGGTCGACGGCCGGGAATCTGCGCGCATTGGCACCGAGCGCCGTCAGGCCGAGAACCATGTAGACGCCGAGCAGCCACCAGCTGGCGCGCGGCGCGCCGCTGATCAGGATCCAGGTGCCGCGCTGCAGGCAGAACCAGAGGTTGTAGAGGTAGACGAGCAGCGGCAGCACGTACGCGGCGACGAGGAAGGCGCGCCGCACGCGGCGCGCCGCGAGGACGGGCAGCGGCGCCGCCGCCCCTTCCCACAGCGGCCGCGGGAAGACGAGGAAGAAGTGGAGGAAGGTCGCCGGCAGCAGCAGCAGCGCCAGCGTGCCGGTGTGCAGCACGAAGACGTCGACGGTGGAGTACGACGCCGGCCGCAGCCGGCAGACCAGGAAGACGAGGAAGAGGATCGACAGCAGGTAGAAGAGCCGTGCCGCCAGCAGCTCCTGCCGCCGGCCGAGCACGAAGCTGCCGACCGCGAAGAAGACGAAGCCGAGAAGCGCCGCGCCGAGGTAGGTGAGGCTGCCGATGCGCCGTGGGCCGAGCACCACCGGCACCTCGCGGCGCCCGCGCGGCGTCTCGACGAGATAGGGCACCGACTCGCCGATGCGGTGGCGCCGGAGCTGGTCGGCGGCGTGCGCTTCGGAGCGCAGCACCTCGCGGCCGATGCCGACGATGCGGTCGCCCCGCGCGATGCCGGCGCGCGCGGCGCCGGAGCCGTCGACGACGTCGGCCACCATGAGCTGCCCCGGCGCGTCGCTCTCGAGCACGACGCCGTCGTAGGGGCGCGGCAGGTACATGTCGACGAGCGACAGCGCCGCGAGCGCGAAGGCGGCCACGCCGGCGAGCGGCAGTAGGCGGCGGGCGGCGAGGAGCGGCGGCATGGAGGTCGATCGTGGGCGGCGCAGGCCACGCCCTGCAAGCTGATACGGACGGCGGCGTCCCCGGTTCGCCGGATGCGCGGCAGCTTTTTCCGCGAGCGCCGTGCTGGGGCGGGGCGCCGACTAGGTTAGCAGCCGAGCCGGCGACCGGAGCGATCCGCGCGGCTTGGCAGGACGTTTGCTGAGCGGTCGTTCGGGCGCAACCGAAAGCGCCGCGAATCGCCAGCAATCACGAGGTGACCAAAATCATGACCCTCTTCGAGCTCGGGATCCTGTTGACCACGGCCGGCGTCTCCGGCGTCGGCTGTGCGGCCTTGTGCGGTGCCGTGCTCGACCGCATCGGCCGGGTGCCCGCTCCCCAGTCGGTACCCATCGGCCAGCGTCTGCAGCCACGGCAGTGACTCCACCGGGGTGGCGTTGCGCGAGAGCCGCGCCACCCCGTCTCTCCCCGAACCCCTCCACAACCTTCACGATCGATGCGGCGCCGCGAATAGACTCCGCTGGTGCGCCACCAACGCCGCTCCGCTAGGAGTCTTCGCGCGCTCGCCGTCGTGTCGGCCCTTGCCGCTGCGCTGGCTGCCGAGCCTGCAATCGCCGCCTTTCGCTGCGACTCGACGACGACGCTGACGCTGCTGGGCGTCGACACCGGCGCCAGCCGCGCGCTCTATGCGCTGGCGCAGAGCGACGGCTCCGCGGGCTGGCTGCTCGAAGCCGACTTCCCGGCAGGCAAGGCGCGCGTATGGCCGGCGCCGAACGGAGCGGCGCCGTTCGGTGAGTCGACGGGGCCGGGCGCCGTCCTCGCCGGCACCCGTTGCGGACCGAAGTGTCTGCAGATCGTGCGCTTCCGCGACGGCGGCTGGCAGCCGCTCGGCGAGCCGCTCCTCGCCACCGAGAGCGCCACTCTGCACTTGGCGTGGGACCGCGCCGGCGCGCCTTGGGTGGTCCTCCACGCGCTCGCCGGCAGCAGCGTGAGCGCGACCGCCTACCGGCTCGAGGGCGGCGATTGGGTGAGCAAAGGGGCCCTTTCCGTGCGCGCCGTGGGCAACCCCGGCGCGGTGCCCGCGCCGGTGGGCGAGGAGGGCGTCACCTCGGGTGACGGCGTCTTCAGCGCCGGCGGCAAGCCGCGGCGGTTCGTGCAGGCGCTGCCCAAGCTCGCCGGCGCCGAACATGGGCAGCTCGTCTGGCTCGGCGGCAAGGCGGCCCTCCATCTCGGCGGTGACGGACTGCTGCGCACGACGGCCGACGGCGGTGCGACCTGGGAGCCGCTGCATTGGCAGCCGCTCAGCCCAGGCCAGGGCGCGCTCGCCTGGCGGCCGGGCCAGGACTACCGCATCGAGCTGCCCGACGGCGAGCGCACGGCGCCCGCCGCGGCGATTTGGAACGACCGGCGCGTGGTCGACAAGGGACAGCTCTTCCTCGCCACCGCGGCGACGGCCGCCGACTGGCGGCTGCTGCTGTCGACGCCGGACGGCATCCTCACCGAGGGCGGCGAGCGCCTTCCTTACAGCAGCGTGTTGCGCTTCGGCGGCGAGCGCTGGGTGCTGCTCACCGGTTGCGTGGCGCGCCAAGGCGGCGCCTCGTTGGCAATCCGGCGCGTCGCCGGCGGCAAGCTCGGCGCGCCCGAGCTGTTGAAGATCGCGGTGCCCTGAGCTCCATCTCACCCCTGTCCCCCCTGCCCCTCCAGGGGCAGCGGGCGCCATCACCCACCCTCGCCCGTGCCTGTGACGCCTCCGGCTAAGTCCGTATTGTTTCGCGCAGCCAGCGCGAAGCCATCACGTCGCCGCCCTCGCCGAGGAGCGGTGGCGCCACGTGCTCGCTTCGCACGCCATCACCCTCGAGCGGCGGCGCCGGCAGCCGCACTACACCGAGCCGCGGATGTGCAATGGCCACCAGCGCTCCGGGGTCGGTGAGCGCCACCGCGGCCAGCGTCTCGTGAGGCATGAGCAGCGGCGCCGCGGGAACACCAGCCGCGCGCAGCGCCGCGACGGTGCCGTCCGCGGAACGCGTCCCCACCGCGGCGCCGACGGCGGCCACCACCTCGTCGCGCCGCTCCAAGCGCGCGGCGGTATCGAGCTCGCGCAGCCGCTCGTCGATGCCCAGCAGCTCGCACAGCCGCCGGTACTGCGCGTCGTTGCCGACGCCGATGACGATGGCGCGATCGGCGGCGGCGAAGACCTGGTAGGGCACCAGGTTCGGGTGCTGGTTGCCCCAGCGCCGCGTCGGCTTTCCCGAGACCAGGTGATTCGTCGCCACGTTGATGAGGCTGAACAG
>DASYQD010000032.1:0-15892 GCA_036005845.1 Thermoanaerobaculia bacterium | reverse complement strand
CCGCGGTCCATGTTGCGGCAGCCGATCCACTGCGCGCCGGGAGCCATGCCGATCTGGTTGGCGCCGCCGTCGCTGCCCACCGCGACACCGGTGGTGAGCGTGCCGTGGCCGTTGTCGTCGCAGGGCTCGGCGCTGTTGATGCCGCACAGGTTCGTTCCCGCCACCGAATGAATGGCGTCGTGCCAGTTGTAGTTGTGGTCGGCGCTCGAGCCGTTCCAGCCGCGGTACTGCCGGCGGATGGCCGGGTGGTCCCAGTCGACGCCGGTGTCCTGGTTGCCGACGACGACGCCCTGGCCGGTGACGCCGGTCGCCCACACCTCCGGCGCCCGCACGTGCGCGATGTTCCACTCGACGGCCGTCGGTTCGGCGGCGCGGGCGTCGGCGGCTTCCGTCGCCGGCTCCTGCAGCCGCACGCGCGGGTTCGCTGCCAGGTGTGCGACGTCGGCACGCCGTGCCAGCGTCTCCACGAGCGGTGCGTCGGCGCGCGTCCAGATGGCATTGACCACCCAGAAGGCCTGGTACGGCGCGCCCTTCGCCTGCAGCTCGGCGAGCAACGGCGCCTGCGTGCGCGCCGCGGTCTCGCGCAGCCGGTCGACGACGAAGCGGCCCTTGGCATTCTTGCCGTGCAGGGTGCTCGCGGCCGAGAGGTCCGCCTGCTCGGCGAGCACCACCAGGACTTCGACGTCGCCGCCGGGTTGCGCCTCCAGCTCAGCGGCGACCCAGGGATCGACTTTCGCTTGCCAGTCGACCGGCTCGGCAGCAGAGGCCACCGGCGCCGAAGTGGTGAGCAGCAGCCACGCGGCGCATCCGGCGATGCGACGCGACCGACGAGCGCGGCGGCAGGCGTCGGCCATCTTCCCTCCAGCCCCATGACGAACGCACGGGACAGCGCGGGGCCCGCGCTGGCGGACTATGGTGCCGCGATTCTCATGCCAGTGTCTACCGCCGAGCGGCTAGCCGGTCAGCCGCTTGCGCAGACCGGCGAGGAACCCCGCCGGCTCCTCGGCCTGCAGCAGCAGGTCGAGCTCGCCCTGATCGAAGAAGACGCCGCCGCAGCTCTTGCAGCGGTCGACCTTGATGCCGGAGCGCTCCTCCTCGATCAGCTCGTGGCCGCACTTGGGGCAGCGCATCCAGTGCAGCTCGCGCAGCTGCGCCGTCTCCTGCGCCTGGCGCTCGGCGTCGAGCTCGGCGCGCTTCTTGGCGAGCATCTCCTGGTTCTTGCGGTGGAAGTACTCCTCTTCCTTGTCGTAGCCGAGCTCTTCGTCGCGCACGGATCACCTCCAATTTCGGCCTGACGGCCGCGGCCGGGCGGCGACTCTAGCAACCCGCTCCGGCCGGGGCGTCGCGGAGCGCTCTGTTACACTCCGCCGCCACCGCCCCCGGGCGCCACATGGCCGACGCTCTCGATTATCGCGGCAGGAGGGTGCTGGTCACCGGCGCCAGCGGCTTCATCGGCCGCCGCCTCTGCCGCCGGTTGCGCGAGCTGGGCGCCGAGGTCGAGCCGGCCTCGCGCAAGGCCGCTCCCGCCGAGGAGACGCGCTGGCACCAGGTCGACCTCGGCGATCCGCGCGAGGCGGCGCGCGTGGTCGTCGAGACGCAGCCCGCCACCGCCTTCCACCTCGCCAGCCAAGTCACCGAGAGCCGCGAGCGCAAGTTCGTGCTGCCCACCTTCCACGCCAACCTGGCGAGCACCGTCTACCTGCTCGACGCGTTGACCGAGCAGGGCTGCAAGCGCATCGTGCAGGCGGGCTCGCTCGAGGAGCCCGAGCCCGGCGACCCGGTGTCGACGCCGGCGTCGCCCTACGCCGCCGCCAAGTGGAGCGCCGGCGCCTACGCGCGCATGTTCCACCAGCTCTGGCAGACGCCGGTGGTGCTGGCGCGCCTGTTCATGGTCTTCGGGCCCGAGCAGCGCGACCTCACCAAGCTGGTGCCGCACGTCGTCACCTCGCTGCTGCTCGGCCGCGACCCGCAGCTCGGCTCGGGCAAGCGGCCGGTCGACTGGGTCTTCGTCGACGACGTCGTCGAAGGCCTGTTGCGCCTCGGCCTCGCCGACGGCGTCGAGGGGCTGCAGGTCGACCTCGGCTCGGGCAAGCTGGTGCCGGTGAAGGCCGTCGTCGAGCAGATCTACGCGACGATGACGCCCGACAAGCAGCCGCCGTTCGGCGGCTTGCAGGACCGGCCGATGGAGCCGGTGCGGGTGGCGCGCGCCGAGGAGACGGGCGAGCTGCTCGGCTGGAGCCCGACGGTGACGCTCGAGGACGGCCTGCAGCGCACCATCGAGTGGTACCGCACGGAGCTCGACGCCGGGCGCCTGGCGCCGGTGCTGAGCGCGTAGCCCGCGCGGACGCGCGGGCGTATCCCGAGGAGCGCAGCGACGAAGGGATCTCGATGAGGCGCGACCACAAATCTGCGCTGGCGCCACGGGTGCGCCGCTGATGGACCTCGGCCTCGCCGGCAAGGTGGCCCTCGTCACCGGCAGCAGCCGGGGCATCGGGCTCGAGACCGCGCTGTCGCTAGCCGGCGAGGGTTGCCGATTGCTGCTCTGCGGCCGGCACGCCGAGCCGCTCGCGGCCGCGGCCGCCGCGGTGCGCGAGCGCGGCGCGGAGGACGTGGAGACGCTGGCGGTCGACGTCACCGAGAGCAGCGCCGCGGGCGCGCTCGTCGACGCGGCGCGCTCGCGCTGGGGCCGCCTCGACGTGCTGGTCAACAACGTCGGCGGCAACCGCAGGAAGCCCTTCCAGGAGACGACCGACGAGGACTGGGAGGAGGTCCTCGAGCTCAACCTGCGCTGCCACGTGCGGCTGACGCGCGCCGCGGTGCCGCTGATGAGCGAGAGCGGCGGCGGCTCGATCGTCTTCGTCACCTCGATCTTCGGCCGCGAGGCGGGCGGGCCGGGGCTGGTGCTCTACAACAGCACCAAGTCGGCGGCGATCAGCCTGGCGAAGATCCTCTCGCTCGAGCTCGCGGCGCAGGCCATTCGCGTCAACTCCGTGGCGCCGGGCTCGATCCGCTTTCCCGGCAGCAGCTGGGACAAGCGCGTCGTCGCCGATCCCGAAGGCATGGCCGCCTTCGTGAAGCAGAACATCCCGCTCGGCCGCTTCGGCACGCCGCAGGAAGTCGCGGACGTGGTCGCCTTTCTGGCCTCGCCGCGCGCCGGCCTCGTCACCGGCGCCTGCTGGAACGTCGACGGCGGCCAGTCCAAGTCGCTGATCTAGCGATCAGCGAAAGCGAACCAGGCTCACGCGCACGCGGCGCACCTGATCCTCGGCCTTGCTCCACTGCACGAGGATGGGACTCTGGTAGGTACCGTAGACGAGGCCGTCACGGCCGCTCGTCGTCGACACCGGCAGCGACAGGCTGCGCTTCATGCGCAGGAAGCGCGCGGCGGGCAGCGCCAGGAACCGCGACAGCAGGCGCTCCAGGGAGGACTCGTTGATGCGCAGGCGGTCCATCGTCTGGTTGAAGACCTGCACCAGGTCGTACTTGGCGTAGTCGAGGGTCTTGCGCGGGATCTCGCCGGGGTCGCGCAGCATGTTGCGGCCCTTGGCCTTCATGAAGCGCACCGGCTCGCGCAGCACCTCGGCGAGGTCGTGCTGCATGAGCAGCGTCTCGTACTCGTTGACGGTCAGGCCGACGTTGCGCTCGCTGGGCAGCAGTGCCACGTCGAGACGGCCGTGCTCGACGCCGTGGCGGCGGACGGCTTCGCTGAGCTCGTCGAAGAAGCCGAGCTTGGGGTCGCGCAGGTTGATCGAGTCGACGGGGTGCGGCGACACCGGCAGCGCACTCTCCCACGACGCCACCGACTCTTCGCGGTGGTAGCCGAGCACGGTGGCGCGGCGGGCGCGCGCGCCGGCGGGCACCACGCCGTCGAGGTCGATGAAGAGCACCGGCGCGTCCTCGCGGTGGAGGTAGGTCGCGCAATTCCTCAACCCGGAGCCGATGTAGGCGAGGTGCGAGTCGGCGTTCTTCGACTCCTGCCGCTTCTCCTCCTCGGTCAGCTCGGCGCGCTGGGAGATGTCGTCGTGGCGGTAGTCGGCGCCCTCGGGGAAGACGCGCTGGAACATGCCGATGAAGGGATCGACGTACTGCCGGCTGTAGCCGAGGCGGGCGACGAGGGCCTGCTCGAGGAAACCGGCGGTCGTGTGGAACGAGCAGTAGAGGCCGCGCGGGTAGCCGTCGAGCGCATCGCCGTGCTGCTCGCGGGCGGCGCGCCGCACGTCGATGACGTCGTAGCGGGCCTGCGGCTGCAGGCGCAGGTCGAGCTCGAGCGGCGAAGCCATGGCGCGTAAGGGTAACACGGCGATGCACAGCGATCGGTGCAACGAGTGCTTGCAGTTCCTTCTTGCCCCGAGACCGCCACTTTCCCGCAAGTCGCTGCGCGCATGGGTGTTGCGCCAGCGCCAGCGGCAGGCACGGCCGTTGCTCTATGCCCTGGCGTGACGCCGCACCGAGCGGCGCTCCCGACCCTGCGAGGAGCCGTTGCCATGGAAACCTGGTTGATCGTCATGGGCGTCCTGCTTCCTCTCGCCCCGCTGCTACAGGTGGCCGAGAAGCGCCTTGGTGACCCCGCGCCGCGACGCGCCACGCCGCGCGGTTGACCGATACTTCCGCCCGCGGCGGGTTCCAGTCCTCGCCGCGGGCGTGCCCGCCCTATCTCTCTTCCTCTCCCTTCCCTCGATCAGACCAAACTGTCCGCTTTGGCGGCGAGGATGAAGTCGTTGTCCGAGAGGCCGTCGATCTTGTGCGTCCACACCCTCATCGTCACCTTGCCCCAGGCGAGGTGAAGGTCGGGGTGATGGTCCTCGGCCTCGGCCAGCTCGCCGACGCGGTTGGTGAAGGCGAGCGCCTGGCGGAAGTCGGGGAAGCGGAAGGTGCGCTCGAGGTGATGCTCGTCGACCACCTGCCAGTCGGGGTGGAGCTGCCGGCGCAGCTCGGCGATCTGCTCGCCGCGCAGGCGCGGGATGCCGCCGCGGCAGGGGACGCAGTGACGGTCGGCGAGCTCGCTCATCGGCGCCACGCTATCCTGCGCCGGTGATCCGCGAAAGGCGGTGGTTCGGTGGGCCCGCAACCGGGAGCGGCGGGCGCGCGGGCTCTCGCGGCGAAGCCGGCGCGCGGCTCGCGTTGGTGCTCGCCTCGCCGGCGCGACTCTGGGGCGCCGTGCTGTTGGCGTCGATCGCGATCGGCGCCGCGGCGTGGCCGATCTTTCCGCACGACGGCGACCTCTGGTACCACCTGGCGAGCGGGCGCTTCATCGCGCAGCGGCACGCGCTGCCGACCACGGCGTTCTTCTCGGTGCTGCCGGCGGCGGCGGGTTGGGTCGACTACTACTGGCTGTTCCAGCTCCTCGTCTACGCGCTGCAAGCGGCGGGTGGGTACGGGGCGCTGGTGCTCCTGCGCGCCGCGCTGCTCGTGGCGCTCGCCGTCATCGTCTTCGTTCACGTGCGGCGTTCTGGACGTCCCGGCGGGCGATTCGGCGGCTGGCAGGCGGTGCTCGCCACGCTGGCGCTGCTGGCCGTGCTGCCGCGCTTCTCGTCGCTGCGGCCGCACCTCTTCTCGCTGCTGCTCCTCGCCACGTTCCTGCTCGTGCTCGAGCATCTTCCACGCGCGGTGCCGGCGCTGCTGCCGCTCGGCGTGCTGTGGACGAACCTGCACGGCATCGAGTATCCGGTGCTGCTGCTCGCGCTCGGCGCCTGGGCGGCGCCGTTGCTGCTCGAGCTCGTGCGCTCGCGGGCGCTGCCGAGCAGCGCGACGCGGCGGCGGTTGGCTTGGCTGGCGCTCGCGGCGCTGGCGCCGCTGCTGACGCCGAACGGCCTGCGGCTGCTGCCGGTGCCCTTCCAGTCGGTGGCTTTCGTGCGCCACGCCATCCTCGAGATGGCGCCGTTCGACTTCGCGCAGCTGCCGCTCGTGCCGGCGCATGGGCTCACCGCCGAGATCGCGTTCGTCGCGCTGCTCGTGCTCGCCGCGGCGGCGCTGGTCGACCGCGCCGCGCAACGAACGCTGGCGCTGCCGCACCTGCTGCTCGCCGCCGGCGGCGCCGTGCTGCTCTTCCGCGGCAGCCGCTTCGTCGTGGAGCTGTCGCTGCTCCTCGTGCCGCTGGTCGCCGCCTGGCGGCCGCCGGCGTTGATCGCGAGCGCGGCGCTACGGCGCGCGGCGGCGGCCGCGTTCGCCATCGCCGCGCTCGTCGGACTGCACGACCGCTTCGTCACCCACCGCCGCTGGCCGCTCGACGCGGCGGCGCTGCCTTCCGGCGTCAGCCGCTTCCTCGCTCGCGCCGGCAGCGGCGGCGTGGTGCTCGCCTACCCCGACCTCGCCGGCTGGTTCGAGTGGACGCTCTATCCGCGCTATCGCATCTTCGGCGACCTGCAGGCCTACCTCTTCGACGAACGCTCGCTCTTCTTGACCGGCGCGCCGTTCGCGGACTCGCAGGTGCTCGGCACGGTCGCGCAGCGCCTGCGGCCCGACTGGATCGCGGCGCCCGCTTCGGGGCCCGGCTTCGAGCGGATGACCGCCGTCGTGGGCGGCTACGAGCCGGTGGCGTTCGACTGGACGATGGTGCTCTACGCGCGCCGCGCCGGGCACGAGGCGATCGCGCGGCAATGGGCGCTCGACTCGTTCGATCCCTACCACCCTGCCGGCCCGCTGCGCCCGCCGCAACGCGAGCAGGCGGCGCGCGAGCTCGAGCGCCTGCACGCGCTCGACCCTCGCAACTCGGCGGTGGCGACGGCGCTGGCGCGCGCGCGTCTGACGCAAGGCCGCGCCCACGAGGCGCTGCAGCTCGCCACGGAAGCGAAGTCGCTGGCGCCGGCGCGGCCCGAGCCATGGACGCTCTTCGGCGAGTCGCTCGCCGCCAACGGCCGCCAGCGCGATGCGCTCGCCGCCTACGACACCGCCGAGGACCGTGGCGCCGCGCCGCTGGCGCTCGGCCGGCTGCGCTGGGCGGCATGGACGCGGCTCGGCGATCCCGAGCGCGCCTACGCCGCCTTCGAGCCCGTCGCGTCGCCGCTCGCGGGAGAGACGAGCTGGACCGATCTCTGGGGCCTCGCCGAGAGCGCCCGCGCCGACGGCGATGCCGCGACGGCGGAGCGTCTCCTCGTCCTCGCCTGGTGGAAGGCACCGCCGGGACCGCCGCGCGAGCAACTCGCGGCGGCCCTCGCCGAGCTACGCAGTCGGCCTCGGTAGCCGCTAAGGAACGCGGCCACTCCAGCCCGCGAAGGCGCCGGCCTCGATGGCGTCGACGAAGAGCACCGTCGTCTCGTCGGCACCGGCGTCGGCGAGCGGGAACTCGCCGCTGGAGTGATACGGGTCGTCGTAGGACCGGGCATCGCCGTCGGAGTCGACGAACTCGTTGCGCGCGCAGAGGTCGATGGCGGGGGAGCCGTAGCGCAAGTGCAGGTCGGCGGGAGGGGCGACGAACTGCGGGTCCGCGATCATGGCGCTGATCGACACCGTGTTCGGCGGCACGTTGGCGAAGGGCGTCGCCCACTTGCTGACCACGCAGGTGAGCTGCGCCGGGCTGCTCGGGTTCTCGACCGACGCGAAGAAGGGCTCGGTCTCGTCGAGGGCGCTGTTGGTGAAGTAGAGAATCGAGTCGGCGCCGCGCCAGCGCACGAGGCCGGCCACCGTGTTGCCGGCGATCGACAGGTGGAGCAGGTCGAGCGAGCCCGAGCCCGCGAGGCCGATGAGCGCAAAGAGCGCGTTGTTCTGCATGGTGACGCCGTTGAGGATGGAGCTGCCGGTCCCGGTCGCGGCGACCATGGCGGCCCCGGCCGCGCCGTGGTTGTCGCGCATGCGGCCGGAGTTCAAGATCACACCGGCGTTGGCGGCCAGGAACAGCGCCGCGCCGTCGCCCGCGCTGTTGCCGTCGAGCCGCGGAAAGCCGTCGAGCGGGATCGGCTCCAGGAAGCCGTTGGTGACGACGGCGCCGTTGCCGGTGGCGTAGACGCCGCCGCCGTCGCCGAAGGCGGTGTTGTGGTCGACGCTTACGTAGCGCAGCCGCACGTCGGCGCCGTCGACGTAGAGGCCGCCGCCCCACTGTGCCTGGTTGCCGCCGATCCTCGCCGGCGGGTAGGCGCGACCCTGCGAGGTGAAGATGTCGACGAAGCCGCCGCCTAGGTAGAGGCCGCCGCCCTTCTGCCCGGCGATGTTGTTCGACACCGTTCCGGTCTGCGGATCGGCGGCGTTGATCACGTTGACTGCCGAGTCCGGGGCGTAAATGCCGCCGCCGTCGAAGAGCGCCGTATTGCCGAGGACCATGCCGCTGCGTACCTCGACGAGCGCGCCGTTGCGTGCCGCGATGCCGCCGCCGTGGCTCGCCGCGTTGGCGCCGACGAGCGCCGAGATCGAGATGCCCAGCTTGCCGGCCGAAACGTAGATGCCGCCGCCGTCGCCGTTGGCCACGCTGCTGACCACCTGCGCGTCGATCAGGTCGAGATAGCTGTCGTTGTTGGCGCCGGCGAACCAGATGGCGCCGCCGTCGCCGTTGTAGGTGCCGCCGTCGGTGGTCAGGATGACGCGCTGGAGGCGCACCGTCTCGGCGCCGCCCATCAAGATGGTGAGCGGTCGCGAGCCCGACGGCGCGCGCAGCGTCGCATAGCCCACCGATGTGTCGCTGCCGCAGCTGCCGACGTTGCCGCGGATGTGGATGCCGCCGCCGAAGACGGTGAATGGACCGGTGAACGGCCCGGGGCCGACGAGCGAGATGACGTCGTCGCCGGCGCTGCCGACGGCGGTCTCGATCGCCGCCTGCAGCGTGGCGTGGGTGCACGGTGGGTTGCCGTTGTTGCCCACCCAGAAGTTGGCGGCGCGTGCGCCGGTGGTTGGGAGCAGCGACGAGGCAAGCAATGCGGCGACGGCGAGGAGGTGGAAACGCGAACGGTTGGCGGCAGCAGGGATGGTGTGTCTCATGCCGGAGACGCGGCACGGCGGCGCGCCGACTGCCATCGCCGCCGAGAGAAGCCGGCTATGCTGCCTGGAGTGTCCCCGGCGGATGCGAGCTCCGGTCCCGGCGATCCCGGCGAGGTCACCCGTCTGCTCCGCGCCTGGCGCGCCGGCGACGCGATGGCACACGAGGAGCTGCTGCGCCGCGTCTATGACGAGCTCAAGCGCATGGCCGCCGCCCAGATGCGCCAGGAACGCGGCGGCCACACCTTGCAGCCCACCGCGCTCGTCCACGAGGCCTTCATGCGACTGCTCGGACAGACCCGCGTCGATTGGCAGGACAGGAGCCACTTCTTCGCCATCGCCGCGCGCACCATGCGCCGCGTGCTCGTCGACCACGCCCGCGCCAAGCTCACCGACAAGCGCGCGCACCAGCGGGTGACGCTCACCGGCGGCGGCGAGGTCTTCGCCGACGAGGCGCTGCTGCCCGAGACGCTGCTCGACCTCGACCGCGCGCTCGACCGCATGGCCGAGTCCTTCCCGCGCGCGGCGCGCGTCGTCGAGCTGCACTTCTTCTCCGGCCTCGAGTTCGCCGAGGTGGCGGCCGCGCTCGAGATCGCGCCGCGAACGGTGATGCGCGACTGGGGCTTCGCCCGCGCCTGGCTGCGGCGCGAGATCGGCGAGGAGGCCGCGTCGTCGTGAGCGCGGGAGCGAGCGCTCGGCGCGGCGGGCCCGCGGCCACGATCACCGGCGGCGAGAGCGGACCGCACACCGATCCGCGGCTGCCGGAGCTCTTCGCCGCCGCCAGCGAGATGGCGTCCGCGGAGCGCGTGGCGTGGCTGGCGGAGCTCGGGCGGGCGGAGCCGGCGCTGGCGCGCGAGGTGCGCGAGCTGCTCGCCGCTTCGACCGCGCCCGGCGAGCTGCTCGACCGCTCGCCGCTGCCGTTCGGTGCGGTGCCGGCGCCCGCCGCGGCGCCGGATGTGCGGCCCGCGGTGCCCGTGCGCGTCGGTCCCTACCGCGTGCTGCGCGAGCTGGGCCGCGGCGGCATGGGCCGCGTCTTCCTCGCCGAGCAGGAGGGCGACGGCTTCCGCCGCACGGTGGCGCTGAAGCTTCTCGACGCCGCGGCCGCGACGCCGCAGGCGCACCGCCGCTTCGCCTCGGAGGTGCGCATCCTCGCCACGCTGGAGCACCCGGGCATCGCCCGCTTCCTCGACGGTGGCCGCAGCGCCGAAGGCGTCGCCTTCCTGGCGCTCGAGTACGTCGAAGGCACCGACCTGCTGGCGCACGCCGCCGCGCACGGCCTCGACGTCGCCGGCCGGTTGGAGCTCTTCCTCGCCGTGCTCGACGCCGTCGCCTACGCGCACGAGCGCCGCGTCGTGCACCGCGACCTGAAGCCGAGCAACGTCCTGGTGGGCAGCGACGGGCGGCCGCGGCTGCTCGACTTCGGCATCAGCAAGCTCGCCGACGCCGACGTCGAGGGCGCGCCGACGCGCACCGAGATGCGCGCCCTGACGCCCGCCTACGCCAGCCCCGAGCAGATGCGCGGCGATCCGGTGACTACCGCCTCCGACCTCTACTCGCTCGGGGTCGTGCTCTACGAGCTGCTCACCGGCGCGCGTCCCTACCGCACCGCCTCGGGAACGCCGCGCGAGCTCGAGCGCGCCGTGCTCGAGCAGGACCCCGAGCCGCCGAGCACCGCGGCGCGCAAAGCGGAATCGTCGCGGCACACCACGGTGCCGGCCGGCGAGATCGATCCCGACCTCGACGCCATCTGCCTCAAGGCGCTGCGCAAAGAGCCGGCGGCGCGCTACGCCAGCGTGGCGGACTTCGGGGCGGACCTGCGCCGCTACCTCGCCGGCGAGCCGGTCGCGGCGCGGCGCGGCGGCTGGAGCTATCGGCTCGGGCGGCGCGTCCGCCGCTCGCGCGGCAAGCTCGTGGCGGCGGCCGCGGTGGCGGCGGCGCTCGCCGCCGGCGCCGTGGCGGGGCCATGGCTGCGCCACGCCGTGGCGCCCGGCCCGCGGCGCGCCGAGGACTCGCTGGCGCGCGTCGCCGCCGAGGTGCCGATGTCGCGCGCGTCGCGCCGCCAATTCGACGCGGCAATCGAGCAGCTGCGCGCCCTCGACCCGGCGGCGGCGCTCACGACGCTGACCAAGCTGGTGGCGGCCGATCCGTCTTCGGCGCTCGGCTGGGACCTCGTCGCGCAAGCCGAGGCGGCGCTCGGCGAGCCGGGCAAGGCGAGTGCTGCGGCGTTGCGCGCGCACGCGCTCGCCGCGAGCCTGCCGGCCGACGAGCGGGCGCGGCTCGCCGGCCGCGCCGCCGCCGCGGAGCAGCGGTGGGAGCCGGCCATCCGCGGCTTCGAAGCGCTGCTCGCCCGCCAGCCGGAGCGCCTCGACGTCGGCCTCGACCTCGTCTCCACCGACGTCGCCGCCGGCCGCACCGAGGCAGCGCTCATCGCGCTCGGGCGCGTGCGCCAGCTCGCCGCCGCGGCCGACGATCCGCGCGTCGACCTCGTCGAGGCGGAAGCGGCGCTGCAATCGGGCGAGCACCAGCGCGCCGCCGCTCACGCCGAACGCGCGCGCCGGCGCGCCGCGGTGGTCGGCGGCCGCGTCGCGGCAGTGCGCGCGCGAGTCGTGCACGGGCTCGCGCTGCGCAACCTCGACCAGCCTGCGGACGCCGAGCGCGAGCTACGCGGCGCGCTCGCCGAGGCGCACGAGCTCGGCCTGCGCCGCGACGAGGCGGCGGCGCGCCTCGCGCTGTCGAGCGTCGCCGGCGGCATCACGCAGAGCGCCGCGACGCGGCAGGAGGTCGAAGCGGCTCTGGCGACCTATCGCGCCGTGGGCGACGCTCGCGGCGAGGTGTCGGCGCTCTGCGAGCTGGCGCGCCAGCTCGGGATGGAGTCGGCTATGGAGCCGGCCAAGAAAAGGATCGACGAAGCGGTCGCGCTGGCGCGGACGAGCGGCGACCTCTGGTCGCTGGGCAACGCGCTGGCCACGCGCCTGGTGATCGCCAACTGGTCGGGCGACGACGACGCGGTGATGGCCGGCATGCCGGAGGCGTTGCGCGCGCTGCGCGCGTCGGGCAACCGCAAGCAGCTGCTGACGACGCTCGGCAACGTCTCGATCATGAAGATCGAGCGGCTGGAGCTCGCCGAGGTCGACACCCTGCTCGACGAGGCGCAGGAGCTGGCGCGGCAGGTCGGAAGCCAGCTCCAGCGCGCCTCGGTGCTGCGCGCCCGCGGTTACCTCGAGCAGGAGCGCGGCAACTGGGACCGGTCCCGGGAGAGCTACACCGCCGCGGTCGAGTTGGCCCGCGGCAGCGGCAACGTGCGCTCCCTCGCCAACTACCTCTCCGACCTGGCATGGCTGGAAGTGTCCGACGAGCGCCCCGCAGCGGCGGGAAAGGCGGCCGAGGAGGCGATCGCCGCCTTCCGCCGCGCCGGCGACGAGCGCTCCGCCGTCGAGACGATGGGGGCCCTCGCCTGGGCGGAGGCGAGCCGCGGCGAGGTGGCCGGCGCGCGCCGCCATCTCGCCGCGATGCGCGCGGCGATCGGCCCGCCGGGTTCCGCGAACGACGAGTCGAAGTTCTCGTGGCTGGTGGCGGAGGCGCGGGTGGCCGACGCGTTGGGCGACTACGAGACCGCCCGCGAGCACCGCCGCGAGACGGTGCGCATGGCGCGCGAGTGGAAGGCGCCGGGGCTGCTGATCAACCAGCAGTTGGAGCTGGCGGACGTGCTCGTCAAGCTGCACGACCCGGGGGCCGCGCCGCTGCTGCGCGCGGTCCTCGCCGAAGCGGAGCGGCGCGACCTGCACGAGATCTCGCGCGAGGCCCGGCGGCTGCTGCGCTCGGCGTCGGCGCGTTGATCGGCCGCGCGAGCGCAGGACCGCAGTGCGAGCGGCGCAACCGACCGATTCACGCGTCGTCAGGTGAGCAATCGAACCAACCCGCGGCGTCAGCTGCGAAGCCGAACGACCCCACGCGACGTCAGCTACGCGATCGAACCAGCGCAGCGTCAGCCGCGCAGCCGCACGACGGTGGCGCCGTTGCCGCCTTCGTTGTCCTCGCCGGGACGCCAGGTGGCGACGGCGCGGTGGCTCTTCAGGTGCTCGCGCACGGCGTTGCGCAGGCGGCCGCTGCCATGGCCGTGGACGACGCGCACCTCGTCGCGGCCGGCGTGGAGCGCCTCGTCGAGGTAGGCGTCGATCCGTTCGAGCGCCGGCTCGACGCGCTCGCCGATGAGCATCAGCTCGGGCGGGACCTCCGGCGCTTCTGGCATGCGCGGCGCCGGACGCGTCTCCGGGATCGCAGCGCCGCGGGCATGGCTGCGCGCTCGCGACGCACTGGTCCGCGCCGGCTTCGCATCGCCATCCGGCGCACCGATCGCCACCAGCTCTTCGGCTCGGCAGCGCAGCCGCTTGCCGCCGGCGCTGACTTCTGCGCGGCCGCCCGCCAACTTCTCGAGCGTCCCGCGCCAGCCGAGCGCGCGATGGCGCACCGTGGCGCCGACGACGAGCGGCAGCCCGCTGTCGTCCTCCTCGGCTGCTTCCACCGTCGGCGCTTCGGCGAACAGCCGCATCGTCGCCGCTTCGGCGAGCCCGCGCTGCTTGCCGGCACCGAGCTCGCCCTTCAACCGCTCGACCTCGGCGGCGAGCTTCTGGCGCACCTGCACGCGGAAGCTCTCGAGCTCGCGCTTGCTGCGCTGCGCCACCGTGCCGCGCTCGGCTTCGAGGTCGGCGCGCGCCCGCTCCAACCGTGCGCGCTCGTCGTGCGCGCGGCGCTGCTCGGACTCGGCATCGGCCAGCCGCGCCGCCAGCTCCTGCCGCAGGCGTTCCACTTCGGCGAGCAGGCGCCGGTACTGCCGGCCTTCCGGGTCGAGCCGACGCTCGGCGCTCTGCAGCAGCTCGCGCGCGAGGCCCAGCCGCCGCGCCAGAGCGATCGCCTCGCTGCTCCCGGGCGGCCCCGGCAGCAGGCGGTAGAGCGGCTCGCCGGTCCGCGAATCGAACTCCATCGCCGCACAGGCGGCGCCCGGCATCTCCAGCGCCTCGCCGGCGACGCGGCCGAGGTGCGTCGTCAGCAGCACGAGACCGCCGCGCGCGACGAGCCCTTCGAGCAGTGCCGACGCCAGCGCCGCGCCCTCCTCGGGATCGGTGCCCGAGCCCAGCTCGTCGAGCAACACGAAGCTGCGCGGGCCGGCGAGCTCCCACGCTTCCTTCAACCGCAGCAGCCGGCCGCTGAAGGTCGAGCGGTCGGCGAGCAGGTCCTGCTCGTCGCCGACGGTGGCGACGAGCGCGTCGAGCTCCGGCAGCACGCTGCCGGCGGCGGCGGGCACCGGCAAGCCGGCGAGCGCCATCAGCGCCAAGAGCCCCGCGGTCTTCAACGCCACCGTCTTGCCGCCGGCGTTGGGACCGGTGATCACCAGCGCGCGCGCGCTCGCGTCGAGCTCGAGATCGAGCGGCACCATCGTGCCGGTGTGCCCCGTTTGTCCCAACGCCTCCTCGCGCAGCGGCGCGAGGTCGGGGTCGAGCAGCGGATGGCGCGCGGCGCGGAGCCGCAGCCGCGGCGCGGCGGCGAGCTCGGGCAACACCGCGTGGGCGCCCTCGGCGAAGCGGTGCGCGGCCTGCAGCAGATCGAGGCCGGCGAGGAAGTCGGCGTGCGCCGCGAGCGCCGGCAAGTTCTGCCGCAGCAGCTCGGCGAGCTCGGCGAGCAGGCGCTGGCGCTCCGCCTCGGCGTTCTCCCACGCCTGCTGCAGGCGGTTGTTCCCTTCGACGACGCCGAGCGGCTCGAAGTAGAAACTCTTGCCGGTGGCGGAGCGGCCATGTACGAGCCCCGGCATGCGGCCGCGGGCGCCCGACTGCAGCATCAGCACGAGGCGGCCCTCGCGCATCGGCACCGTCTCTTCCGAGAGCAGCTCGCGGTGCTCGTGCACGAGACCCTGCAGGTCTTGATAGAGCACTTCGCGCTGGCGGCGGATGGCGCCGCGCAGACGCGCCAGCTCGGGCGAGGCGTCCTCGCGCACCTCACCGCGGCGGTCGAGGACGCGGCGGATCTGGCGGCGCAGCGGCGCGGTGTCGGGCAGCGTGGCGGCGCGCACGGCGAGCGCCTCGCATGGCGGGTCGGCTTCGGCGATGCGCGCGACGGCCGGCGCCGTCGTCTCGAGCAGGTCGGCCAGCGCCACGACGTCGCGGCCGGAGAGCCCCGGCGGCGCGCCGGCGGCGCGAGCGAGGAGCGGCTCGAGCGCGGTCTCGAAGCTCGGCACCAGCGCGCCGCCTTGCAGCAGGCGGCCAGCTTCGTCGTACGCGGCGCGGCGCTGGGCGAGCGCGGCGGTATCAGCGAGCGGCGCGAGCGCGAGGATCCGCTCGCGGCCGATGTCGGAGGCCGCCTGCGAGGCGACGACCGCGAGCAGCGAGGGATACTCGAGCGCGGCGAGGCTCGCGGCGCTCACGCTCAGCGGCGTCGGATTCACTTCCATCGCATCAAAACGAAACCGCGGGGAAGGTTCGCTTCCCCGCGGTCATCGTCGCACGTTGCCACCGTGCTCGCCGCCGAGCGGCGTGGCGCCCGAGCTCAGGAGAGCCCGACGCGACGCTCTTCGGCCAGCTTGCGGAGGCCCTTCTTCTTCGCCTGCAGCTGCTTGCGCTTGCGCTTCACCGAAGGCTTCTCGAAGTACTGGCGCTTCTTGAGCTCGGTGAGCACGCCCGCCTTCTCGCACTTGCGCTTGAACCGACGCAGCGCGTTCTCGAAGCTCTCTTCGTCCTTGACGTAGACGACCGGCATCTAGGGGATCACCTGCCTTCCGCTCTGCTGTAGATGGGCTGAGGATGGATCCGAAGCGGAGGCGTCCCCGAGCCGAACGCAGGCCGCCCCTCCCGGGAAGCCCGCGGCCGCGCATTGTGGCGGAGCGCCGCCGAGGAGTCAAGGAAACGGACCACCTCGCCTGCCGGAGCGAGCATGCGGAGGCTTCGTGGCAGTGCGGATGGCCGTGACCTCTCGGCCGGACTTCCCACGGCTTGTCAAGTCG
>DASYQD010000031.1:0-35602 GCA_036005845.1 Thermoanaerobaculia bacterium | reverse complement strand
TCGAGATCGCTTCGCTGCGCTCGCGATGACGTTCAAGTGTCATCGCGAGGAGCGACGAAGCGATCTCGATGCCGAACGCGCCGCTCGATCGGCGCGGCGCGAGCGCCGCGTTTCTACTCCTCCCAGGGCAGCCCGGGCTTGCCGAAGTGGCCGTAGTTCGTCGTCTGCCGGTACAGCGGCCGCAGCAGCCGCAGCCGCTCGATGATGGCCGCGGGGCGGAAGTCGAGCCGCCGCACCACCTCCTCGGCCGCCGCGGTGTCGCCGGTGCCGAAGGTGTCGACCTTGACCGACACCGGCTTCGCCTGGCCGATGGCGTATGACACCTGCACCTCGGCGCGGCGCGCCAGCTGCTGCGAGACGATCTGCCGCGCCACCCAGCGGCAGAAGTAAGCGCCGCTCCTGTCGACTTTCGACGGGTCCTTGCCCGAGAAGGCGCCGCCGCCGTGCCGGCCCATGCCGCCGTAGCTGTCGACGATGATCTTGCGCCCGGTGACGCCGCAGTCGGCCGACGGGCCGCCGTGCACGAACGAGCCGGTGGGGTTGACGATGAAGCGCGTCGAGGCGGTTAGCCACCGTCCGAGGATGCGCGGCGAGAGGCGCGTCGCCACGTACTCGGCGATACGCTCGCGCGTCGCGTCGGCGGTGTGCTGCGTCGACACCAGCACGTCGGCGACGGCGACCGGGCGGTCGTTCTCGTAGACGACCGACACCTGGGTCTTGCCGTCGGGGCGCAGCCACGCCTCGCTGCCGTTCTTGCGGTCCTCGGCGAGCCCGCGGGCGAGCTGGTGCGCCAGCAGGATGGGCAGCGGCATCAGCTCCGGCGTCTCGTCGGTAGCGTAGCCGAACATGATCCCCTGGTCGCCGGCGCCCTGCTCGGCGGCCACCGCGCGATCGACGCCCTGCGCGATCTCGGAGGACTGGGCGCTGATCCAGTCGAAGACCTCGATGCCGTCGGCGTTGAAGGGCTCGTCGTCGTAGACGTAGCCGATCTCGCGCACCGCGGCGCGCGCCAGGGCATCACGGTCGATCTTTGCGGCGCTGGTGATCTCGCCGGCGACGACGAGGCGGCGCTCCTTGACGAGCACCTCGCAGGCGACGCGGCTCGTCGGGTCCTGCTCGATGCAGGCGTCGAGGATGGTGTCGGCGACGAAGTCGCAGACCTTGTCCGGGTGCCCCTCGGTCACCGACTCGGAAGTGAACGTGTAGTTGGCGGCGGTGAGCGTCTCCTGGCTCTCCACGCTCTCTACAGATGCGGCGGTGACCATCGCAGACCCTCCAGTCGGACACTTGGTTGCCGCCCGGCCCATCCGGGCGACCGCATCACCGGCGTTCTCGCCGGTTGGGGCACCTTGGGATGTCCGTCCCAGGTTGCCGGACCCGCGCGGGCGGGCCGCTCCAGATGCGGGGCGGGATGGTAGCAGAGGGCCAGACGGGAGGGAAGCCCGCAGCGGCAATGGATCAGCGTCCTCCAGCGGGGACGATCGAAGCCTCGCGCGAGGTCGATCGACAGCGCGTAAGCGCTTGTGTCTGCAGGGTATACGGGCCTGGCACCGGGGTTGCTCAAGTGGCAGCTGGAAAAGGAGAGCGTGAACCATGAAACGAATCGTCCTCTCGCTGATCGTGCTGGCGGCCCTGCTCGCCGCCGGCTCCGCGCGCGCCGCCGAGGGGCCGGCGATGACCACTGCCCGCCAGCTCGACCTCGCCTCGCAGCATCTCGCCTCGACCGCGCAGCAGCAGGCCAAGGCGGGGTCGCTGACCTCGCAGGCGGCCGAGACCGCCGCCGGCTTCGCCGCTCTCGTCCGCGACTTCCACTTCGGGCTCGAGCCGAGCATCACCTCGACCATCCAGGCCGAGGCCGACTGGGCGCAGGTGGCGGAAGGCTTCACCGCCACTCGCGACCTGCTCTACGGCAGCGACTCGCGCGCACTGCGCAACGAGCTGCATCGCGTCAATGCCTTGATGAACCAGCTCGACCGCGCCTTCGGCGGCTCGGGCTTCTGGTCCGGCAGGAACGGCTGGAACGGTTGAGCCGCCATCCCGGACTGTTGCCGGATAGATAGACAGCAGAAGGAGACTCCGCCATGCGCAACAAGATCATCTTCCTCGTGCTCCTCGCGGTGGCAGCGCTGGCTTCCGTCGCGCGCGCGCAGCAGGCGCCGCGCGGCTACTACGACCAGCAGGGCCGTTACCACGAGTACACGCAGAACGACGGCTACTACGACCAGTACGGCGTCTGGCATCCGAACGACGCCACGCGCAACAACGGCTACTACGACAGCCGCGGCGTCTGGCACCCGGCCGACACCGGCAACGGCAGCGGCTACTACGACCGCGATGGCGTCTGGCATCCGACCGACGCTCGTAGCGGCAACGGCTATTACGACCGCGACGGTGTCTGGCATCCGACCGACACTCGCAGCGGCAACGGCTACTACGACCGCAACGGCGTCTGGCAGTCCTACGGCAACGACAGCTACCGCCGCGCCGTGGGCCCCGACCGCTGGACGTGGAGCGACAACCGCGGCCGTGCCGAGTCGCTCTCGACCGCGGCCCGCAACTTCGCCCTCACCGCGGACGCCCTCGCCCGCGAGGCTACCCGCCGTTCCAACTACGGCGACCGTACGGCGCTCGACGCGCTGCGTCAGCTCGACGAGCGGGCGCAGTACTTCTCGCGCGCCGTGCAGAGCAATCGCAACCTGGTCGGCCAGGCCTACGTCGACCTGGTGGACAGCTACCTCGCCGTGCGCGGCCGCTTCGGCGTCCTCGATCCCGACGGGCGGCTGAGCAACCAGTTCCACGTCATGTCGGCGGCGCTGGGCCGCATCGACAAGCGCTTCTTCGGCAGCCGCGTCTTCGGCGGCCAGCTTCCCGACCAGGGCGGCTACGGCTACAACGACAACTACGGCTACGACCGCTACGGCAACCCGCTGCCGGGCTACGACCGCGACGGGCGCAGCACGCGACCGTATCCGTATTGATGGATAGGCGGCGTCGCCGCTAGGGCTCGTGATTCCGAGGGCGGGGGCAACCCCGCCCTCTTCGTGTTTGCACCGCCTGGTCTTGTTGCGCCGGATTGCGAGCCGCTGTTAGTCTCGGCGAGTTGCCCCGCCAAGGACACCTCGTAGCCGCGGGCCCGAGCCGCCTCGCCGGGTCGCCGTCCCGCCGCAGCGCGCGCCGCACGCTGCTCCTGGCTGCCTGGGCCGTGCTGCTGGCGGCGCTCTTCGCGGTGGCGCTGCGCAGCTCGACCGACGACGCGGTCGCCCGTACGGACGCGACGCACGTCGCCGGGCGTAGCGCCGCCGGCCGGTAGCGCTCTTGCAGTCGGACGCCGGCGTGTTCGCCGACGGCCCTCACCGCCAGTACCCCGCACCGCACTCGCCCTGGGTGCTGCGCATGGTTTGGGAGGACCTGCTCTTCGAGCACTGGCGGATCGGGCCGGACTTGCTGAAGCCGCTGATTCCGCGCGGCCTCGAGCTGGAGACCTTCGACGGTAGCGCCTGGCTCGCCGTCGTGCCCTTTCGCATGACCGGCGTGCGGCCGCGCGCGACGCCGCCGCTACCGTGGCTGTCGGACTTCCCCGAGCTCAACGTGCGCACCTACGTCACCGCCGGCGGTAAACCGGGAGTGTGGTTCTTCAGCCTCGACGCCGACCAGCCGGTGGCGGTGGCGACGGCGCGGCGGCTCTTCCATCTCAACTACCGCTGGGCCGAGATGAGCTGCGAGCGTTCGGGGAACGCGGTCGCCTACCGATCGCGCCGGCGCCGTACCGGCGGCAAGCCCGCCGAGTACCGCGCCAACTACTGGCCGCTCGAGGCGATGGTGCCGACGCCGCGCGGCAGCCTGGCGGACTTCCTCGTCAACCGCTTCTGTCTCTACGCCGCGGATAAGCAGGGCACCGTCTACCGCGGCGAGATCGACCATCCGCCCTGGCCGCTGCACGAGGCCGCGGCCGAAGTGACGCGCGACACGATGACGGCGCCGCTGGGTTTCGACCTGCCGGCGAAGGAGCCGCTGCGCTGGTTCGCGCCGCGGCTCGAAGTGGTGGCCTGGCTGCCGGAGCGCGTGCGGTAGGGCTGTTGTGAGTGTCAAATCGAGATCGCTTGGCTTGCGCTCGCGATGACGTCCGCACGTCATCGCGAGGAGCGAAGCGACGAAGCGATCTCGATGCCTGCTCGTCAACGCCGCTGTGCGAGCGGCGGCGGCGTCGCGGGCGCCGTGGGTGGCGGCAATTGCGGCGGTTGGGCGGGCAGCGGCGCTCCCGGCATCGTCTGCGGCATCGCGGCAGCAGCCGCCGTTGCCGCAATCTCCTCGCGCCCGAAGCCGATGCGCCGCAGCCCGCGCGGATTCTCGCGCTTGAGGCTCTCGAGCAGCTTGCGGTACTCCTCCTCCATCTCCGGCGTCACCGACGGCCGCGTCTCGCTCATCGCCAGCTCGAAGAGGCGCATCGGCACGCGCTCGCTCTGCAGGCTCTCGCGCAGCGTATGCAAGCCGGCGCGGCGCACCAAGTCCTCGAGGTCGGCGCCGGTGTAGCCCTGGGTGCGGTCGGCGAGGCCGCCGAGGTCGACGTCGTCGCCCAGCGGCATCTCGCCGGTGTGGATGCCGAGGATCTTGAGGCGCGCCTCGCGGTCGGGGACCGGCACGTAGATGAGGTCGTCGAGACGCCCGGGCCGCATCAGCGCCGGATCGAGGAGCGTCGGCCGGTTGGTGGCGCCCACCACCACCACGCCCTGCAGCTCCTCGAGCCCGTCCATCTCGGCGAGGATGGTGTTGACGACGCGCTCGGTGACCGCGGGCTCGCCGAGGCCGCCGCCGCGCACGGGAGCCAGCGAGTCGATCTCGTCGATGAAGATGACCGCCGGCGCCACCTGCCGCGCCCGCGCGAAGAGCCGCGACACCTGCTGCTCGGACTCGCCGTACCACTTCGACAGCAGGTCGGCCGACTTGGTGGCGATGAAGTTCGCCTCCGCCTCGCGCGCCACCGCTTTCGCCAACAGCGTCTTGCCGGTGCCGGGCGGGCCGAAGAGCAGGAACCCCTTCGCCGGCCGGATGCCGAGGCGGCGGAAGGCGTCGGGATGGCGCAGCGGCAGCTCGATGCCCTCGCGCAGCGCGCGCTTCGCCTCGTCGAGGCCGCCGACGTCGTCCCAACCGACGTCGGGCACCTGGATCATGATCTCGCGCAGCGCCGACGGGTGGATGCGCTTCAAGGCGCCCATGAAGTCGTCGCGCATGACGCGCAGCCCTTCGAGCACCTCGTTGGGGATCTCCTTGGTCTCGAGGTCGATCTCCGGCAGCTTGCGCCGCAGCGCCTCGATGGCCGCCTCGCGCGCCAGCGCCGAGAGGTCGGCACCGACGAAGCCGTAGGTCATGCGGGCGATCTCGCCCATGTCGACGTCCTCGCCCAGCGGCATGCCGCGGGTGTGGATGGAGAGGATCTCCAGCCGTCCGTTCCAGTCGGGGACGCCGATGACGATCTCGCGGTCGAAGCGGCCCGGGCGGCGCAGCGCCTCGTCGATGGCGTTGACGCGATTGGTGGCGCCGATGATGACGACGTTCTGCCGCGACTCCATGCCGTCCATCAGCGTCAGCAGCTGGGCGACGACGCGGCGCTCCACCTCGCCCTTGGCCTCCTCGCGCTTGGGCGCGATCGAGTCGAGCTCGTCGATGAAGATGATCGACGGCGCCTGCTGGCGCGCCTGCTGGAAGACCTCGCGCAGCCGCTGCTCGCTCTCGCCGTAGAAGCGGCCCATGATCTCGGGGCCGGCGATGTGGAAGAAGTGCGCATCGGCTTCCGACGCCACCGCCTTGGCGAGCAGCGTCTTGCCGGTGCCCGGCGGCCCGTGCAGCAGCACGCCCTTGGGCGGGTCGATGCCGAGGCGGTTGAAGAGCTCGGGGTGCTTGAGCGGCAGCTCGATCAGCTCGCGCACCTGGGTGATGGTGTCGCCGATGCCGCCGATGTCGTCGTAGGTGACCTCGGCGCGGCGCGCCTCCTCGATCTCCACGTACTCGGGGAGCAGCTCGATGTCGGTCTCTTCGGCCACCCGCACGATGCCGCGCGGAGATACCGAGACGACGCGCAGGCGGATCTCCTGCAGCGCGAAGGCGGGCTGGGCGAAGAAGGCGCGGAAGATGTCCTCCGGCACGTTGCCGCCGCGATCGGCGGTGCCGCCGGGCGCGCGCTGGTAGACGGAGGTGGAGACGATGTCGCCGGCGAGCAGCGGGCGGCCCATCAGCGTCTTGCGCAGCGCCTCGCCCGAGCCGGAGAGCCGCAGGTTGCGCTGCGCCGGGGCGAGCACGACGCGCCGCGCCGGCTTGGCGTCGGCGGGCCGGATCTCGACGTGGTCGCCGATCGAGACGTCGCCGTTGGCGCGCTGCAGGCCGTCGAGACGCACGATGTCGAGTCCCTCGTCGTCGGGGTAGGGGCGCAAGGCGATGGCGGCGGTCGTGCGCTTGCCCACCAGCTCGACGACGTCGCCCTCTCTGACGCGCAGGCTGTGGATCGCGAGGCGCGCAGTCCCCTTGCCGACGTCCTGCGGCTTGGCCGCCGCGACCTGCAGACGGATCGATCCCTGCTCCTGGTCCGCCATTCGCGTGCTCCCCCGGCCGCGGGGCTGGTGCAAGGGTCGCGCCCGGCGCCAAGGCGCATCAAACTTGTCAGGAGCGGGGGCGTATCATCCGAAGCGGCCTTCTCCTTGCATGGGACCGCCGCGAGGATCACCCCGCCGGAGCGCCGATGCCATCCGTCGACCGCCGCCGCGAAGCCGCCGAGAGCTGGTGCTGGCGGGTGCGCTCAGCCGATGGCGAGCAGCGAGGCGGCGGTGGCGAAGAGCGTCAGCTCCCAGCGGTCGTCGAGCGGCTCGTGGCGCAGGATGTAGAAGTCGCCGTCGTCGCCGCGCACCTTGAAGTAGCGGCGGTCGCTGCCCAGCCAGCGGTCGACCACCTCGGCGACGTCGACCTGCCGGGGGCCGAGGAAGAAACGGCAGGGTATGGCCTCGCCCAGGTGCCCTGCGCACGCCTCGACGCGGACCGCGAACTCCCCCGTGGTGCTCATCGCCGGGCTCCTCGACGTTCGCCCCTCCATATTGCGCGACGCGCGGCGTGGAATCAACCGGCGCGGCCGGGGAGCGCAGCGTGCTCGCGCTGAGCGGCGTCGCGGCCGAGGCGTCGCCGGCGGAGCGGCTCGGCGAGGAGGCGGGGGCGGCGTTGTGGATCGGCGAACCGCAGCCCGACCGCGGGCGCTGGCTGGTGCTGGAGTTGTCGGCGAATGACCTGGCGAGCGATGCGGAGGAGCGCGCCGGGGCGCTGGTCGCCGCGGCAGCCGAACGAGCGAGCTGCGCGAGCGCCGCCGAAGCCAGCGAGCGCGATGGCGCGCGCGAGAGGCAGTCCCGCGAAGCCGGCGAATGCGCCGGTGCACGCACGGCACATTCAGGCGACGCTCACCTGGCGTTGCCGCGCACATGGCGCCCGCCTGGCGGAGCGGATCCGGCCACCTTCGCGCTGCCGGCGCCCGGCGCGTGGCGCGTCGACGCGCTGCTGCCGACGGCGAGTTGTCCCGGGCCGCCGGAGCTGCTCGGGCGGTTGCTGCTCGCCGAGCTGCTCGACGGCCTCGCCGCCGCGCACCGGCGCGGCTGGTGGCACGGGCTGGTGACGCCGCAAAGCCTCTGGCTCGCCGGCGCGCCGCCGGAGCGGCTGATCGCCGACTGCCCGCGCGATCCGCGCGTCGTCATCGTCGGCTGCGGCGTGTTGGCGATGCTGACGCCGCGCGCGCAAGCGGCCGCGATCGCGCGCGCCCCTCGCGAGTGGGTCGCGCCCGAGCTGCGCCGCGGCGCCGAGCCCGGTCCGACAGCCGACGTCTGGTCCACCGGCGCGGTGGCGCGGGCGCTGCTCCCGTCGCCGAGTCCCGAGCTCGGCTCGCTGCTCGACGAGCTGCAGGCCTCCAGGCCCGAAGCGCGGCCGGCCGCCGCTGCGGCGATGGCGAGCGCGCGCGAGCTGGCGCTCGCCGGGCTCGCGGTCTGGCAGCGCGGCGCGCCGCCGCCGCCGCGCCTCGTGCCCTCGCCGGCGCCGCTGCTGCCGGCGCCCGGCTCGCGGCGCGGATCCGCCGCCTCGCCCGCGGGGAGTGCGAGCCACTCGGCCGCGATGCCGATGCGCCGCGAGGTGGCGGTCCAGAGCTGGCGCCTCCGCCCGCCGTCGACGCGCACCGCCGCTCCGACGCTGGCGCCGCTCCCCTTCGTCGGCCGCCCCGCCGGCGGCGCGCCCGCACCCGCGCTCTGGCTGAGCATGGCCCCCACCGCGATGGCGGGCATCCTCAGCGTGCTGCTCGCGATGGCGCTCCTCTTCGCCGCGCAGTAGGGCGCGCTCGCGGCGCCGGGCTTCGGCGGCGCGCGCGCTCGTGCGAGGATTGCCGGCAATGAAATGCAGTTGGGGTGATGCTCGCGTGTTGCGGGTATCCAGTTGACGCTCGCGGCCGGCACTCGTCTCGGCAGCTTCGAAGTGGAGGAGCCGATCGGCAGCGGCGGCATGGGCGAGGTGTATCGCGCCCGCGACCTCAAGCTCGGCCGCGCGGTGGCGATCAAGGTGCTGCCCGAGCAGCTCCACGACGACGACGCCGTGCGCGCCCGGTTCGAGCGCGAGGCGCGGGCGGTGGCGGCGCTGTCGCACCCCAACATCCTCGCGATCCATCACCTCGGCGACTCCGACGGGCGCTTCTATGCCGTCACCGAGCTGCTGCAGGGGCAGACGCTGGGCGAGCGGCTCAAACAGGGCGCGCTGCCGCCGCAGAAGCTGCTGCGCATCGGCCGCGCCATCGCCGAGGGCCTCTCGGCGGCGCACGCGCAGGGCGTCATCCACCGCGACCTCAAGCCCGACAACATCTTCCTGACCAACGACGGGCGGGTGAAGATCCTCGACTTCGGCCTCGCCCGCCGCTACGAGGACGAGAGCGAGGACGCCGATCCGACGTCGCCGACGCGGCCCGGCGTCGTGCTCGGCACCGCCGGCTACCTCTCGCCCGAGCAGGTGCGCGCCGAGGCGCTCGACGAGCGCAGCGACGTCTTCGCGCTCGGCTGCCTGCTCTACGAGATGCTCACCGGGCACCCGGCGTTCCTGCGCGCCTCGACGGTCGAGAGCGTCGTCGCCGTGCTGCAGGAGGACCCGCCGCCGTTCCCCACCGACTCGCCGGCCGACCTCTGCCAGCTCATCCAGAGCTGTCTCGAGAAGAACCGCGCGGAGCGGCTGCAGAAGGCGCACGACGTGGCGCTCTTCCTCGACGCGGTGGCGGCGCGCACGCGCGACTCGCGGCCGCTCTCGGGAGTGCAGGCGGAGCTGCTGCCCGAGCCGAAGCCGCGCCGGCGCGAGCGGCTGCCGTGGCTCGTCGCGGCGGTGCTGGTGCCGCTGGCGCTCCTCGCCGGCTTCCTGCTGCGTCCGGCACCGCCCTCGCCGCCCGAGCTGCGCTACCTCACCCACTCGGGGCGCGACCGCTCGCCGGCGACCTCGCCCGACGGCCGCCTCGTCGCCTTCACCTCGGAGCGCGACGGCAAGCCGCGGATCTGGCTCGAGCAGGTGCCGGGCGGCGACGAGACGCCGCTCACCGACGGCCCCGACGACTTCCCGCGCTTCTCGCCCGACGGCGGCGCCATCCTCTTCGCGCGCACCGAGGGGCTCACCTCGTCGCTCTTCCGCGTGCCCACCCTGGGCGGCGAGCCGCGACGGGTCGTCGACGACGCCACCGACGGCGACTTCTCGCCCGATGGCTCGCGCATCGCCTTCGTGCGCTGGCACAACAACGGCGGCCGCATGGACTCGCTCATCGGCATCGCCCACGCCGACGGCAGCGCGCCGCAACAGCTCGCGCTGCTGCCCGGGCGCACCCTCTTCCACCCGCGCTTCTCACCCGACGGCGACTCGATCGCGGTGGTGGAGAGCGGCGAGTCGCCGCGCATGACGCTGATGGTGCTGGATGCGCAGGACGGCCGTGCGCGCGAGCTCTCCGGCTGGTCGCCCATCGGCGTGCTGTCGGCGCCGGCGTGGAGCAAGAGCGGCAAGAGCCTCGTCGTCGCGGTGAGCGGTACCCTGGCGGCGCGGCAAGGCGGCTCGACGCGCGTGCTCGAGGTGCCATCTCGCGGCGGCGCGCCGCGGGTGCTGTTCTGGAACCCGGCGCTCGACGGCGTCCTCGACCGTCTCGGCGACGACGGCATGGTGATCGAGGCGCGCACGCCGCGCACCGAGCTCGTCGAGGTAGGGCTGATGGCAGGCCAGGGCGCCGGACGGCTGACCCACGGCAACAGCAACGACCGCCAGCCCACCTACTCGCCCGACGGCCGGCGCGTCGTCTTCTCCTCCAACCGCAGCGGCAACCTGGACCTCTGGGCGCTTGAGCTGGTCACCGGCTCGGTGCGCCGTCTCACCGACCACCCGGGCGACGATTGGGACCCGGCGGTGAGCCCCGACGGCCGCATCCTGTGGAGCAGCAACCGCAGCGGCCACTTCGAAGTGTGGACCGCCGAGCCCGACGGCGCGCGGCCGCGGCAGCTCACCAACGACGGCTTCCTGGCTGAGAACCCGACGGCGACGCGCGACGGCCAGTGGATCGTCTACAACTCGCGCCAGCCCGAGCATCCGGGCGTCTGGCGCATGCGCCCCGACGGCACCGACCCCGAGCTGCTGGTGCCCGGCAACACCCGGCTGCCCGAAGTGTCGCCGGACGGCAAGTACGTGCTCTACCTCACCGACATCCGCCTCGATCGCCTCTCGGTGCGCGTCGCCAAGCTCGACGGCTCGGGTGTGCTGCCGTTCGTCATCTCGCTGCCCTCCGAGGGCGGCCGCGTGCGCTGGATGCCCGACGGCGCCGGCATCGCCTTCACCGCGCCGACGGCCAACGGCCGGCTGGCGGTGCACGTGCAGCCGTTCGTGACGCACGGCGACACCAGCGCGCAACGCCATCTCTTGCCGGGACAGGACCCCGACCGCTCCGCCAACTCCTTCGGTTTCTCGCCCGACGGCACCCGCCTCTGCATCGCGCTCGGCGACGAGGTGTCGCACCTGATGGTGGCGCGTGGGGTGGCGATTCGTTGACGCGCGCAGCGGCGGCGGTGTTAGGCTGCCGCCGCGTTCCGTAGCCATCGACCGTTCCGGAGTGATCGACCGCAGTTCTCGGATCTCCATGGAGGGGGTGTGGCCATGAGTTGGATCGAGCGCAACATCAGGTGGGTGATGGTGGTCGCGGGGCTCTTCACGCTGGGGCTGCTCTACGCTTTCCTCTGCCCCTTCCAGGCGCTGCAATGCCTGTTCGGCCAGACCCTCGCGGGGCCGGTCGCCAACATGGTGGTGCGCAACTGGGGCTTCCTGATCGGGCTGGTCGGCGGGATGATCCTCTACGGCTCCAACCATCCCGAGGTGCGGCGCTTCGTCCTCGTGGTGACCGGGATCAGCAAGGTCGTCTTCGTCGGCCTCGTCATCGGCGGCGGCACGCTGTTCCTCGGCCACCTGATCGCGCTTGCCGCGATCGTCGACGTGGTGATCGTCCTGCTCTTCGCGGCCTATCTCTGGAAAACCTGGGGTCGGTCACTGGCCTGACGCAGGAACGCGCGCGCCGCCTCGCCGGGCGGCCGATGCTGCTCGTCGACGGCGAGGTTGAGGCGCTGCATGGTGCCCTGGTCGATGCGGCCCACTAGCTCGCGCAGAGCGGTCCACACCTGCGGCCGCTCGCCGCGCAGCCGCGGGCGGGCGAGGAGGACGGCGTCGTAGGGCGGGATGACGTGGCGGTCGTCTTCCAGTAGCCGCAGGTGGAGCGCGGCGATGCGGCCGTCGGTGGAGTAGGCGCCGATCAGGTCGACCTCGCCGGCGGCGATCGCTTGGTACATCAGCGACGGATCCATGGCGCGCTCGGCGCTGAAGTGGAGGCCGTAGGTACCGCGGATGGCGCGCCACTCGGGGCGGCCGAAGAGCTCGTAATCGCCGCCGACCTCCATCGAGGCCGCGTGCGGCGCGAGGTCGGAGATGCGGTGCACGCCGAGCGCCGACGCGCGCGCATCGGTCATCGCCAGGGCGTAGGTGTTCTCGAAGCCGAGCGGGCCGACGACCTCGACGCCGAATCGGTGCGCCAGCTCGTTGGCGGTCTCGCGCAGCAGCGCGTGGCGCTCGAGCTGATCCTTGCGGTGGAGCACCGTCGCCCAAAGGGTGCCGGTGTAGTCGACGTAGGCATCGAGCGTTCCCGCGCGAAGTGCGTCCCACGCCACCGTCGAGCCGAGCGCCGGCAGAATGCGCGTCGGCGCACTGGTCCGCGCCTGTACCTGCGCCGCCATCAGCTCGGCGAGGATGAGCTGCTCGGTGAAGGGCTTGGCGCCGAACGTCACCGGCCGTTGCGCGGCTGCGTTGGCTTCACTGCGGCGGGCGAGCGGCAGCAGCGCGCCGGCGAGCAGCAGCAGCAACGCCGCGGCCGCGACGATGGTGATGCCGCGCCGCCGCCGTGTGAGCCCAATCTCCACGGCGCGTACGAGCCCGTCGAGCACCAGCGCCAGCGTGGCGGCTGCCGCGCAGCCGACGAGCACAGCCGCCGTGTCGCGTGTCTGCAATCCGGCGAAGATCAGGTTGCCCAGGCTCGGCGCGCCGACGGGCGTCGACAGCGTCGCCATGCCGACCGTCCACACCGTCGCCGTGCGCAGGCCGGCGACGAGCGTCGGCAGCGCCAGCGGCAGCTCGACGCGCAGCAGCTGCTGCCGGTCCGTCATCCCGACGCCGCGCGCCGCCTCGCGCACCGCCGGGTCGACACCGCGGATGCCGGCGACGGTGTTGCGCAGCATCGGCAGCAGGCTGTAGAGCGTCAGCGCCAGAAATGCCGGCAGGAAACCGATCGCGCGCACGCCGACGCCGAGCGGCGCCACCAACGCGCCGATCCACACCAGCAGCGGCACCATCACCGCCAGCAGCGCCAACCCCGGCACGGTCTGGATCACGCTCGCCAGCAACAGCACCGGAGCGAGCAGCCGCGGCCGCCGCGTCGCCCACACGCCGAGCGGGAACGCCACCAGCGCTCCGACGAGCAGAGCGGCCGCCGCGAGCTGCAGGTGCGCCGCGAGTAGCGGCGGTAGTTGGGAGAGAGCCTGCTCCACGTTCAGACGCGCCAAGCTCCGGCGCTCCTGGCGCCGGCAGCATCGAGATCGCTTCGTCGCTTCGCTCCTCGCGATGACGTCGCGGGTCCCTTCACGCGTTGCTTCCTCCGAGCCTGGTGGCGAGCGCCTGCGCCTGCCGCTGCGGCGTCGCCATCAGCGCCGCGACGTCGGGATCGGCCGGCGTGCGCCGCAGCTCGCTCGCGGTGCCCACCTGCAGCAGCCGTCCGCCGCGCAGCACGGCGATGCGATCGGCGAGCAGCACCGCCTCGACCACGTCGTGGGTGACGAACACCGCGGTGAGCTTCAGCTCGCGCTGCAGTGCGCCGAACGCTTCCTGCAGCGTCTCGCGCGTCAACGGATCGAGCGCGCCGAACGGCTCGTCGAGCAGCACCAGCGGCGGCTCCGCCGCCAGCGCCCGCGCGATCCCTACCCGCTGCTGCTCGCCGCCGGAGAGCTCCGCCGGCAGCCGCTCGCGGAAACGCGCCGGCTCGAGCTGCACCAACGCCAGCAGCTCATCCACCCGCGCGCGTATCCGTTCGCGCGCCCAGCCCAACAGCACCGGCGTCACCGCCACGTTCTCCGCCACCGTCAGGTGCGGAAACAGCCCGACTTGCTGAAACACGTAGCCGATTCTTCGCCGCAGCAAGTGCGCCGGCTCGTCGTCGTTCCGCCGCCCGCCGATCCGCACCTCGCCGGCAGTCGGCTCGACCAGCCGATTGATCATCTTGAGTGTCGTCGTCTTCCCCGACCCCGAAGCGCCGACGAGCACCAACAGCTCGCCCGCATCGACGTTTAGCGATACGCGATCCACCAGCGCCCTGCCACCACGCTCGCAAGTCAGACCGACGAGCTCGAGACCTCGGTCAGTCATCGCGACGTGGCTTCAGTGCTTGCCGAGGTGCCGTTGCGGCCGCCGCGCGGAGCGGGCGCGCCGGGCGGAGGGCTCCCACCGCGCGCAGCGAAGCGAGCACGGTGGGATACCGACCGGCTGGCGGGGCCCCGTGCAGCGCGGCGGCGGCGACGGCACCTCGCCGCTCCCGCCGTGCGCACCGCTCCGATCACGCCCACGGCTGTCGGTACGCCGGCTGAGGCGGCCGCCGCCGCCCGCCGAGCAGCAGCAGCACGATCGGCCCGGCGATGAAGCCGCCGATGTGCGCCCAGACCGCGACGCCGCCCGCTTGCGTCTCGGCGCTCGTCCTGCCGATCGCGGCGACTCCCGAGATGAGCTGCAACAGGAACCAGATCGGCAGGTAGAAGAAGGCCGGGATCGCCACGGTCGAAACGTAGAAGCCGAGCACCACCGCCGTCAGCACGCGCGCCCGCGGATAGAGGTAGAGATACGCCCCGAGCACGCCAGCGATGGCGCCGCTGGCGCCCACCGCCGGCATCCCCGAGTGCGGGTTCGCCAGCGCGTGCGCGTAGGAGGCGATGAAGCCGCAGATCAGGTAGAAGATCCCGAAGCGCACGTGCCCCAGCCTGTCCTCGACGTTGTCGCCGAAGATCCAGAGGAACAGCATGTTGCCGCCGATGTGCGCCCAACCGCCGTGCAGGAACATCGACAGCAGCGCGTTGTCCACCTGCAGATCGCCGCCGTGGACGCCGGCGCCGCCGAACAGCCGCGCCGGCACGAACGCCGCCTGCATCAGGAATGGCTCGAGCCGCTCGCCCAGCATCAGCTCGTAGAGGAAGAGCGCGACGTTGATGGCGATCAACGCGTACGTCATCAGCGGCCGCTGGCTGCTCGGCTGGTCGTCGCGCAGCGGGATCATGGCGTCAGACTATGCGACCGGCCGCTAATCGAGAACCGGCGGCGACGCGTGCTCGTCAGCGGCCGGCGACGATGCGCTCTTCGGTACGCGCCGAAACTCGGCGACGCACAGATACACGCCCACCAGCACGAAGGCGCCGCCGAGCAGCAGCCCCCACGCCGGCATGCTGCCGAACCAGAGCCACTCGAAGAGGATCGCCAGCGGCGGGTTGAGAAAGACGAACGCCGTCACGTGCGTCGCCGGCAGCCGCTTCAAGGCGATGTTCCACAGCGTGTAGCCGAGCAGCGAGCAGGCGAGCCCGAGGAACAGCGCGGCTCCCCAGCGCAGCGGCTCCCAGTGCGCCGCCGCCGACCGCAGCGGCCGATAGAGCAGCGCGATGGGCACGGTCGGCAACGCGCCGATCGCCAGCGTCAGGTAAGTGACCACGACCGGCGACGGCCTCTCGCCGCGCCGCCCTGAGTCCACACCTTGTCCGAACAAGTGCTTGCCGGCCACCGTGTACATGGTCCACGACAGCGGCGCCAGCGTCAGCACCAGCGCGTCGACGAGATAGGCACCGCGCACCGCGCGCCCGGCTCCGTAGACGACCACCTGCCAGACGCCGGCGAAGGCGAGCGCGAGGCCGACCGCGCGCGGCATCGAGAAGCGTTCCTGCCGCAGCAGCACCGCCAGCACGAAGGTGAGCACCGGGTTGAGGGTGATGATGAGCGCCGCCGCGCCCGGCGGCACCAGCTTCTGGCCGAAGGCGAACGGCAGGTTGTAGGTCCAGATCGAGAGCGCACCGAGCAGCAGGATCAGCCCGCCGTGCTCGCGCAGCAGGCGCGCCACCTCGCCGCGCCGCCGCCGCGACGACAGCAGCCAGGGCCAGGTGACGAAGAGCACCGGCAGGAAGCGCGCCGCCACGAACGCCAGCGGGTCGAGCCGCTCGGCCGCCGGCACCTGCTCGCCGACCAGCAGCCGGGCGGCGACGAAGGAGTTCGACCAGAGGAGGAAGGTGCCCAGCAGGATCAGGTACGCCGGCCAGCGGGGCGCCACGCGGCGCAGGTTATCCGACCCCGCTCGCGGTGCCACGCACTCGCGGCACCAGCTAGGATCGGCGCGACATGGACATCCGCACCAAGCGCATCTACGAAGAACCTTCGGACGACGACGGCGCCCGCGTCCTCGTCGACCGCCTCTGGCCGCGCGGCGTCTCCAAGGAGGCCGCCAAGCTCGACGTCTGGCTGCGCGACGCGGCGCCCTCGCACGGCCTGCGCGCCCGCTACCACGGCGACCGCAAGGAGGGCGACTGGGAGGAGTTCTGCCGTTTCTATGCCGCCGAGCTCGACGGGCACCCGACGCAGGTGGGCAATCTACTGGCGCTGGCGGCACGCGGCCGGATGACGCTGCTCTACGCCAGCCGCGACGAGGAGAGAAACAACGCCGCGGCGCTGAAGACCTATTTGGAGACCGCGAAGCGCTGACCGCGGCGAGCGCGAGCAGTCGACCCCGAGCGGCCTCCGAGATGCGCCTCCTCCTCTTCGACATCGACGGCACGCTGCTGCGCTGCGGCCCGCAGGTGCGCGTGCTCTTCGCCGAGGCGCTGCGCGAGGTCTTCGGCACCGCCGGCGATCTCGACCACTACGACTTCAGCGGCAAGACCGATCCGCTCATCGTGCGCGAGCTGATGACCGGCGCCGGCATCTCGCACGACGAGGTGCGCGAGCGCCTGCCGCTCATGCGCGACGCCTACGCCTCGCGCATCGAGGCGCGGCTCGGCCCGGTGGAGGTGATCCCCGGCGCCGCCGAGGCGCTCGCGGCGCTCGCCGGCCGTAGCGACGTGGCGGTGGGTCTCCTCACCGGCAACTGGGCGCGCGGCGCCGGCGCCAAGCTGCGCCGCGGCGGCCTCGCCGAGCACTTCGCCTTCGGCGCCTTCGCCGACGACGGCGAGGACCGCGCCTGCCTGCCGCCCTTCGCCATCGCGCGGGCGCGCGAGGCGACCGGCTACCCGTTCACGGCGGCCGACGCGCTGATCATCGGCGACAGCGTCGAGGACGTGCGCTGCGCGCTCGCCTGCGACGTGCCGCTGCTCGCCGTGGCGAGCGGCTGGACGACTGCCGAGCGCCTGCGCGCGGCCGGCGCCACCGACGTGGTGACGCGCCTCGACGAGGCGCTCGACTCGATCCTTCCCCGCGCCGTGGAAGCGTAGGACGGCGGAGCTACGCCGCCGGTTTGACGCCCGTGACGGTCACGGTCGTCACGCCGTCGCGCTCGGCGGACGTGCCGGTGATCTCCACCATGCTGCCCGCCATCTCCTTGACGCTCTCGAACGGCTTGGTGTCTTCGTGGTTCGCCATCAGCAGCACGAGGTCGCCGTCGCCGGTGAGCAGGCCGAGCGGCTGGCCCATCTTGGCGCACTTCTTCGCGCAGTCGGCGTGGCCGGCGCCCTTGGCGCCGTGCGGCACGTAGCAGGCCATGTCGACGATCTCGCCCTTCCAACTCGTGGCAGCGGCGGCGCTGCCTTGCTCGTGCCCGTGATCGTGGGCGAGCGCGAAAGGCGCGGCGGCGAACGTGAGGGCGAGCGCGCAGAGAACGACGAACGCGGGCTTTTTCATGAGGGCCTCCTGGTCTTCCAGATCAGGTCGATGCGGTGGAGAGGAGAGATTACACCCGCAGCCGGCGCACCAGCTTCAGCCCCGACCACACCTCGTCGACGGCGCACACCTTGACGTCGACGAGGCCGAGCGGCAGCGCCACCTCGCGCACCACGTCCTCGGTGACGTCGGTCTCGACGCGCGCCGCGCGCTTCGGCCACGACACCCAGAGCGCCCCGCGGTCGGCGAGGCTCTTCATCGCCCGCGGCAGCGCGCGCGCGAGCTCGACGCGCCGCGTCACGAACAGCTGGACGAACGCCAGCTCATGACGTCCAGGCGCCAGCGCGTCGCCCAGCTCGGCGCCGGAGTCAGACATCAGGCTCTCGCGGTACCGTGGCGGTCCGCCGAGCACGGCGCCGCGCATGCCTTCCTCGAGCCCGAGCTTGACGAACAGCGGCCGGCCGGAGCCGCTGTCGCGTGGCGCCGGAGCCGTCTTCTTCGCGGCAGGCATCAACCGGGCGCCAGGATGAACGGCGGCGCCACCGCCACCGCCGCGCTGGCCGCGAAGGCGAGCTGCGCCGCGTAGTAGAGCGGCAGCCCCCACACCTGGTTGGAGAGGCCGGGGCTGACGAACTGCCCGCGCGCCACCGAGATGTCGGAGATGAAGAACGCGATGGCCGCCGGCAGCAGGAAGCGCGACTCCGGGCTCGACCAGGCGGCGCCGGCGGCGAGCGCTACCATCGTGCACAGCGCCGTCATGTACGCGATCACCGGCACCTTCATGCCGGCGCTCACGTGCGGCAGCAGCCAGCGTCCGAGGAATACCGCGACGACCGCGAGCACCGCGGCGGCCACCACGATCGCCTTCCGGTCGACGCCCCAAACCAGGAAGGCGACGGCGAACGCGACGTGGGCGAGCAGGAAGGAGCCGAGGCCGGCGAGGAACGCCTTCTGCTCGCTCGACAGCAGCAACAGGTCGCCCAGCCACGAAAACGCGAAGGCGACCAGCAGCACGCGCCCGTAGGTGGTCTGCACCGCGCTCTCCACCAGCGCCGCGCCCACGAACGCCGCCGACGCGACGCCCTTGGCGACGCCGGCGAAACGTTTCCAGCCGCGCAGCTCGGCGACGAGCAGCACGACCACGGCGACGGCGGTGACCAGTACGAACGGCAACACGGCGCGGAGCTGCGTGCCAGCCTACCGCAAGCGTTCGCGCACGTAGGAGGGGCAACGCACCTGACGCTCGTCGCGCTTCGTCGCTTTCCTTGACCGCTTCTCGGCGGCGGTTCTAGGCTGACGAAGGTGAGGGCCCCGCGCTTCGACGCGCAGGCGGAGAGCTTCGACCGGCGCGCGGGCCTGCCCCCGGCCGCGGTCGCGGCGATCGCCACAGCGGTTGCGGCCGCCGCGGCACCGTTGGTGGACGGCGCGCTGCTCGAGATCGGTGCCGGTACCGGACAGATCGGCGCGGCGCTGGCCTCACTCACCGCCGCGCACAGCATGGACTACCTCGGGCTCGACCTCTCACTGTCGATGTGCGCCCGTTTCCGCGCGCGCTTGCAAACCGCGCCGGCGACGAGCGAGCGCGGCCTGATCGCCCAAGCCGACGCCGACCGCCCGTGGCCGCTCGCCGGCCGCGCCCGCATCGTCTTCTTCTCGCGCGCCCTCCACCTGCTCGACGCCGAGCACGTGTTGACCGAGATCCTCGCCTGTCGTCATCGCGCCGGATGCGCGGTCGCCGTCGGCCGCGTGCGGCGTGATCCCAACGGCGTGCGCGGTATGCTCCGCCGCCAGATGCGGAGCCTGCTCGCCGATCGCGGCATCACCGGCAAGAGCGGCGAGCAGGCGCAGACGCGGTGGCTCGCCGCCTTGGCGGCTCACGGCGGCGGCACGCGAGCCGCGCGTACGGTGGCGAGCTGGACCACCGAAGTGCGGCCCGCCCAGGTCATCGCCGCGTGGCGCGGCAAGCCCGGCCTTGCCGGCGAGAGCGTGCCGCCCCACCTGCAAGCGGAGGTCCTCGACTGCCTGCAGTCCCGGGCCGAGGCCGAGCTCGGCGACCTCTCGGCGCCGCGCTCCACCGTCGAGTCCTACGAGCTCGCGGTCGTCGATCTTCCCGGGCCGCAGGCGGCCGGGGCTTGAGCGGCGAACCCCTCGGCGGTCTCCTCACCGCGCTCGGCGAGCGGCTGGTCAGCGGCTCGCTCATGGACCCCGAGCTGCAGCGGCAGACGGCCGGCGGCCC
Source organism: Thermoanaerobaculia bacterium (assembly GCA_036005845.1). Classification (GTDB taxonomy): domain Bacteria; phylum Acidobacteriota; class Thermoanaerobaculia; order Multivoradales; family JAIOJS01; genus DASYQD01. The sequence goes on along the minus strand of DASYQD010000031.1, from coordinate 15,921 downwards.
CTCGCTGCCCATCCTGCCCGACGCCAACGTGGTGAAGATCGGCGGCCAGAGCATGATCGACCGCGGCCGCGTGGCGGTGTGGCCGATCGTCGACGAGATCGTCGCCAACCTGCCGCGCCACAAGATGATCGTCGGCACCGGAGCCGGCACGCGCGCGCGGCACGCCTACAGCGTGGCGCTCGACCTCGGCCTGCCCACCGGCGTGATGAGCGTGCTGGGCACCTTCGTCAGCATGCAGAACGCGCGCATGCTGCACTACCTGCTGGCGCGCCACGGCATCCCCTTCATCGAGCCGGCGCAGTTCGCGCAGCTGCCGCTCTATCTCGCCGAACGGCGGGCGGCGATCTTCTTCGGCATGCCGCCGTACACGTTCTGGCAGCAGAACCCGGCGGTGGGCCGCATCCCGCCGCACCGCACCGACACCGGCGCCTACCTGGTGAGCGAGGTGTTCGGCACCCGCTCGATGATCTACGTCAAGGACGAGGACGGCCTCTACACCGCCGATCCCAAGAAGGACCGCGGCGCGAGCTTCATCCCGCGCATCACCGTCGCCGAGCTCCTAGCCATGGACCTCGAAGACCTGGTGGTGGAGCGTGCCGTGCTCGAGCTGATGCAGCGGGCGCAGCACCGGCGCACGATCCGCGTCATCAACGGCCTGGTGCCCGGCAACCTCACCCGCGCGCTCGACGGCGAGGACGTCGGCACGCTGATCACTGCCGACTGAGAAGAGCAATGGACTCGCGCACTCCGCATCCGGATGCCCGTCACCACGTCGACTCGCTGCTGGCGCGCGAGAGCCTGATCGACAAGGCGCTGCTCGCCTCGACCGACGAACGGCCGCCGCTGGTGCGCATGCTGCCCGAGGCGCACGTGGTCAAGATCGGCGGCCGCTCGATCTTCGACCGCGGCCGCGCCGCGCTGCTGCCGCTGACCGAGGCACTCGCCGGCGCGCTCGCGACGCACAAGTTGATCATCGGCACGGGAGGCGGCGTGCGCAGCCGGCACGTCTTTTCGATCGGCCTCGACCTCGGCCTGCCCACCGGCGTGCTGGCGCAGCTCGCGCTCGCCGACGCGCTCGGCAACGCCCACATCCTCGGCACGCTGCTGGCGCCGCACGGAGTGGTGGCGATCCCGCCCGAGATGTTCGGCCACCTGCTGCCGCTCTTCCTCAAGGGCGCGCCGGGAGTGATCTTCAGCGCCGATCCGCCCTACTCGCTGTGGGAGCACCCGCCCGACGTCGGCCGCCTGCCGCCGCATCGCAGCGACGCCGGCAGCTATCTGCTCGCCGAGTGCTTCGGCTGCAAGAGCCTCGTCCTGGTCAAGGACGTCGACGGCGTGTTCGACAGCGATCCGCGCACGAACCCGCAGGCAACGTTCATCCGCGAGATCGGCGTCGACGAGCTGCGGCGGCGCCGCATCGCGACGCTGCCCTTCGAGGAGGTGCTGCTCGATCTGCTCGAACGCGGCCGCCTGGTGCGCCGCTTCCAGGTGATCAACGGCCTGGTGCCGGAACGCCTGGCCGCGGCGCTCGCCGGCGAGCACGTCGGCACTGTCGTCTACGCTGATTAGGTAGCGGGCGCAGCGCGAAGCCGCGCTCGGCCCTACGGAGCCGAGCGCAACGCGAACCCAGCGCTCGGCACCAGCAGCTCGGCGGTGGGCCCTAGCGCCACCACCTGGCCGCGCTCGATGACCAGCAGCTCGGTGCACAGCGCCGCGAGCTCGGCGAGGTCGTGGCTCACGTAGAGCATCGGCACGCCGAGCTCGTCGCGCACCGTGCGCAGGTGGCCGAGCACGCGCTCGCGCAGCGCGCTGTCGAGGCCGCTCAACGGTTCGTCGAGCAGCAGCAGGCGCGGCCCGGCGGCGAGGGCGCGGCCGACCGCCACCCGGCGCCGCTCGCCGCCCGAGAGCTGGCGGATGCTGCGCTCGAGCAGCGGGCCGAGGCCGAGCACGTCGACGACCGCCGCCGGCAGATCGCCGCCGCGCCGGCCGTAGAGCAGGTTGCCGCGCACCGAGAGGTGCGGGAAGAGGGCGCCGTCCTGCGGCACGTAGCCGATGCGGCGGTGGCGCGAGGGCAGGAAGACGGCGCGCGTCGTGCCACCGCCGATGTCGGTCAGCACCTCGCCGTCGAGCGCGATGCGGCCGGCGGTGGGCCGCCGCAGGCCGGCGATCAGCTCGAGCAGCGACGTCTTGCCCGCGCCGGAGGGACCGCAGATGCCGCTCGCCGCCGCCTGCAGCGTCGCGTCCACCTCCAGCGTGAACGGCTGCAGCGGCAGCCGGATCTCGGCGATCTCGAGCCTCACCGCGCATCCCCCCGGCGCAGCAGCACCTCGCCTACCCAGACCGCGGCGAAGGCGACCACCACGGCAGCCGTCATCAGACGCAACGCGGCGCCGTCCTCGCCGAGCTGGATGCGCTGGAAGATCGCCAGCGCCAGCGTCGTCGTCCGCCCCGGGATGTTGCCGGCGACGATGATGGTGGCGCCGAACTCGCCGAGCGCGCGGGCGAAGGCGAGCAGCGCGCCGCCGAGCAGCCCGCGCGCCGCCAGCGGCAGCGTGATCGTCGCCAGCACCCGCAGCTCGCCGGCGCCCAGCGTGCGCGCCACGTCCTCGAGGCGCGTCTCGACACCCTCGAAGGCGACGCGCGAGGCGCGCACCAGCAGCGGCAGCGACATCACCGCCATCGCCACGACGACGCCGCGCCAGGTGAAGATGACGTCGAGCCCCAACCGCTCGTGCAGCGGCGCGCCGAGCGGTCCGCGCCGGCCGAAGAGCCGCAGCAGAAGGAAGCCCGTCGCCACCGGCGGCAGCACCAGCGGCAACGCGGCCAAGGTCTCGATCAGCGTCTTGCCCGGCCACGACCGGCGCGCCAGCAGCCATCCCAGCGCGATGCCGGGCGGCAGGATCAGCAGCAGCGCCAGGCCGGCCGTGCGCAGCGTGAAGCCGAGGATCTGCCACTCATCGGCGTTCATGCGTCGGCCGGTTGGAGGCCTCTACGGAGCGCCGGGCACCAGGAAGCCGTAGCGGCGGAAGACCTCGGCGGCGGCGGGCGAGGCCAGGTAGTCGACGAACGCCTTCGCCGCGTCGCGCTGATCGGCGCCCGCCAGCACCGCCACCGGATAGGAGATCTTCGGCCCCTGCGCCGGCGGCACGTCGAAGGCCACGCGCACCTTCTTCGAGATCGCGGCGTCGGAGTGGTAGACGATCGCTGCGTCGGCATTGCCGGCCTCGACGGCGGCCAGCGCGCCGCGCACGTTCTCGGTCGGCACGACGCGATCGATCACCTGGCCCCACAACCCCACCGAGCGCAGGTACTGCTTGGCGTAGATCCCCGCCGGCACCGTCTGCGGCTCGGCCAGCGCCAGCACCTTGATCGCCGGGCCGGCGAGATCTCTTGCGCGGCGGATGACGAGCCGGCTGTCGGCCGGCACGACGACCACGAGGGTGTTGGAGAGCAGGCTCCGCCGCGTGGCGGCGAGCACCATGTGCTCGTGGTGGTCGAGGCGGTCCATCTGCCGCTCGTCGGCGGAGAAGAAGACGTCTGCCGGCGCGCCCTCGGCGATCTGCCGCGCCAGCAGGTTCGAGGCGCCGAAGTTGAGCGTGACCGTGTGGCCGCTCTGCGACTCCCAGGCCTTGGCGAGCTCGGTGAGCGCGTTGGTGAGGCTTGCCGCGGCGGCGACCTTCACCTCGGCGGCGCGCGCCGGTGCGGCGGCGACGCCGGCGAATAGCGTGAGCAACGCGACTGCGAGCGCACGGGAAAGCTGTCGGCGCGACATCGTGGGTTTCTTGTTCCCGGCCTAGAACTGCACCTGGATGCGCGCCAGCACCTTGTTCTGCGTCGGCCGCCGCGGCGCGTCGACGCGCAGGTAGTCGGCCATCAGCTTCAGGTTGTGGCCTTTGAAGTACCAGTTGGCGCCGGCCGTGTCGGTGCGCGTGTCGTCGCCATCGACGGAACGCGAGGGGTCGAAGCGCTCGGTTTTGAGCAGCACTTGCAGCTTCTGGGGAATGACGTAGAAAGTCGTCTGCAAGTAATCGCCGCCGGCGTCGAACGAAGGCGCCGGCAGCCGGTCGGCGGGTTCGAAGCGCGCGCGCAGGACTTCGGCCCAGAGCTCGAAGGGTCCAATGACGAGCTGCGTGTCGGCCTGCCAGGCGTTGCGCTTGCCGCCGAACTGCGAGTCGCGGTCCGGCGTCGCGGGCGTCGAGTCGAAGCCGAAGTCGGGCAGATTGACGCTGGTGTCCTCGGAGCGGTAGGCGCCGGCGCCCGCCGACCAGCTCGCCTCCTGCCCCGCGATCTTGCCGCTCCAGGGGATAGCGGAGACGCGGCCGGCGAGCAGGAAGCGGCTGTCGTCGTTGAAGTTGTTGTTGACGCCGGTGCCGTTGAAGGCGCCCACGGCGTAGGAGAGCCGGCGGTCGATCGCGCTGCCCGCGAGCTGCACGCCGAGCTGGCGGGCCGGCGTCAGGCGGTCGGTGGCGAGCGTACGCTCGAGGCTGAAGAGCGTCGCATCGCCGACCAGCTGCTCGTAGCCGAAGGGCGCCTTGAACTGCCCGCTGCGCACGTTGGCGGCCGGGTAGCGGTTCCAGGTGACGTAGCCGTCGGTGAGCTGCGCGCGCAGGCCGGTGGTGTTGGCGAGCGTCCCCGCCATGTCGACCTCGAGGCGGAAGTCGAACTCCTCGAGGAGCTTTCCGCCGGCGTTGACGCGCGCCCGCCGCAGGTAGATGCGGTCGTTGCTGCTCGGGAACCGGCTGTCGCCCTGGTCCCCCAATTCCGCCTGCGCCTGGATCAGGCCGCCGATCTGGAGCGTCGGCTCCTTGCCGGCGGCGGTGACCGGCGCCGGCGGCGGCTGCGCCGCGAGCGTCGCGGGCGCTGCGACGAGAAACACGAGCGCGCGGCAAGCTCGTCGATGCATCAGGCCTCCTCGACTGGCGCGCGAAGGGTATGGAACGGCGATATGTTCTGTCAACTATATCGAAGGTATCGGTAGCGTGCGTCGCGGAGTGGGCGCGCGCGTGGCGCGCGAGCGGTCAGGGCCGCAGCAGCCGCCGCAGCGCGCGCCAGGTGCGTTCGGCGCCGGCGCGGCTGTCGATCTCCATGCGGCGGTAGAGCCGCAGCGCCGCGCGGCCGTCGGCGGTCAGCTCGGCGCCGCCGCGCTCGCGGCCGCCGCGGGCGGCGAGCACGAGCGGCGCGCGGAAGCAGCCGTTCATCGAGCGCACCAGCTTCCACGCCCGCGTGTACGACATGCCCAGCCGCCGCGCCGCCTCGGCGATCGAGCCGGTGGCGGCGATCGATTCCAGCAGGTCGACCTTGCCGGGCCCGAGGGCGATCTCGGCGTCGCGCAGCACGCGCAGCCGCGGGCGCAGGGCGAGCGCCGCCGCCATCCGCGGACCGCTCTTCTTGGGCATGAGTCGATGATAGTTGCGTTCGCCGGCGCCGTTGCCTCGAACGCGGCGCGCGCTACGACCGCGGCGGCGGTTGCGACTCCGGCATGCGCGGCAGCGCGCGCGCCAGCAACAGCAACAGCACCGCGGCGGCGAGACCGAGGCTCGCCAGCACCGCCCAGCGCGGCCAGCGTGCCGGCGCGCCCTCCCACCCTTCGGCCGCCGGTCCCAGCCGCGCCGAACGCGCCGGCCGGGCGCGCAGCTCCGCGGCCACTGCCGCCAGCTCGTAGCTCGGCGCGCCGACGCGCGGCGAGCCGGCGAGCAGCGCCACCGGCCCGCCCGGCCACGGGAAGAGCAGTGCCCGGCGCGGCTGCCAGAGCTCGGCGGCGATCTCGGCGAGCGGCGCGTTGTCGCCGTCGGCAATCTCGAGCCGCAGCGGCCCGCGGCCGCCGGAGAGCGCCGGCAGCGCCAGCTCGCACGGCAGCGGCGGCAGCGGCTCGCAGCGCCACTCGCGCCAGGGCGTCGCCAGCTCGGGCGCGTCGCCGACACCGTCGGTCACCCCTTGGCGCACGAGGCGGACGTCACGCTGCAACGGCCGCGGCGGCACGCGCAGCAGCAGCTCGCCCTCGAGGCGGCCGAGCCCCGCGGGCAATGGAAGCTCGGCGACGCTGGTGCCTTGGCCGCGCGGGCGTGGGACCACGCGGTCCCAGGCCGCGGCCCGCTCGGGCACCGCGACCTCGTCGACGAGATAGGGCACCTGCCGCCCCTCGCGCGCCAGCCGCAGGTCGGCGAGGTCGCTGCGCGCCGCCGCTTCGACGACGCCGGGAAGCGTCAACCGCACCGCGTCGCCGGGATGCGCCTGCGTGCGCACCGGCCAGTGGCGCGCGAAAGCGACCCGCGGCAGCGCTCCACCCGCCGGCACCGCGAGCGGCGGCAGCGCTTCCGCGAGCTGCCGCGCCTCGCCGGGCACGATCCACTGCGCGTCGTCATTGGCTGCCGCCGCTTCGGCGGGCGGCCGCGGCAAACCCGGCGCGCTGCGCAGCTCGTAGTTGCCGGCGGCGGGAACGTCGAACGCCAGCGCCAGCGGCAATACCCGCGCCGAGAGCTCCGACGGCGCGGGCGCATCGGTCTCGCCCCACAGCTCCAGCCGCAGGGTGGCTCCGCTGCCGCCGGCGGGGAGCCGCCGCGGCAGCGCAGTGGCCAGGGGCGCCCAGCTTCCTTCGCCCAGCATCTGCCAGCGCCCATCGGTGGCGGCGCGCAGGCGCCAACCGATGGCGCGGCCGGCGGGCAGCACCAACTGAAGGCTCTCGACGGCGCGGTCGCCCAATGCGTCGAGCGCCGAGGCGAAGTCGCACGTGGTGCGGCGCGCGCCGTCCGCGACGCACGACTTTGCCGGCAGTGCGACCTCCTCGGCGGCGGTGGCGACGCTGTCGAGCTCGACCTCGCGAAGGTGCGGGAACTTCGCGGCGGCGGGCCACGAGAGGCGCAGGTAGCGGGCGTCGGTCGCCGGGTAGGCGAGCGCGGAGCCTTGCAGCTCCTCGCCGGCGCCCAAACGAAACAGCGTCGCGCTCGCGAGCGGCGTCCACGCGCTGCGATCGTTGCTCGCCGCGAGCTCGACCTCGGCGAGTCCGCCGGCGGCGAGTGGGAGCCGCAGGCCCTGGTGAGGCGGCGAGGACGGGCCGGCGTCGACGATCACCGACCAGCCCTGCGGCGTCTGCGTCACCGCGACGACGCGGGCGCGGCGCGGTGCACCGCCGGCATCGAGCGCCAAGAGTCGCACCGGTAGCTTGCCGCCGTCGGGGCCGAGGACTTCGAAGCCGAGCGACGGGGCGTACTGCGAGGCGGGAAGCGCGATGCGCACACTGCCGGCGCGCGGGACGACGAGAGGGCGGGCGAGCGGCGCCTCCGCGGCAGGCTGCGCGCCCGCCCCACCGGCGAGCGCCGCGGCGAGCACCGCTGCCGCGAGCCGATCGCGGCGGCTCATGCTGCCTCCGGGCCGCGCCTGAAGACGAATCGCTGGTAGACCCACGCCAACAACAGCAACGAAATGCCGAGACCGAGGAAGGAGAAAACGCGATAGAGGTCGGAGAGGTTGGCGGTGTCGTACAAGAAAACCTTTCCGACCGCCAGCAGCATCACCGGCAGCGAGGCGAGACGCAGCGTGCGGCGCCCGCGCGCGACGCCGGCGACGAGCAGGCCGGTGGCGAGGAGGATCCAGGCGGCTGAGTAGGCATACTGCTCGGCCGACGTCGTCGGCCCGGCGTCGAGATAGTTGCCGTGGAACGCCTGCCGTACTTCCAGCGAGACCACGACGAAGAGCAGCAGCAGCGCCACGATCGACCACAGCCGCGGCGCCCACCACAACCAGGGAGCCCACCTCGCTTCCAGGCGGCGTTCGAGCCTGGCCGCCACCATCAGCAGCACGAGCGGCAGCGCGAAGACGGGGAGCAGCAGGTTGAGCACTGGCCGGTCGCCCACCGGCTGGTGGAAGAACAATGGGTTGGCCAATGCGCACTGAGCGAGCAACGCCTGCCCGACGGCGAGGAAGACGACCAACGGTCCGCCGAAGCGGAGCTCGGGCCAGGGGTGCATGTCCGCCACCCGCGGAACGTCGGCTGTCGCCTCGCCCTCGTTCACGGCGGTTTCAGCCGGCCCTGCCGGCTCCGCCAACGGCGTCGCCGTTGCGGCGCTCGCGCCGGCGAGCAGCGCGCAGCCGAGCGCCAGCCAGGAGATCGTCAACACGCCCCACTCGGCGAGCGACGGCTCGACCTGCTTGAGGCCGGGGTGGAAGGCCTGGTGCACGGCGAGCCCGAGGAACACCACCGCCAGCGCCACCGCCACGGCGCCGGTGCCGAGGGCGAGCGCGTGCCGCTCCTGCCGCCGCGCCAGCACTGTCGCCAACGCCAGTGCGGCGATCGGCACGCCGTAGCCGTAGAGCAGCCAGCTCAGGATCGGGTGCGTGCCGGTGGGGTAGTCGAGCACCGCGGGGTTGAGCAGCAGCCGCGCGCCGACGAGCGCGGTGAGGAGCGCGGCGAGGTGCGCCAGCAGCGGCACCCGCAGTCGTCCCGCGAGCCACACCAGCGCCGCGACCTCGAGCGCCCAAGCGACGGTGATCCACTGCCGCTCGAGCTCCATCGGTACCGCGAGGCTCACCAGCGTCGTCGCCGCCACGGCGGCCGCGGCGAGCACCGCTTCGCCTTCCAACGCCGCGCGGCGACGAGCCACCGGCAGCGCCAGGACGATCCACACCACGGCGAGCGCGACCTCGATCCAGCCCCAGGGCAGATCGAGACTGGCGCGGTCGGCGCCGTACCACGCGATGAGGTCGACGGCGAGGCTCGCCGCGGCGGCGAGCGCCGCCCACCGCGCCGGCTTCGCCGCTCGCCAGCGCAACGCCCACGCACCGCCGGCGACGAGCAGCAGCGCACCGGCGGCGACGGCGAAGAAGCGCGGCGCCTCGGCCGGCTGCAGCTTGTCGGCCCAGATGCCGAGCACCTGGCAGACGGCGGCGGCGCCGAGCCAGGCGAGCCCTTGAAGCTGCGGCGAGAGCCGCGCCAACACCAGGCACCCGGCGGCGAGCAGCCCGAGGAAGCCCCACTCGACGAGCCCGAAATCGGTGCGCACGGCGAGCACCGCCGAGACGACGAGCGCGCCGCCGGCGGCGATGGCGCGCGCCCAGCCGGCGAGCGGAGCGCCCCAGCGCTCGCCGGTGCCGGCGCTCGCCACCAGCGTCGCCGCGACGGAGACGACGAGGAAGACGCCGATCACCCACGCGTCGGGGCGGCCGAACGGGCTCACCGTCCAACCTCCCGCCCAGACGAGCGCCGCCAGGAGCGTCAGCCCGCCGAGCGGCGCCCAGCCACGCCGTCGCGACACGGCGAGCAGGCCCGCCTGCAGCAGCGCCAGGTACGCGAACAGCAGCCGCGCGTTCGGCTGCCCCGTCGACACCAACACCGGCGTGAGGAAGCCGCCGACGAGCCCGAGCAGGGCGACGATCGGCCCGTGCCGGAGCGCCAGCGTCACCGCGGTCGCCGTGGTCAGCGCGAGCAGCGCGAAGCCGGCGGCGGGACCGATGAGGTGGTAGAGGTGGACGGCAGCGAGCTCGACGACGAAGAGCACCGCGATGCCCGCCGCGGTGAGCCCCTGCGCCACCGGCGCCGTCGAGCGCCGCAGCAGCTCGCCGCCGGCGAGCAGCACGATGCCGAAGAGCGCGCCGAGGGTGACGCGCACCGTGGGCCCGATCCAGCCCTGGTCGACGGAGTACTTGACGAGGAACGCGGCGGCGAGCACCAGCGCGATGGCGCCGATCCAGACGGGAAGGCGCGCGCCGAGGCGCTCTTCGAGCGAGCGCGCCGGCGGCGTCGGCGGCGGTGGGGACGTGGGAGTGGGTGGCGGAAGAGCCGCGGTCGGTGTCGTTGCCTCGCGCGCCGCGCCCGATGTCGCCGTCTCGCGCGCCGCGGCGGTTCCCGTTAGCGCTGGATCGATCGGTGCCGCTTCCGCAGTCGCCGCCGCTGCGGTCTCCGAAAGCTCGCCCAGCAGCGGCGGTGTCGAGGACGGTTGCGGCGCCGCCGCTTCGATCGGCGCCGCGGTGGCGCGATCGATTGCCAGCTCGGGTCGTGGCGTAACGTCGGCGGCGGTCGCCTCTCGCGCCACCGCCGGTTGCGCGTTCTCCGTCGCCGCGCGCGCCGCGACCGCGCCGGACCCGATCCGCGCCGAGAGGGCCGTCACCGCCTGCCGCAACAGCGCGATCTCTTCCGCTGCGTTCCGTGCCGCCCTCCGCGCGCGCCACGCCAGCACCAGCGCTGCGCTGGCGAGCGGCAGCAGGAAGAGGACGACGAAGGTGGCGAGGCACTCCATGGCGCTCTGCGCGGACGCGACGCTCCTCGACGACCGCTCTCTCGAGTGGCGCCATCTTGTGCCGCCGTCCGAGCAGCGTCAATCGGCACTGAGATCTACGTCACAAGCGCCGCACCTGTCGTAACCGCGTCGTCGCAGCGCTGGAGCTTCTACCAACTCCGCGCGGCGCGAGCTTCACGCACGCTCGATCGCCCTGTCGTCTACACCAACGTCATCGCGAGGAGCGAAGCGACGAAGCGATCTCGATGCTCGCTGCTACACGGTCCCCATCGGCAGCAGCGCGCCTTCGAGCTCGAGCAGCCGCCGTTTCTTGTCGAGGCCGCCGCCGTAGCCGGTGAGGGTGCCGTCCGCGCCGATGACGCGGTGGCAGGGGACGACGACGGCGATCGGGTTGGTGGCGTTGGCGCGCGCCACGGCGCGCTGCGCCGACGGGTTGCCGACGCGCGCCGCGAGCTCGCCGTAGCTGACCGTGGCGCCGTAGGGGATGCGCAGCAGCTCGTCCCAGACCCGGCGCTGGAATTCGGTGCCGCGCGGCGCCAGCGGGAAGGTGAACTTGCGGCGCTTGCCGGCGAAGTAGGCGTGCAGCTCGTTGGCGATGCGCTGCAGGCCGGCGCGGGCGCGCTCGCCCGCCTCGCCTGCCGTCGGCTCGAGGCGAGTGCGGCTGCTGAACTCGAGGCTCAGCAGGCGACCTTTCTCGTCGACCGCCGCGGTCAGCGGACCGATCGGCGTGTCGATCTCCTCGATCGCGACCGGGGTGCTCTCGCGAGAGGTTGCGATGCGGGTCATGGCGGCGAGTCTCCCAGGCTGCTCCAGAAGTGGAAGGTGGCGAGGCTGCGGTGCGGCGCGAACGGCGCCATGAGCTGGCGGGTGCGCGCGGCGTCCGGCCGCTCGTCGAGACCATGGTATCGCTGCAGCGCCAGCGCCAGGCCGGCGTCGCCCACCGGCACGCAGTCGGCGAGGCCGAAGCCGCGCAGCATCACGTAGGCGGCCGTCCACGGCCCGACGCCGCGGCGGGCGAGGAGCGTCTCCTCGATACGCGAGGTGGCCGCGCCGTGCAGCGCGTCGAGCGGCAGCTCGCCGCTCGCCACCGCGCGCGCCAGCTCGACGAGGTACTGCGCCTTGCCGCGCGAGAGCTGCCGCCGCACGAGGTCGGCGGGATCGAGGCGCGCGACCTCCTCCGCGGTGGCGTGCGCGCGCATGCCACGCGGCGCCGGCAGGCCGACCAGCGACAGCAGGTTGCGCCGCAGCGTGAAGGCGAAGGCGAGGTTCACCTGCTGGCCGAGCACGGCCCAGGTGAGCGCCTCGAAGGGATCGGCGGTGAGCGGGATGCGCAGACCGCGGCGCTTGGCGACGAGGCGGGCCGTCGACGGATCGCGCAGCGCGCGGCGCTCGAAGGCCGCGACCTCGACGGCGCCGCCGTGCCCGTCGACGAGCCCGAGCGTGCGCAGCGCGACTCGATGCGCGGCGCGCACGGTGGCGGGGTCGAGCGGCCGCTCCGCCTCGATGCGGCAGCGCGCGGCGCCGTCGGCGATCTCGATCTCCACCAGCGCGGCGCCCGCCGGAGTGCGCAAGGTGCGCAGGATGCGGTGGCCGTCGACGCGCTCGGTGAGGCTTGCCGGGTCGCGGCCCCAGCTGCGCAGCGTCGGCGCGGGCAGGAAGTCGCGCGGTAGGGCGAGGACGAATTCCGGCCTGAGGCCAAGCTCGCGGAACGCCGCGGGCTCGAGGCCGGTCGCACGGCGAAAGCGCTCGCGGAACGCGTGGAGATCGCCGAAACCGGCGGCGAAGGCGGCGGTGTCCACCGCCTCGCCGCGCGCCAGCCGCTCCGCTGCGCCTTCGACCCGCGCCGCCTCCAGCGCCGTGGCCGGTGTGGTGTGGAAGTGGCTGACGAAGCCGCGGTGCAGCCTCGCCCCCGACATGCCGGCGCGCGCCGCGATCGCCGCCGCATCCACGAACGCGGCCGAATCGCGACGCATGCCCGCGAACACGGCCTCGAACCGCTCGCGCTCGCTCTCGACCAGGCCCGCGGACGCCTCGCTCCGCGCGATCGCGCCGCCATCGCCGCGCCTCGACCGCGCCACGGGAACGCTCACGCCGGCACTCTAGCGCGCTGTTAAGATCGCCTCCTCCGACGGAGATACAACCGGTGCGACTCGTCACCCGCGGCGACCTCGACGGCCTCACCTGCGCCGTGCTCATCTCCTTCAACGAGGAGGTCGACGCCCTCAAGCTCATCCATCCGCAGGACATCACCGAGGGCAACTTCGAGGTCGGCCCCGACGACATCCTCGCCAACCTGCCGTACGACCCGCGCTGCGGTCTCTGGTTCGACCACCACATGCACACCGCGACGCCGGCCGCGCCGCCGCCCAACTTCCGCGGCGCCTTCGGCGAGGCGCCTTCCGCCGCGCACCTCGTCTACGAGTACTACGGCGGCGAGGCGGCGATGCCGCACTACGCCGAGCTGGTGCGCGAGACCGACCGCCTCGACTCGGCGAACCTCACTCCCCAGGACGTGATGGCGCCGCAGGGCTGGATCAAGCTCGGCTTCACCATCGACGGCCGCACCGGGCTGGGATCGTTCGAGAGCTACTTCTTGCACCTCCTCGAGATGCTGGTCCGGCAGGCGACCGTCGAGGAGGTGCTCGCCCACCCCGAGGTGGCGCAACGCTGCCAGGCGATGGAGGACGGCGACGCCGAGTTCCAGGAGACGCTGCGCATCTTCAGCCACATGGACGGCAACGTGGTGGTCACCGACTTCCGTCCGCTCGAACGGATCCCGGTGGGCAACCGCTTCCTCGTCTACGCCATGTACCCGCGCGCCAACGTTTCGGTGCGGCTGCATTGGGGGCCCAACCGGCAGCACCCGATGCTGGTGCTCGGCCACAGCATCTTCAACCGCAGCTGCAAGACCAACGTCGGCGAGCTGGCCGCGCGCTACGGCGGCGGCGGCCACCGCGGGGCGGGCAGCGTGGCGCTGATGGAGGACCCCGAGCAGCAGATCCGCATGATCCTCGCCGAGCTCAAGGCGAACGGGTAGCGCCGACGTCGAGATCGCTTCGTCGCTGGCGCTCCTCGCGATGACGATCGAGCCTCCCTGGCCGTGCCGAGAGCAGCTTCGCGTGCCCCTCTGACGTCATCGCGAGCGTAGCGAAGCGATCTCGATCTCGCGGGCTCACCGATGCCTGGATCTCGTTCCTTTCCCCGGACCCGCCGCTTCGGCCGCCGCGTGCGCCGGCTCTTCTCGCGCATCTCGAACCGGCTGCTGCTCTTCAACCTGCTGCTCGTCTTCCTGCCGGCGGCGGGCGTGCTCTACCTCGACGTCTACGAGCGGCAGCTGCTCTCGGCGCTCGAGGTGTCGATGGTGCAGCAGGGTCGCATCCTCGCGGCGACGCTCGGCGAGCGCGGCGAGATCGATCCGGCAGCGGCGACCGCGATCCTCAAGCGGCTCGAACGGCGCCTGAACGTACGGCTCCGGGTCGTCGACCGCAGCGGCCTGGTGATCGCCGACAGCAGCCAGCTCGGTCCGCGTCTGCCGGCGGAACCGGCCGAGGCGGACGCCTACGCGAGCAAGCTGGGTCGCGAATACGGCGACCGGCGCCGCGAGGCCGATAGCGCGCGCCGTGAAGTCGACGACTCGCGCCGCAACGCGCTCTATCGTTTGGGCTCCGGGATCTACGGATTGTTTCGACGCGTCGTCGGCGCGCCGGAGGCGCAGCCCGCCGTGGTCGAGCCGTTCCCCGCCGACCAGCCGCTCACCATCCCGCCGGTGCAGCGCGCGCTCTCCGGCAAGTACGGGGCGTCGACCCTGATCAGCCCCGGCCAGCGCTCGGTGACGCTCTACAGCGCCATTCCCGTGCGCTCCGGCAAGCAGGTGGTGGGAGCGGTCCTCGTCTCGGGCACGACGCTGCGCATCCTCGCCGACCTCTACCAAGTAAGGCTCGCGGTCTTCCAGGTGGTGCTCGCCTCGCTGCTGGTGGCGGTCCTGCTGACCATCATCGCCTCGACGACGATCGTGCGCCCGCTGCGCCGGCTGCGCGGCGAGGCGCTGGCGTTGATCGACCGCCGCGGGCGGCGGCGCCTCGAAGGCAAGGAGGGCACGGTTTTCGGGGGTGCGCGGCGCACCGACGAGATCGGCGACCTCGCGCGCGCCTTGGAGCTGCTGTCGCGTCGGCTCGGCGAGCACATCGCCTTCGTCGAGGCCTTCGCCGGCGACGTCTCGCACGAGCTCAAGAACCCGCTGGCCTCGATCCGCGGCGCCGCCGAGATGCTCGAGGACGTCGAAGAGCCCGAACAGCGCCGCGAGCTGCTCGATCTCGTGCAGCGCGAAGTGGCCCGCCTCGAGCACCTGCTCAAAGAAGTGCGCGAGATGGCCCGCCTCGACGCCGACGTCGAAGCCGAAGCGCGGCCGACGGTGCAGCTCGAGACGCTGCTGCCGGCGCTGGTGGAAGGAGCGCGCCGCCGCGCGCCGTCGGGAGTGAAGATCGAGCTCGAGCTCGACGGCGCGCCGGTGCCGGTGAAGGCGGCGCCCGAGCGCCTGGCGCAGGTCGTGGAGAACCTGCTCGACAACGCCACGTCCTTCGCGCCATCCGGCAGCGCGGTGTCGGTGCGTCTCGTCCGCGGTGCCACGCGGGCGCGGCTGAGCGTCCGCGACCACGGCCCCGGCATCCCCGAGCAACACCTGCAGAAAGTCTGGGCCCGCTTCTTCAGCTACCGCCCACCCGGCACCGGCGACGGCAAGCCCCACACCGGCCTCGGCCTCGCCATCGTCAAGGCCATCGTCGAGGGCTACGGCGGCAGCGTGTCGGGCGCGAACCTCGCCGAAGGCGGCGCGGAGTTCGAGGTCACGCTGCCGCTCGCTAGCTGAGCGCGTGGGTTGCAGCGCGGTCGTCAGGCCCTGCTACCAGTAGCTGGGCGTGCCTTGCTTCGCAAGCTTGCGGCGCAGCTTGACGTCGAACGTCGCCACGGCTTCGTAGCGGCCCGCGCTGGCCACAGCCGCGAGGATGGCGTCGGCGAAGGACGGCACCTCGCTGGGCCAGCGGGTGAGCACTTCACCCCATGCGACTTCTGTGGCGACGATCACTCCAGGCATCGCCAGCAGGTCGGCCATGGCATGGGAGACGTCTGCGGGATCCTGTGCGTACAGATGCGTCAACACGAAGGCGAGCTCGACGAGCACGACGGTGTGCAGCACGATGACATGGTCACCAGCAACCGCGGCTTCGAGCAACGCCTTCGCCTGCGTGCGCTGGCTCTCCTGGCGATCCTTCAGGAACGACACCAAGACGTTGGTGTCGACCAGGATCCGGCTCACAGGCTCTTGATACCCATCAACTTCCGCGCCAGGCGCACAGCTTCGACAGCGTCGCTCGGACCGTGCGTGATGCTGCCTTCGCGGCGCAGAAAGGCGTGACTCGCCGCCGTCACGCGGACTTGGTCGCCGACCACCTCCCACACCAACTGATCGCTCGGTCCGACCCCCAAACGTTCGCGGACTTCACGCGGCACTGTCGTTTGGTTCTTGACCGTGATGGTGGACTTCGTCATCGGCGCCTCCTTACGGAATTGTATCCGAGGTAAGGAGGCGTACCGCCGCGCGCGGGCGTCACCGCCACTTGTAACCCAACCCATACACCGTCTCCAGCGCGTCGAACTCCGCGTCCGCCGCGGTGAGCTTCTTCCTCAGCCGCTTGAC
>DASYQD010000030.1:0-24882 GCA_036005845.1 Thermoanaerobaculia bacterium | reverse complement strand
GATCTCTCGGCAGACTGACCGGCAAGTAGGACCGGCGCACTGCCCGGGCCGGCAGCGATGGCGTGGATCTGACTGGAATCGGTGACCGGGATGGCCGCGACCCTGGTCCACGGGCCGCCTCCCAAAGAGCGATAGAGAACCCGGAAGCTAACGGCAAAGGCAAGATCCTGCGCGCCCGGTGCGAACGTGATCTGCACCGGTCCGAGCAGACTGCCGTCCGAGGTGACCGGCAGACCGGAGTTCCATGGCCGCCACGTGTCGCCGCCGTCGTCGGTCCGCCACAGGCTCGTTTGCGAGGACGTGACGAGGAGCTCGGCACGCTGAGGGTGCGGCAGGGGGCGAGAGAAGTTCACATCCCGGTCCGAGGGAGTGACGTTGACCCACGTCTCGCCTTGGTCGCGCGAACGAAAGATGCCCTGGCCGGACACGCTGACAAAGACGGTGCCGCCCGGCCCTGCAGGAACGACGACATCGCTGACCAGGTCGGCCGGCAGGTCGCCGGATACTCGTACCCAGGTCTCCCCGCCGTCGCTGCTGCGGAACAACCCACCGCCCTCCCAGATCGCGAAGTAGACGAGGTTCGCATTCTGGGGGGAGACTGCCACCCAGGAGAGGTATGAGGTCGGGAGCTGGCCCCCGATGCGCGACCAGCTCGCCCAGCCGTCCGTGCTCCTGAAGAGTTTGCCGTCGACGGCCATGTAGGCTCGCGAGGCAACGCCCGGTGCCGTCGCGATCGCAGTCGGTTGGGAGCAGAACGGTCCCCGCGAGCTCCAGGACGGCCCGGCCTGTGCGAGGCTGCGGGACGGAGCGAGGATGGTGCCGGCCAGGGTCAAAGCGAGAAGAGCCGCGCGATGAGGCATGAGGGGGAGCATACGACCTTCATGGTTCCGATCGAGGCAGCGCCGTGGGCGGCGACAGCACCATCACCAGCTCGTCGATCTCCTCGCCGGCAACGCGCTCCTCGCGCTCGACGGTGAAGCCGCACTTCTCGAGGACGCGGATCGAGCCGAGGTTGTGCTTTGCCACGTGCGCATGCAGCGGCCGCTTCGTGACGAGCAGCAGGAAGGCGGCGAGCGCACGCGTGGCGATGCCCTGGCCCCAGAACTCGCGGCCCAGCCAGTAGCCGACCAGCGTCTGGCCGCCGAGCTCGAAGGCGACGATGTTTCCCGCGACTCGGCCGCGAAAGAGGATCGCTCTCACGAGGCCGCTCGGATTGCCGAGGATCTTCGCCCAGTGCGCCATGAAGGCGTCGCGATCGCGCGAGGGGAACGCCGCCATGCGCGTCGCCTCAGGATCGAGCTGCTGCTCGAAGAGCACCGGCAGGTGCTCGGGCGCCACCTCTACCAGCAGAACGTCGTCGGTCATGCGGCTGCGAAGCGGTCGAGCCGATGCTAGCCGCGGCGCCGGCGCCGCGCGAGCCGTCAGGCGGCGACTTGCGGCAGGGCGCCGACGCCGCGCAAGAGCGCGAGCTGGTCGACGACGCACCAGTGCTCGAGCAGCTTGCCGTTCTCGACGCGCAGGATGTCGATGATGTCGAACGACACGCGGTTGCCGGTCGGCGGCAGGCCCATGAACGGGCCGGTGTGCGTGCCGCTCAGGGTCTTGCGCGTCACCACCTTGTCGCCCTCGGCGACCTGGTCGTGGATCGTGGCCTGCAGATCGGGAAAGGCGGCCCAGAGCGCCGAGAACAGCATCCGCACGCCTTCACGGTCCCCCGGCAGCCCGGACACCGGGCTGTGATCGACGAAGTCCGGCGGCAGATAGACCTCGATCGCCCCGAGGTTGCCGCGCGACTGGGCTTCGGTGACGAACTCGCGGACGGTGGCCTTGTTGGCCTCGATCGACATGGCGGCTCCTCGTGCTTTTCTCTGCGCACTACGGAGCCCGCGCGCCGGCGGACGACTGCGACTCTCGATCGCACCTCTACAATTTGCCATGCCCCAGCGCACCGGCTCCGCCGACCTGCCGCTGCACGGCGGCCGCGTGCCCGCGTGGCTGGCGTCGCGGATGGCGCGTCTCGGGCGGCTCATCGTCGAGGCCGTGATCCTGGAGTACGGGCGTGACGAGCTGCTGCGGCGGCTGGCGCACCCGTTCTGGTTCCAGTCGTTCGGCGCGGTGATGGGGATGGATTGGCACTCGTCGGGGATCACGACCAGCGTGCTCGGCGCGCTCAAGCGCGGGCTGGCTCCGGTCTCTGCCGATCTCGGGCTGTGGGTCTGCGGCGGCCGCGGCAAGCACTCGCGCAAGACACCGGAAGAGCTCCTGCGCGTGGGCGACCGGACCGGGGTCGACGGCGGCGCGCTGGCGCGGGCGAGCCGACTGGTGGCGAAGGTAGACAGCGCCGCGGTGCAGGACGGTTTCGACCTCTACCTGCACGGCTTCGTCGTCGCCGCCGACGGGCGATGGACGGTAGTGCAGCAGGGGATGAGCCCGGAGCGCCGGCAGGCGCGGCGCTACCACTGGCTCTCCGAAGGGCTGCGCGACTTCGTCGACGCGCCGCACGCGGCGATCGAAGGCGAGAGCCGCGGCGAGATCGTCAACCTTACCGATCGGCGCGCGGCGCCGTCGCGGCAGGCGCAGCTCGAGCTGGTTGCCGGCGGCCCGGAGCGCATCCTGGGTGAGCTGCGCAAGGCGCGCGCGGTGCCGCCGCCTCCAGCTCCTCTGCAGCTCGCGCTGCCGTTGCCGTACCTGGTGCTTCCCGCGCACCACGACGTGCGCCGCGAGGACGTCGACCACCGCCGCCTCGGCGCCGCCTTCGCCGCCGCCGCGGCGCGCGCGCCCGTCGACTACCCCGAGCTGCTGCTGACGCCTGGCGTCGGCGCGCGCACGGTTGCCGCGTTGGCCCTCGTCGCCGAGGTCGTCCACGGCACGCCCAGCCGCTTCACCGATCCCGCCCGCTTCGCCTACGCGCACGGCGGCAAGGACGGCCACCCCTTCCCGGTGCCGCTGCCGGTCTACGACCGCACGCTCGCCGTCATGCGGCAGGCGATCACCGCCGCGCGCCTGGGGAACGACGAGCGGATGGCGGCACTGCGCCGCCTCGACGGCGAGGCGCGCCGCCTCGAAGCGGTCGCCGGTTGAACCGGCGTGTTCGTCACTGGGCGCGCACGAGCGCGAACGGTCGCCGCCTCCCGGCCCTCGGCTTGGGCGCCGAGCGGATCGCGCGCAGCAAGGCGAGCTGATCGACGACGGACCAGCGCTCGACCACCTTTCCGTCTCGAACGCGCATGACGTCGATGACTTCGAACGACACCCGGTTACCCCTCGGCGCCAAGCCCGTGAAAGGTCCGGTGTGGGTGCCGCTGAGCGTCCTGCGCGTGACCACCTTGTCGCCTTCCGCCACCTGATCGTGGATGGTGGCCTGTAGGTCCGGAAACGCAGCCCACAGGGCCGACAACAGCCTGCGGATGCCGTCGCGGTCGGGCGGCAGTCCCAGTACGGGGTCGTGGTCGACGAACTCCGGCGCCAGGTAGGCGTCGATGGCGTCGAGGTCGGCGCGGCACTGCGTCGCGGCGACGAATTCGCGCACGGTCCGCTTGTTGCGTTCGGTGGACATGTCGGTTGCCACGGGGAGTCATGGGCTTCCTCACCACCGTGACGCGCGAAACGTCGGGAGGGTCGATCAGCGCGCAGCGGCGGTGCGCGCTCGCTAACCGCCGGCGTCCTGGCCTTCGTCGAGATGGAAGTGGTGCAGGACGCGGTGGAGGACCGGCGCCAGGATCACCGCAGCGAGGCCGAGGAAGACGACGCCGCTGAAGAGCGCATAGCCGCTCGCGAAGAGCTTGCCGATGGTGGTCTGCGGCTCGTGCACCGGGCCCATGCCGGAGAGGATCATCGACGCCTCGAGCAGCGCGTCGATCCACGAGATCCCTTCGCTGAAGTGATAGCCGGCGATGCCGAGGAAGAGCGCGCCGGCGATGATCGTCGCGGCGACCGCGGCGTGGCCGAGCAGGCGTTCGACGAACTGGCGGCGGCTGAGGAGCGGCTCGGTCTTGCGCTCGTACATCGCATTACACCGCGGCCACGCCGTAGCGCTCGCGCAGCACGTCGAGGTGGTGCCGGCAGTGCCCGGCGATCACGTAGACGAGACCGCGCACCGAGATGGGGTGGTTGTTGGCGACGCCGCGCCCGTCCCAGGCCGCCTCGTCGAGCCGGCGCACCACGCCGAGGTTGACCTCGCGCAGCGCCAGCAGCTCGTCGACGAGCTCGGCGAGCGGCCGTGCGTCGGCGCCCGAGCGCGTTGCGTAGGCGTTCTCGTCGAAGCCGGGCAGCGACTGCGTCTCGCCGCGGCTGAAGCAGAAGAGGCGGTAGCCGAAGACGCGCTCGGCGTCGCCGAGATGGCCGACCACCTCGCGCACGCTCCACTTGCCGTCGGCGTAGCGGTGGGTCTCGCGATCGCCGGCGGCGGCCGGCAGCGCGGCGAGCTCGTCGCGCTGGCGCTCGAGCGTGGCCACGACGTCGCCCTCGGCAGCGACTTTGGCGACGTAAGCGCCGTAGAAGGGTGCGTACTCCGATTCCGACGGTGCTTGCGTCATCTTGAGGGCTCCTCGCGATGTCTGTCCACCCACGCGCCCCACGCCACCAGCAGCCACATGCCGATCCCCGACCAGGCGATGGCGCGATCGCTCGGCGGCGGTGGGCCGAAGACGCTCGCGAAGTAGATGAGCAGCAGCAGGGTGAGCAGCGCGTAGAGACCGATGCGGCCTATGCGGTCGCGCGGCGCGGTCGCTCGCAGGTAGATCACGGTGCCGGCGGCGAAGGTCAGGAGCTCCAGCGCCAGCGTCAACGGCAGCGACCGCCACACGCCGAGCCCGAGCCGCGCCGGACCGGTGAGCGTCAGCGGCAGGTCGGGCACGTGCATCACCCAGTCGAGCACCCAGTGGCTGAGCACCAGCGCGAAGAGCACGAGCGGCGCCGTCCAGCCATGGCGTCGGATCGCCGCGTAACCGGCGGCGAAGAGCGCCGCCCATACCGCGAGCGCGGCGAGGCTGTGCGAGTAGGGGTAGCTGGTGAATACCAGCGGCGTTGCCGCGGTGGCGCCGGGCCGGATGAGGACGTGCTCGGCATGGACGAGCAGAAACACGGGCCAGAGCAGGTCGGCGAGCTGCGCGGCGGCGAAGAGGGTGCCGAGCGAAACGCGCGGCGCGACGCGCTTGGCGGCGAGCCCGACGGCGAAGTGGCCGAGGAACATCGCGGCGTTTCGCGCTCAGCGCACCGCGGCAGATGCAGGCTGCGCGGTCACGGCAGCACCTCGAGCCGCGGCACGGCCACCACGAACTTGCCGCCCCAATCGCGCACGCGTGCCATCTGCTTGGTCACCTCGTCCCTGAGGTTCCACGGCAGGATGAGCACGTAGTCGGGCCGCGTCTCGTCAATGCGCTCGGGCGCGAAGATCGGGATGCGCGTGCCCGGGAGGTAGCGCCCCTGCTTGTGCGGGCTGCGGTCGACGGTGTAGGCAAGGAGGTCGGGGCCGACGCCGCAGTAGTTGAGCAGCGTGTTGCCCTTCGCGGGCGCGCCGTAGCCGACGACTTGCCGCCCCGCCTCGCTCGCGTCGAGCAGGAAGCGAAGCAGGTCGCGCTTGACGACGCGCACGCGGGCCGCGAAGTCGCCGTAGGTGGCGAGGCGCAGCAGCCCCGCGCGTTCTTCGCGGGCGAGCAGCTCGGCGACGCGCGGCTCGATGGGACGCGATTCGTCGGCGGCGTGGCGGGCGTAGATGCGCAGCGAGCCGCCGTGCGTCGGCAGCTCCTCGACGTCGAAGAGCGTCAGGCCGTGCGCGGCGAAGACCTGCCGCACGGTGGTGAACGAGAAGTAGGAGAAGTGCTCGTGGTAGATGGTGTCGAACTGCCCCTCGTCCATCAGCCGCAGCAGGTGCGGGAACTCCATGGTGAGGACGCCGCGCGGCGCCAGCAGCAGCGCCAGGCCGGCGACGAAGTCGTTGAGCGCCGGCACGTGGGCGAGCACGTTGTTGCCGACGACGAGGTCGGCGCGGATCCCATCGGCGACGAGCTCGCGCGCGAGCTGGGTGCCGAAGAAGCGCACGCGCGTCGGGATGCCGAGCGCCTCCGCGGCCTGCGCCACGTTCGCCGCCGGCTCGATGCCGAACACCGGAATGCCGCGCTCGACGAACCAGCGCAGCAGGTAGCCGTCGTTGCTGGCGATCTCGACCACCTGGCTGCGCGGGCCGAGCTCGAAGCGCCGCGTCGCCATCGCCGCATAGTCGCGCGCGTGGGCGAGCCAGCTGTCGCTGTACGAGGCGAAGTAGGAGTAGTCCGAGAAGATGGCGTCGGGCGATTCGCTCTCCGGAAGCTGCACCAGGAAGCAGCGGTCGCAGACGAAGACGTGCAGCGGGTGGAAGACCTCCGATTTGCCGAGGTCGTCGGGCTCGACGTATGAGTTGGCGAGCGGCGACAGGCCGAGGTCGACGAAGGTGGTTGAGAGGCCGGCACCGCAAAAGCGGCAGGTGCGCCCGCCAGCGGTCGCGGCGGGCGCAGAGGTCGGCTGAACGTCGGTCGCGGGCGCGGCGGTCTCCAGGGCAGGCTCCTGCGGTGAGCGCCGAGTCTACTCGTCGCGGTGCACGATCCCGGGCGAGAACGCCGGCAGGCAGATCGCCACGTACTCGGCGCCCTCGGGGTCGGGGCTGCTGTAGCGCACCCATTCGCCCGGCTCGCTGACGATCGCCTGGCCCGCGGCGACGCTCGTCTCGCCGCCCTCGTGCTCGACGCGCACGCGGCCGCGCAGCACGACGGTGATCTCGGTGAACTCGGGGCGCTGGCCGGGCTCCTGCCAGCCGCCCGGCGAGCGCATGCGGGCGACGCTCACCTCGCGCGAGCCGGTGCTGGGGCCGCCGACGAACTCCTCGATCAGCTTCGGCTTGTTGCCGGCGGCCTGGATGACGACGGGCGCGGCGACGAGTCGGGGCATGACGGCTTCCTCTCTTCGGTTTTCAGGGACCGTTCGGCTTGTCCACCACCAGCAGCACGTCGATGGCGTCCTCGATCGGCTTGTCGAGCCCCGGTGCGCGGTGCTGGATGCGGGCTCGTAGCGGCGTCGAAAGGGGAGGCGCCAGGAAGTCGAGCTTCACGGTCTCGAGCTTGCCCTGCTTGAGCTTGCCGCTGCGGCTGTCGACGGGAACCCATTGGCCTTTCTGCATTGTCTCGAAGACGACCGTGTAGGCGCCGTCCGCACCCTGCCAGGGATCGATCGTCCACGCGGCCTTCACCAGCTCGTCCGGGGACACCGGCGTGGGGATCGCCAAGTCGACGAAGAGCTCGGCCAGGAAGAAGCCGCAGTGGAAGGAGCGCAATCCCTGGTCGCGCAGACAGATGCACGCTTGCGTGAAGGCGGGGACGTTGGGCAGAGCGCCGTGGCCGGCGACGTCGCAGAGGTGCGTGCCCACGGCGCCGGCGGCCGCCTCGTAGGCGCCGCCGTCGATGTGTGCCCCCTGGATGCGGGCGGCGCGGTCGAGATCGAAGGGGCCGCGACCGCCGGCCGGCAGGTCATCGCCGGTGTCGATGGCGGGCGAGCCGGCGAGGAGGTGGTAGTTGCCGCGCGCCGCGTCGACGAAGAACGGATCGATGCCAAAGAGGTTGCCGGCGCCGAGAGTGACGCCGGCGCCCGACGGCGCGAGGTCGCTGCCGTTGCCGTAGACGACGGTGTTGGCCACCGTCACCGGCCCTTTCGTCGCGCTGCCGAACCCAGCGTCGGAGTTGCGTGCCACCGTGAGGTTGGTCACGAAGATCCGAGAGCCCGGGGTCGCGGCGGCGATCACACCGGCGCAGGAAACCCCCTCGGCGATCAGGGAATCGGAGACCTGCGCTTCGATGCTGGACACGAAGGAGAGCTGGCCCTTGTTGAAACTCTCACCACCGCTGCCACCACAACCGTTGGCGAGCAGCCGGTTGCGCCGGAACTCGAGCTCCTGGGTCCTCAACAAGACCGCCGCACCGCCGAAAGGCGTCGAGATCACCTGGTTGGCGTCGAAGGTGCTGTCGAAGACCTCTACGGATCCGCCGGCGAGCTCGGCGGCGGCGGCGAAGGCCGTGCAGCCGGAATCGACGCTGTTGCCGGACACGCTGCTGTTCGACAGGTGAATCGCCGTGCGCCACGGAGTTGCGGCCGACTCGGACGGGATGACGGATATGCCGCCGCCCTGGGCGGCGCCGCAAGCGCACGACACTCGGTTGTGCTCGACGCTGAGGTCCTCCAGCATCACGTCACCGTCATCGGCGGCTTGGACGAAGAGCCCTCCTCCGTCGCAGAACGCGTCGCCCTCGACCGAGTTGTCGTGGACCATCAGCGATCGCAAGGTCACCTCGCAGGTACCGCTCGCCGAGAACCAGGCGCCTCCGCCTCTCTCGACGGTCCCACCGCCGGCGACCCGCCCGTGAGTGAGAGTGAAGCCCTCGACGAAGAGTCGAGCGTCGCTGCACGAGAAGCGGAGGGCCCGGCCGAGGCCCCGGGCGTCGACGACGGTCGCGCCGGGCAGCGAGTCGCGGCGGGTGAAGCTCGCATCCCAGCCACCCAGCAGCCGCAGCGTCCCGGTCAGCGCCGCGCCGCCGTTGCCCACGTTCTCCTCGAGATAAGTTCCCCGCTCGACGAGGATCGAGTTGTCGCCGCCGGCGGCGACCGCCGCGTCCACGGCGGCCTGGATGGTGGAGAACGCGCCGTCGGGCCCGACGGTCCACGTCGCGCCGGCCGCAGGCAGCGAGCACGCGAGCGCCGCGCCGATCGTCAGAACGGCTGCTGATCTGAGCATGTACGGGGTCCTTCCTGTATGCGGGACGGGCTCGAAGCTAACACAGCGGGCTGGTGTGGAGCGTCCTTAGGCCATGACCGCCACGGTGTCGAAGAAGGGGGCGAGGAGCGTGGCGTCGCCGGCGACGGTGGCACGTTCGCGCGCCGCGCTCGCAGTCATTCCTTTGGTCAGCAGCAGCCAGGCGGTCGGCTCGTCGAGGTTGACGGCGGCCGCCGGAGATGCCGCCGCACCCCTGAGCAGCTCCCACCGGCGCTCGCCGCGCTCGAGCGTGTAGCCAAGACTGCGCTCGCCGCGGATCTCGAAGACGAGCGTCGTGCCCTTCGGCGCCTGCAGCCGCGAGAAGGTGTGCGGCAGCGCGCGCAGGAAGGTGTCGAAGACGGCGGCGGACGTCTCGACGTCGGCGAGCGGCGGCGCGCCCACCGCGAGGCGGATCTGCTGCTGGTGCAGCCAGCGCTCGGTCAGCTCGCGCGCGACGTCGAACCAGGCGGGCGAGCTCTCCTCACCAGCCCAGGCGACGCCGAAGACCGCCGGCGAGAAGGGATCGATGCTCGCCAGGTGCTCGGCGAGCGGTGGCTCGACCCAGGCGAGCAGCTCGGTGAGAAGCTGCGGGCTGACGCGCCGCGTCGCCGCCACCCACTCGGCGTTGAGGCCGTTGAGGAAGCCCACGAGGTCGCGGTAGCCGGTGGTCGGCAGCGGTGGCGGCGCCAGCAAGTGCCCGTCGCGGCCGATGGAGAGCCGGCGCAGGGCGGTGTCGAGCAGGTGCGCCGCGATGTCCTTGACCGTCCAGGCGCGGCAGACGGTACCGCGGCTCCAGGCCTCGGCCGGGAGCGAGCGCAGGAGCGACACCAGCTCGCGGCCGAGCGGCGGGAAGAGGTGAGCGGCGAGCGTCGGCGGCAGCGGCTGCGGTGCCGTGTCGAGATCGGCGGAGCTGAACGGCACCGACCGACTCTATCGTCGCGGCGGCACGAAGCGATCGCGCCGCGGCGCCCGGTGAACCGGGCTAGAGTGGGCGCCGTACCCAGTCTTCGTGAGAACGACCGCGATGAAGAAACTGGCGCCCAAGCACCCGCTCGCCGTCCGCTGGTTCCACTGGCTGAACTTCCCGCTGCTGGCGCTGATGGTGTGGAGCGGCATCCTCATCTACTGGGCCAACCCGATCTACCGCATCGGCTGGGGCGGGCACACGCTGCTCTACATGCGGCTGACGCCGCGGCTCTACCAGCTCCTGCACATCAGCAGCCGGCTGGCGCAGGGGATGGCGTGGCACTTCTTCGTCATGTGGCTGTTCGCCGTCAACGGCGTGCTCTACGTCGGCTACACGCTGATCTCGGGCGAGTGGCGCTACCTGGTGCCGAACAAGAGCTCGTTCCGCGAGGCGTGGCAGGTGATGCTGCACGACCTGCATCTGCGCAAGGAGCTGCCGCCGCAGGGCCGCTTCAACGGCGCGCAGAAGATCGCCTACACGATGGTGGTGCTGATGGGGCTGGGCTCGCTGCTCACCGGGCTGGCGATCTACAAACCGATCCAGGTCAACTGGCTGACCGCGGCCTTCGGCGGTTACGCGATGGCGCGCTTCCTCCACTTCTGGCTGACGATGGGATACATCGCCTTCTTCCTCGTGCACGTTGCGCAGGTGGTCAAGGCCGGGTGGAACAACTTCCGGGCGATGGTGATCGGCGTGGAAGTGGTGGAGGAGCCGGCGCCGGCGCCGAAGGTGGAGGAGGCGGCATGAGCGGGGACGGTGAAAAGCGCGACGACGTTCCCGCGGCGGCGCCGGAGGTGGCAGAGGCGGGAGCAACCCCGGCGAGAGCGCCGGACGCTGCAGCAAACAAAGCGTCGGCGCCGAAGGTAACGCCGGCGGAAGCAGCGCCGGAACCAGCACCGGCGAACGCAGCGGAGTCGAAAGCCGGTGCGCCGAAAACTGCGGCATCCGAAACAGCCGCAGCGCCCGAATCAGCAGCGACGCCGATGCCCAAGAGCGCCGCGCCGATCGAGACTCGAGCGCCGTCAGCGCTGTCGATCGCCCTCCCTCCGTCGCTCTCCGCCGCGGCGACCGACGCCGAGGTGAAACGCGAGCTCGCCCGTCTCTCGCGGCGCGGTTTCCTCACCCTCACCGCCGGTGGCACCGCCGCGGTGCTCGGCTGGCGCTGGCTCATCTCGCGGCCAGGGGAGAACGGCCAGCCGTGGCCGTTCCGCCGTGCGCTGC
The DNA here is from genome assembly GCA_036005845.1 of Thermoanaerobaculia bacterium. Classification (GTDB taxonomy): domain Bacteria; phylum Acidobacteriota; class Thermoanaerobaculia; order Multivoradales; family JAIOJS01; genus DASYQD01. Next base: position 13,921 of record DASYQD010000030.1, on the reverse strand, counting down.
AGGCGAACGAGGCCCTGTGGGGCGCGCTCTGGGACCCGACGCGGCTCGCGCCCACTTACGCGCTCAGCGCCGCGTCGCGCAACCCGCGCGTCAACGGCCACCTCGGGCTCGACGCCAAGGCCGACGCTTCGGCGTGGAGCCTGAAGGTGGAAGGCGCCGCGGCCGGCCCGCTGACGCTTTCGTTGGCCGACGTGCAGGCGCTGCCGGCGCACGACCTCATCACCGAGCTGCGCTGCGTCGAAGGGTGGACGATCGTCGTGCATTGGACGGGCGCGCGCCTCTCCGACTTCATGGCTCGTTTCCCGCCGGCGGCGCGCGACGGATCGGCCGCCGACCCGCGCCAGCCCGAGCGCATGCCGCCCTTCGTTGCCCTCGAGACACCCGGCCGCGGCTACTACGTCGGTCTCGATCTGCAGAGCGCGCTGCACCCGCAGACGCTGCTCGCCTGGGCCATCAACGGCCAGCCGCTGAGCTGGGACCACGGCGCGCCGCTTCGCCTGGTCGCGCCGATGAAGTACGGCGTCAAGAACCTCAAGCGGATCGGCACGCTGCGCTACAGCTTCGTGCGGCCGACCGACTTCTGGTTCGAGCACGGGTACGACTGGTACTTGGGCCATTAGGCGCGTTGCTGCGGCGAGAGACGGCGCGGCGCAGCCGCGTGCGCGAGCGGTGCGCTATCGTCGCGCGCCGATGCCCATTCCCGACTTCGCCGGCTTGCGCGTGCTGGTCACCGGCGGCGCCGGCTTCATCGGCTCGCACCTCGTCGACGCCCTCGTCGAACGCGGAGCGCGCGTGCGCGTGCTCGACGACCTCAGCAGCGGCAGTGTCGACAACCTCGCCCATCACGGCGACGCGGTCGAGCTGCAGCGCGGGGACATCCGTGACGTCGAAGCCTGTCGTCGTGCCTGCGACGGGGTGACCTGGGTGTTCCATCTCGCCGCGCTCGGCTCGGTGCCGAAGTCGCTCGAAGATCCGGCCACCACCATCGCCATCAACGTCGCCGGCAGCGCGAACGTCTTCGCCGCCGCGCGCGAGGCGGGCGTCCGGCGCACCGTCTACGCCTCGTCGTCGAGCGTCTACGGCGACAGCACCGCGCTTCCCAGCCGCGAAGGTCATGAGGGCGCACCGCTCTCGCCCTACGCCCTGTCGAAAGCGATGACCGAGCAGCTCGCGGCGAGCTTCGCCCGCAACTCCGGCCAGGAGCTCGTCGGACTGCGCTTCTTCAACGTCTTTGGCCCGCGCCAGAGCCCCGAAGGCCCGTACGCGGCGGTGATCCCGCGCTTCCTCGCCGCAGCGCACAGCAACAGGCCGATGGAAATCCACGGCGACGGCGAGCAAACGCGCGACTTCGCTTACGTCGGCGACGCCGTGGAAGCAGCGCTGCTCGCGGCCGGTGCTCCGTCGCAAGCGTGCAGTGCCGCCTACAACGTCGCCGGCGGCGAGCGCGTGACGATGAACGAGCTTGCCGCCCGACTCGCCGCGCTCGTCAACAGCAGCGCGCCACCCCGCCACGTGGCCCTACGTCCCGGCGACATCCGCCACTCCTTCGCCGACCTCACCGCGGCCCGCGAGAAGCTCGGCTACGCACCGCGCGTCCCGCTCGGCGAAGGTCTCGATCGCCTCTGGTTAGCTTGTACCGCAGCCGAGCCATACGCGTAGAATCTTTGCAGTGCCGGAGATCAGCCGCTTCCTCGGCATCGTGATCGCCATGTACTACCGCGAGCATCCGCCGGCACACTTCCATGCAAAGTACGCCGAATATCGAATCACCGTGGGGGTCGAGGACGGTGCCGTCGAAGGCTCGTTCCCTCCCCGCGCGCTAGCGCATGTTCTCGAATGGCTCGATTTGCACCGGGACGAGCTACGCGCTGACTGGCGTCTCGCGGTTCAAGCGAAACCGTTGCGGCGGATCGCACCCCTGGAGTAGCCATGCTGATCCACGTAGTCGATGCGAAGCACGTCACGGGATACGTCCTATGGTTGCGTTTCAGCGACGGTACCGAGGGCGAGATCGACCTTCGAGACGAGCTTGAAGGCGAGGTGTTCGAGCCGCTTCGCGATCCTGTGCTCTTCAAGCGCTTCGAGTTGGCGCTCGATACCGTGACTTGGCCGAACGGCGCGGATTTCGCGCCTGAGTTCCTCTATGACCGCGTGCGCGTGCGCGCCTGAACGCTGAGCCCTCGCGCTACTGCCAGCGGAAAAGCTTCAGTGCCGCGGCGAACGGCAGCACCGCCCAGAGGGCGAGGATGAGCAGCTGCAGCCAGGTCGCCGGCAGGCTGGCGCCGTCGTTGATGACGAGGCGCAAGGCGTCGTTGAAGGCGGTGAGCGGCAGCGCCTTGATGATCGGCTGGAGGACGGCCGGGAAGCGTTCGTAGGAGAAGAAGGTCCCCGACAGCAGCCACATGGGGATCATGATCAGGTTGGTGATGCCGGAGACGCCTTCGAGCGTCTTGGCGCGCGAGGCGGCGAGCATGGCGATGGCGGTGAAGGCGCAGGTGCCGATGGCGCCGATGACGGCGATCGAGAGCAGCGAGCCGTGCACCTCGACGTGGAAGGCGAGCCAGCCGAAGACGAGCAGGAAGGCCACCTGCACGGCGAGGAAGATGAGCCGCGAGCCCATCAGGCCGATCAAGAAGTCGGCGCGGCGCATCGGCGTGGCGGCGAAGCGGCGCAGCAGCTTGCCGGCGCGCATCTGTACGAGCGCGAAGGAGAAGCCCCAGAGCGCGCTGCTCATCAGGTTGAGGCCGATCAAGCCGGGAATCAGGAAGTCGACGTAGCGCTGGCCGCGCTCGTGGACTTCCTCTTCGCCGACCGGCACCGGATCGCGGCGACCGGCGGCGCGTTCCAGCGCATCGGCCGCGGCCAGCCGCGCCGTGCGGGCCTCGGCGCGTTGCGGGTCGAAGCGGAAGGTCACCGCGGGAACGGCAGGCGCGGCCACGCTCGCCTCGGCAGCGCCGTCGTTGCGCGGCGTCACCAGCAGCTCGACCTTCGCGGTCCGCAGCGCACGTGCGGCATCAGCGCTCGCCATCCGCTTCGCCGTCAGCACCGGCGAGGCATCGAGCACGGCGACGAGCCCCGCGGCCGCCGGCCCATCGCCGAGGACGCCCACCGGCACCTCTTCCGGCGGCTTGTTGCGGAAGGCGAGGCCGAGCACGACCGCCATGATCACCGGGAAGCCGAACACCCAGAACAGCGCCTCGGGCTGGCGCCAGAACTCGAGCAGCCGGGCGCGGGTGATCTCGACCAGCGGGTGCTGTGCGGCGTCGCTCATATCGCTGGCGTTCCGCTCAGGCGTCGCGCAGCCCGCGGCCGGTGAGCTTGACGAAGACGTCCTCCAGCGTCGCCTGGTGCGTCGTCAGCGTCGCCACCGCGCGGCGTTCGCGCTCGAGCAGCTGCAGCAGCGCCGGCAGCGCGGCGCCCATGTCGGCGATCGAGAGCACGGCGGTGCGCTCGCGTGTCGTGACGCTCGTCACTCCGGGCAGCGTGCCGAGCTGGTCGAGCGGCGGCTCGGCGTCGCCCTGCAGCGTCAGCTCGAGGATCTGCTCGGCGCCGAGCGAGGCGACGAGCTCCGCCGGCGTGCCGGAAGCGATGATCTTGCCGTGGTCGAGGATCACCAGCCGCTCGCAGAGGTGCGCCGCCTCGTCCATGTAATGCGTGGTGAGCAGCACCGTGCCGCCCTGGCGCCGGAAGTCGTCGACGATCTCCCAGATCTTGAGCCGCGCCTGCGGGTCGAGCCCGGTCGTCGGCTCGTCGAGGAAGAGCAGCTCGGGATCGCCGACGAGCGCGCAGGCCAGCGACAACCGCTGCTTCTGCCCGCCCGACAGCTTCTCGACGCGGGCGTCGCGCTTCTCCTCGAGCTGCACGACGCGGATCGCGTCCTCGACGCTGCGGCCGCGGCGCGCCTCGGGCGCGCGAGAAGACTTGTAGGTGTAGAAGCTGCGGAAGAGCCGCAGCAGGTCCGTGACGGTGAGCTTCTCGGGCAGCCGCGTCTCCTGGAGCTGCACGCCGAGGCGGCGGCGCAGCTCGCGGTCGCGCCCCTCGGACCACGACATGCCGAAGAGCTCGATGCGGCCGGCCGTCGGCGGCGTCAGCCCTTCGATCATCTCCAGCGTCGTCGTCTTGCCGGCGCCGTTGGGCCCGAGCAGGCCGAAGCAGATGCCGCGCGGCACCTCGAGATCGATGCCGTCGACCGCCTTGACCTCGCCGTAATGCTTGACCAGGCCGCTGCAGCGCAGTGCGGAAGCAGCTCGAGGCGAGACTTCGGCGGCGGCGGGCGCGGCCATGGCGGCCCATTCTCTATCAGACGGCGGGCGCGCTGGCGATGGTCCCAAGAAACGCGAAAAGGCCCGCCGGCGGTAGCCACCGGCGGGCCCTGGATCGACTACAGGCGCAAATCAGTAGAGGTCGTCGATGCCGGCCTCGTCGTCGGCCTCGGTGCTCGCCGGCGCGTTGTTGCACGCCGACACGCTCGGGTACATGGTGGAGCCCGCGACGTTGCTGTGCGCGAGACCCAGGCCGTGGCCGGTCTCGTGCACCATGACGCCCTCGATGCGGAACTCCTGGCCCGAGCACGGGTCGTTCGCATCGGCCCAGTTGTAGGCGGTGTTGGTGACGATGTCGGCGTCGGTGATGCGGTAGGTGCCGTTGCCGCGGCTCTGGTAGTAGCCGGTGAAGGTGGCGGCGAGGCAGCTGCCGGTGCAGGCGCCGAGGGGATCCTGGAAGTTGAGCATCGGGATGCCGTCGCCGAGGCGGAAGCCGGAGATCGAGGCGACGGTGGCGTTGATGACGGGACTCCGCTCGGTCGGCGCGCCGTTCCAGGCGGCGGAGGAGACGATGGCGTTGCGGGTGGCGTTGCGGCCGAAGTCGCCGCCGTCGGCGATCGAAGACAGGCCGCGGTTGTCGACGCGGTAGGTGGGTGCCGCGTCCCAGGTGCGCCGCGGCGACAGCAGCACGTAGGCCTGTGCGCCGGCGACCGCCGCGAGCGCGACGACGAGCGAGAGGACGGCGAGGCGGAAGATGCGAGCTCTATTCATGGTTCAGCCTCTCCTCGTTTCCTAGTTGACGGGACGCCCGGCCCGGCGGCCGAGCTCGCGGACCTCGCCGCGCAGGTCGTCGAGCAGGATCGGACGCGGCGGCGGCGCGAGCTTGCCGTCGGCGGTGAGCAGCCGGGCGCCGCCGTCGACGGTGGGATTGGCCACCTCGCGGCCGGCCTTGTCGGCGGTGACGCGGTACATGCCCTCCTGGTAGCCGAGCACGCGCGTGACGTCGGCGTCGTTCTTGTCCCGCTCGAGGAAGAGCAGCAGGCGCTCGCCCTTCTCGAAGGTGGGGAAGCCGTGCGCCTCGACGGTGTAGCCGTTGACCGTGCCGCCGAAGGTGCGCACCACGACCACCGACGGCGCCTCGCCGAGGATGGCGTCCTCGACCTCGACCATCGCCTCGGTGACGATGACGCGGCCCGACTTGGTCCAGAACGACTCCACCGACAGCACGTTGCCGACCACGACCGCACTGGCCTTCGCGGCCAGCTCGGCGCGGCTCATGTGGAGAAAGGTCGAGCCGCTCGCCGGCACTGCCAACAGCAGCAGGCCGACTCCGAGGAATGATTGCCAGCGTCTCATCAAGGGCTCCTCCTCTCGCTTGGTGCGAGCCACCATGACTCACCCGCTCGCGCCAAGAGCAACGGCCGTACCGCCGCGCGCTCGCGAAAGAAGTCCTTTTCGGCGAGTGTCTTGTAAAGATTTTCCGCGGCGGCGCGATCAGACGGCGACCCGAAATCCGGGTCAACGAACGGCATCGCGGGTCAGCGCTGAACCCGGTTTTGTGAAGGCGATCACGCCCCCGGCCGGGCGCTATCGCGGCAGGTCGAAGGTGCGGCTCCAGCGCGTGCGCGTGAAGAAGCCGAGTGCCGTGCGGCCGAGGTGGCGGAACTGCTCGGCCCAGCCCTGCCACTCGGCGGAGGGCGCCTCGCCGCCGTACGACCAGTAGATGAGGTTGGCGCGGCCCTTCAGGTAGGTGCGCGGCAGCGGCCCCCAGAAGCGCGAGTCATACGACTCGTCGCGGTTGTCGCCCATGACGAAGTAGGAGTCGGGCGGCACGCGGTAGGGGCCGAACTGGTCGCGTGCGATGCGCTTGGGGTGCAGCGAAGTGACGGCGCCGATCAGCGGGTCCTTGTAGATGGCGTAGGGCTGGTCGAACGCCTGGCCGTTGACGAAGACCTGCTTGTTGCGCACGTCGATGACGTCGCCGGGGAGGCCGATGAGCCGCTTGACGAGGTCCTCGCTCGGCCGCTCGACCGAGCGGAAGACGACGATGTCGCCGCGCCGCGGCTCGCGGGCGGGGAGGAGCTTGCGCTCGAGCGCGCTCGCCGTCGGCCCGTAGATGTAACGGTTCACCGCCAGGTGGTCGCCGATCAGCAGCGTGTTCTCCATCGAGCCGCTGGGGATGAAGAAGGTTCGGAACACCCAGGTGTTGACGAAGAGCAGGAAGAGGCCGGCGACGAGCAGGGCCTCGAAGGTCTCGCGGAAGGTGGAGCGGTGGTGTGTGGCGGTCATGGTGATGGAACGCGGAGCGCGGATCGTACGTCGTCGGAGCGCGTTGCGCGAGGCGTCAAGGCTCGATCGAGAGCAGTAGTTGACTCATGAGGATGAGTCAACTACGCTCATCACATGAGCAAACGACTGCAAGTCCTTCTGGACGAAGAGGATTTCGCGGAAGTTCAGCGTGCCGCGCGGGAGCGGCGCGTCTCAGTAGCCGACTGGGTCCGCGATGCCATCCGACTCGCCAAGCGTGAGCAACCCTCGTCGAGCCCTGAACGCAAGATCGCGGCGATCCGGGCGGCAGCGCAGCACCAGGGCCCGACGGCCGACATCGACGTCATGCTCGAGGAGATCGAACGGGGCTACGTGTCGGATCCTTCTCTGTGATCTTCGTGGATTCGAACGTTCCGATGTACCTCGTCGGCGGCACGCATCCGCACAAAGCGGACGCGCAGGTGCTCCTCGAACGCGTCGTGGCCGATCGCGAGCGATTGGTCACCGATGCCGAGGTACTGCAGGAGATCCTGCACCGCTATACCTCGATCAACCGTCGCGACATGATCCAACCTGCGTTCGAGTCGATCTTCAGCGTCGTCGACGAGGTCTTCGGCATCGACCTTCCGGTGGTGTCGAGAGCGCGCGAGATCGTTCTGGCCTTTCCGCAGCTGTCGGCTCGCGACGCGATCCACCTCGGTGTGATGGAACGCGAGAGCATCGATCGGATCCTCACCTTCGATCTGGCCTTCGACCAGTTTCCCGGTATCCGGCGCGTCGCGATCTGACGCAGCTTTTATTCTTCGAGGTACTGCTCGAAGCGGGCTTTCTCCGTCGCCTTCAAGTAAGCGTCGCGGCCGGTGATCGTGCCTTTGTCGACGAGGGCGGCGAGGGCGTCGTCCATGAGCTGCATGCCGTCGGCGCGGCCGCTCTGGATGAGGGAGCGGATCATCGGCGTGTTGCCTTCGCGGATGACGTTGGGGAGGCCGCTGGTCTTGAGCAGGACCTCGTTGACGGCGACGCGGCCTTTGCCGTCGGCCGTGGGCAGCAGGAGCTGCGAGACCACGGCGGCGAGCGACTCCGACAGGGTGATGCGCACCTGTGCCTGCTGGTCGGACGGGAAGGCGTCGATGAGGCGATCGATGGTGTTGGCGGTGCCGTTGGTGTGCAGGGTGCCGAAGACCAGGGTGCCCATCTCGGCGGCGGTGATGGCTAGCGCGATGGTCTCGAGGTCGCGCATCTCGCCGACGAGGATGACGTCGGCATCCTGGCGCAACGCGCCGCGCAGGGCGCCGGAGAAGCCGTCGCTGTCGGTTCCCACTTCGCGCTGCGAGAAGACACACTCGCGGTTCTGGTGCACGAACTCGACGGGGTCCTCGATCGTCACCACGTGCTTGCGATAGGTGCGGTTGATGCGGTCGATGATGGCGGCGAGCGTCGTCGACTTGCCCGAGCCGGTGGGTCCGGTGACCAGCACCAGCCCGCGCGGCAGGTGGGCGAGGCGCTCGATGGCCGGCGGCAGGTCGAGCTGCTCGAGCGGGATGATCTCCTGCGGAATGGCGCGGAAGACGGCCGACGCGCCCTGCTCTTGCACCAGGTAGTTGCCGCGGAAGCGGGCGACGCCTTCGAGCCCATAGGCGAAGTCGAGGTCGCCGTCGCGCTCGAATTCCTCCCACTGCTCGCTCGACACCACTTCGCGCAGCATGGCGCGCAGCTCGGTATCGGCGAGCACCGGCCAGCCGGCGACGGCTTCGAGGTGACCGCGGCGCCGCACGCGCGGCTCGAGCTGTGCCACGAGGTGGAGGTCGGAGGCGCCGTTGCCCTGGCAGTAGCGGAAGAGATCGTGGAGGCGCGGCATTCTTCGGTGTCGGCTTCGTGTTCGGCGGTAATCGCGGGCTCGCTCAGCCGGCGGGCCGCGGCATCGGCGCGACGGAGGCCGCCGCGGCCGCGACGTTCAAGCTGCCGCTGCCGCTCGTCACCGGCCGGCCGCTGAACCGCTTGGGGTCCTCGGCGTGACGCGCGGCCTCCTCGCGGCGGATCGTGCCCGCCTTGACCAGCTCGTCGAGCGAGTGGTCGAGGAAGCGCATGCCCTGCGCGCCGCCGGTCTGCAGCACGGAGCGGAGCTGGAAGTTCTTGTTCTCGCGGATGAGGTTGGACACCGCCTTGTTGGCGACCATGATCTCCAGCGCCGCCACGCGCCCGCGGCCGTCGGCGCGCAGCACCAGCCGCTGCGAGGTGATGACGCGCAGCGACTCGGAGACCATGGTGCGGATCTGCGACTGCTGCTCGGCGGGGAAGACGCCGATGATGCGGTTGACGGTATTGATGGCGTTCTGCGTGTGCAGCGTGGCCAGCACGAGGTGGCCGGTCTCGGCGGCGGTCAACGCCAGCGAGATCGTTTCCAGATCGCGCAGCTCGCCGACGACGATGACGTCGGGGTCCTCGCGCAACGCCGCCCGCAGCGCGCGCGAGAACGACTTGGTGTGGGCCCCCACCTGGCGTTGGTTGACGACGCAGCGCTGCGAGCGGTGCACGAACTCCACCGGGTCCTCGATGGTGATGATGTGGTCGCGGCGCTCCTCGTTGACGATCCGCACGAGGGCGGCGAGCGTCGACGACTTCCCCGAGCCGGTGGGCCCGGTAATCAGCACCAGTCCCTGGTGGAAATTGGCGAAGCGCGCCAGGTCGAGCGGCAGGCCGAGGTCGGAGAGGCTCGGCGGCTCGGCGGGGATGACGCGGAAGACTCCGTCCCAGCCGCGCTGCTGCCGGTAGACGTTGGCGCGGAAGCGGCCGACGCCGGCGAGGGTGTAGGCGAAGTCGACCTGGCCGTGGCGCTCGACCGTCTCGCGCTGAGCAGGCGTCAGCACCTCGGCGAGGAGCTGGCGAGTCTCGTCGGCGGAGAGCGGCGCGCCGGGCAGCGGACGGAAATCGCCGTGGATGCGCAAGCGGACGGGGAGACCGGCGTGGAGGTGGAGGTCGCTGGCGCGCTGCTCGGCGGCGAAGGCGAGGAGCTGGGCGAGAGCGCCGCGCGGTGCGGCCGCGGGTTCGACTGGGGCGGCCTGCGTGCGCTGCCGCTCCTCGTACTCGCGTTGCGCGCGCAGGAGCTGGTCGAAGCGCTGCGGCGTCATCCAGCCGTTCTCGACCCAGATGTCGCCGATCTTGCGCCGGTGCCCCTCGCGCTCCTGCTGCTGCAGCGACTCGACGAGCTGGTCGCGCGTCAGCAGCTTGTAGTGCAGCGCGAGGCGGCCGAGGAGGCTGGCGTCGGTGCTCACGGTGCTCAGGAAGGTCCGCGCCGGGGAGGAGCGTCGATGTGCCGGGGCACGGAGTCAGCCTAGACCAGGGTGCAGCGAGTGGTCAAAACCCGTAGCGAGCCGGCGGCGATCGCAGCCTCGCGTCAGGCGCGGTCGATGGGGAAGGCGATCACCTCGTCGATGCTCGCGGCGCCGAGCGCCAGCATGACGAGCCGATCGAAGCCGAGGGCGACGCCGGCGCAATCCGGGAAGCCGTGCGTCAGTGCGGCGAGGAGGCGTTCGTCGGCGGGGACCTCGGGCAAGCCGCGTTCGTGCCGCGCGGCGAGGTCGGCGGCGAAGCGGCGCTCCTGTTCGTGCGGGTCGGCGAGCTCGTGGTAGCCGTTGGCGAGCTCGACACCTTCTACGAAGGCTTCGAAGCGCTCGGCTACCGGCGGGTCGTCGTCGCGCAGGCGGGCGAGCGCGGCCTCGGCGGCGGGGAAGTCGTGGAGGAAGGTGACGTGGCCGCGACCGAGCTTGGGCTCGACGACCCTGGCGAGCAAGAGGTGCAGCCACTCCTCGCGCGGCCAGTCGGGCGAGCCAACGGTCCCTAGCTCAGCCGCGCGCCAGCAGAGCGTCGCGCCGTCGTCGACGAACGGGTCGATCCCCGCGTGCCGCAGGAACGCCTCGCGGTAGGCGAGCTTCTCGGCCGCCGGCGCGCCGGCGAGCTGCGGCAGCGTCGCGCGCAGCAACGCCTCGACCTCGTCCATCAACTGGTGGTGGTCCCAGCCCGGCCGATACCACTCGAGCATGGTGAACTCGGGGTTGTGGCGCCGGCCCGCCTCGCCGTCGCGAAAGGCTTTGCAGAGCTGCCAGATCGGACCGCTGCCCGCGGCGAGCAGCCGCTTCATGTGCAGCTCCGGCGAGGTCTGCAGCCAGAGCGTGCGTGGCGGCGCGGTGGAGAGCGTCGTGGAGAAGCTCGCGAGGTGGAGGTCGGTGGCCGCCGCGGCGCCGAGCACCGGCGTCTCCACCTCCAGCACGCCGCGTTCGGCGAAGAAGCGGCGCAGCCGATCGACGAGTTCGGCGCGCCGCTTCAGACTCTCCAGCGGCGCGGTGGGCCGCCAGTCTCCGGCGTCGTGGCTCGGCGCGCTGTAGCGCTTGCCGCGCCGTTCGCCCCCGCTCACTCCTTGGCGCGCGAGACGTACTCGCCGGTGCGCGTGTCGACCTTCAACGTCTCGCCGACGTTGATGAACAGCGGCACGCGGACGACGGCGCCGGTCTCCATCGTCGCCGCCTTGCTGCCGCCGCTGCTGGTGTCGCCGCGCAGGCCGGGGTCGGTGTCGGCCACCTTCAAGTTGACGAAGTTGGGCGGCGTCACCGAGATCGGCTGCCCGTTGTAGAGCGTCACCGAGCAGACGTCCTCTTCCTTCAGCCACTTCTGCGCGTCGCCCATGCCCGCCTCGCTGACCATGTACTGCTCGTACGAGGCCGGGTCCATGAAGTGCCAGCCGGAGGCATCCTTGTAGAGGTACTGCATGTCGGTGTCGACGACGTCGGCGGCCTCGAAGGTGTCGCCGGAGCGGATGTTCTTCTCGTTGACGCGGCCGGTGAGCAGGTTGCGGTACTTGACGCGGTTGAAGGCCTGCCCCTTGCCCGGCTTCACGAACTCGTTCTCGATGATGTTGCAGGGATCGCCCTCGACGATGATCTTGACGCCGGGGCGGAACTGGTTCGTGTTGATGGTGGTCATATAAGGTCCGCGGATGATAGCGCGCGCGGCCGCGGCCGCCAATTGGCAGCGGGCCCTCGGCGACGCGGTGAGCAGCGTGGGCGAGCTGCTCGATCTGCTGGGGCTCGCGTCCGAGGACCTGCCGTCGCGGCTGCGGCCGAGCGGCGCCGCGGGGCGCGAGTTCCCGTTGCGCGTGCCCCGCGGCTTCGTGCGGCGCATGCGGCCCGGCGATGCCGCGGATCCGTTGCTGCTGCAGGTGCTGCCCACCGCGGCGGAGCTGGTGGCGGCGCCGGGCTTCACGGCCGATCCGCTGAGCGAGGTCGATGCGACGGCCGCGGCGTCACCCGTGCCTGGCGTGCTGCACAAGTATCGCGGCCGCGCTCTGCTGCTCGTCACCGGCGCCTGCGGCGTGCACTGCCGCTACTGCTTCCGCCGCCACTTTCCGTACGGCGAGCACGCGCCACGCGGCGACGGTTGGCAGCCGGCCATCGATTGGCTGCGGGCGAGTCCCGGCATCGAGGAGGTGATCCTCTCCGGCGGCGATCCGCTGGCGGTGAGCGACGAGAAGCTGGCGCCGCTGGTGGAAGCGCTCGACGCCGTCCCGCACCTGCGGCGGCTGCGCGTGCACACGCGCATGCCGGTGGTGCTTCCCGAGCGCGTCGACGCCGAGCTCGTTTCCTGGCTCGGCGCCACGCGCTTGTCGACCGTCGTCGTCTTGCATGCGAATCACGCGCGCGAGATCGACGTCGCGGTCGCCGCGGCCATCGCGCGGCTGCGCGAGGCCGGCGCCGCGGTGCTCAACCAGGCGGTGCTGCTCGCCGGCGTCAACGACTCGGTCGCGGCGCAGTGCGAGCTGTCGCACGCGCTCTTCGACGCCGGCGCGCTGCCGTATTACCTCCACCTCCTCGACCGCGTCGCCGGCGCCGCGCACTTCGAGGTGCCGGAGGCGCGCGCCCGTGAGCTGCTGCACGGCGTCATGGCGGAGCTGCCGGGCTACCTGGTGCCGCGCCTCGTGCGCGAGGTGCCGGGAGCGCCGTTCAAGGTGCCGCTCGACTTGGGTGCGCTCGACTTGGCCGCCAGCTGACGCCGCGCAGGCCGACCGCTCAAGACGCGGAATCGGCGTCGACGAGCTCGAGCAGCTCGTCGATCATGCGCAGCGTGAGCCCCCACACGACGCGATCCTCGAACTTGTAACAGGGCATCGGTACCGGCACGCCATTGCGGGTCCAGAAGAACGTCGAGCGGTTGGCGCGGTCGGCGAAAAAAGTCCACGGAATCCACAGCGCCTCCTGCACTTCGTCGTTGGGCTGCAGCTCGGGCGCGCGGCGCAGCGCGAAGACGAAGGGCGAGATGGCGAGCGAGGCGCGCAGCGACATCGGCTTGACGTCGGAGAGGCGGCCGATAAGCGTCGCATCGGCGTCGAGGTCGAGCCCCAGCTCCTCGCGCGTCTCGCGTCGCGCGGCGGCGAGCGGATCGGCGTCGCCGGGATCCACCATGCCGCCGGGGAAGGCCATGTGGCCGGACCACGGGTCGAGCGGGTGCTCGGCGCGGCGAATGAAGAGCAGCTCGCTGCCGGCCGAGCCATCGCGCGCCACCACCGCCACGGCGGCACGGCGGTCGGCGTCGTGAAGGCGGGGCGAAGCGCCGGCGAGAGCGCGAGGCAGCTTGGCGGTGAGATACATCGGTGCGATCGCGCGGCGCCGCGACAGGCGCGCTGCGCGATGCGGCAAGGTTAACGCTCGCGCCCGCGCTCCCGTCCTTTCACGGCAGAGGAGGACGAAGCCATGAAGCGAGACCAAAGACGGGTTTCCTGGATCGCAGCTCTGGTGGTGGCTGCTGCCGCGGCAGTGCCTAACACGCTCTTCGCCGGCGGCATCGCCTGCGCGATGCGCGCCGGAGGGGCCGGCGCCAACGCGCCTCCGCGCATCACCATCACGGAAGCGGCGAAGGGCGAGCAGCCCCTGCTCGTCGAAGGGCAGGTGGTGCAGGCCGACGGCAAGACGCCCGCGGCCGGCGTGGTGGTCTACGTGTTCCACACCGACAGCAGCGGTCATTACAACCGCGAGCGCGGCGAGGCGCCGCGGCTGCGCGGCTGGATGCGCACCGACAGTGCCGGTCGCTATGCCTATCGCACCATCCGCCCGGCGCCGTATCCCGACCGGCCCAACGCCGCGCACGTCCACGTGCAGCTCTGGGGCGAATCGACGCCGCCGCAATGGGGGACGACGCTCGAGTTCGCCGACGATCCGCTGCTGCCGGCCGCGGAGCGCGAGAAGTCGGCGGCGCTCGGCCGCTTCGGCTTCGTCTGCTCGCCGAGCCGCGACGCGCAGGGCGTCGAGCACTGCCGTCACGACCTGCGCCTGAAGACGACTCCCGACGAGTTCGAGGCCAGCAGCCGGCACGGCTGGAGCGCCGATGCCGCCGCGAGCGCCGCC
>DASYQD010000029.1:0-83508 GCA_036005845.1 Thermoanaerobaculia bacterium | reverse complement strand
ACCGCGGGGCGCCTCGCCCATCACCTGCTCAAGGTCACCGCCGCCGAGGCGGAGGCGCTGGCGCGCTCGATCGTCGAGGTGAAGGCCCGGCTCTTCCACTGCTCGCGCTGCAACGCCATCACCGCCGTCGATCCCTGCCGCTGGTGCGACGACCCGCGGCGCGACGCGGCGCAGCTGTGCATCGTCGAGGAGCCGTTCAACATCGATCCCATCGAGCGCACCGGCGAGTACCACGGGCGCTACCACGTGCTGCTCGGCGCGCTGTCGCCGTTGCGCGGTGTCGGGCCGGAGGAGCTCGCCATCGACGGGCTGATGGCGCGCCTCGACGGCGTCGACGAGGTGATCCTCGCCACCAATCCCAACGTCGAGGGCGAGGCGACGGCGCACTACCTGGCGCGCCTCCTCAAGCCGCGCGGCGTGCGCGTCACCCGCCTCGCCTTCGGCATGCCGGTGGGCGGCGACATCGAGTACACCGACGAGGTGACGCTGTCGCGCTCGCTGCTCGGCCGGCGGGAGATGTAGCGCGGGCCGCGATGTCGAGTCGCCTGCCCGACGATCGGATGCTCAAGGCGCGGCGCCGGCGTCCCGACGCGGTCGCCAGCCTGCAGCGCGGCGATCTGCTGCCACGCATCGTCTCGCCGCCGCCGGGACCGCGCGCGCGGCAGCTCGCCGAGCAGCTCGCCACCTTCGAAGCGCCCGGCGTCAACACCGTGGGCTCCGGTCCGTCGCCGCTCTGGCGCGAGGCGCGCGGCGCCAACGTGCTCGACGTCGACGGCAACCGCTATGTCGACCTGACCTCCGGCTTCGGCGTCGCGCTGGTCGGTCATCGCCATCCCGCCGTCGTCGCCGCCGTGCGGCGGCAGGCGGCGCGGCTGCTCCACGGCTTCGGTGACGTGCACGCACACCCGGCGCGCGTGGCGCTCGCGGCGGCGCTCGTCGCGCGCGCGCCGATGGAGGACGCCGCCGTCTACTTCGCCGCCTCGGGCTCCGACGCCGTCGAGGTGGCGCTCAAAACCGCCGTGCTCGCGAGCGGCCGGCCCGGTGTGCTCGCCTTCGCGGGCGGTTACCACGGTCTGACGCTGGGGGCGCTCGCGGCCGGCGGGCGCGAAGCGTTCCGCTTTCCCTTCGCCGCGCACCTCCATACGCACGTCGAGCATCTGCCGTTCGGCGCGCCGGCGAGCGCGCTCGCGGCGCGGCTCGCCCGCGGCACGATCGGCAGCGTCATCGTCGAGCCGGTGCAGGGCCGCGCCGGCGTCGTGTTGCCGCCGCCGGGTTGGCTCGCCGAGCTCGCGTCGCTCGCACGGCGCCACGGCGCGCTGTTGATCGTTGACGAGATCCTCACCGGCGGCGGCCGCACCGGATCCTTCTTCGCATCCACCGCGGAGAACGTCGAGCCCGACCTCCTCTGCTGCGGCAAGGCGCTCGCCGGCGGCCTGCCGTTCGCCGCCGTGCTCGGCCGCCGCGAGCTGCTCGACCATTGGCCGGCGGACGGCGAGGCGCTCCACACCGCGACCTTCCTCGCCCATCCCCTGGCTTGCAGCGCCGCGCTCGCCACGCTGCGTGTGCTCGACCATCCGGACTTCCAGGCGCGCGCGGTCGAGCTGGCGGCGGCGTTCGCGACGAGCCTCGAGGAGCTGGCGGCTCTGCCCATCGTGCGCGCCGTGCGCGGGCGCGGACTGCTGTGGGGCATCGAGCTGCGCGATGATGCGGTGCGCTCGGGCGGCGCCACCGCGTGGTCGCGTCGCGCGCTCGGCGCCGGCGTGCTGACGCTCCCCGCCGGCGAGCGCGGCGAGGTGCTCGAGCTGCTGCCGCCGGCCGTGCTCACGCAGCGCCAGCTCGCCGTCGCGATCGCCGGTCTCCGCCGCACGGCGCCGGCGCAGCGCTAAGATTCCGCCCCATCATGCATTCTCTCGCGCGCGGTGGCTCGGCATGGACGTGAGCGCGCAGCTCGCGGCCTATCCGATCCTCGACCATTTCCCGGCCGAGCAGCGCTCGCGGCTGGCGCAGGCGACGTCGCTCGTGCGCTTCCCCGGCGGCGCCGCGGTCGTCAAAGAGGGCGACACGACGCTGGAGGCCTACATCGTCCACAAGGGCCGCGTGCTCATCAAGCGCGACACCTCGTACGGCTCGTTCGACATCGCCCGGCTGGGCGAGGGCGAGCTCTTCGGCGAGACGAGCTTCGTCGACCAGTCGCCGCGCTCGGTCGACGCGGTGACGGTGCAGGCGAGCGAGCTCTTCGTGCTCGATCCCGCCAAGCTCAACGCGCTCGGCGAGCAAGATCCCCGCTTCGCGATGGCGCTCTGGTGGACTTTCTGGCGCAGCCTGTCGCAAAAGCTGCGCAGCACCAACGAGCGACTCACCAAGTTCTTCAGCGAGGCCGGCAAACCCTTGCCGTCGATCCACGCGCCGCTGCGCGAGCCCACCGGTTCCTTCCGCCTGCAGCTGGCGCAGAAGCAGGACCTCTTCTCCGAGCAGAAGCTGTCGCGGATGGAGATCCACTTCCTCGCCTCGCTGTCGAAAGAGCGCCGGCTGCTGCCGGGCGAGGTCCTCTTCCGCGAGGGCGACACCGGCGACGCGATGTACGTCGTCGTCGACGGGCGGGTTCGCATCGGCAAGCACATCCCCGGCGCCGGCGAGGAGGCGCTCGCCTTCATGGAGCGCGGCGACTGGTTCGGCGAGATGGCGCTGATCGACAACCAGCCGCGCTCGGCGGAGGCGACGGCGCACGACGAGGGCGCCGTGGTGCTCGCCATCCCGCGCGACGTCGTCGCCGGCCTGCTCGACATCCGCAAGGTCTCCTCGCTGCGGCTGCTGCGCATCCTCTGCGGACTGGTGGCGAAGCGGCTGCGCGAGATCGACGACAAGCTCGTCGGCTGGTTCATCCTCGCCGGCGGGCAGTAGCTCCGCGCAGCGCGCGGCTAAGGCGGCGGCGCGGCCAGTGCCAGCGCCTTGCGCACCAGCGAGGACATTGGGAACGTCGGCATGTCCGCGCGCGACACCCAGGCCGCCTCGCGACCTTCCGCCACCGCGTCGCCCGCACCGAAATGGGCGCGCCGCACGCTGGCGACGATGCGCCGCGTGGTGATCGCATGGCGCACGCGGCCGAGCTCGTCGCCGAGTGTAAAGCGCCCGCCGTAGCGCACCGCGAACGCTCGAGCAGCGTCGCCGTCGCCCGATTCCACCCACGGCAGCTCCCAGGTGCCGGCGAGCAACACCTCGCCCTCGTCGCGGCGAAAGAGCAGCACACAATCGCCGCGCGCGACGACCGCGATGACGAGCGCCACCAGCCGCGGCTTGGCGCTCCTCGCGCGGACAGGAAGCTTCTCGGCCTCGCCGCGCGCCCGCGCCACACACCCGGTCGCGAGTGGACACTCTCCACACCTCGGCGCGACCGGCGTGCAGACCGTTGCGCCGAGCTCCATCAGCGCCTGATTCGAGTCTCCCGGCGCGGCAGCCTCGAGCAGCTCCGCGGCGGCGTCCCGCAGTCGGCGCCGCACCGCCGGCCGCGCGACATCCTCGTCGCAAGCGAGCCGCCGCGCCATCACGCGCACGACGTTGCCGTCGAGCACCGGCACCCGTTCATCGAAGGCGATGCTCGCCACCGCCGCGGCGGTATAGTCGCCGACTCCCGGCAGGCGGCGCAGCTGCTCGGCCGTGGAAGGAATCGTTCCCCCACCCTCCATCACTCGCTGCGCGGCGCGATGGAGGAGTCGTAAACGCCGGTAGTAGCCGAGGCCCGACCAGCGCGCCAGCGCGTCGTCGAGCGGCGCGTCGGCGAGCGCATGGACGGTAGGAAAACGCTCCAGGAAAGGCCCGAAATAGGCGACCACGTGCTCCACCCGCGTCTGCTGCAGCATCACCTCGGAAACCCAGATCGCCCAGGGGTCGCGGGTGCGCCGCCAGGGCAGGTCACGGCGGTTGCGGCGGTACCATTCGAGCAGCCTCGAGGGCTCGTCCACGCGGGCAGTCTAGTCGCGCCGCGCCAACCCTGCCAGCACGCCGATCTCGTTGACCGGCAACGACTTCGTAGTTGTCACACGCATCTCCTTGCGCGCCGAAACCGCCGTGTTATAGTGCCCGCGCTCCCCGGGAAACAAGAACGGATTCGACCTCGGTATCCAGATCGGTCGAAGCCGGTAAGGGTTTTCCACAGCATGTGGAAAGAGTGTGGATTTCTGCCCCGCCAGACCCCGTAGCAGGCCCCGACGCCGTTGAGCAAGAACCTCTGGAAGGACCTGCAGCGCGAGCTCGAGCGCCACCTCGACCCCGAGGAGTTCTCCACCTGGTTCCGCCCGCTGCGCGTGCAGCGCGAAGACACCGACCGGCTGGTGCTGGTCGCCCCCAACGACCACTTCGTCAACGCCCTCGAGCAGAGCTACCGCCCCGCTGTCGACCGCGCCATCGCCGGTTTGCGCGGGCCGCAGTTCCGCGTCCTCTTCTCGCTCGCCGAGAAGGACCGGCCCGTCCCCACGGCAGCCGAGCGCGCCCCGACGCCGGCGCTCGACTCGCGCTACGTCTTCGACACCTTCGTCGTCGGCGGCAGCAACCAGTTCGCCCACGCCGCCGCGCGCGCCGTCGCCGAGAGCCCCGCCCACAGCTACAACCCGCTCTTCCTCTACGGCGGCGTCGGCCTGGGCAAGACCCACCTGCTGCACGCCATCGGCCACGAGATCCAGCGCCGCCACCCGAGCTGGCGCGTCCTCTACCTGGTCGCCGAGCAGTTCGTCAACGAGCTCATCAACTCGATCCGCTTCGAGCGCATGCCCGCCTTCCGCGAGCGCTACCGCACCGTCGACGTGCTGCTCATCGACGACGTGCAGTTCGTCGGCGGCAAGGAGCGCACGCAGGAAGAGTTCTTCCACACCTTCAACACCCTCTACACGGCGCAGAAGCCGATCATTCTCTCCTCCGACGCGCCGCCGCGCAGCATCGCCGGCCTCGAGGAGCGCCTGCGCAGCCGTTTCGAGTGGGGCCTGATCGCCGACATCCAGCCGCCCGAGTTGGAGACGAAGATCGTCATCCTGCGCCGCAAGGCGGAGGCGCGCGGCCAGGCGCTGCCCGACGACGTGGCCCTCTTCCTCGCCCAGCAGGTACGCAGCAACGTACGCGAGCTCGAGGGGCTGCTCAACCGCGTGCTCGCCTTCTCGCAGCTCACCGGCCGCCCGCTGTCGCTCGAGCTCGCCAAGGAGACGCTGCGCGACATTCTTCCCGAGGCCGACCGCCGCGTCTCCTCGGCCGACGTCATCAAGTTCGTCGCCCGCCACTACGGGCTCAAGGTCTCCGAGATCAAGAGCAAGTCGAACCAGAAGCAGATCGCCTTCCCGCGCCAGGTGGCGATGTGGATGTGCAAGCGCTTGACCGAGCTCTCCTACCCCGACATCGGCCGCCAGTTCAACGACAAGCACCACTCGACGGTGATGTACTCGGTCGAGAAGATCGACAAGATGCGGGACCTCGACGCCGACTTCGCGCAGACGCTCGATCGCATGGTGCAGCACTTCGCTTGAGCCGCGGCCGGCGGCTTTCTTTTCCACACCTCCTTTGACTTGCCTGTGGACGCGCTGCGGAGCCGCGGCGCGGTTCTTGGCGCGCGGCTTCACCGAGCTGATCTTTCCGCCGACTCCGCACCGACTCCACAGCAGCTCCGCAGCGCCGAGCTGCGAGCCAAGTGATTGCGCGATCAGCGACGACGACGGTTTTGCGCGATCTCCGCCGTCCTTCTCCCGACGGTTGCTGTGCTGTATATTCGGATCGAATCTGAAGCCAGGAATCCAGAGGAGAGACCGCTAGCCATGGAAATCCGTCTCCAGCGCGATGCCCTGTTGACGGAGCTGGCGCTGCTGCAGGGAATCGTCGAACGACGGACGACGATCCCGATCCTCTCGCACCTCCTGCTCGACGCGAAGGACGGCAAGCTCTCGCTCGCCGCCACCGACCTCGACGTCTCGCTCGCCACCTGGTGCAACGCCGAAGTGTCGCGGCCCGGCGCGGTCGCCGTGCAGGCGAAGAAGTTTCACGAGATCGTGCGCGCGCTCGCCGACGCCGAGCTGGTCTTGAAGCTCGACGAGGGATCGAACGTCACCCTGCAGGCCGGGCGCAGCCGGTTCCGCATCCGCGGCCTCGAGGCCGAGAACTTCCCGACGCTGCCGCGCGTCGAAGGCGAGACCGCCGTCGAGCTCTCCCTCGACGTGCTGCGGCGGATGATCGCCAAGGTCATCTTCGCCATCTCGACCGAGGAGTCGCGCTTCCAGTTGAACGGCGCTCTCTTCAAGGTCAAGAACGACGGCCTCGAGATGGTCGCCACCGACGGCCACCGTCTCGCTCTCGTCGAGGTCGCCGCCGGCGGCGAGAACGGCAGCGCGGTGACGGTGAAGAGCGCGCAGGATGGCGTGCTCATCCCGCGCAAGGCGCTGCAGGAGCTGACCCGCTTCGACGGCACCGACACCGTCGCCTATCGCCGCGGCGAGCACCACCTCGCTTTCGGGCTCGGCAAGCGCGAGCTCACCTGCCGCATCCTCGAAGGCACCTTCCCCGACTACGAGCGGGTGATCGCCAAGAACAACGACAAGAAGCCGGTGCTCGAGCGCGGGCCCTTCCAGCAGGCGGTGCAGCGCGTGGCGCTCCTGACCGGCGAGCGCGCCCGCGGAGTGCTGCTCCACTTCTCGCCCGAAGGTCTGGTGATCTCGGCGGCGAATCCCGATCTCGGCGATGCCACCGAGCAGGTGCCATGCGAGTACGGCGGGCCGGAGCTCAAGCTCGGGCTCAACCCCGACTACCTCGGCCACTTCCTCGGCGCCGTCGAGGCGTCGCAGGTGCGGCTCGAACTCAAGGACGCCGAGAGCCAGTGCGTCGGCTACCCGGTCGAGGGCGAGCACCTGCGGTACCTCTGCGTCATCATGCCCATGCATGTGTAGCCCGCCCGCCGTGCGCAGAGCGCGCTGCCGCCGCCCACCGGACCCGCGCCCCTAGGTTGCACTTCACCCCGAACCCCCCGTCCCCCTGCCCCTCGATCTTTGAAAGCCAGGGCAGGGGGCGCCGCCGCCCGCGCCGTCTCTTGGTGTGCTTTCGTCCGTAAGTCCCCGCTCCTTCCGCAACCTCGCCGACGTTTCGTTCGCTCCCGGCGCAGGGCGGCACTTGCTGTTGGGCAGCAACGGCGCCGGCAAGACGAGCCTGCTGGAAGCGATCTACCTGGCGGCGACGACGAAGAGCTTCCGCACCGCGGACCTCGCCGCTTGCACGCGGCACGGCGAGACCGGGTTCCACGTCGCGATCGACGCCGGCGTCGATAGCCGCGACCGCATCGAGCTGGGCTGGCAGCGCGGTGAGCGCTTGCGCCTCGCCAACGGCAACGCGGTGCCGCTCGCCGAGCACGTGGCGCTCCAGCCAGTGGTGTTGTGGACGGCGGCGGAGGCGGACCTCCTCGCCGGCGCGCCGGCGCTCGGCCGCAAGCTGATCGACCGCGGCCTGGTGAGCACGCGTCCCAGCGCGCTCGCCGCGCTGTCGCGCTACCGCCGCGTGCTGGCGCAGAAGAGGCAGCTGCTCGCGAGCGGTCGCGCCGACGGGCTCGATTCGTGGAACGAGCTGCTCGCCGAAACAGCCGCCGAGGTCATCGCGCTCCGCGCCGCTTACGTCGAGGCGCTCGCCGCCGCCCTCGCCGCCGTGCGCGAACGCACGCCGCTCGACTTGCCACCGTTGCGCGTCGAATACCTGCCGTCGCCCCGCGCCGGCATCGCCGGCCGCGACGCGATCCTCGCCACGCTCGAGCGCATCGTCCCGCGCGAGCGCGAGCGCGGCGCGCCGCTCCTCGGCCCGCATCGCGATGCCCTGCGCCTGCTATGGGACGGCCGCGACGTCGGCGCGGTGGCCTCCGCCGGCGAAGGCAAGGCGCTCGGGCTCCTTCTCGCCGCCGCGCAGGGAACGCTCGTCGAGGCCACCGGCCGCGACCCGATCTATCTCCTCGACGACGCCGACGCCGAGCTCGACCGCGACCGTCTGGCGGCGGCCTGGGAGGCCTTTGCAGCGGTCGGCCAGCTGCTCGCCACCTCGAGCCGGCCGGAGGTCTGGGAGACCCTCCCCGCCGACTGCCGCTGGCGGCTCTCCGGCGGCCGCCTCAACGCCTCGTAAGTCTCAGACTTTTCAAGGCCTAAGGGCTGGATTTCCATGCCAAAAAAGGCTATACTCGCGACGCGCCGGTCGGCGCCCCTTTCTGCCGATACTTCCCCGCTTGGAAAGCGGGGCGAACCCTCTCCCCGGGAGCGTTCTCGACTCACCTCAAACTGCCCGGGGTGTACGGAAATCGGCAGTCCCCGAGGGGTCGCACCCGAGCCGGCGAGAGAGGCAGCGATCCCTTGCCAGACACTCCCAAGATCGACGCTCTCAAGAGCGACTACAACGCCGAGAGCATCCAGGTCCTCAAGGGCCTCGAGGCGGTGCGCAAGCGCCCCGGGATGTACATCGGCGATACCGACGACGCGTCGGGGCTGCACCACATGGTCTTCGAGCTCGTCGACAACTCGATCGACGAGGCGCAGGCGGGCTTCGCCACCACCGTCGACGTCACCATCCACTCCGACAACTCGGTGACGGTCGAGGACGATGGCCGTGGTATCCCGGTCGACCTCCACGTCGAGGAGAACCGCTCGGCGGCCGAGGTCATCATGACCGAGCTGCACTCGGGCGGTAAGTTCGACCACACCTCGTACAAGGTCTCGGGCGGCCTGCACGGCGTCGGCGTCTCGGTGGTCAACGCGCTCTCCGAGACGCTCGAGCTCGAGATCAAGCGCGACGGCCGGGTCTGGTACCAGGTCTACCGCCGCGGCGTCCCCGAGAAGCCGATCGAGGCGATCGGCAAGAGCGACCGCACCGGCACCAAGGTGCGCTTCACGCCCGACCCGCAGATCTTCACCGTCCTCGAGTTCCACTACGACACGCTGGCGCAGCGGCTGCGCGAGCAGTCGTTCCTCAACCGCGGCGTGCTCGTCAGGATCAAGGACGAGCGGACCGACCGCGCCGCCGAGTTCCGTTACGAGGGCGGCATCGCCAGCTTCGTCGAGCACCTGAACCGCGCCAAGAACCCGCTCCACACGCCGCCGATCTTCTTGCGCGACGTGCGGGACGACGGCGAAGGCGAGGAGACGGCCGAGGTCGCGCTGCAGTGGAATGACGGCTACCAGGAGCAGGTGTTCAGCTTCACCAACACCATCAACAACCGCGACGGCGGCACCCACCTCACCGGCTTCAAGGCGGCGCTGACCCGCGCCATCAACGACTACGCGCAGCAGAGCCCGCTGGGCAAAGGGCTCAAGGAGAACCTCTCCGGCGAGGACGTGCGCGAGGGCTTGACCGCCGTCGTCTCGGTACGCATCCGCGACCCCAAGTTCTCCTCGCAGACGAAGGACAAGCTGGTTTCCTCCGAGGTCAAGGGCTGGGTCGAGCAGGTCGTCTACGAGCGGCTGTCCACCTTCCTCGAAGAGAACCCGGCGGTCGCCAAGAAGATCGTCGAGAAGACGATCGACGCCGCCCGCGCGCGCGAGGCGGCGCGCAAGGCGCGCGAGCTGACGCGGAGGAAGGGCGCTCTCGATTCGCTCAACCTCCCCGGCAAGCTCGCCGACTGCTCGGAGAAGAGCCCCGAGCTCTCCGAGCTCTTTCTCGTCGAGGGCGACTCGGCCGGCGGCTCGGCGAAGCAGGGCCGCGACCGCCGCTTCCAGGCCATCCTCCCGCTGCGCGGCAAGATCCTGAACGTCGAGAAGGCACGCTTCGACAAGGTGCTCTCCTCCGAAGAGATCCGCACCATGATCGCGGCGCTCGGCACCGGCATCGGCAGCGACGACTTCGACATCTCGCGCCTGCGCTACCACAAGCTCGTCATCATGTGCGACGCCGACGTCGACGGCTCGCACATCCGCACGCTCATCCTCACGTTCTTCTTCCGCCAGATGCGCGAGGTGATCGAGAAGAGCCACCTCTTCATCGCTCAGCCTCCGCTCTACAAGGTGAGCGAGGGGAAGAAGGCGAGCTATCTGAAGGACGACCGCGAGTACAAGGCGTTCCTCATCGACCGCATCCAGAGCGGCTGGGAGCTGTCCCTGGAACGCGACGGCGACGGCACGCCGCCGCACCTGCTCGCCGGCGCGCGGCTGGCGCACTTCCTCGAGAAGATGGAGAGCTTCCGCGACAACGCGGAGCGGTTGATGAGCCGCGGCTACCCGAAGGAGGCGCTCGATCTCGCGCTCCTCCACGGTCTCACCAACAAGGCGGCGTTGCAGGACGAGCCGCGCGTGCGCGCGCTCGCCGCGGCGCTCGCCGAGAAGGGCTTCTCGAACGTCGAGGTGTCGCACGACGAGGAGCACGGCACCTTCGCCATCCGCTTCGTGTCGCGGCGCTACGGCGTCGACCGGCTGGTACGGCTCGACTGGAACCTGCTCATCTCCGCCGAATACCGCGCGCTGGGTCAGAACGCGGCGGGCGTCGAGGCGATCCAGGCTCGCCGCGTCTCGCTCGTGCGGGGCGAAGAGAGTCTCGTCTTCGAAACCGTCGAGCCTGCGTTAGAAGAGCTCTTCGCGCGCGCCAAGAAGGGTCTCGCCATCCAGCGCTACAAGGGCCTCGGCGAGATGAACCCCGACCAGCTCTGGGAGACGACGATGGATCCCGAGCGCCGCCGCCTGCTGCGCGTGCGTATCGAGGACGCGGTGGCCGCCGACCAGATTTTCAGCGTGCTGATGGGCGACGAAGTGGAGCCCCGGCGCGAGTTCATCCACGAGAACGCGCTCGAGGTGAGGAACCTCGACATCTGATATTCCGCTGACGGAACGACATGGCAGACGACGACACCAAGACCCCGCCCTCTCCTCCCCTCGAAGTCCACATCCCGGTGGACATCGAAGAGGAGATGAAGCGCAGCTATCTCGATTACGCGATGAGCGTGATCATCGGGCGCGCGCTGCCCGACGTGCGCGACGGCTTGAAGCCGGTGCACCGCCGCGTGCTGTACGGCATGTGGGAAGCCGGCAACCGCGCCGGCCGCCCCTACAAGAAGTCGGCGCGCATCGTCGGCGACGTGATGGGCAAATACCACCCGCACGGTGACTCCGCCATCTACGACACCGTCGTGCGCATGGCGCAGGATTTCTCGCTGCGCTATCCACTGGTCGATGGCCAGGGCAACTTCGGCTCCATCGACGACGACCCGCCGGCGGCGATGCGCTACACCGAGGTGCGCCTCTCCCGCATCGCCGAGGAGATGCTGGGCGACGACATCGACAAGGAAACCGTCGACTGGGCGCCCAACTACGACAACTCCGAGCGCGAGCCCACCGTGCTCCCCTCGGCGCTGCCCAACCTGCTCGTCAACGGCTCGGCCGGCATCGCCGTCGGCATGGCCACCAACGTGCCGCCGCACAACCTCGGCGAAGTGGTCGACGGGCTGCTGCTGCTCATCGACGAGCCGGCCGCCGACCTGCGCCGCCTGATCGAGAAGATCCCGGGGCCCGACTTCCCCACCGCCGGCGCCATCCACGGCATCGAGGGCATCTGGCACGCCTACGCCACCGGCCGCGGCATGCTGCAGCTGCGCGCCAAGGCGCACATGGAGCCGCTGGAGAAGGGCGAGCGCGAGGCGATCGTCATCACCGAGCTGCCCTACCAGGTCAACAAGAAGAAGCTGATCGAGCGCATCGCCGAGCTGGTGCGCGGCAAGAAGCTCGAAGGGCTCTCCGACCTGCGCGACGAGAGCGACCGCGACGGCATCCGCGTCGTCATCGAGCTCAAGCGCGGAGTCATCGGCGAGGTAGTGCTCAACCAGCTCTACAAGCTGACGCCGATGCAGGTGACCTTCGGCATCATCCTGCTCGCCATTGTCGACCAGCAGCCGCGCGTGCTGACGCTCAAGGAGCTGCTCGAGCGCTTCCTCGACCATCGGAAGACGGTGGTCATCCGCCGCACCCGCTTCGACCTGCGCAAGGCGGAGGAGCGCGCCCACATCCTGGAAGGCATCTTGAAGGCGCTCGACCACCTCGACGAGGTGATCGCCACCATCCGTTCGAGCCGCGATCCCGGCGAGGCGCGCGAGCGCCTGATGGTCGGCTTCGCGCTCTCCGACGTGCAGGCGCAGGCGATCCTCGACATGCGCCTCCAGCGCCTCACCGGCCTCGAGCGCGACAAGGTGGTGGAGGAGTACCGCGAGCTGATGGCGACGATCGAGCGTCTGCGTGCCATCCTCGGCAGCGACCCCCTGGTGCTCGAGGAGATCAAGAAGGAGCTGCTGCGCCTGAAGGAGCTCTACGGCGACCCGCGCCGCACCGAGATCGTGCAGTCGGCGGGCGACATCACGATCGAGGACATGATCGCCGACGAGGACATGGTGATCACCGTCACCGCCTCGGGCTACGTCAAGCGCTCGCCGCTCACCGCCTATCGCGAGCAGCAGCGCGGCGGCAAGGGCCGCACCGGCATGCTGACCAAGGACGACGACTACGTCGAGCACCTCTTCGTCGCCTCGGCGCACAGCTACATCCTGGTCTTCACCCAGAGCGGCCGCGTGCACTGGCTCAAGGTGCACGCGGTGCCGGCCACCGAGCCGGCGGCGAAGGGCAAGGCGATCGTCAACCTCTTGCAGCTCGCGCCCGAAGAGAAGCTGGCGACGACGGTGGCGGTGCGCGAGTTCCGCGACGATGCCTCGCTCCTCTTCGCCACCGAGCGCGGCGTGGTCAAGAAGACCGAGCTCTCCGCCTACGGCAACCCGCGGCCGTCGGGGATCATCGCCATCAGCATCGACGAGGGCGACCGCCTGCTGCAGGTGCGCCTCGCCGAGCCCGGCCACGACGTGCTGCTCGCCACCGCGCAGGGCTACGCCATCCGCTTCCCGGAAAGCGACGTGCGGCCGATGGGGCGCGACACCCGCGGCGTGCGCGGCATCCGCCTGCGCGGCGACGACCGCGTGGTGGCGATGGAGCCGCTCGACCCGCTCGGCGGCCCGGTCCTGGCGGTCACCGCCAAGGGCTTCGGCAAGCGTACCGAGGTCGGCGAGTATCCGCAGCAGGGCCGTGGCGGCCTGGGCGTCATCAACGTCAAGACCGGCGCCAAGACCGGCGAGGTGATCGCCGTCAAGCAGGTCGCCGAGACCGACGGCATCGTGCTCATCACCCAGGAGGGCAAGGTCCTCCGCACCCAGGCCGCCGGCGTCCGGCAGACCGGCCGCGGGGCCATGGGCGTCAAGCTCATGGACCTCGAAGGCGAGGACCGGCTGATCGCCGCCGCGCGCGTGGCGGAGCGCGAGGAGGACGCGGAATTGCAGGCGCAGGAGGCGACGGACGTCGCACCACCGGTCGACGACGACCTCGGCAGCGGCGAGCCCGACGACGACGAGGGCGGCGACGACACGCCGCCGGACACCATCCACTGAGCCAGGAGGCGCGACGCATGGACTTCTTCCTCGACACCGCCGACGTCCAGGAGATCGCCACCGGGCTCGAGTGGGGGATGTGCGACGGCGTCACCACCAACCCGTCCCTCATCGCCGCCCAGGGCAAGGCTTACCTGCCCGCGGTCAAGGAGATCGCGCAATTGGTCGGCGACCGGCCGGTCTCGGGCGAGGTGCTCGCCAGCGAGTACGACGCCATCATGAGCGAGGCGCACGAGATCGCCGAGCTGGCCGATAACGTGGTGGTGAAGGTGCCGCTCACGCCGCCGGGCCTGCGCGCGGTGGCCGCGCTCAAGGAAGAGGGCATCCCGACCAACGTCACCCTCTGCTTCTCGGCCAACCAGGCGCTGCTCGCCGCCAAGGCCGGCGCCGCCTACATCTCGCCCTTCATCGGCCGCGTCGACGACATCGGCCTCCCCGGCATGGAGCTCGTCGAGCAGATCCTCGCCATCTACGAGAACTACGCCTCGGACACCAAGGTGCTCGTCGCCTCGGTGCGCCACCCCGAGCACGTGCTACGGGCGGCGCTGCTCGGCGCCGACGTCGCCACCATGCCGTTCAAGGTGCTCCAGCAGCTCTACAAGCACCCGCTGACCGACGTCGGCCTCGACAAGTTCCTCGCCGACTGGAAGAAGAGCGGCGGCAGCTTCCGCTGAGCATCCCGCCCCATCCCGCGGTCCCCTCGAAGCCGGGCGGGCTCTTCCGCCTCGCCGCCGGGCTCTACCTGGTGCTGGCGCTCGGCGGTTTGGTCTGGATCGGCATCCAGCGCGGCGGCATCCCGCTCGCGCTCTTCGTGCCGCGCGCGGCGGATTGGTGGATCGACCCGCTCGCCGGCGTCGCCGCCGCCGGCGTGCTGCTCCTCACCTGGTGGATCGTCCGGCTGATCCCGCTCGCGCGCGAGCTCGAGGCGACGCTGCGCGAACGCCTCGGCCCGCTCACCCTCGGCGAGGCGTACGGCCTGGCCGTCCTCTCCGGCGTCGCGGAGGAGGTCTTCTTCCGCGGCGCGCTGCAGCCGGCATGGGGCTTCCTGCCCGCCACGATCGTCTTCGCCGTCCTGCACAGCGGCCGCGGCCGCGCCATGGCGCTGTGGACGAGCTCGGCCCTCGCCGCCGGCGCCGTGCTCGGCGCCCTGATGCTCTGGCGGGGCAACCTCCTCGCGCCCATGCTCTGCCACATGCTGGTCAACGCGGTGCAACTGCGGCGGCTGTTGGTCGATGCGCCGCCACCGCCGTCGAACCGCCTACCGACGGCGTAGGCACCCCACCGACATCGCTCGCCGTCGCGTCGCGCTCGGGCTGGTAGACTCCCGGCCGACCGAGGGAGGGCGTCCGGTGGGGACGGACCAGTTGGCGTCAAACCAAGCGGCAAACCAGGTGACCGAGAAGAGCGGCGACGTGCTCGACCGCGTGGAGCGCGAGAAGGAGCGCTACCTCGCGGAGCTCGAGGAGTACCTCCGCATCCCCTCGATCTCCACCGACCCCGAGTACAAGGCCGAGGTCGACCGCTGCAGCCGCTGGCTCCGCGACCGCATGGAGCGCGCCGGCCTCAAGGCCGAGCGCGTCGACGCCGGCGGCCATCCGCTCGTCTACGGCGAGTGGCTGGGCGCCCCCGGCAAGCCGACGGTCCTCTTCTACGGGCACTACGACGTGCAGCCGGTCGACCCGGTGGATGAGTGGCGGCACGCGCCCTTCGAGCCCACCCGCGAGGGCGACAACCTCGTCGCCCGCGGCGCCACCGACGACAAGGGCCAGTCCTACACCCACCTGCTTGCCGTCGAGGCGATGCTGTCCGAACGCGGCTCGCTGCCGGTCAACGTCAAGCTCATCGTCGAGGGCGAGGAGGAGTCGGGCGGCGCCGCCATCGAGCGCTTCGTCACCGAGGATGCCGGCCGCCGGCTCGGCTGCGACTGCGTCGTCGTCTCGGATTCCTCGATGCTAGGGCCCGGACAGCCGTCGCTCGATTACGGCCTGCGCGGCATCGCCTACATGGAGATGAAGGTCTACGGCCCCAACCGCGACCTCCACTCCGGCACCTACGGCGGCCCGGTGGTCAATCCGTTGAACGCGCTGGCCCGCATCCTCGGCGGGCTCAAAGACCGGGAAACCGGCCGCGTCACCATCCCCGGCTTCTACGACGACGTGCGCGAGATCGAGGAGTGGGAGCGGCGCGAGATGACCGCGCTGCCGTTCGACGAGGAGGCCTACAAGCGCGACCTCGGCGTCGATGCCTTGGACGGCGAGACGCAGTACCCGCCGCTGCTGCGCGCCACCGTGCGCCCGACCTGCGACGTCAACGGCATCTTCGGCGGCTACATGGCCGGCGGCGCCAAGACCGTGCTGCCCGCCTGGGGCGGCGCCAAGGTGTCGATGCGCCTCGTCCCCGACCAGGACCCCGAGAAGATCGGCCGCAGCTTCGTCGAGCACGTGAAGCGCCTGGCGCCGCCCGGCGTGCGCGTCGAGGCGGTCCTCCTCCACCACGGCAAGCCGATGCTGCTGACGACCGAAGGCCCCTACTTCGCCGCCGCCATGGACGCTCTCGAGGAGACCTTCGGCAAGCGCCCGCTGCGCGTCCGCGAAGGCGGCTCGATCCCGGTAGTCGACACCTTCGCCTCGGTGCTCCACGCGCCGGTGCTGCTCATGGGATACGGCCTCCCCGACGACCGCCTGCACTCGCCCAACGAGAAGATGTCGATCCCGCAGTTCTACGACGGCATCCGCTGCAACGTGCGGCTGCTCGACCGCGTCGCGGAGATCGGCGGATGAGCGAGCCCCGCCGCGCCCCCGAGGAGCGCGAGCTCAAGTTCGCCGGCGTCGAGCTGGCGCACCTGCGCGACCGCCTGCTCGAGCTGCAGGCAGAGCGCGTGGCGCCGCCCGGCTTCGAGGACAACTGGATCTTCGACCGCGGCAAGGGCGAGCTGCAAAAGGAGGGCGCCGTGCTGCGCCTGCGCGTCGACGGCCACGGCGCCCAGCTCACCTTGAAGGGCCCGGCGAAGTGGGAGGAGACGACCAAGGTACGCGAGGAGCTGCAGACGCGGCTCGACGACGCCGAGGTGATGCAGGAGATCCTCCGCCGGCTCGGCTACAAGGTGCAGCGCCGCTACCAGAAGATGCGCGAGGAGTGGCGGATCGGCGCCGTCCTGATCTCCCTCGACCACACGCCGATCGGCGACTTTGCCGAATTCGAGGGCCAGGGCGCCGACAAGCTCGCCAAGCGCTGCGGCCTCACCCTTGAAGAGGCGGAGAAGAAGAGCTACCTCGAGCTCTACGAGGACTACGTCAAGGCCAACCCGGACTCGCCGCCGGACATGGTCTTCAATCCCTAGAAGACCCGAAGCACCCCCGCCCAGGAGAAGACTGGGTTTGTCTGCCACCCCGCTCTCCCCAGAGCCAGCCATCACTCCTGCGGTGCGAGCGTCGATTTGAAGGTGTCGGTGCCGCGCAACGACGACCGTCCGCTGCGCGCGCTCGTCCTCGCCGCCGGCTACGGTACGCGGCTGCGCCCGCTCACCGACGAGCTGCCCAAGCCGCTGCTGCCGGTGCTCGGCCGGCCGCTGCTGCTGCGCACGCTCGACGCGATCGCGGCTGCGGGCTGCGAGGCGGTGGCGATCAACCTCCACCACCTCGCCGATGCGATCCCTGCGGTCGTCGGCGAGGAGCACAGCGGCATGCGCGTCGTGTACTCGCGCGAGGAGCCGATCCTCGGCACCAGCGGCGCGTTCGTGCCGCTGCGCGAGTTCTTCGCCGAGTGCACGACGGCGTTGCTCGTCAACGGCGACAGCTACTGCGAGTGGCCGCTCGGCGAGCTGCTGGCGCGGCACCGGCGGCGCGGCGGCGCGGTGACGCTGCTGCTCGCCGGCCGCCCGGATCCGCGGCCCTTCGGCGGTGGGATCGGCATCGATGGGGGCGACCGCGTGCGCGCGATTCGCGGGGAGCCACGCTTCGGACCGGTGGCGCGGCGCTACGCGTACGCCGGCGCTTACGCGTTGCAGACCGAGCTGCTGGCGCGGCTTCCCGCAGGCTTCTCCGACTCGATGCGCCACCTCTTCGAGCCGCTGCTCGCCGAAGGCGGCAGGATCGATGCCCTCGTCACCTGGAAGCGGTGGCACGACATGGGAACGCCGAGCCGCTATCTCGAGGCGATGCTCGACTTCGCGTTCCGGGGCGGCGACGAAGCGAGGGAAGGCGCGTGGCGCAGCGAAGACGCGGATGTCGCCGGCGACGCCGAGCTGCGCCGCGTCGTCCTCGAGCGCGACACGCGCGTGGCGGCCGGAGCCGTGGTCGAGGAGTCGTTGCTGCTGCCGGGCGCGAGCGCCGGCGCGGGCGCGCGCCTGCGCCGCGTCGTCGTCGGCCCCGGCGTCGCGCTTCCGCCGCGTAGCGAGTGGTCGGAGGTCTTGCTGACGCGCGCGCACGAAGACGTCGCCTCGGCGCCGATCAGCCGCCGCGAGGGCGAGCTGCTCGTTACGCCGCTCGGCGACTGAGCGGGCCGCCGATCCCGCGGATCGACTGTCCGTCGCGCGGCGCCCGTAGGGCGCGCGGCGGTGACGGCAAGGGGCGCGACGGCGACAGCAGAAGTCTCAGGCGGTGCTTGACAGCCCGCCACCGGCTGTGTCACTGTAGTAATACACCAATGATCGCCGTCGACCCCCGCGATCCGCTTCCGCTCTGGCGCCAACTCGAAGAAGGCGTGCGCAACCTCGTCGCCTCGGGCGCGCTCGCGCCCGGCGCCGCCGTGCCCTCGGTGCGCGAGATGGCGCGCGAGCTGGCGGTGAACCCGGCGACGATCGCCAAGGCCTACCAGCGCCTCTCCGACGCCGGCGTGCTCGAGGTGCGGCGCGGCGAGGGCACCTTCGTCGCCGCCGGCGCGCCGACGCTGCCGCGCGCCGAGCGCCGCCGGCGCCTGCAGCAGGCGGCCCGCAGCTACGCCGCGCACGCGGCAACGCTCGGCCTCGGCGTCGAAGAGTCGGTCGATGCGGCGCGCGCCGCGTGTGAGGAGCTCGAGGAGACCAACGATGCCGACAGCAAGCAGCAACGCGCTCGCCGCTGAGCCGCCGCCCGCCGTGAGGGCCGCCGCGCCGGTGCTCTCCGCGCGCGGCCTCGTCGTGCGCTATGGCCGCGACGTCGCGGTCGACGGCATCGACTTGAGCCTGCGCCCCGGCGAGGTCTACGCCCTCCTGGGCAGAAACGGCAGCGGCAAGAGCTCGCTCGTGCGCGCGCTCCTCGGCCTGCAGCCGCCCACGGCCGGCGAGGTCGAGGTGCTCGGCCGCGATCCGCGCCACGCCCGTGCCGCGCTCATGCACGAGGTCGGCTACGTGCCCGAGGAGCCGCAGGCGCCGCCCGAGATGACGCCGCGGCAGCTCGCCCGCTTCTGCGGCGGTCTCCGCCACCGCTGGGACGGCGCCGCGTTCGAGCAACGCCTGCAGCGGCTCGGCATCGCGCTCGACCGCCGCTTCCGCCGCCTCTCGCGCGGCCAGAAGAAGCAGGTCGAGCTGGCGCTGGCGCTCGCCCACCGGCCGCCGCTCGTCGTCCTCGACGACCCGACGCTCGGTCTGGACCCGCTCGCCCGCCGCGGCTTCTTCGGCGAGCTCATGGGCGAGCTCGCCGACGGCGGCGCCGCCGTGCTGCTCACCACCCACGACCTCGACGCCGTCGAAGGCATCGCCGACCGCGTCGGCGTCCTCGCCGCCGGCCGCCTGCTCGTCGACGAGCCCCTCGAGCGCCTGCGCGGCCGCTTCCGCCGCCTGCTGCTGCCGCCGGGCCGCGAGGCGATCGTCAGCGATCTCCACCGGCTGCGCCAGCAGCCGCGGCCCTGGGGCCTGGAGGTCGTCGTCGACGATTGGAACGACGAAGCCGCGCCGGCCGCCGGCGACGCGCGGCCGATGTCGCTCGAAGAGATCTTCGCGGCCTTGCACCCCGCGGTGGAGGAGGCCTGACATGCGCGCCCTCGCCCTCGTCACCCAACGCGAGCTGCGCGCCTACGCGCCGGCGTGGGTCGCCGCTCTAGTCGCCGCAGTCCTGCCCTGGCTCGCTCCGCTGCTGCCGCTGCCCGGCCACCAGCCGGCGGCAGACGTGCGGCTCGGCACCGCCGTCGCGATGGCTGGGTTGCTCGGCCTCACTTTCGCGCTCTTCGCCGGCGCCGGCCTGCTCGCGCGCGACCTCGGCGAAGGCAGGATGGGCTTCTTCCTCGGGCTGCCGCTGCGCGCCGGCACCATCTGGGCCGGACGCGTGCTCGCCGCCGCACTCCTCGTCTTCGGCACCATGACCGCGATCGTCATGCCGGCGGCGCTCGCGGCCGGCGAGCTGCGGCTGCGACGCGAGGCGGTGTCGGGCTTCCTCTCGCTGCCGCTCGGCGGTCCGCTGTTCAGCCTCGCCGCTCTCGTCGTGCTGCCGCCAGTCTTCCTCATGCTGATCGCGCACCTGATGGCGACCGCTCTGCGCAGCCGCTCGCCCTGGCTGCTCGCCGACCTCGGCGGCCTCACGGTGACGGCGGTGCTCATCGCGCGCGCGCTGGGCCGGCTGGTGCGCGCCTGTGCGCCGGCGGAGCTCGCCATCGGCAGCGCCATCGCCGCCGCTCTGGCGCTGCTCGTCCTCTTGCCCAGCGGCGGCTTCGGGCTCGCCAGGGGCGGCGTGCTGCTGGCCCGCGTGCACCGCGCGCAGGCGGGCCTCGTCGCCGCCGGCCTCGTGGCAGCGGCGCTCGCCGCAATGGGATTCACGAAGTGGGCGCTGGCGGTGGAGGCCGGCGACCTCACCGCCGTGGAGCAGGTCGAGGCGGCTCCCGGCGGCTCGTGGCTCGCCGTGCGCGGCCCGCTCCGCCACCGCCCGAGCTACGCGCCGTGGATGCTGGTGGACACCGCGAGTGGCGAGTCGCTGCCGCTCTCGTCGGCGCTCCCCGAAGGCCGCGGCATCGGCCTGCCGGCACCGGTGGTCTTTTCGAACGACGGCAGCCGCGCCGTGTGGCTGCGGCCGCAGGGAGCGCCGCTCGCCTCGCCGAACGAGGCCGTGTTGGTGGATCTGGGAGCGCGCCCGCGCGTCGGCGAGCCCGGCGTCGAGATCGCGACCGCCTGGAACACGGCGATCCTCGCCACCGCCGACCGGGTCGCCATCGCCGAGCCGCGGCGCCTCGCGGTGTGGGCGGACGAAGGGCGCCGCCTGCTCGCCGCCGCCGAGCTGCCGCGGACGCGCGTCGACTGGCAGCAACTGCGCGGGCTGCCCGGTGGCGCGGTACGCCTCGCGCGCCTCAGCGCCATGGCAGACGATGCGCTGCAGCTTCAGGTGTGGGACTTCGACGTCGCGGCGCGCCGCCTCGCGGCGCGCTGCGACCGGCGCATCGACAGCGTCGACTCCGGCACCACCGCGGCGTTCTCCGCCGACGGCGCGCGCGTGCTCGTCGTTCACGGCTGGGGCGGCTCGAAGGGCGTCGAGCTCGTGGACGCCGCGACCGGCGCATCCCTGGCCACGCTCGCTCCCGCCGCCGACAAGGCGCGCGTGAGTGCCGCTTTCCTCCCGACCGGCCGCGTCGCGGTGGCGAGCTTCCACGACAGCGCGCTGACGTTGCGCCTCTTCGATCGCGCCGGCGCGCCGCTGCGTGAGATGTCGCTCGGCAAGGGCCGCTGGGCGTGGCTCGGCTCGCCGTGGAGCACCGACCTCCTGCCCTTCACCGCCAGCGTGCGCGACGGAAAGGATTGGAAGGGCGAGCTGCGCGTCGTCGACCTCGGCAGCGGCAGCGTGCGCACGCTCGGCGCGCGCGTGGCGCCCCTCGGCGGCGCCGGCCCGTGGTGGCCGGCCGACGACCGCGTGGTCCCGGGGGCGCTTGCAAGCCACCTCTTCCGCTCGGCCGACAACGCCATCGTGCGCATCGCTGAGGACGGTCGCCAGACCCGCGTGCTGCCACGACCGCGCTGAGCGGCACGCACCACTCACCCAACGCTGAAAGAAGGAGACACGCCGGTGCCACGCCCCGCCTTCCGCTCCTCGCTCGCCTGCGGATTGCTAAGCCTCACCCTCGCCGCCTACGCCGCCCGTGCCCACGCCGCCGAGACGCCCGACCCGGCCACTGCCGCCTCGAAGGCCACTGCCACCACGCTGCGCGAGGTCGGCACCGCCCTCTATCACTGGGCCGCGAGCGAGCGCGGCACCGCACCCGAGGCGGAGCTCAAGCCCCAGGGTGAGGTCAACACCGAGACCGACTCGAATACCGTGCGCTGGAGCCGCTGCCCGATGGCGAGCTACGACGAAGTGCGCCAGTTGCTGGTACCGAAGTACCTCGCCGAGCTGCCGCGCACCGACGCCTGGGGCCACCCGCTGGAGATCTGCGTCGACCGCGCCAACGTCAAGACGCACGCCCACTACGTGCTCGGCGTGCGCAGCGCCGGCGCCGACGGCCGCTTCGACGGCGAGGAATACGCCGTCGGCGAATTCGACCGCGCGGACGCCAATCACGACCTGGTCTGGCTCGACGGATATTTCATGGCTTGGCCGATGGGCAAGCAGGCCAAGTAACCCTGCCGCCGCGCGCGCGGCGAGGCGCGCGGCGCCTGAGCGGCCGAGCTCGTGGCGCCGCGCGCACACCCATCCCGGTCGCGGTAGGCTGCGCCCATGCACGACGTGCACGCGATGCTCCCCTTCGTCGGGACGCCCAGCCGCCTCTTCCTCGCCGTCGCCGGCATCGCGCTTCTCGTCGCCGGCCGCCGTGTCTTCTGGCTCGCCGTTGGCCTGCTCGGCTTCATCGCCGGCTACCAGGCGATGGAGCGCTGGGGCAGCGGCCTGCCGCACAACGCGGCCTTCGTCATCGCCGTGGCGGTGGGCGTCATCGGCATGATCCTCGCCGTCGTGGTGCAGAAGGTGGCGGTGGCGCTCGCTGGCTTCTTCCTCGGCGTCGTGCTCGTCACCTACCTGCTGCCGCTCACCGGCATAGAGCTCGGGCCGTGGCACCTCCTCGTCGTGGCCGCCGGCGGCCTGCTCATGGCCTTCGTCGCGCTCGGCCTCTTCTCTCTCGCGCTCGTCGTGCTCACCGCCGGCGCCGGCGCGACCATGCTCGCCCAGGCGATCGCGGCCAAGCCGCCGTGGGGCCTGCCGCTGCTCATCGTGCTGTGGGTGATCGGCGTCGTCGTGCAGCGACGAACGCAGACGTAACAGCAGCGCGCCGCTGGCGCACCGCGGTAGCGATGCGCGAGCACTCCGCGCGGGAAGCTGGCGCGAAGACGGCTGGTAGAGTTTCGCGCATGTCCGCGCCTCAGCTCACCGCCTCGCAACGCCGCGAGCTGCGGGCGCGCGCCCACCCGCTCGCGCCGCTGGTGCAGGTCGGCCGCGGCGGCGTCACCGATGCCTTCGTGGCGGAGCTCGACCGCGCCCTCGTTGCGCACGAGCTGGTGAAGATCCGTCTGCGCGGCGAGCGCGAGGAACGCGCAGCGCAGCTCGCGGACATGATGGCGCGGCTCGACTGCGTGATCGTCGGAACCGTGGGCGCCGTCGCCATCCTCTATCGCGAGGCGGACGAGAACGAGAACGAAGACCAAGCGGAGGAGCGCGGATGAACGGACGCTTCGCCACCGCGATCGTGTTGACGAGCGTGCTCGCCGCAGCAGCGGCATGCGCGCCGGGCCGCTCCGACGAAGCCGCGACGCCGACGCCGGCGCCAGTCGCCACCACCGCCGCCGCGCAGCAGGAGCAGCCGATGAACGCGCAGCAGCAGGCCGCGCTCGACGAATGGCGCAAGGGCCGCATCGAGCGCCTGACCTCGCCCGACGGCTGGCTGACCCTCGTCGGCCTCGAGTGGCTCGACGAAGGCGACAACACGCTCGGCAGCGCCGCCGAGGCCGACGTGCACTTCCCGGCCAAGGCGCCGGCGAACCTCGGCACCATTTCGCGGCACGGCGAAGAGCTGACGCTCACGCCGGCAGCCGGCTCGCCGCTCACCATCGACAAGCAGCCAGTGACGAAACCGACCAAGCTGCTGAGCGACGCCAAGGGCGACCCCACCGTGGTCTCGTTCGGCACGATCGAGTTCTACGTCATCCAACGCGGCGACCGCTGGGCGGTGCGCATGAAGGACAGCGAGAACCCCGTGCGCACGGGGTTCAAGGGCCTCGACTACTACCCGAACCGCGGCGACTGGGTGGTCACCGCCAACTTCGAGCCGGCGCCCAAGGGCACCAAGATCCCGGTGCCCAACATCCTCGGCGCGACCGAGGAGACCGACTCACCCGGCGACGTCCTCTTCAGCCGCGACGGCCACAACGTGCGCTTACAGGCGATCGACGAAGGCGACGGCCGCCTCTTCCTCGTCTTCGGCGACCAGACCAACGGCAAGGGCACCTATGGCGGAGGAAGGTTCGTCTACGCCGCCCCGCCCAAGCCCGGCGAGCACACCGTGACCATCGACTTCAACCAGGCCTATAACCCGCCCTGCGTGTTCACCCCCTACGCAACGTGCCCGCTCCCGCCGAAGGGGAACAAGATGCCGTTCCCGATCGAGGCGGGGGAGAAGTTGTGGAGTGGGTATCACCATCCGGCCGGCTAGATCGCACGATGCGATCGATTGTTGATAGCTGCGACCCGTCAGCAGGGTCGCGCATCGGGAAGCTGAGTCGAGACCCCGCCCCGGAGTCTGCAGGCTGGTTCAAGGCATGACGCCGTAAGAGCGCACGAGGTGCGTGAGGTTTTGTGGAAAGCCAATGGGTCACCCGTAATCATTACAACCCGTGCTTCTGGACCGCATACTGGAACCCCGACTACTACGCAGCCGCGGTTGCAGGCACGACACCACTGCCCGCTGCGCGGGACCAGGTAGTCTATTCGCTGAACGTCAAGGGCGACCGAATCTTTCCGACCACAGTCGCCAACGTCCATTACGAGAAGGACTTCGGTCCAGCCGAACTATCACGCGACGATGCTGAGGCGTTTGTTAAGCGCCACTACCCCGACCGATTCCAATCAGATAGGCAGGCGCACGAGAGTGCGCACTACCCGGTCTTCATCAATTTTGAGCAGATCCTCACCGCCCTTGAAGGGATGGAACATTACGACCACCTCCGGACGGTCATCGCTCGCGGAACCCTCGGTTCGCCGATGGAAAAAGGGATGATCGCCTGTCTAGTTCACCTCCAAGCGCTGCGCAGCCACGGGATCATGAATTCCCTGGTCGAGTGGTATGGCACGCTAGGAGTCAAGAAGTTCGAGTTTTTCATGCTGCTGAAGTGGGCACTGTCGAATATTGATTGCCTCGCTGAGGCGATCGCCCCTCTGGCGCTCTCTCACTGGGTCCTCTACCGTACCGAGTCAGATACGTTTCCGCTTACCGACTCCCCCGTTCTAATCCTGCCCAATAGCGTGATGTGGGCCCTGTCGCCACGCCTGCTCTTGGAGATTCATCGCGGCCGAGCAGCGCCCGAGTCTCAGTGGCAGACCAAGAACG
Source organism: Thermoanaerobaculia bacterium (assembly GCA_036005845.1). Classification (GTDB taxonomy): domain Bacteria; phylum Acidobacteriota; class Thermoanaerobaculia; order Multivoradales; family JAIOJS01; genus DASYQD01. The sequence continues at coordinate 58,682 of DASYQD010000029.1, read as the reverse complement.
GAATAAAGAGGGGTAAGCTTGCGGAGTTCAGGCGCCGAACAATTGGAAATACTTTCAGGGAAATTATTTTCAGCGACCGACGGACCCTAGAATTCTGGCAAAGCACCAAGGAATTTCGCCAGAGAACAGCCTTGATGGCCGAGACATCTAGTTACAACCGGCTGATCCATCGCTCCGCAGAGCGCGAATTGTGGGAGGTCAATGCATGGGGTAACCAGTAATGAGCCAGGCGGAGGCGGCGGCCGCTTGGAGAGAGGCGAGTTCGAGGTGACGGGGGAGGAGAAGGTGTTTCTCCTCGAGTCCTTGGAGCAGGCCCGACGCGGCGATTGGGTCGATGGCTGGAAGCTATTGGACGAGATCCGCGCTTGTTTAGTCGCGGATCAGCCCGCGCGTCGGTAGGCCATCGCTTCGCCCACGCGCTGCTTGGCGAGCTCCAGCGCCGCCTCGGCTGGTCGCCGCTGCCTCGCCCGCGCGCGTTCGAGCACCGCGCGGGTGTTCTCGCGGATCTTCTCGTCGATGGCTTCGAAGGCGCGGCGCTGCGTTCCGCCGTGGTACTCGACTGAGGCGCAGATGACCCCGCCGGCGTTGGCCACGAAATCCGGCACCGATAGGATGCCGCGCTCGTGCAGCACGCGGTCGGCCGCCGGCGTCACCGCGATGTTCGCTCCCTGTAGCACCATCTTGCAGGTCAACCGCCGCACGTTGTTCTCGTCCAACGCATCCGGTCGCGCCGCAGGCACGAGGATGTCGCACGGCACGTCGACGAACGCCTCGCGCGGCAGTTTCTGGCCGCGCGGGTAGTCGGTGACGCGGTGGGTCTCTTGCTTGACGACCCAGAGCTCCTCGACGTCGAGGCCGTCGGGGTCGAAGACGGTGCCGTCGATGTCTGACGCCCCCACGAGCACGGCGCCGCGCTCGACGAGGTAGCGCGCGGTGTGGCTGCCGACGTTGCCGTAGCCCTGGACGACGACTCTCGCGCCATCGAGCCGCAAGCCGCAAAAGTCCTGCGCGACTTCGGCGCAAACTGCCAGGCCGAATCCCGTGGCGCCGACTTGGTCGAGCGGGATACCGCCGAGCACTTTCGACAGCCCGACCGAGCGGCCGATCTCGTCGCGCACCCAGGCCATGGCCACTTCGTCGGTGCCGATGTCGGGGCCGGGGATGTAGCCGACGAGCGCCTCGATGCCGCGCGCGAACTGGCGGATGAGCGCCTCTTTGTTGGGTACGCTCGGGTCGGCGAGGATGCCCGACTTGCCGCCGCCGTGCGGCAGGCCCGCCAGCGCGTTCTTCCACGTCATCGCGCGGGCGAGGCGGAAAACCTCCGAGGTGGTGATGTCGGCCGCCATGCGGATGCCGCCGATGGCGGGACCGGCGGCGGTGTTGTCGATGACGACGATGCCGCGCAGGCCGCAGCGCGGCTCGTAGACGTAGACCACCTTCTCGGGGCCGTACTCGTCCGCGATCTCGCGAAAGATCAGCTCTTCCATGAACGCTCCTCTGCGGAGTGCTGCTCTTAGGGGATGGAATCGGATGCCGCGGCAGGCGCCCGGCGAGGCCGCATCGTAGCCCGAACCCGGTGGAGGCCGCCACCTCGCCGCGCGGGCCCGCCGCGACCAGCCGCGGCGTCTACTTCTTCTGGTACGGCAGCCCCAGCGCCCGCGGCGCCCGCGACTTGCCGATGAAGCCGGCGAGCACGACCAGCGTCAGCACATAGGGGATCATCTGGATGAACTGCACGGGCACCCTGGACACGCCCTGCATCTGGATCGACAGCGCGTCTGCGGCGCCGAAGAGCAGGCAGGCGAGCATCGTCGGCACTGGCCGCCAATTGCCGAAGATGAGCGCCGCGAGCGCGATGAACCCTCGTCCCGCCGACATGTTGCGGGTGAACAGCGAGGCCTGGCCGATCGACAGGTACGCGCCGCCGATGGCGGCCAGCGCGCCCGACAGCATGACGCCGAGGTAGCGCACGCGCGCCACGTCGACGCCCGCGGTGTCCGCCGCCTCGGGGTTCTCGCCCACCGCGCGCACGCGCAGGCCGAAGCGGGTGCGCTCGAGCACGTACCAGGAGATCGGCACCAGCGCGAAGGCGATGACCATCGGCGTGAACGGCAGGAGCTGACCCTTCGGCAGCTGCGGCGTCGCGCCGGTCGACGCGAAGAACGCGCCGGCGAGAAGCTGCGGCAGGCCGAGGAAGACGATGTTGAGCGCCGTGCCCGACACCACCTGGTCGGCGCGGAAGCGGATGCAGGCGACGCCGTGGACGAACGCCACAGCGACGCCGGCGACGATCGCCGCGAAAAGACCGATCCACGGGTTGCCGCTGAAGTGGGTGACCGTGGCGGCGGTGAAGGCGCCGGCGAGCAGCAGCGCCTCGAGCGCGATGTTGATGACGCCCGAGCGCTCCGAGTAGAGGCCGCCGAGCGCGGCGAGCAGCAGCGGCGTCGCCAGCCGTAGCGACGAGAGCAGGAACGCGACGGTGAGGATCTGGCTCACGCTTTCGCCCTGCGCGCCGCGAAGCGGTCGCGGAAGAGCGCCTCGGCGGCGACGAACAAGATGATGAGCCCCTGCAGCACCATCACCAGGTCCTTCGACACGTGCTGGGTGAAGATGTCGACGAAGAGCCCGCCGCGCAGCAGCGCGCCGAAGAGCAGCGACGCGATCACGACGCCCAGCGGATGGTTGCGCCCGAGCAGCGCCACCGCGATGCCGGTGAAGCCGTAGCCGGCCGAGAAGCTGTCGTAGTAGCGGTAGCGGTAGCCGAGCACTTCGTTGATCGCCACCATGCCGGCGAGCGCGCCCGAGATCGCCATCGCCAGCACCACCTGCCGGCCGATCTTGATGCCGCCGTACTGCGCCGCCGGCGGGCTGGCGCCGGTGGCGCGGATCTCGAAGCCCCAGCGCGTGCGCCAGAGGAAGAGGTAGACGAGCACGCAGACGACGAGCGCGACGAGGAACGCGATGCTCGCCGGGATGCGCTCGGGGAAGCCAGGCACGAAGGTGCCGAGGCGCGGGATGTGGCCGCCGGCGCCGATGGGCACCGTCTCGAGGATCGGATCGCCCACCGGCTTGTAGTGGTACTGCGTGACGTAGCTCGCCAGCGCCACCGCCACGAAGTTGAGCATGATCGTGGTGATCACCTCGTGCGCCCCGAAGCGCGCCTTGAGCACGCCGGGGATGGCGCCCCAGGCGCCGCCGGCGACGATGGCGGTTGCGAAGCAGAGCGGCAGCAGCAGCACGGCGGGCAGGTGCGCCAGCTCGATGCCCACCCAGGCGGTGGCGAAGGCGGCGATCGTGAGCTGCCCCTCGGCACCGATGTTGAGCAGGCCGCAGCGGAAGGCCACCGCCACGGCGAGGCCGGTGAAGATGAGCGGCGTGGCGTAGAAGATCGTGTAGCCGATGCCGTCGGGCCAGGTGAGCGCGCTGCCGATCAGCAGCTCGTAGGTGAGCAGCGGGTGATCGCCCACCGCCAGCACGAGCAGCCCGCCGACGACGAACGCCGCCGCCACCGCGGCGAGCGGGAACGTCAGCTCGCGTAGCGATTTCTTCAAGTTCACGCGGCGGCGCCTCCGGTCATCATCAAGCCGATCTGCTCGTTGCTTGTCTGCGCCGGGTCGACCTCGCCCACGATCTTGCCGTCGCGAATCACCAGCAGCCGGTCGGCGAGCGCCGTCACCTCTTCGAGCTCCGACGACACCAGCAGGATGGCGCATCCCTTGTCGCGCATCTCGACGAGGCGCCGGTGGATGAACTCGATGCCGCCGATGTCGACGCCGCGCGTCGGCTGTGCCACCAACAAGAGTTTCGGCCCGTCGGTGAGCTCGCGCCCCATCACCAGCTTCTGCTGGTTGCCGCCGGAGAGGGAGCGCGCCGGCAGCGTGCGGTCGGGCGGCCGCACGTCGTGCTCGTTGAGGATGCGGGTGCAGCGGCCGTGGATAGCCGGCCGGCTCAGCCACGCCCGCGCCGGCCCGACGGCTACCGGCGGCCGGTCGGCGGCGCCCAGGATGCAGTTCTCGGCGAGGTCGAAGTCGAGCAGCAGGCCGCGGCGGTGGCGATCCTCGGGCACGTGGGCGATGCCGCGGTGGCGGCGGGCCCGCGCGTCGAGGCTGCCCACTTCCTGGTCGAGCAGGCGGACGCTGCCGGTCACCTCGCCCGCGTCGACGAGGCCGGCGAGCGCTTCGATCAGCTCGGTCTGGCCGTTGCCCTCGATGCCGGCGACGCCGACGATCTCGCCGGCGCGCACGTCGAAGGAGACGTCGTCGAGCCGGCGGTGGCCGTCCTCGTCGACGAGCGTCAAGCCGCTCACGGCGAGCACCGCGCCGATCGGCTTCGCCGGCGGCTTCTCCACGCGCAGCAGCACGTCCCGCCCCACCATCAGCCGCGCCAGCTCGGCGGCCGAGGTCTCGGCGGTCTTGCGGTTGCCCACTACCTTGCCGTCGCGCATCACCGTCACCTCGTCGGAGATGGCGAGCACCTCGGAGAGCTTGTGGGTGACGATGACCACCGTCTTCCCCTGCTCGCGCATCTGCCGCAGGATGGTGAAGAGCTCGCCCACCGCTTGCGGGCTCAGCACGGCGGTGGGCTCGTCGAGGATGAGCAGCTTCGCCTCGCGATAGAGCGCCTTGAGCAGCTCGACGCGCTGTTGCTGGCCGACGGCGAGGGTCTCGATCTTCGCCGTCGGATCGATCGCCATGCCGAGCTGCTGCGACAGCGCGCGGATCTTCGCCACCGCGCCGGGCATGTCGAGCTTCCAGGGCGAGCCCGGCTCGATGCCGAGCACGACGTTCTCGGCCACCGTCATCGGCTCGACGAGCATGAAGTGCTGGTGCACCATGCCGATGCCGAGCGCGATGGCGTCGTGCGGCGAGTCGATCTGCCGCGGCTGCCCGGCGACGAGGATCTCCCCGGAGTCGGCGGTGTAGAAGCCGTAGGCGATCTTCATCGCCGTCGACTTGCCGGCGCCGTTCTCGCCGACGATGGCGTGGATGGTGCCGGGCTCGACTCGCACCGACACGCTGTCGTTGGCGAGCACGTTGCCGAAGCGCTTGGTGATGTTGCGCAGCTCGAGCATGGGCGGCCGCTACTGCGCCATCGCGTCCGTCACCTTGATCTCGCCGCGGATGATGCGCTGCTTCGCCGCCTCGACTTCGGCGAGCACCTGTGGCGGCACCAGCTTCGCGTTGTACTGGTCCATGGCGTAGCCGATGCCGCCGTCCTCGAGGCCGTAGACGTGGATGCCGCCCTGGAACTTGCCCGCCACGAGGTCGCCGATGATCTGGTAGACGGCATTGTCGACCCTTTTCACCATGCTGGTGAGCACGTGCCCGGGCTTCACCCAGTTCTGGTTGGAGTCGACGCCGATGACGAACTTGTCCGACTGCTCGGCGGCGTCGAAGACGCCGAGGCCCGAGTTGCCGGCGGCGGCGAAGACGACGTCCGCACCCTTGCCGTACTGCGCCAGCGCCAGCTCCTTGCCCTTGCCGGGGTTGTTCCACGCCGACTCGGTGACGCCGACGTAGTTCTGGATCACCTTGACCTTGGGGTTGGCGGCACGCGCCCCCTCTTCGTACCCGGTCTCGAACTTGTGGATGAGCGGCACGTCCATGCCACCGACGAAGCCGAGGATGCCGGTCTGCGACTTGCGCGCCGCGATCATGCCGACGAGGTAGCTCCCCTCGTGCTCCTTGAAGATGAGCGAGGCGACGTTGGGGAGCTGCGAGACGCCGTCGACGATGGCGAAGCGCACGTTCGGGTAGTCCTTCGCCACCGACTCGACGATCGGCGTCTGCGCGAAGCCGATGCCGATGACGAGGTCGTAGTGCACCTCGGCAAACGCCCGCATCGCCGGCTCGAGCGACGCCGGGTCGCCCGGCTCGGCGTCGCGCAGCACGATCGGGAAGTCCTTCGCGGCACGGGTGACGCCGCGGAACGCCGCCGCGTTGAACGAACGGTCGTCCTTGCCGCCGCTGTCGAAGACGATGCCGACGTGCGGCTTGCCGGGGTCGCCGGCCGCTTGCGCCAGGTCGACGCAGCCGGCCGACGAGAGCGCGAAGCTCGCCGCGAGAAGAACGCCGACGAGGCCCGCGAGCGGTCGCGAGCAGCAGCGAGCAGGCGTCGCGGTGGCCGGGGAAGTCCTCATGAGTCCGGCGCCCCTGAGTCTAGTGGATTCCGCATTCCGATAGGCTAGCCAGCGCAGCGCCCACGCTGCGCCCAAGCCCGCCTAGTTTTCAAGCGCGCTGCCGCAGCATCAGGGGGACGCGTCCATGCAGCCGACCGCCACCGCCGCCAACGAAGACGCCCTCGGAGGGCTCGCCGCCGAGCTGGCCAAGCGCCTGCCGGCGGGCGAAGCCGCGGGTGCCGCCGACTTGCTGCGGCGCAGCTACGCGAACACCCCGGCCGAGGACTTGATCGAAGCCGGCGTCGACGCCGTCGTCGGTCCCATCGTCTCGCTCTGGAAGCTCGGCCAGCAGCGCCAGCCGGGCAAGGTCAACATCCGCGTCTACAACCCGACGCGCGAGCGCGACGGGTGGTCCTCGCCGCACACCGCCATCGCCGTCGTCAACGACGACATGCCGTTCCTCCTCGACTCGACGCAGAGCGAGCTGCAGCGGCAGGGGCGCGCCATCCACGCCGTGCTCCATCCCGTGCTCGGCGTCGAGCGCGACAGCGGCGGCGCGCTCGAGCGCCTGGTGCCGCGCGGCCAGGGCGCCGGCGAGTCGTGGATGCACTTCGAGGTCGACCGCGAGACGGGCGGCGAGGCAGGCATGGCCGCGCTCGCGGCGCGGCTCCTCGACGTGCTCGCCAAGGTGCGCGTCGTCGTCGAGGACTGGCAGCCGATGGTCAAGAAGGCGCTAGAGGTCGAGGCCGAGCTGCGCCGCAACCCGCCGCCGCTGCCGCCCGACGAGGTCGAGGAGGCGGCGGAGTTCCTGCGCTGGCTGGTCGACGGCCACTTCACCTTCCTCGGCTACCGGCGCTACCGCCTCGGCCGCGCCGAGGACGGCAGCCCGCTGCGCATCCCCGACGGCCCCGGCCTCGGCATCCACCGCGACGTCGTGGCGTCGGAGGAGCGCCAGGGCGCGCGGCTCCCCGACTATCTCGACAGCTGGCTCCGCCCGAGTGAGCTCTTGATCGTCAACAAGGCGAGCACCAAGGCCGAGGTGCACCGCCCGGTCCACATCGACTCGATCGGCGTCCGCCGCTTCGATGCGCAGGGCAACGTCGTCGCCGAGGACCGCTTCTCCGGCATCTTCACCACCACCGTCTACGGCAGCAGCGCGGCGAGCATCCCGCTGCTGCGCCGCAAGCTGCGCCGCACCGTCGAGCGCGCCAACTTCAGCCCCGGCAGTCACGACGACAAGGGCCTCGCCCACGTCGTCGAGAGCTACCCGCGCGACGAGCTGTTCCAGATCTCCGAGGACGACCTCTTCCGCATCGCGATGGGGATCCTGCAGCTCTCGCAGCGGCAGCGGGTGGCGCTCTTCGTGCGCCGCGACGAGCTCGAGCGCTTCATCTCGGCGCTCGTCTTCGTGCCGCGCGACCGCTACAGCTCGGAGCTGCGCGAGAAGCTGGGCAAGGTGCTCGCCCAGGAGCTCGGCGGCCCGGTGGTCGCCGTCTACACGCAGGTGGGCGACGCGGCCCTGGCGCGCGTGCAGTACATCCTGGTGACGACCCCGGGCCAAGTGCCGCAGCCGGACATCCGGCAGGTGGAAGCGAAGCTCGCCACCGCCGCCCGCACCTGGCGCGAAGAGCTGGGCGACCAGCTCGTCGCCGCGCGCGGCGAGGAGGAGGGGCTGCGCCTGCTCGGCAACTGGGGCGAGGCGTTCCCCGCCGCCTACCGCGACCGCTTCGACGCCGCCGAGGCCGCCGCCGACGCGGCGGTCGTCGAGTCGCTGCTCGACGGCGGCGAGGAGCTGGCGGCACGCCTCTACCGCATGCCCGACATGCCCAATCCGGATGAACAAGGCCAGCGCATGCGCATAAAGCTCTACCTCGCCGGCAAGCAGCTGGCGCTCACCGACGCGCTGCCGCTGCTCGAGAACCTCGGCGTGCGGGTGGAGGAGGAGCTGCCCTTCGGGGTCGAGCGCGGCGGCGGCGAGGCGGGCGAAGCGGGCGCGCGCACGGTCTGGATCCACGACTTCGCCCTCGTCACGCGCGGCGAGGCGGTCGACTTCGACACCGCCAAGCCGCTCGTCGAGGAGACGCTGCGGCGGGTGTGGCGGCACGACCACGAGAACGGCGTGCTCAACCGGCTGGTGCTCGCCGCCGGCCTGCACTGGCGCGAGGTGGCGATGCTGCGTGCCTACAGCCGCTACCTGCGGCAGGCCGGCATGACCTTCTCGCAGACCTACATCGCCAACACCATGGTGCAGCACCGCGAGCTGGCGAAGCTGCTGGTGCGGCTCTTCTGCACCCGCTTCGACCCGGCGCAGGGCGAGGGCCGCGCGGAGCTCGCCGACGCGCTGCTCGCCGAGATCCGCGGCAAGCTCGAGGCGGTGGCGAGCCTCGACGAGGACCGCATCCTGCGCGGCTTCCTCTCGGTCATCAAGGAGACGCTGCGCACCAACTTCTTCCAGCGCGCTGCCGACGGCGGCCACAAGCCCTACATGTCGTTCAAGCTCGACAGCAAGAGCCTGCGCCTGCTGCCCGACCCCAAGCCGCGCTTCGAGATCTTCGTCTACTCGCCGCGCATGGAGGGCGTGCACCTGCGCGGCGGCATGGTGGCACGCGGCGGCCTGCGCTGGTCCGACCGCCGCGAGGACTTCCGCACCGAGATCCTCGGCCTGCTCAAGGCGCAGATGGTGAAGAACGCCGTCATCGTGCCGGTGGGCAGCAAGGGCGGCTTCGTGGTCAAGAAGCCGCCAGCGACGGGCGGCCGCGAAGCGCAGCTCGCCGAGGGCATCGAGTGCTACAAGACCTTGCTGCGCGGCATGCTCGACTTGACGGACAACATTCGCGGCGGAGAAGTGGTGCATCCGGCCGACGTGGTGCGCCACGATCCCGACGACACCTACCTCGTCGTCGCCGCCGACAAGGGCACCGCCACCTTCTCCGACATCGCCAACGGCATCGCCGCCGACTACGGCTTCTGGCTCGGCGACGCCTTCGCCTCCGGCGGCTCCGCGGGCTACGACCACAAGACGATGGGCATCACCGCGAAGGGTGCGTGGGTGGCGGTGCAGCGCCACTTCCGCGAGATGGGACGCGACATCCAGACGTCTCCCTTCACCTGCGTCGGCGTCGGCGACATGTCGGGCGACGTCTTCGGCAACGGCATGCTGCTGTCGCCCGAGACGCGGCTCCTCGCCGCCTTCGACCATCGCCACGTCTTCGTCGACCCGAATCCTGACCCGGCGAAGAGCTTCGCCGAGCGGCAACGCCTCTTCGACCTGCCGCGCTCCTCGTGGGCCGACTACGACCGCGGCGCGCTGTCGCCGGGCGGCGACGTCTTCGAGCGCTCGGCCAAGCAGCTGACGCTCTCCGACGAGGCGCTGGCCGCGCTCGGGCTGCCGGCCGACAAGAAGCAGCTCACCCCCAACGAGCTGATGCAGGCGATCCTCCTCGCCGACGTCGACCTGCTCTGGCTCGGCGGCATCGGCACCTTCGTCAAGCACAGCCGCGAACGCAACGGCGACGTCGGCGACCGCGCCAACGACGCCATCCGCGTCGACGCGCCGCAGCTGCGCTGCAAGGTGGTGGGCGAGGGCGCCAACCTCGGCTTCACCCAGCGCGCGCGCATCGAGTACGGCCTGCATGGCGGCCGCATCAACACCGACGCCATCGACAACTCGGCCGGCGTCGACACCTCCGACCACGAGGTGAACATCAAGATCGCCCTCGACGCCGCCATCGCCGAAGGCAAGCTCGACCGCGCCGGCCGCGACGAGCTCATGCTGCAGATGACCGACGAGGTGGCGGCGCTGGTGCTGCGCGACAACTATCTGCAGACGCAGGCGATCTCGCTCACCGAGTCGATGTCGCCCGAGCTGCTCGACCGCCACGCGCAGATGATCCGCGCCTTCGAGAAGTCGGGGCGCCTCGACAGGAAGATCGAGTTCCTGCCCGACGAGGAGGAGATCCGCCAGCGTGCGGCCCAGAAGCGCGGCCTGATGCGGCCCGAGGTCGCCGTGCTCCTCGCCTACGCCAAGATCGCGCTCTACGAGGACCTCCTCGCCTCCGACGTGCCCGACGACCCGCTGCTCGGCGAGGACCTGCTGCGCTACTTCCCCAAGCCGATGGTCGACGGCTACCGCGACTCGATCGAGCGCCACCGCCTGCGGCGCGAGATCGTCGCCACCTACATCACCAACAGCACCATCAACCGCGTCGGGCCGTCGTTCGTCTACCGCATGATCGAGAAGACCGGCCGCTCGTCGCAGGACATCGCGCGCGCTTACACCATCACCCGCGATTCCTTCGAGCTGCGGCCGGCGTGGACGGCGATCGAGGCGCTCGACAACGTGGTGCCGGCCGCGGTGCAGCTGCGCTTGCTGGCGGAGGTGCGCACGCTCACCGAGCGCGCCACGCTCTGGTTCCTGCAGCGCTGGGACCAGGGGCTCGACGTCTCCAAGGTGGTGGGGATCTTCCGTCCGGCGCTGCGGCGGCTCGCCACCGACCTCGACGCGCTGCTGCCGCCGGGACCCAAGGGCGACATGGAGCGGCGCATCGCCGAGTACCGCCAGCACGGCGTGCCCGAGGAGCTGGCGCGGCGGGTGGCGGCGATCCGCGGCCTGCTCGCCGGCACCGACGTCGTGCGGCTGGCGACGGCGGTCGAGGCGCGGCCGGAGCAGGTGGCGAAGGTCTACTTCGGCGTCGGCGAGCGGCTGGGCCTCAACTGGGTGCGCAGCGCCGCGTCGCGAGTGAAGGTGGAGACGCCGTGGCAGCGGGCGGCGCTCGAGGGGCTGCTCGACGACGTCTCGCAGCACTTCGTCGCCGTCACCTGGCAGGTGCTCGCCGATTCCGGCAAGAAGGCCGACTGGCGCGAGGGGCTGGCGGCGTGGGAGTCGCGGCACGAAGCGGAGGTGCGCCGCCTCGACAAGCTGCTCGAAGAGATGCGCGCGACCGAGACGGTCGACCTCGCCATGCTCACCGTCGCCGACCGCCAGCTGCAGGCGCTGTCGGGGAGGTAGCCGGCGCCCGGCCGCGAATGGCCAGCATCTACGATCTCAAGCCCGCCTTCCAGCGCCTCCTGCGGCCGCTGGTGGCCGGCCTCGTGCGTGCCGGCGTGACGCCGAACCAGGTGACGGTGGCGGCGCTGTTGCTGTCGGCGGCGGCCGGCGGCGTCATCGCGTGGACGCGCGCGCCATGGTCGCTGTTGCTGCTGCCGCCGGCGCTCCTCGTGCGCATGGCGCTCAACGCGCTCGACGGCATGATGGCGCGCGAGCACGGCTTGAAGACGCGGCTCGGCTCGCTGCTCAACGAGATCGGCGACGTCGTCTCCGACGCGCTGCTCTACCTGCCGCTGGCGCTCGTGCGCGGCTGGCCGGCGGCGGCGGTGGTGTGCGCGGTGGTGCTGGCGGGCGCGAGCGAGCTCGCCGGCGTCGCCGCCGTGCAGGGCGGCGCCTCGCGGCGCTACGACGGGCCGATGGGGAAGAGCGACCGCGCCGCGGTGTTCGGCGCGCTGGGGCTGGCGCTCGGGCTCGGGGCGCCGGCGGGGCGGTGGCTCGCGGTGGTGACGTGGATCGTCGTCGCGCTGCTCGCGGTGACGATCCTCAATCGCCTGCGACAGGCGGTGCGAGAGGAAGGAGCGCCGGCGCGATGAACCTGTCCCTTGGCATCTTCCATCTGCAGGTGCACCCGCGCGTGCTCTACGCGCTGGGCGGCGTCTTCGCCCTTCTCGTCGTCGCCACCACCGTGCTCTGGCTGCTCGGCCGCTTCAAGCCGAACCTGCAGCTCGACGAGGTGCGCCTGCGCGTGAAGACGTGGTGGATCATGGCCGGCGTCTTCGCGCTGGCTCTCGTCTTCGACCGCACCATCTCGCTCGTCTTCTTCGCCTTCCTCTCTTTCCTCGCGCTCAAGGAGTACCTGTCGCTCATCCCGACGCGCCGCGTCGACCGCGCGGTGCTCTTCTGGGCCTATCTCGCCATCCCCATCCAGTACCTGTGGATCGAGATGGAGTGGTACGGCATGTTCATCATCTGGATCCCCATCTACATGTTCCTCTTCCTGCCCATGCGCATGGTGCTGCAGGGGGAGACCGGCGGGTTCCTGCGCGCCGCTGGGACGCTGCACTGGGGACTGATGACGATGGTCTTCTCGATCTCGCACGTGGCGTTCCTGCTCGTGCTGCGGGCGCCGCAGCCGGAGCTGCCGCTACGCGCAGCGGGCGGCGCGACCGCGGCGCACGCGCCGCTGCTGCTCGGCGGCCCGGCGCTCGTCCTCTACCTCGTCTTCCTCACCCAGTTCAACGACGTGGCGCAGTTCCTCTGGGGCAAGGCGCTCGGCCGCCGCAAGGTGGTGCCGACGGTGAGCCCCAACAAGACGCTCGAAGGCCTCCTCGGCGGCCTCGCCACTACGGTCGTGCTGGCGTACGTGCTGGCGCCGTGGCTGACGCCGCTATTGCCACGCGAAGCGGTGGCCGCGGGCGTCATCATCGGCCTCGGCGGCTTCATCGGCGACGTGGTGATCTCGGCGCTCAAGCGCGACCTGGGCATCAAGGACAGCGGCACGCTGCTGCCCGGCCACGGCGGCATCCTCGACCGCATCGATTCCTTGACCTACACGGCTCCGCTCTTTTTCCACTACGTCTTCTACCTGCACTTTTGAATTTCACCCCTATCCCCCCGAGGGGGAGGGGGCGCCCCCGCCCGCCCTGTTGTTTCGCTAGTCGACGTAACCCAGCGCTCCGAGACGGGCGCGGGTCTCGGCGTCCGTCGGCGGCGCGAAGCCGTCCTCGCCCGCTTCGGGGCGCGCGACCCAGGCGAGCAGGCGCTCCCGCAGCCAGCGCACTTCGGGCTCGTCGACGCCGGCGAGGTTCCTGAGCTCGTGCGGGTCGGCGGCGAGGTCGAAGACGTACTCGGGCTCGCGCGAGCGCCCGGTTCCCTGGCCCATGCCCCACTGCGCGCCGGTGCGCGGCGCCCAGACCACCTTCCAGCGCGTGGTGCGCGCCGAGAAGATGCCGCCGCGCACGCTCGACGCGGCGGCGAGGCGCAGCTCGCGCTCGAGATCGCGCCGGCCGTCGCGCGGCGCATCGTCGCCGCGCAGCATCGCCGAGAGCGAATCGTCATCGCCTGCGTTCCCGTGCAGGACGCACGAGAGCGCGCAATGCAGACCGATGGTGTCCGTCGGCGACGTGATCGTCCGTGCGGCGACGCGGCCCGGCGCCCAGAGCAGCAGCGGGATGCGCAGCATCTCGTCGTAGACCGTGTAGCCGTGCAGCACGCCGGCGTGGTCGAACAGCTCCTCGCCGTGGTCGGCGGTGATCGCTACCAGCGTCTCTTCCGGCGCGTAGCGGCCGCGCAACGCGGCGAGGAAGCGCCCGAGCTCGCCGTCGGCGTAGGCGAGCCCGGCGTGGTAGAGCGCGCGGAGGTGCCGCTGGTCCGTAGCGGTGGCACTGAGCCGGCGATTCGCCAGCGCTACCAGCGTCGCCGAGCTGCCGTCGAGTGTGGCGCCCTTCGCATCGTCGAAGCGGGCGCGAAACGCCGTCGGCGGGTCGTAGGGATTGTGCGGATGGACGACGTGCACGTAGAGGAACGCCCGGGCGCCCGGCGGCAGCGTCGCCAGCCAGGCGAGCGCGGCGCGGTGCACGGTCTCCGCGTTGTCGTTGTACGGCCGTCTCTGCTCGACGTCGGCGCCGAAGATGGTGCTCTCCGGCGCCGCCTCGAAGCCGCGGTCGACGCCGAAGGCGCGCGAGACGTGGACGTTGCCGGAGAAGAGCCCCGTACGGTAGCCGGCGGCGCGGAAGCGCTCCGCGAGCGTCTCGCGATTCGAGCCCAGCGGCACGCCGCCCCGCTGCCGCCAGACGTGACCGGTGAGGAGCGCTTTCGTCGACGGCAGCGTGTTTGGCGCGACCGCGAAGTGAGAGGTGAAGCGAGCGCCCTCGCTGGCGAGCCGGTCGAGCGTCGGCGTGGCGCTGTCCCCGCGCAGGTCGCGGGCGCCGAGCGCGTCGGCGCGCAACGCGTCGAAGACGTAGAGCACGACGAGCTTGGGTGCGGCCCTCGGCGAGACCGTTGCGCGCGGTCGCGGCGTCGAGGCTCGACGATCGGCTCCGCCGCGGGCGGGTGGCTCGAGCGCCAGTCCGCTCCAGGTCGCCGGCGGACCGGGCGTCGCCGCCACGAGGGCGAGGCGCAGCCAACCATCCTCGCCGCGGACCGGCACGCTGATCCGCTGCGCCCCACGTCCCCACCAGCGTGGCCGATAGCTCCAGAGCACGCGCTCGCCGCCGCGCTCGCGCAGGCGGATCTCGAACCGCCGCGCGCGCTCGCCGCTCGCCGGCGGCACCAGCTCGCCGACGAGCGTCGCCGCGCCGGCGAGCGGCCGCACCAGCTCGACGCGGGAGATGCCGCCCTGGCGCAGGTCCACGGGCCTCACCGTCACCTCGCCGGCCGGCTCCGCGCGGTCGAAGCCGGCGCCGCGCAGCAGCGGCGACGTACCAGTTGGGAAGCGCAGGTCGACGACGAAGCGGCCCGGCGCGAGGTCCGCGGGCAGCGGCACCTCGACTCGCGGCGCCAGCGGCACGCGCTGCGGCGCGCGGCCGGCAACCGACACCTCCATCGCGCCGCTCAGGGGCGGCACGAACGCGAGCACCAGCCGGCGGGTAGCGGTGCCGAGGTGAACGCCCTCGAGCCGCGCCTCGCCGGCGTGCGCGCGCAGCAGGCGGACGGCGCCCGCGCGCTCCGAGGTCCAGCCGGTGAGGAAGCGGTTGCCGCCGGTCGCCGGCGGCGGCTCGAGCGTACGCGCTTCGACCAGCACGTCGGGTGCGCTGTCCGCATCGAGCAGCGGCGTCGCGCGGGCGCTGGGCACGAATGGCCGCGGCCGGCAGGCGGCGACGAGGAGAAGCGCCAGCGAGGCGGCGGCGAGCGACAGCAGCGCGCGCCCTGCGGCTCTCGGTGTCGGCACGCGCGTCCGCCCTCCGCTCACCGCAGCGTCACGCGCCAGGTCGCGAGCTGCTCGGAGGGCACCAGCGGCCGCGGCGCGTCGCCGACCTGCCGCGCCTCGAGACCACGACAGAGCGAGGGCGGCGTCGTCGGCGGCGCGACGAAGGCGAGCGCGCCGCCGCTGCGGCGCGTCCTCTCCTCGAACAGCGCACAGCCCGCGTCGACGCCCAGGCCCGGCTCGCCGCCGGCTCGCCACAGCACGAACGGCACCGGCCGCCCGCTGATCAGCGAGGCGATCGGCTCGCCGCGGTAGGCGGCGACGGCGGGCAGCGGCGCATCCGGGAAGCCGACGACCGGCAGCCCGGCAAGCGGCGGCGCCGCCAGCCGCGCCGCCACCGCCTTGGCATCCGAGAACGGGCGCCGGAGGTCGGCGCCGTAGAGCCACGCCGCCGCCGCGACATGTACCACCAGCAGCACGCCGAGGGCTGCCAGCCGTAGCCGGTGGTGTGCGTCCTTCTCGCTGTCGTCCCGCCGCGCCGCCAGCCAGCAGCAGGCGACGAAGACGAGGAAGTAGTGCCCGTGGTGCCGCGCCCAGCCGATGTAGCGCAGGTAGCTGAAGCCGAGCAGCGCCCCGGTGCCGAGCGTGAACAGCGTACGCGCCGCGCGCGAGTCGAGCAGGAGCCAGGCGGCGACGAGCCACGCCACGGCGAAGCCGGCGAGCAGCGGCGCCGGCAGCCGGTAGACGAGCGCGCTGTTCCAGGGCGTGCTGGTGCGCCAGTCGGGCAGCGGCAGGTAGCCGGTCACCACGGTGCCGAGCACGCGATAGAGGCGCGGCGCCGACCAGCGCGCGACGTTCTCGGCGTAGAGCGCGTCGGGCGGCGGCACCATCTGCCAGAACGCGAGCGCCAGCCCGGCGGCCGCGATCGCCGCGCCGGCGAGCGGCCGCGTCGGCGCCGCCGCCACTTCGCCGCGCCGCGCGCGATCGCGCCAGGTATCGAACGCGATCGCCGCCAACAGCGCGGCCGTGAGCAGCCATGCGTACGGGTTCGTGTTGGCGAGCACCCCGAGGCAGACCCCGAGCGCGACCCAGCGTCGCGATCGCCCGCTCGCGACCGGCGCTTCGTCGCCCGCCGCCGGCCACAGCCGGCACACCGCCCACAGCAGCGGCAGCGCCAGCGCGTAATTGCGGCTGATGACGCCGTATTCGAAGAGCGGCAGGTAGCCGACGGCGAACAGTGCGCGCAGCGCGAACGGAAAGGGCGCCCAGGCGAGGAACGCCGCCACTCCCGCGACCGCGATCGCGAAGTGGAGCACCTGCATCGCCACCGGCGACGCGAACGCGTGCGCCAGCGGGAAGAGCAGCAGGTGCCACAGCGCCGGATGCCCCTCGTACCGCATGTTGGCGAGCAGCGCGGCCGGCGTGGCGCTGTTCTTCGCCAGCATCCACGCCTGCAGCTCGTCGCGCCACATCTCGTGTTGGGCGAGGCCTATCGCCAGCAGCAACGCGAAGGCGGTCCCGACGGCCCACACGTCTCGCTTGGCGAGCGCGCTGAAGCTGGAGCCGCGATCGTCCGCGTCCGCGCCCCGCCCAGCTGCGCGCCGGCCCTCTGCCGTCGCGCCGATGGCGCCGGCATCCGCCTCTTCGGCAACGGCTTCGGCGGGCATGGCGGCAGGAGGTCCCATCGGCGGCGAAAACCGCGGCCGAGGGCCCGCGGCGGAGTGGCCCGGCAGTCTACCGCTGCGGCTTTTTCAGCCCATGTCGTGGAGGACCGTTAGGCCTCGACCCCTTTGATATACTGCGAAATCCCGTGGCCGGGGGCTTCCCGGGTCCATAGCTCAGCGGTGAGAGCGTCCGGCTCATAACCGGCAGGTCCCTGGTTCGAATCCAGGTGGACCCACTCGGTCAGTGGACCCGTCGGTTTCGAGTCGGATCCTCGTTGACGACTGTCGGGCGCCGCGTCCAGCCCCCACCGGCCGTGGTTCAGGCTTGGGAGGTGTTTCGCGCCGATGGAGACGACGACGACGACCGCAACGACTCACCTGCGTACGCATCTGGGTACCGTAGTGCGCCTGCAATCCGCGCTCGACGCGCTGCGGCACGCCGAGAAGCAGCTCTCCGGCGTCCCCGAATGGATGGAGGAGCTGCACAGCCAGCACAGCGCGCGGCTGGCGGAGATCGCCGCCGTCGGCGAGGCGGCCGAGACCGCCGCGCACGATCGCCGGCGGGCCGAAGCCGCCATCCAGGACGCCAGCGAGAAGCTCAAGCACTACCAGCAGCAGATCAGCCTCGTGCGCACCCAACGCGAGTACTCGGCCCTGCTGCAGGAGATCGACACCGTCAAGGGCTCGATCAAGGGGCTCGAGGAGCAGGCCCTCGCCGGCATGGACGGCTACGAGCAGGCACAGAAGAAGCTCACCGAGGAGCGCGCCGCGTTCGCCGACCTCGACACCCGCTACCAGCAGGCGCTCTCGCAGTGGCACAGCGAGCGCCCCGCCGTCGAGCAGCAGGCGGAGACGCTGCGCGCCGAGGTGGCGCAGCTGCGCGCCGAGCTGCCGCGCGCCACCCTCACCAACTTCGAGCGCGTCTACGAGCGCCGCGGCGGCGACGCCGTGGCGCCGCTGCGCAAGAGCACCGCCCCTGGCGGCCCGATCTACCACTGCGGCGGCTGCAACTACCGCGTGCGGCTGCAGGTGGTGGGCGAGATCCGCAACAAGGGGTCGCTGGTGCAGTGCGACGGCTGCCGGCGCTTCCTCTATGTCCCCGAGGACGCGGGCTAGGTTGCATCTCACCCCTGACCCCCCGCCCCCCTGCCCCTCTAGGGGCTGGGGGCGCCACTACCCGCCCCTCTTCCGTCGCAGCGAATGAGCCGCTCGGCACGGGCGTGGTTCGACGGCGCCGCGCGCGGCAACCCGGGCGAGGCGGGGTTCGGCCTCGTCGTCGAGAGCGACGGCGGAGTCGAAGAGCACGGCGGCTACCTGGGCCGCACCACCAACAACGTCGCCGAGTACAGCGGCCTGCTCGCCGCGCTCACCTGGGCACGGCGCGCCGGCGTCGAGGAGCTGTCGCTCTTCGGCGACAGCGAGCTGGTCGTCAAGCAACTGCTGGGCGCCTACAAGGTCAAGGCGCCGCACCTGATGCCGCTGTTCCTGCGCGCCCTCGCGCTGCGGCGCGAGATCCCGCGCGTGCGCATCCAGCACGTGCCGCGAGCCGAGAACAAGCGCGCCGATCTGCTCAGCAACCGCGCCATCGACGAGCGGCTGCCGGTGCCGGAGTGGCTGCAGCCGGCGTTGGGCTGATGGACGACGACGTCGCCGCGCGCGTGGCGGCGATCCGCGAGCGCATCGATGCCGCATGCACGGCGGCCGGTCGCGATCCGGCGTCGGTGACGCTGGTCGCCGCCTCGAAGAGCCAGCCGATCGAGAAGCTGCGCGCCGCGTGGGACGCCGGCGTGCGCACCTTCGGCGAGAACCGCGTGCAAGAGGCGGCATCGAAGCAACCAGAGCTGGCCGAGGCGGAGTGGCACCTGCTCGGCCCGCTGCAGTCGAACAAGGTGAGGCAAGCGGCGGACCTCTTCACCACCTACCATGCGCTCGACCGGCCGAAGATCGTGGCGGCGGTCGCGGCTGAGGCACAGCGGCGCGGCACGACGGTCGACGGCTTCGTCGAGGTCAACCTCGGCGGCGAGTCGAGTAAGCACGGCTTCGCGCCCGACGGCTTGCCGCAGGCGCTAGCGCCCTTCCGTGCGCTCGCGGGCCTGCGCCTCGTCGGCCTGATGGCGATCCCGCCTCCCGGCCCCGACGCCGAGGCATCGCGCCCGTGGTTCCAGAAGCTGCGCGCGCTGCGCGACGAGCTCGCCGCCACGCCGAGTTGGGAGGCCTTCCCCGGCTGGCTGTCGATGGGCATGAGCGACGACTTCGCGGTGGCGATCGAAGAAGGCGCCACCCACGTTCGCGTCGGCACCGCGCTCTTCGGCCCGCGCGGTTCGTGAGCCGGCACGGGCGGGTGGTGGCGCCCCCTGCCCCTTGAGGGGCAGGGGGACGGGGGGGTCAGGGGTGGAACGAAAAACAGGGTAGGGGGTCGGGAGGGGGTGGCAGCGCGCTAGGCGCGCGGCGGGGGCGTGTTAACATCTTGTGTTCCTGTCGCTTACGAGGTCGACATCCATGGCACTCACCCCGCTCGACGTTGGCAAGATGAGGTTCGGCCACGCCCTGCGCGGCTACGACCCGGCGGAGGTGGAGGAGTTCCTGGCCCAGGTGAGCGACGAGCTGGCGCGGGCGCTCGGCGACGTCGAGCGCGCACGCGAGGAGCGCGACCGCAGCGAGACGCGACTGCGCCAGGGCGAGGAGCGCGAGCGCGAGCTGCAGGAGACGCTGCTGCGCGCGCAGCGGGTGTCCGACGAGATCCTCGCCAACGCGCAACGCGAGGCACAGCTGCTGGTGAAGGAAGCCGAGCTCACCGCCGACCGTCTCGTGCAGCAGGCGATCGAGCAGACGACCGGCATCGAGCGCGGCATGGCCGAGCTGCGCCACCGCCGCCGCGAGCTGCAGATGAAGCTCAAGAACACGATCGAGCTCTACGCCCGCATCCTCGAGGCCGACATGGCCGAGGACCAGGAACGCCGCGCCACCATCCACCCGATCCATCCGATGCCGCCGCGCGAGCGGCAGGGGTGAGCGGCGGCGCCGGCGAGAGCACGGTGAGTGGGCGCGCGGGCGGCGGGATGCCCGACGCCGCCGGCGACCTCCTCATCACCAACCTCGCCGAGCTGGCGACGCCGCGCGGCACGACTCCGCGCCGCGGCCGCGAGCAGGCCGAGGTGCTGCGACTGCGCGGCGCCGAAGTGATCTGCCGCGACGGCCGCATCGCCTTCGCCGGCACCGCTGACGAACGCCGCCGCCGCTTCGGCGAGCTGCCCGAGGTGCCCCGCCTCGACGCCAACGGCGGCACGCTGGTGCCCGGCTTCGTCGACCCGCACACGCACCTGCCGTGGGCAGGCACGCGCGAGGAGGAGTTCGCGCAGCGGCTCGCCGGGCGCACCTACCAGGAGATCGCCGCGGCGGGTGGCGGCATCCTCTCCACCGTGCGCTCGACGCGCGCCGCGGACGAGGAGGAGCTGGCGCGGCTCGTCACGCAGCGCCTCGACCGCATGCTCGTCCACGGCACCACCACGGCCGAAGCGAAGAGCGGCTATGGCCTCACGCTCGCCGACGAGACCAAGCAGCTCCGCGCCATCGCCCGCGCCGCCGCGGCGCATCCGGTGGACCTCGTGCCGACGCTGCTCGCCGCGCACGAGGTGCCGCCCGAGCATCGCGAGGACCGCGGCCGCTACGTCGACCTCATCTGCGAGGAGATCGTTCCCGCCGCCGCGGCGAGCGGCTTGGCCCGCTTCTGCGACGTCTTCTGCGAGCACGGCGTCTTCTCAGCCGACGAGTCGCGCCGGGTCCTGCGCGCCGGCAAAGAGCACGGCCTGCTGCCGCGCCTCCACGCCGACGAGTTCGTCGACTCCGGCGGCGCCTCCCTCGCCGCCGAGCTCGACGCGCTCTCCGCCGATCACCTGATGGCGGTCTCGCCCGCGGGCATCGACGCCCTCGCCGCTTCCACCGTCACCGCCGTGCTGCTGCCCGGCACGTCGTTCTTCCTGATGAAGCACACCTACGCGCCGGCGCGCCGCCTCGTCAGCGCCGGCGTACCGGTGGCGCTCGCCACCGACTGCAACCCCGGCTCCTCGTACACCGAGTCGATGCCGATGGCGATCCTTCTCGGCGTCTTCGAGCTGCGGTTGTCGATCGAAGAGGCGTTGACCGGTGCGACGCTCAACGCCGCCTGCTGCCTCGGCCTCGGCGAAGAGATCGGCTCGATCGAAGAAGGCAAGCGCGCCGACCTGGTGCTGCTCGACGCGCCCAACCTCCTCCACCTCGCCTACCACTACGGGATCAACCCGGTGGCGGCGGTAGTCAAAGCGGGGCGTGTAGTGCACCGGAGCGGCTGAGACGCGTTCGGAATCGAGATCGCTTCGCTATGTACGAAAGAGTGCTCGCGATGACAACCCACCGTCATCGCGAGGAGCGAAGCGACGAAGCGATCTCGATGCCCTGGCGTCTACCGCCGCTCGATCACGCGTTCGGTTTCGACCGGCGGGGTCGAGCTCGGGGGCGTGTCCGGGCGCCGCGCCCGCGTCACGCCGGTGATGATGCCGATCCCGAGCAGGATGACCGCGCCCACCACGATCCACGTCTGCGAGACGCCCAACAGCGAGGCGGCGTACGCAAGACCCGCGATGAGCACGACATATCCGATGACGTACAAGCCGTAGCTGGACATAGTCGTTCCTCCAGGGCAGCCGTATGAGCAAGCTCCCTGCCAGCCAGGGCAAGTCGTCTGCGGTCAGTGCCCTTCGGGCGCCAACCAGAGAGGCGAGCCGATGGCGAGCCCCGACGTCGTGGAGCCGGCGGCCGCGGTAGCGGACGGCGGCGGAATCAACTCGTCGGCCTGCGGGAAGAGCGGCCGGATGTCGACCGGCACGTCGGTGAGCCGTGCGATGGCGGCCTCGAGCGCCGGCGACGGCTCCCCATACTTGGCAAGGAACGCCTGCGTGCCGGCGTAGTCGCCGCGCGCCTCGAGCATGAGGTAGGCGTTGAGGAGTTTCTTGATCGCCTCGGGGAACTTCGCCTCGACGACGCGGTACTTGCCGTCGGCGTCGACGGCGATGGCGCCCTGCTCCTGCAGGTAGTTGAACTGCGACACGACGCCCTTGCCGTGCGCCTCGTGCACGCCGAAGCGCGCGGAGCGAAACAGCCCGGCGAGGTAGGTCGGCGGCACCGTGTCGTCGAGCTCCTTCGGCATCTTGCCGCGCTTGACGAGGGCGAGGATGTCGTAGACGCCGAGCACGTCGGCCTTGGCCTCCTCGATCGGCGAGTAGAGCTCCTGCAGCTCGAGCCGCACCTCGGTGTCCTTGCCGTCCTTCTTGATCCGCCCCGGTCCGAGCCCGTGACCGAGCTCGTGGTGCAGCACCTCGTTGAAGAAGGCCTCGAACGCCAGGTGCGGGAGCTGGTCGGTCGCCAGCGTGCGCGCCGCGATCGGCCGCAGGATCTGCTCGTACTTGGCGCGAAGCATGTTGTGCAGCAGCACCTTCTTGCTGCCCTTCGCCTCGCGCACCCGCTCGTCGTTGGGAAGGTTGAAGGCGACGGTCTGCACCGCCTTCTTGCCGTCGCCGGCGGAGTAGACGAGGTCGACGACGCGGATCGGGCTCTCGCTGCCGCGGTTCTTGTTCTTGTCCGCCTCGGGGATCGGCAGGTTGCTCTCGAGCCACGGCAGCTCGGCCTTGTACGCCGCGAGCTTGCTCGACTCGGCGGGGATGTCGACGGTGACGTAGGCCTCGAAGGCGGTCTTGTAGCCGAAGAGGCCGTCCTCGTAGGTCTCGTAGGGCCCGATCGTCACCTCGACCGGTGCGTCGAGGTCCATCCATGCCACGTCGCTCTCGTAGTAGTCGTCGGACAGGAAGGCGGCGGCGCGCGTGCGCAGGAAGCGGCGCAGCGACTCGTTGGTGGTGGCGGCCGCCGCTTTGCGCAGGTGGTCGGCCGCGCCGCGCAACAGGTCGCGGTACTCCTGCGAGTAGGGCAGGCTGTAGAGCTCGCCGGAGTCGCGGCGGCGGATCACCGTGAAGCCGGAACGGAAAGCGTTGGTGTCGCCCGGGTGCGAGGCGAGCCAGGCCTCGAACTGCTCCTTGGTGAGCCCTTCGGGATAGAAGCCGGCGCCATCCGGATGGGGCGTGTCGCCGATGAAGGGCTCGAAGCCCTTCAGGCGGTCCCAGGGACCGAAGTTGATCGAGAAGTACTCGCGCGCCGCCGATGCGTTGGGGCCGTCGTAGGCGAGGACGCGGTCGCGCAGCTCCGGATTGGCGGTCCACACCTGGCGCAGGTAGACCTCATCGAGCAGGCGCGACGCGGCGATCGACTCGGCGAGCGCCTGCTTCTCGCTCGCCGGCAGCGCCGTGATGTCGGCGGTCAGTGGCGTGCGCGCGAACTGCGCGACGCGGGTCTCGACGTCCGGCGCCACGGCGAGCGGCGTCGGCGTCGGCTGGGGCGTGGCGACGGGCGCCGGCGTCGCGGCCGGGGCGGCGGCGGGAGCGGTGGTGGGCGCCGTGCCGCCGGCGCAAGCCGCGAAGGTGGCGCCGGCGAGGGTGAGCGACGTGATGGTGAGCAGGCGGGTCGTGCGCATCGATGATCCTCCGGCGGCGATTCTACGGTGCGGCTCCGCCGAAGACCTGCGCCGGCGCGACCGCCACGCCGGCTACTCCCTCTCGCCGGCGCAGCGGCTCGCCGCGCGCGCCGCTAGGTCGAGCAGCTCCTGCCCCTCGAGCAGCCGCGTGTGGCGGCCGCTGACCAGGAAGGTGATCGCCAGCTCCTGCTCGCTCTGCGGGTCGGCGCCGACGAGGGCGGCGAGCGCCGGCGGCAGGTCGCGCGGCTGGTAGCCCCAGATCTCCACCCGCAGCAGCTTCGTCGGCCGCGCTCCCGCCGCCGTCGACCCTTCGAGCGTCGGCGTCCGCCGCTGCGAGTAGCGCAGGAAGCGCGGCGGTCCGAGCAACAGCAGCGCGCGGCCGCGCGGCGTCAGGCTGCCGCGGATCCCCGGCTCCTCGTAGAGGCGGTCGGCGGCGGCGACGCGCTCGGCGAAGAGGCGCGCGAACGGGTTGTCGTCGTCCTTCGGGTCCTCGTCGCGGCAGTCCCAGAAGCGGGCGAGGAAGGAGCCGAAGTCAGTGTTGGTCTCGACCTGCCCGAGCGCGCGCTCGTCGTCGGGCAGGATCAGCCAGCGCGCCGGCCCCGCTGCCCAGGCGTGCGCGGTCTCGGCCGCGACGCTGGCGGACGGACGGCAGCCGAGAACGGTGGATGCGAGTGCGGCGCAGCCCAAGGCGGCGAGCGCCAGCACGGGGAGCGCGGCAGCGCGTTCCGGAGCCAAGGTGTCGCGGCGGTGGTTGGAAGCACGCTCCGGGCAGCGGGCCCGGAGCGACGTTTCAGTCGCTCAATGCACCGAGTCGGCCGTCGGCTCCTGCGCCTCGACGATGGGGCCGAAGGCCTCTTCGTAGCGCGCCACGTTGGCGGCGAGCGCCCGGACGATGCGCTTCATGTGCCCCGGGCTGGTGACGATGCGCGCGCAGACCATTCCCTGCGGCGGCACCAGGTTGATGAAGTCGAGGATGAACTCCTCGCGCGTGTGGGTGATGCGCAGCAGGTTGGAATAGCGACCCTTGAGCTCCTCGTCGGCGATCTTGATGCTGACGCCTTGAGGCTCCTGAGGCTCGTCCTGCTCGGCCATGACTCCTCCTCGCGGGGTGCGCAGTCATCGTACCCTAGTCGGCGTGGGCGCCATCCCGCGTTTCTTCGCGCTGCCGCTGAGCGACCTGCTGCGCGGGCAGCAGCGCGTGCTCCGGCGGCGGCGCGATCTGGCGTGGCTGCTCGGCGGGCTGCTGGTCGGCTGGTGGGTCTACGTGCCGGTTCACGAGCTGCTGCACGCCTTCGGTTGCGTCGCGGCGGGCGGGGCGGTGTCGCGGTTAGAGATCGACGGGATCTACGGCGGTGCGCTGCTGGCGCGCGTCTTCCCTTGGGTCGTGGCGGGAAGCGAGTACGCGGGCCGCCTGTCGGGATTCGACACGCGCGGCAGCGACGCGATCTACCTCGTGACCGACCTGTTGCCATTCGTGTTGACGCTCCCCGGCGTGTGGGCGCTGCGGCGAGCGGCGCGTGCGGGGCGGCCGGGACTCTTCGGCGCCGCAGCGCCGTTCGCGCTGGCACCGCTGCTGTCGTTGACGGGCGACGCGTACGAGATCGGATCGATGCTCGTCACGCGGCTCGCGCCGTGGGCGCCGGTGACCGCGCTGTTGCGCGGCGACGACGTCAGCGTCGTGTTCTCGCGCTTGGCCCCGGCGGCGGCGCCCCCATGGGGAGGGTTTGCGCTGGCGATCGCCGCCGGCGTGCTGTGGGCGTGGGCGACCTACGGGCTCGCCAGTCTCTTCGCACGTGCGCTGGGCGAGCACGCGATCGTTCCATCTGCCGCAGGAGAGCCCGCCGGTGGTGCGATTGCGACGAGCGGGGCCGGGATCACTTGACCCAGCGAACGCCGCCATCGAAACGCCACTGGTGCGGCGGGCGGTAGACGCCGATGGCGGCGCTCGGCGCGGTGACGGAGAGCGAGAGCGCGCCCTTGCGGTAGTCGTAGGGCGCGCCCTCGCGGGAGTGCACGGCGACGTCAACGACGTACTCGCCGGCGGCGAGCTGGAGCGCCGGGATCTCGACGCGGACGCGAGCGCTGCCTTCGAGGCGTTCGGGGCGCCAGCCTTCGAGGTCGGTGTTGGTGCCCCACACCTCGTCGCCGCGCGGCGTCGAGAGCGCGACGCCGAAGACGAAATCGTCGAGCCGTTCGCGCGCTTCGACAGTGAGCTCGAGCGTCGCCGGCTCGCCGCTCTTCAGGTGGTAGCGCTCCTCGCCAGCGACGAGCAGGCGCACAGCGGTGATCTCGGCCTGCCGCGAGCCCCAGCGGCGCGAGCCGTCGCTGCTATCCACGGCGGTGGACTCAATCGCGCCGGCGCGCGAATTCTCTCCTGCCGTGCCCTCCTCGCGCTCTTTCTCTTCGCGGTGCCGCCGTCCTTCTTCCTCGGCCACTGCTTCGCGATATGCATCGGCGACGCGCCGCGGCTCGCCCACCATCTGCGCCTTGCCCCGGTCGAGCCAGAGCAGGCGGTCGCAGATCCCTTCCATCAGCGACAGCGAGTGCGAGACGAGGAGCAGCGTACGCCCGGAGGCGAGCAGCTCCTCGATCTTGCGCAGGCAGCGGTGCGCGAACGCCTCGTCGCCCACGGCCAGCACCTCGTCGACGAGCAGCACGTCGGGCGCGGTGTGGATCGCCACCGCGAAGCCCAGCCGCACGTACATGCCCGACGAGTAGGTCTTGACCGGCTCGTCGATGAAGTCCTCGAGGCCCGAGAAGTCGACGATCGAGTCGAGGCGCTGGTCGACCTCGCGCCGCGAAAGGCCGAGCACGGCGCCGTTGATGTAGACGTTCTCGCGGCCCGAGATCTCGGGGGGGAAGCCGGCGCCGAGCTCGATCAGCGCCGCGACGCGCCCGTCGACCGCGACGGTGCCGGAATCGGGGCGCAGCATGCCGGCGACGAGCTTGAGCAGCGTCGACTTGCCCGAGCCGTTGCTGCCGATCAAGCCGAACGCCTCGCCCTTGGCGACCTCGAAGGAGACGTCGGAGAGCGCCACGATCGCCTCTTCGGGCGACAGGCCGCGCACCAGGCTGCCTTCGAGCAGCGCGCTCTTCAGCGTGCGGAGCTGGAAGCCCGGCGCCATGCGCCGGTACATCTTGGTGATGCCGCTGGCGACGATCGCCGGCGCGGAGGCCGTCGCGCTCAAACGGCTTCCACCAGCGTCTGCGACAGCCGCTCGAAGATCCAGCTGCCGATCGCCCACGCCACGAGTGCGAGCCCCGCCGCCTGCAACCACAGCCCTGGACCCGGCACGCGCCCGAAGAACAGCAGCTCCTGGTAGAGCCGCACGAACGGCGTCACCGGGTTGGCGGCGACGAGCAGCGCCAGCGGCCGCACGCGCGCCACCGTCTCGAGCGGATACAAGATCGGCGTCAGGAAGAACGCCAGCGTCAGCAGGTTGGCCAGCAGGTCGCGCACGTCCTTGAAGTGGACGTTGAGCGCCGCGAGCGCCAATGCGAGGCCGGCCGTGAACGGCAGCTGCACGAGGATCGCCGCCGGCAGCAGCAGGATGCTCCAACCTCCGACGGGGTGATGCAGCCCGAAGCGCGCCACCGCCAGCGCGACGAGCAGCACCGGCAGCGCCAGCAGGTAGTGGACGAGGCTCGCCAGCGTCGACACCACCGGCAGCACCTCGGCGGGGAACACCGCCTTGCGCAGCAGCCCGGCGTTGGCCGACAGCGACACCGTGCCGTCGAGCAACGCGCCGGAGAACCAGATCCACGGGAAGAGCCCCGACAGCAGGAACACGGCGTAGGGCTGCGCGCCGCCCGCGCGGTTCTTGAACACCACGTCGAAGACGAGCGTGTAGACCGCCAGCAGCAGCAGCGGGTTGACCAGCGACCAGAGGAAGCCGAGCAGCGACCCGCGGTAGCGGGCCTTGAGCTCGCGGGCGGTGAGCGTCAGCAGCAGCCCGCGGAAGTGGAGCAGGCGCGCGAGCATCTAATCGAGATCGAAGGGGCGAGGCGGCGGCACGTCCGCCGGCTCCTCCTCGGCGCGCCGCAACGCCTCCTCGAACTTCTCGTCGAGCAGCCGCTGGCGGTCCTTCATCGCCGCCTTCTCCTGCTCGAAGACGGCCTCCGCGCGCGCCTTGTTCTCGTCGAGGCCGCGCAGCAGGCTGTCGAAGTCCTTGCCGCCCGCCAGCGGCTTCTTCGCCGCGCGGTGCGACAGCACCTCGCCGGTTTCGGCGTCGACGACCAGCTCGGTCTCGCAGTCGGGGCAGCGCACGTGCAGCCGCTTGCCGGGCATGGGCTGATTCTATGCCCCGGCGGCTACACTCATCGGATGACACGAGAGGAGGCAACGGTGAGGCAGCGCATCGCTCGACGAATCGTCCCGGCCCTGGCGCTCGCGGCGGCCCTCGCCATCGCGGGAAGCGGCGCGGCGCGCGCGGCCGCCGGGGACGTCTTCCCCTACCCGGTCCACCAGAAGAAGCTCGCCAACGGTCTCAACGTGATGGCGATCCCCTTCGACAGCCCGGGGATCGTCGCCTACGTCACCATCGTGCGCACCGGCTCGCGCGACGAGGTGGAGGCCGGCCACTCCGGCTTCGCCCACTTCTTCGAGCACATGATGTTCCGCGGCACCAAGAAGCACCCCGGCGAGGAGTACAACGCCGAGCTCAAGGCGATGGGCGCCGACAGCAACGCCAACACCAGCGACGACCGCACCTTCTACTACATCGTCGGCCCGGCGGCGAAGCTCGAGACGATGGCCGAGCTCGAGTCGGACCGCTTCATGAACCTCGACTACGCCGAGGACGCTTTCCGCACCGAGGCGGGCGCGATCCTCGGCGAGTACAGCAAGGGCGCCTCCAACCCCTTCCAGCCGCTCGACGAGAAGACGCGCGACGTCGCCTTCGGCGCCCACACCTACAAGCACACGACGATCGGCTTCCTCGCCGACGTCAAGGACATGCCCAACCAGTACGAGTACAGCAAGAGCTTCTTCAAGCGCTTCTACCGGCCGGAGAACTCGACCGTGCTGGTGGTGGGCGACGTCGAGCCCGAGCAGATCTTCGCGCTCGCCGAGAAGTACTACGCGGCGTGGAAGCCGGGTTACCAGGCGCCCGCCGTCGCCAAGGAGCCGGCGCCCACCGGCACGCAGCGCGCGCACCTCGACTGGCCCAGCCCGACGAACCCCTACCTGACGATCAGCTACCGGACGCCGGCCTTCGCGGCCGACCGCACCTGGGCGTCGCTGCTGGTCATCGAGCAGCTCCTCTTCTCCGAGTCGGCGCCGCTCTACCAGGCGCTCGTCGTCGACAAGCAGTGGGTCGACTTCGTGGGCGGCGACTCCGACCCGCACCGCGACCCCTACCTGTTCGGCATCTACGCTCGCGTGAGAAGCGACGAGCTGATGCCGCAGGTCGAGGGCGCCATCCTCGGCGCCATCGCCGAGCTGCGCGATCGGCCGGTCGACGCGGCGCGCCTCGATCGCATCAAGTCGCACCTGCGCTACTCGTTCGCGCTGTCGCTCGACAGCCCGCTCGCCGTGGCGCGGCAGGTGGGGCAGATCGTCTGGCTCACCGGCGACGTGGCGCCGCTCAAGCAGCTCTGGAAGGAGATCGAGGCGGTGACGCCGCAGGACGTGCAGCGCGCCGCGCGGGAGGTCTTTCAGGAGAAGGGGATGACGGTGGTGACGCTGTCGCACCCGGCGGCGCCGAGTACCGGCAAGACGGAAGGAGGTGCGCGGTGAGCGCTCGTCGTGCGTCGCTTCGGACATTCGCGCTCGTCGCGGCGGGCATGTTCGCTCTCGCCGCGAGCGGACTCGCGCAAGACGGCACGACGGCGGCCGCGAGCGCGACGGCGCAGCGCGTCACCATCTCCCCGAAGGAGCCGGCGCCGGCGGGCACGATCGAGCTGGTGACGCTGCCCAGCCCGCAATCGCCCATCGTCGCCATCCGCGCCTTCTTCCGCACCGGCTCGATCGACGATCCCGCCGGCAAGGAAGGGCTCGCCGACTTGACGGCCAGCATCGTGGGTGAAGGCGCCACGACGAAGCGCTCCTACAAGGACCTCGTCGAGGCGCTCTACCCGCTCGCCGCCAACATCCAGGCGCAGACGGATCGCGAGGTGACCGTCTTCAGCATGGTCGTCCACCGCGAGAAGCTCGACGAGGCGACGGCGCTGCTCGCCGAGGTGCTCACCCAGCCGGCGTTCGACAGCAACGACCTCGAGCGCCATCGCAAGGACTCGCTGTCGTACCTGCAGACGACGCTGCGCGCCGCCAACGACGAGCTGCTCGGGCTCGAGGCGATCCAGGACCAGATCTACGCCGGCCATCCCTATGGGCACGCGGACACCGGCACGGTGAAGGGCCTCGGTGCCATCACACTCGACGACGTCAAGCGCTTCTACCGCGAGCACTACACGACCGGCAACCTCTGGCTCGGCGTCGCGGGCGGCTACCCGGCCGGCTACCCGGAGCGTCTGGCGAAGACGCTCGCCGGGCTGCCGGCGGGCGGCGCGACGGTGCGCACGCTGCCGGCGGTGACACCGCCCACCGGCCGCGACATCCTCATCATCGCGAAGGAAGCCGCCTCGACCGGCATCCACGTCGGCTACCCGCTGCCGATCACCCGCGCCGACGCCGACTACTACCCGCTGATGGTGGTCAACAGCTACCTCGGCGAGCACCGCACCTTCAACGGCCGGCTGCAGACCGAGCTGCGCGGCAAGCGCGGCCTCAACTACGGCAACTACAGCTACATCGAGCACTACGCGGCGCCGCCGTTCACCACCAACCCGACGCCCAACGTGCCGCGGCGCGAGCAGTACTTCTCGGTGTGGATCCGCCCGGTGCAGCCCGAGAACGCGCAGTTCGCGCTGCGCGGCGCGCTGTATGAGGTGCAGCAGCTCGCCGACAAGGGGATGAGCAAGGAAGACTTCGAGCTCACCCGCGACTACCTGCTGGGCTACTCCAAGCTGTGGGCGCAGACGCTGACGCGGCGGCTCGGTTTCCTGCTCGACAGCAAGTTCTACGGCACGCCCTACTGGATCGACGAGATCGGCAAGCACCTCGCGACGATGACCGTCGACGACGTCAACCGCGCGGCGAAGAAGTACCTGCAGACCGATCACTGGGACGGCGTCATCGTCGCCGGCAACGCCGACGCGCTCAAGGCGAAGCTCGAAAGCGACGCGCCGTCGCCGATCACCTACAAGAACGCCGTGCCGCCCGACGTCACCGCCATCGACCCGACGATCGCCAAGCTGCCGGTCAAGCCGACGAAGGTCGAAGTGGTACCGGTGGCGAGCATGTTCGAGAAGTGAACCGAAGTCCGAAGAGAACCAATGCAAGTCGGAACCGAACAGACTCCAGGCGCGTGGGTCTCGCGGTGCGCCGCCGCCCCGCGCCCTGCCGCCCGGAGACCGCTCGTCACCCGCAGAGAGGAGCCATGACCATGCGCAGCCACCTGCCCACTCCGTTCGCCCTCGTCCTCCTGGTCGGCGGCCTCGTCGCCGCCGCGTTCGCCCGTCCAGCCGCCGGCACGGCGCTGGAGGTCGGCGCCGCGGCGCCCGACTTCACGGCACCGGCCTCGCTGGCGGGTAAGGAGATGACCTTCTCGCTCGCCGACGCCCGCAAGTCGGGCCCGGTGGTCGTCTACTTCTACCCTTCCGCCTTCACCGGCGGCTGCAACGCCGAGGCGCACGCCTTCGCCGAGAACATGGACAAGTTCACGGCCGCCGGCGCCAAGGTGATCGGCGTCTCCCTCGACAGCATCGCCCGCCTCAACGACTTCTCAGCCGACCCCAACTTCTGCGCCGGCAAGCTGCCGGTCGCCTCCGACGCCGACGGCAAGATCGCCAAGAGCTACGGCGTCGACATCACGCCCGGCGAGGCGGGCGCCAAAGACAGCCGCGGCCAGGAAATCGGCCACGACTTCGCCAAACGCATCACCTTCGTCGTCGGCCAGGACGGCAAAGTCGCGGCGACCATCGGCGGCGTCAAGCCGACCGAGAACGTCGACCAGACGCTGGCGGCGGTGCAGAAGCTGGGCAAGGCACCCGTCGGGCGATAGGCATTCCGCGCGGCCCCAACAACTCGCTCATCGAGGTGTCTATGAGTGTGGGCGGGCAATGCCCGCGAGCACTTGGAAGGAGGCACCACGGTGAGCAGACGGCAAGTCACACAAAGCGGCAAGGACAAGGACGGAGACATCACGGCGCTCTGCAATCCCGGCGAGCGCTGGTCACCGCGCTGGAAGGCAGGCGCGATCGCCGATATCGAGAGCGGCGAGCACACCTACTTCGTGCGGATCGCGCCCGGAAAGGAGGTCGACGTCAGGGTGAAGTCGAGGAACGGACGTAAGTATCTGACGACGGCACCCGACGAGACGTCCAAGAACAACTTGGACGACCTGCCGAACTGCTAGTCGCTGGTCATGGCGGGACTGTCTGCGCGGGCGTCCAGCGCGACGGCACTCAACGAGAAGGGGCGGCGCGGAGCCGCTGTTGCAGGCTCGCGAGCGCGTGGAACGCGGGACGGCGGCGCAGGCCGCCGTCCTCGGCCACCAGCAGGCCGTAGCCGCGGGCGATGAGCTGCCACCAGTAGACGCGCTCGACCAGGCCGCTCTCGAGCAGCGACGTGCAGTAGCGGACGGCGTAGGCGGCGGCGGTCTGTTCGTCGACGGCGACGTCGCGGCCGGCCGGTGAGTGCGGCCCCTCGCGCAGCGGCCAATTGACCTCGGTGACCCAGGAGCGTGGCCCGCACCACTTCGCGGTGTCGGCGATGGCGCGCAGGAGCGCCGCCTTGCGTAGCGCATCGAAGCCGAGCTGCTTGTTCTCGGGGGCGCCGCGGCGGTCGACGTAGAGGAGGCTGGCGAGGGCGTGGAGGCGGACGCCGAGGTCGGGCCAGTTGACGGCGGCGGCGGTGGCGTGGGGCTCGAAGTCGATGACGCCGGGGCCGACGATCGGCACGCCGTGCGGCGCGAGCGCCGCGGCGGCCTCGCGCAGCAGTGCGCGGTACTCGGCGAGCGTCCACACGCCCCACTTGCTGCGGTTGATCGCTTGGCCGACTTGAAAGGCTTCGGCGTACGGCGCGAAGCGGGAGCCCAGCTCTTCGACGGCACGGCGCCAGCGCGGCAGATCGCGCACCAGCTCGCGGCGTTGCGGTAGCGCGAAGAGGATGTCGATGCCGCGCTCGCGCAGCCCGCGCGCCAGCGCTTCCTCGTCGTCGTGCGTTTCCTGCCATGGGTGGAGGCGGATGAGCGCGTGGCGCACGCCGAGCTCGTCCACGGCGGCGAGCAGCGCTTCCGGGTCGTCGGGGTACGGCCGCAGGCCGATGCCGAGCTTGCCGAACGGTGCCGGCTGCTGGTCGAGACCGGCCATCAGCTCGCGGTAGCGGCGCCAGATGCGCGGCGCCGCCGCCGCCGCGACGATCTGCGCGCGCAGGTGCGGGCCGACGTCGCGTGCGCGCACAAGCAGCTTGTCGGCGCGGCTCGCGTGCTGGTGGGGCTGGTCGGAGAGCGAGTCCCACACGACGCGGTCACGCGCCGCGGCGCCTGCGGGTGGCGGCGGCAGGTGCGGATAGGAGCGGCGCGGGCGGAACATCGCGAGCAGGCCGCGACTCGCCGTGCGTCCACTCACGGTCGGCGCGGACTGGCCGCGCAGCTTGTTCTTGAGCCGATGGCGGCCGTGAAACGAGCGGTGGTAGAGGCGGTAGAGCCGCCACGCTGCCGCCGGCGCAGTGACTTCTGACGAAAGCGAAGAACCCTCTGAGCGGATATGCGAAAGGCCCGCGTCGCTCCCCGGCGTGAAGTACGCCTGCAACAGCGCGCGCTGGTCTTCTTCACGATGCACCGGCAGGCGCGCCAGATCGCGCAGCCGCTGCGACAGGCTCACGCGCGCGATGCGGCGGCAGCGGTTGAGGTCGACCACCGCGGCGATCAGCGCGCCGTCGCGCCGTTGCAACAGCAGGTTGCCCGCCGATAGATCGCGGTGCCAGAAGCGCGCCTCGTGCAGCCGCCGCGCGGTCGACGCCGCGGCGTTGATCAGCTCAGCCGCGGTGAGCTGCGGGAAGTCGTGCTCCAGCGTGCCTGCCGCGAGCGCGCGAAACGGATAGCGCGCTTCGGTGCCTGCCAGGAATCGACAGACGTACCACGCCGGCCCGCTCGGCTCCGCGCTCTCGGCCCACAGCAGCGGCTCGGGGGTGTCGACTCCCGCCGCGGCCATCGCCCGCGCCACGACGAAGCTCTTCCGCGCCTTGCTGCCGCGCCACCTCCGCTTCCACCGCGCGCGCAACGAATCGTGGCGAAACTGCTTGACAACGACCTCGCCGACGCCCGGCCACGCCGCCACCCACAGATAGTTGCGACCCCAGTGCAGCGTGCGCAGCGCGTGCGCCGGATCGAGCAGCCCCGCCGGCGGCGCGGCCTCGGCGGTCCACTCGCCGCTCACGCCCCGCAAAGCGAGCGCGCGCAACGCGCCGCTGTTCAGCGACGACCGCCCGCCGGCCGCATCACCACGAGCGGCGCCGTTGCTCGACTCGCTCACACCTCGAGCACGTCGTAGCGCTCGTGGTGCATCGCGGCGTCGGCCTGGAGGACGAGGTTGATGCCGAGCTGGCGCTCGAGCTCGTCGACGACGGCGTGCTGTTCCTGCTGCAGCGCGCGGGCGACCTCGGGGTTCAAGCGGACGAGCACCTCGCGCGCGCCAGGATGCAGCGCGCAGTGCCGCAGCACCTGCTTTCGCACGGCGAACGCCACCGACGTCGCCGACTTGATGCGGCCGCGCGATTCGCAGTACGGGCACGGCTGCGTCAGTTGCCGCTCCAGGCTAGGCCGGCTGCGCTTGCGCGTCAGCTCGACCAATCCAAACTCCGAAATGGAAAGCACTTTGTTCTTGGCGCGATCCCGGCGCAGCTCTTCTTCCAGCGCGGCGAACACCTGCTGCCTGTGCTCGGGCACGGTCATGTCGATCAGGTCGAGCACCAGGATGCCGCCGAGGTTGCGCAAGCGGATCTGGCGCACGATCTCGCCCACCGCCTCGAGGTTGGTGTGGAGGATCGTCTCCTCGAGGTTCTGGCCGCCGACGAAGCGGCCGGTGTTGACGTCGATCGCCACCAGCGCCTCGGTCGGGTTGATGACGATGTGGCCGCCCGACTTGAGCCAGACCTTTGGCTTCAGCGCCTCCTCGATCGCCTCGTCGATGCCGAAGCGCTCGAAGAGCGGCCGCTCCTGGCGGTAGAGGCGCACGCGGTCGAGCAGCAGCGGCTGCACCTGGTCCAGGAACTCGACGATGCGCGTGTAGGTCTCCTCGCCCTCCACCCAGAGCACCGAGAACTCGGGCCCGAAGGTGTCGCGCACGGTGCGCAGCGCGACGTCGAGGTCGTAGTGCAGCACGGTGCCGCCCGACGCCCGCGCGGCGCGCGCCGAGAGGCGCTCCCACATGCCGGTCAGGAACGCGGCGTCCTGGCGGAACTCCTCCTCGCCCTTGCCCTCGGCCGCGGTGCGTACGATCCAGCCGCCGGGGATGCCGAGGCCGAGCGCCAGCTCGCGGAGGCGCGCGCGCTCGTCGGCGTCTTCGATGCGGCGCGAGACGCCGCGGTGGTGGCCGGTGGGCGCGTAGACGAGATAGCGGCCGGGGAGCGTGACGTGGGTCGAGACGCGGGCGCCCTTGTTGGGCAGCGGGTCCTTGAGCGCCTGCACGACGATCTCTTGGCCGGCGCGCAACAGCTCGTCGATCGATGGGCCTTCGTGCGAGCGGTCGCCGTGCGCACGCTCGCCGTTGATTCCGCGGCTACCCGGAGGCCCGGGCAGCCGCTCCACGACGTCGGCGCTCGCCTCTGGCTCGCCCCTCGGTTCGCCGTGGCCCGTGCGATCGCCATTGCCACCATTGCGCTCGTCGCCCAGCTCGACGTCCTCGAGCTCGGTCAGCTCCTCGCGCACGTCGGCGACGTAAAGGAAGGCGTCGCGCTCGAGCCCGATGTCGACGAACGCCGCCTGCATCCCGGGCAGCACGCGCGACACCCGCCCCTTGTAGACGTTGCCGACAACGCCGCGCGCGCCCTGCCGCTCGATGAACAGCTCGGCGAGCTTGTCGTCCTCGAGGACGGCGACACGCGTCTGGTGCGGGTCCTGCTCGACCAGCATCTTGGCGGGCACGTTGGCGGGCACGGGCCGATTCTATCGGCGTGGCGCGCCGCTATCGGTTCACGTAGCGCCGGAAATCCACTCCCAGCACGAGCCCGGTGGCGGCGAACGAGAAGAGCATGAACGAGCCGCCGTAGGAGAGGAAGGGCAGTGGGATGCCGGAGTTGGGCGCCAGCCCCACCACCATGCCGGTGTTCCAGAGGACGTGGAAGGCGAAGGTGGCGAAGAAGCCCACCGCGAGCAGCATGCCCAGGCGATCGCGGGCGCGGGCTGCCACCTCCGCGCAGCCGAAGAGGAACGAGCCGTAGAGGAAGAGCACGAAGGCGACGCCGAGGAAGCCCCACTCCTCTGCGAGCACGGCGAAGATGAAGTCGGTGTGGCGGGCGGGCAGGAAGCGAAGCTGGCTCTGTGTGCCGCGCATGTAGCCGCGGCCGACGAGCTCGCCGGAGCCGACGGCGATCTTGCTCTGCCGCACCTGGTAGCCGGCGCCGAGCGGGTCGCGCGACGGGTTGAGGAAGGTGAGCACGCGCTCGCGCTGGTAGTCGTGGATGAGGCCCCAGCCGAGAGCGCCGACCACCACCGCCGTGGCGGCGGCGATGACCAGGTAGCGCTTCTTGATTCCCGCCACCAGCAGCATGGAGACGAGCAGGGGCACGTACATCAGCGCGCCGCCCAAGTCGGGCTCGAAGTAGAGCAGCGCGATCGGCAGCAGCACGATGCCGCTGGCGATCAGGATCTCGCGCAGCCGCAGGTACTCGCCTTCGAGGCCGGCGAGGTACTGGGCGAGCAGGATCGCGGTGGCGACCTTCGCCACCTCGGAGGGCTGGATGCCGAAGCCGCCGACGGCGAACCAGCTCCGCGAGCCGCCGCGCACCTGGCCGAAGAAGAGCACCAGCACCAGCAGGCCCATCGCGACGCCGTAGAACGGCAGCGCCAGCAGAGCCAGCCGCTGGTAGTCGAGCGAGAAGGTGACGAGGAAGACGAGCAGGCCGGCCCCGAGCCAGGCGAGCTGGCGCGGCAGGTACTCCACCGGCATCGCGGCGCTGGCGCTGTGCACCGTGGCGGCGCCGACCACCGACAGCATCAGCGCCACCAGCAGCAGACTCCACCGCACGCTGGCGAGACGGCCGATGCCGGCGGTGGCTGCCTCCTCAGGCAGGCGGAGCAACCCGGAGATCGGGCCGCTTCTTGAGGAACTCCTCATACATCCCTTTGGCGACGGGCGCCGCTGCAGAGGCCCCGTGGCCGCCATGCTCGATGAAGACGACGACGACGAGCTGCGGGTCCTCGACCGGCGCGAAGCTGATGAACCAGGCGTGGTCGCGGGTCTCGAAGGACAGGTCCTCGGCGCGAGTCCGGACGTGCTGGGCGACCACCTGCGCGGTGCCGGTCTTGCCGGCGATCGCCAGCCCCGGTACGAAGGCGGCGTGGCCGGTGCCGGAGTCGACGACCGCCTGCAGCCCCTCGCGCACCGCCGCGAACGACGCGCGAGAGATCCCCTGGATCGGCCGGGCCGGCGCCGGGCGCTCCAACAGGTGCGGCGTCTCGATGCGGCCGGTGGCGATCGCCCCCGTCATCACCGCCAGCTGCAGCGGCGTGAGCAGGATCGGCCCCTGGCCGATCGCCACCGAGATCGTCTCGCCGGGGTACCAGGGGATCTTGCGTACACGGCGGCTCCACGCCTCGTTCGGCACCAGTCCCGGCTTCTCGCCGGGGATGTCGATCCCCGTCAGCTCGCCGAGGCCGAAGAGACGTGCGTAGCGGGCGATGCGCTCGATGCCCAGGCGCTGGCCGACGTTGTAGAAGTAGACGTCGCAGGAGTTCCTGATGGCGGCATGCAGGTTCACCGCGCCATGGCCCTGCGGGCGCCAGCAGCGGCGCGAGTGGCCGTAGAAGGTGGCGGCGCCGCTGCAATAGAACGTGGTGTTGGGGTCGATGACGTGCTCGGTGAGCCCGGCGAGCGCGATGAGCGGCTTGAAGGTCGAGCCGGGCGGCTGGGTGTTCTGCAGCGAACGGTTCTGCAACGGGTGGAGGTCGTTCTCCGCCAGCCGCTTCCAGTCGTCGGCGCGCAGCCGGCGGGCGAAGAGGTTGGGGTCGTACGACGGCGAGGACGCCAGGGCGAGGATCTGGCCGTCTCGCGGGTCGAGCGCCACCACGGCGCCGACGCTGTCCGCGAGCAGCCGCTGCGCCGTCTGCTGCAGGTCGAGGTCGATCGACAGCTTCAGGTTGGTGCCCGGCGTCGGCGGCACGGGCGGGAACTCGTCGACGGCGCGGCCGCGGCTGTCGACCACCACCACGCGGTCGCCGTCCTTGCCGCGGAGCTGGCGCTCGAACTGGCTCTCGATGCCGCGGCGGCCGATCATGTCGCCGCGCTCGTACTCGCCGCTCTGCAGCTCCTGCGGCCCCGCCTCGGCGAGGTAGCCGAGCACGTGCGCCGTCTGCTCGCGATGGCGGTAGAGGCGCAGCTGCTGGACGTCGATCTCGAACTCCGGGTGCTCGAGGGCGGCGAGCTCGAAGCGCGCCACCTGCGCGAGGGTGAGGTTCTCGGCGACGAGCGCCGGATCGACCGGCCGCTCGCGGCGGTGGGCGACGAGCAGGCGGTGGAGCTGCTCGGGATCGGTTTCGAGGATCGCGCCGGCGAAGGCGAGGCTCTTCTGCACGTCGTTGCTGGCGTCGGGCTCGAGCAGCAGGTTGTAGCTGGGGACGTTCTCCGCCAGCGGCCGGCCGGCGCGGTCGAAGACGATGCCGCGCGGCGCCCGGATCGGAAAGCGGCGCAGCCGGTTGTTGTCGGCCAGCTCGCGGTACTCGGGGCCGTGCAGGCCCTGCACCCACCAGTAGGTGCCGGCGATGGCGGCGAGCGCGATGCCGACGAGCACCGACACCACCCGCACGCGGGTGGCCATCGTCTCCAGGCGCTCGCGCGTGCGGACGATGCTGGCCATCGCCCATCCATTGTGCAACAGCAGCGCCAGTTTGCAGACGCCGCCGAGTGACGAACTCAACGAAAGCGCAAGATCCGCGAGCGCCGCCGCTGCCAGGAGCTCCAGCCCGTGCGCGCCCGCGACTCCATGCTGATCAGCGCCGCGCCGAGGAGCACCGTGATGACGATC
This sequence comes from Thermoanaerobaculia bacterium, assembly GCA_036005845.1. GTDB lineage: Bacteria > Acidobacteriota > Thermoanaerobaculia > Multivoradales > JAIOJS01 > DASYQD01. The sequence goes on along the minus strand of DASYQD010000029.1, from coordinate 20,188 downwards.
TTGCCGAGCACGGCGCCGAAGGAGGGAAGCGGCGCGTTCTCGCCCACCATCGAGCGCAGAAGCCCGATGAGCACGATCTGCTGCAGGGCGGCGGAGGCGGCGAAGATGAGCACCCGCGCCGCCTGCTGGCCGACGACGACGCGCTGCGCGGCGAGCGCCACCGCGTAGCCGACGATGGTGTCGGCGAAGGCGTGGAGGCCGAAGAGGCCGCCCGAGAGCGCGTCCTGGAGCAGGCCGGTGGCGGTGCCGATCAGCTCGCCGGCCACCGGACCGGTGCGCAGCGAGTACCAGACGACGACGAGCAGGAACGGGTCGACGACGCGCGCGAAGAGCGGCGAGACCGAGACGCCCACCAGGTGCACCAGGTAAGCCGCCAGCAGCGCGAGGAGGAACTTAACGAAGGTCACGCGCCAGGGTCTCGGAGAGGCCGCGCGCGTCGGGGACGGCGGGCAGCAGGTAGACGTGGTCGAGGGTGCCGAAGTCGACCGCGGGGATGACCTCGACGTGGTGGAAGAGCTGCGTTCCCGGGCGCACGGCGCGCACGACGCCGATGGGCAGGCCGCGCGGATAGATGCCGTCGATGCCGGCGGTGATGACGCGGTCGCCGGGGCGCACGTCGGCCTGCAGCGGCACGTAGTCGAGCACCAGCCCCGAGCGGCTGTCGCCGCGCGCCACGCCCTGGCGGCTGGTGCGCTCGACCATCGCGCCCACCGCCGAGGTGCGGTCGGTGACCATCTGCACCTTGGCGTAGCCGCCGCCCACGGCGACGACGCGACCGACGAGGCCCTGCTCGTCGATCACCGGCTGGTCGACCTTGGCGCCGCGCTCGCCGACGTAGACGAGGAGGCTGCGCAGCCACGACGAGTAGTCGGCGTAGACGACGTCGGCGACCTGCAGCGGCTGGTGGGTGCGGCGGGCGTACTGCACCGCCTCGCCGAGGCGGAGGAAGGCGCCCTCGACGGTCTGCAGGCGCAGCAGCTGGCGTTGCAGGTCGGCCACCTGCCGGCGCAGCTCCTCGTTCTCCGCCATCACCCGCTTGCGGGTGCGGAAACCCGAGCCCAGCGAGCCCATGCCGTGCTCGACGCCGGTGACCCCGTGCGCAACCGGGCCGAGCACGCCGATGGCGGCGCCGGCGAGCAGCGGCCCTTCCTTGCCGCGCCGCGACACTTGGCGCGAGAGCAGCAGCAGCTCGCCGAGCAGCAGCAGAACCAGCAGCCAGCGAGACGCGCGAGATCCCATTCAGGGCCGGCGAAAAGACAAGGAGCCTTGGCGGCAGGCGGACAAAGGGTCGGCCTTCGGATGAGCGTGGGACGGGGGGATAGGGGTGAAATGAAACCTAGCGGGTGGGGGGACGGTCGGCGAAGTCACTACCGGTCTGTCTCGCCCGATCGCTGCCGAAGTCGATGGGAACGTGCGCCACGCGTGGACGCTCACAAGATCGAGACTTTGCGCAGCAAATTTATGTCCTCGAGCACGCGGCCGGCGCCGAGCACCACCGACGCCAGCGGGTCCTCGGCGAGCACCACCGGCAGGCCGGTCTCATCGCGCAGGCGCTGGTCGAGGTTGCGCAGCAGGGCGCCGCCGCCGGAGAGCACGATGCCGCGGTCCATGATGTCGGCGGAGAGCTCGGGCGGCGTGCGCTCGAGGGCCTGGCGGACGGCGTCGACGATGGTGGAGACCGGCTCGGCGAGCGCTTCGCGGATCTCCTCGTCGGTGATCCTCAAGTTCTTCGGCACTCCCTCGACGAGGTCGCGGCCCTTGATCTCGAGCGAGAGTGGCTCCTTGAGCGGGTAGGCCGAGCCGATCTCCCACTTGATGTACTCGGCGGTGCGCTCGCCGATGAGCAGGTTGTACTTGCGCTTGAGGTACTGGATGATCGCCTCGTCCATCTCGTTGCCGGCGACGCGCACCGATCGCGAGTAGACGGTGCCGGCGAGCGAGATGACGGCGACGTCGGTGGTGCCGCCGCCGATGTCGACGATCATGTTGCCGGACGGCTCGGTGATCGGCAGGCCGGCACCTATCGCCGCCATCATCGCCTGCTCGACGAGGAACACTTCCGAGGCGCCGGCGCGCTCGGCGCTGTCGCGCACGGCGCGCTTCTCGACCTGGGTGATTTCCGAGGGCACGCCGATGACGATCCTCGGCCGCACCAGCCGCCGGCCGCCGTGGGCCTTGCGGATGAAGTGGTCGAGCATCTTCTCGGTGACCTCGAAGTCGGCGATGACGCCGTCCTTCATCGGCCGGATGGGCTCGATGTTGCCGGGGGTGCGGCCGAGCATCTCCTTGGCCTCGGCGCCCACCGCCTCGATCTTGTTGGTGACCTTGTTGATCACCACCACCGACGGCTCGCGCACGACGATGCCGCGGCTCCTGGCGAAGACCAGCGTGTTGGCGGTCCCCAGGTCGATGGCCAGGTCGTTGGAGAAGTAGCGGAGCACGGAAAACATCGGCATGGGGTGCGCGTCCCTGCATGAGCGGCGCCAACGGCGCCCTGGTTTCTGGGTTGGATGCGCCGCCGGGCGGCGCGGTTACAGGCTTTCCACGAATACGCGGGTGCGGTGGGTGGCCTGGTTGCCGGAGGCGTCGACCGCCTTGACCTCCAGGAACGCCCACCCCGAGGCAGAGAGCTGGATCGTCTTGGTGAAGGTGCCGTCGGCCTGCACCGTCACCGGGTCGTCGTTGACCGACACCGCGGCGCCGGGCTCGGTGTGGCCGCCGACGATGAAGATCGAGCCGTACGACTGTACGGATTGCACTTGCAGCTCCGGCGGCTGCTTGTCGCCGGAGCCCGCGCCCGAGCGGCCGGAGACGACGCGGAAGCGGCCGGGGGCGCTCCACGGGCCCCGCACGTTGCCGCCGGCCACCGCGGCGACCCGCCAGAGGAAGGTGCCCTCGCCCTGGAGGCCGAGCGTGGCGCCGGTCGTCCGGCGGTCGGCGACGTCGATGACGTTGTCGACGAAGAGACGGTTCCTGGACACCTGCAAGGCGTAGCGCTCGCCACCGGCCACCCCCTCCCACGCCAGGCGTAGCTGCTTCTGCGTGTCGTAGTCGAAGTCGGCGTTCTCCTCGGGCCGCAGGAGCTTGGGCGGGCCGGGCAGGGTCTCCACCGGCGCCAGCTTGTCGGCGCTCTGCCGCACCGTCTGCAGCGCCGCCACCTGCCGCACGGCGCCGCCGGTCTTCACTTCCATGCGGCCGCGGTAGGTGGAGAAGCGCCCCTCGCGCTTGCCCTCGTCGTAGGAGACGACCGCCTCGGACTGCTCGGCCACCACCGCCTCCGCCTGCGGCGTCGCCACCCGGCTGCCGTTCTGCGCCGTGTTGAGGTCGATCCAGCCGTATTGGAGTTGCACCTTCTTGCCCTGCTCGCCGGCGTCGTGCTGGCTGACCAGGAAGAAGGTGTCGGAGCGCACGGTGTAGAGCGTGCCGTCGCCGAACATGATCTCGGCCGAGCCCGAGGCGCCGGTCTTCACGTAGTCGCCGGGGCGCAGGGTGACGCGGCCGCGCGCCGGCTCCCAGTCGGCGCGGTCGGCGCGGCGGAACTCGACGCGCCCCTGCACGGCGATGAACTGCGCCTCACCGCCCTCGCGGCTGTTCTTCGACGCGTCGAGCAGCGAGAGCAGCACCTCACGGCTGCGCTCGGCGCGCGCCAGGGCGTCTTCGTAGCGGCTGCGGCCGTAGAAGACGCGGGCGTCCTCGATCCCCTTCCACGCCGCGTCGTACTCGGCCTTGAAGCCGGCGAGGCTACGCTCGTTGCGCAGGCGCTGGAAGAGCACGCGGGCGTCGTCGATGGCGTGCGCGGCTTCGCGCTGGATGGCGTACCGCTCCCAGGCGCGGAAGCCGACGTAGCCGGCCCCGGCGGCGAGGAGGAGCAGCAGGAAGATCCCCCAGCCGCGCAGCGTGTCGACCGAGATCTTGTACCAGTCCCGGTGCTTCTGGGCATTGCGTCCCGGGCTCAACTCGCGGCGCCTCCACCAGCGGCGGAATATAGCACTTGGTAGAATGCGCGGCCCGCCCGCGCCCGTCCGCGCAAGGAAGGAACCCGCACCATGCTGCAAGTGCTCCGCGACTCGATGAAGTACCTGGCCTGGATCCTCTGGGTCGTCATCGGCATCTTCGTCCTCTTCGTCTTCGTCGACTTCGGGCGCGCCGGGCGCTACGCCAGCGGCTCGCCGACGGCGGCGGCGGCGACGGTAGCCGGCCAGCCGATCACCCGCATGGAGTACGAGCGCGAGAAGCAGCGCCTCGACGACCGCATGCGCCAGCAGCTTGGCGCGCAGTACTCCGAGGACCTGGTCAAGCAGCTGCGGCTGCCGCAGCAGGCCTTGAACCAGCTGGTGTCGAACAAGATCCTCCTCGCCGAGGCCAATGACCTCGACCTCGCCGTCTCCGACCGCGAGCTGCGCCGCTACATCGTCCACCTGCCGTTCCTGCAGGACAGCGAGGGCAAGTTCATCGGCGCCGAGCGCTATCCGCTGATGGTGCGCCGCCTGGGCTACACCCCGGACGCCTTCGAGCAGGAGGTGCGCGAGGAGCTCATGCTGCAGCGCCTGCGCAGCGCGCTCCAGCGCTCGGTCGTCGTCTCCGACCAGGACGTCGAGGACCACTACCGCGAGCAGAACGAGAAGGTCAAGCTGCGCTACGTCAGCGTGCCCTTCGCCGCCAGCGTCGGCCAGGTGCAGGTGAGCGACGCCGACCTGCAGCGCTACTTCGACGCCCACCGCGAGCAGTACCGGGTGCCCGAGCAGCGCATCGCCGATTACCTGCTCGTCGACCAGAGCAAGCTCGAGCAGTCGATCGCGCCCACCGAGGCCGAGCTGCGCGACTACTACGCGCAACACCAGCAGGAGTACGCCCAGCCCGAGCAGGTCCGCGCCCGCCACATCCTGGTGAAGACCGAGGAAGAGGCGGCGGCGGCGAAGAAGCGGCTCGACTCGGGCGAGGACTTCGCCAAGGTGGCGGCCGCCGTCTCGACCGACTCGAGCAACGCCAAGACCGGCGGCGACCTCGGCTGGTTCGGTCACGGCCGCATGGTGCCGGCGTTCGATCAGGCGGCGTTCGCCGCCCCGATCGGCAAGGTGGTGGGGCCGGTGAAGACGGAGTTCGGCTATCACCTGATCCGGGTGGACGAGAAGCGCGCCGCCAGCGCGACGCCGTTCGACGAGGTCCAGCAGGCGGTGCGCACCCGCCTCGCGGCCGAGCGCGCCGAGGGGCAGGCGGAGGAGAAGGCGAAGACCTACGCCGCCGACCTCGCCAAGGCGGGCGCCAACGCGCGGCAGAAGATGCAGGAGCTGTCGACGCAGCCCGGCGTCGAGATCGGCAAGACCGAGGCCTTCTCGCGCCAGGGCGTGGTGGCGCCGCTGGGCTCGGCGCCGGCGCTCAACACCGCCGCCTTCGCGCTGCAGAAGGGCGGCGTCTCGGCGCCGCTGCGCACGCCGCGCGGCTGGGTGGTGTTGCAGGTCTCCGACGTCAAGCCGCCGCGCGTGCCGCAGCTCGCCGAGGTGCGCGAGGCGGTGCGCCGCGGCGCCGAGCAGGACAAGCAGCGCGAGCAGGCGTTCGCCCGTCTCGCCGCCGCGCGCGCCAAGGCCGGCGCCGGCGCCGCGCTCGATGCGGTGGCGGCGCAGCTCGGCGTCGGCGTGCAGGAGAGCCCCGAGTTCGGCCGCACCGGCGTCATCCCCGGCATCGGCTACGCGCCCGACCTGGTGAAGGCGGCGATGGACTCGCCGGTGGGCGCCGTGGCGGGGCCGATGTCGGTGGCCGGCAGCGCGCTGCTCTACCAGGTGACGGCCAAGACCGGCTTCGACCCGGCGCAGTACGCGCAGCAGAAGGACTCGATGCGCGCGCAGCTCGAGCAGGAGCAGGTCAACGCGCTGCTCACCTCGCTCATCAACGAGCGGCGGCAGCGGCTGGGCGTCACCTACGATCCGCAGCTGCTCGAGGAGCTGGGGATGGCGCAGGGAACGCCGAAGGCCGGCTGATTTCATCTCACCCCGAACCCCCCGACCCCCTGCCCCTCATCTACTAAGGATGTGCAGGGGGCGCCCCCGCCCGACCCTTGCCGCGCGATCGTCGTCGTCTCCCGTTAGAGTCGGCGTCGCGATGAGCGACCAGGAGCTGCGGCCCGGCACCCGGGCCGTGCACGCCGGCGAGCGCCAACCGGCGCCGCGGCGGCCGGCGACGGTGCCGGTCTACCAGACGGCGCCCTTTCTATTCGACAGCGTCGACGAGCTGTCGCGCGCCTTCGGCAGCGGCGAGCTCGCGGGACTCTACAGCCGCTACGGCAACCCGACCGTGCGCGCGGTGGAGGAGAAGCTGGCGGCGCTCGAAGGCGCCGAGGACGCCGTCGCCTTCGCCTCGGGCATGGCCGCGCTCTCCGGCGCGCTCGCCGCCGTGCTGCGCTCGGGCGACCTGCTGATCGCGGCGCGCGAGCTCTACGGCGGCAGCCACGCGCTGCTCGGCTGGATCGGCGAGCGCCATCCGGAGGTCGCGGTGTCGCGGCCGCGGCTCGCCGAAGTGGCGTCGGCGGTGGCGGCGGCCGCGAAGCCGCCGCGCGCCGTGCTCGTCGAGACGCCGACCAACCCGGGGCTCGAGTGTTGCGATCTCGCGGCGATCGGTGAGGCGTGCCGCGCGCGCGGCACGGTGCTGATCGTCGACAACACCTTCGCCACGCCGGTGCTGCAGACGCCGCTTCTCCACGGCGCCCAGCTCGTCGTGCACAGCGCCACCAAGGCCCTCGGCGGCCACAGCGACGTCACCGCCGGCATCGTCGCCGGCTCCGGCGAGCTGATCGCGCGCGTGCGCAAGGCGGAGATGGTGGACGGCGGCTGCCTCGACCCGCACGCCGCCTTCCTCGTCGGCCGCGGCATGAAGACGCTGGTGCTGCGCGTCGAGCGCCAGTCGGCGACGGCGGCGCGGCTCGCCGAGACGCTGAGCAGCCACGCCGCGGTGGCGAGAGTGCGCTACCCCGGCCGCGACGAAGTCGGCCGCCGGCAGATGCGCACGGGCGGCGGCATGCTCGCCTTCGAGCTGAAGGGCGGCGCCGAGGCGGTGCCGCGCGTGCTCGATCGCTTGCGCATCTGGCAGCTCATCCCCAGCCTCGGCGGCGTCGAGAGCGGCGTCGGCGTACCCGCCCTCACCTCGCACCGCCAGCTCTCGCCGGCAGAGCGCGCCGAGCTCGGCATCAGCGACGGCCTGGTGCGGTTGTCGGTGGGGATCGAGGACGCCGAGGACCTGATCGCGGATCTGCTGCAGGCGCTCGAGGCAGCGTGATCTCGCACCTGCGCGGCCGCCTGCTGTCGCTGACGCCGGAACTGGCGGTCGTCGACGTGCACGGCGTCGGCTACGCCGTGTCGCTGCCGCTGTCCACCTACTACGAGCTGCAGAAGCTGCCCGGCGGCGCCGAGATGTCGCTCTTCGTGCACACCCACGTGCGCGAAGACGCGCTGGCGCTCTACGGCTTCTGGACCGAGCGCGAGCGCGCCCTCTTCGAGCGATTGATCACCGTGTCGGGCGTCGGGCCGCGCCTGGCGCGCGCCATCCTTTCGGGGCTGCCACCGGAAGTGCTGCTCGCCGCCCTCGCCGCCGGCGACGTGGGCCGCCTCACCCGCATCCCCGGCGTCGGCAAGAAGACCGCCGAGCGCCTGGTCCTCGAGCTGCGCGACAAGGCCGCCGAGCTCGCGGCCGCACCCGCCTCCGCCACGCCGGCCCGCGAGCCCGACGACGAAGACCTCCTCGTCGCCCTGGTCAACCTCGGCTACCGCCGCGCCGACGCCGAGAAAGCCCTCGCCGAAGTCCGCCGCGAAAGCGCCGCCGCCACCGTGCCCGAGCTGCTGCGGATGTCCCTCAAACGGCTGGCGCGGCTCTAGCCGGCCGAGGCGTCGGCGCGCCGGAAGAGCGCAAGGACGACGAACACCAGCCCCACGATATGGGCCGCGGCTTGCGAGACGAGAATGACCTGGACCAGCAGCTCCTTCGCCGGCGAGGCGTGGAAGCCGGCGCCTCCTATCGGCGTCAGACGGCTGGTGCCCCAGACGGCGCCGAGCACGGCGCCCCCCCAGGCGGCGTAGGCAGCGTAGAGGAACAGGCCGCGCACGAGCTTGCCGCGGCCGGCGGAGAATCGCAGCGCCGGCCAGGCGAGGCCGACGGCGACCAGCAGCAACCCGTCGAGGAGGCCGGTGACGTGGGCCGCCACACCCATCTGCGGGTTGGGGAAGGATTGGATCGCCAGTCCGCCCGCCATCGCGATGAGGACGAGCAGGAACCCGGCACGCAGCAGGACGCGATCGTTCGGCATCGGTCTCACCTCATGGAGCGATGAGCGGATTCTAACGTCGCGGCTACAATCCTGCGCGTGTCCGACACTCCGCGCCTGGTGACGGGCGCGCCCGATGCCGACGAGCTGCAGCTCGAGCAGTCGCTGCGGCCGCGCCAGCTCGACGACTACGTCGGCCAGCGCAAGATCGTCGACAACCTGCGCGTCTTCGTGCAGGCGGCGCGCGAGCGTGGCGAGGCGCTCGACCACGTGCTGCTCTTCGGGCCGCCGGGGCTGGGCAAGACGACGCTCGCCCACATCGTCGCCCACGAGATGGGGCGGCCGCTGCGCTCCACCTCCGGCCCGGTGCTCGAGCGCGCCGGCGATCTCGCGGCGATCCTCACCAACCTCGAGCCGGGCGACGTGCTGTTCATCGACGAGATCCACCGCCTCGGGCCGACGGTCGAAGAGATCCTCTACCCGGCGCTCGAGGACTTCCAGATCGACCTCGTGCTCGGCCAGGGGCCGGCGGCGCGCACGGTCAAGCTCGAGCTGCCGCGCTTCACTCTCGTCGGCGCCACCACGCGCGCCGGACTCATCACGGCGCCGTTGCGCGCGCGGTTCGGGATCGTCCACCGGCTCGACTTCTACTCGCCCGAGGAGCTGGCGAAGATCGTCGCCCGCTCGGCGGCGCTGCTGCGCATCCCGCTCGACGCCGAGGGCGCGCTCGAGATCGCGCGCCGCAGCCGCGGCACGCCGCGCATCGCCAACCGCCTGCTGCGCCGCGTGCGCGACTTCGCGCAAGTCCACGGAGGTTTCCAGAGCGGCACGCGCGGCGTCGGCGTCGGCGTCGAAGGCGGCGAACGCATCGACCGCGAGGCGGCCCGCCGCGGCCTGGCGCTACTCGAGATCGACGAGCACGGCTTCGACGACCTCGACCGCAAGCTCCTCGGCACCTTGATCCAGCACTACGACGGCGGCCCCGCCGGCCTGAACGCGCTCGCCGCCGCGGTGGGCGAGGACCGCGGCACGCTGGAGGACCTCTACGAGCCCTTCCTCATCCAGGAGGGCTTCCTGCAGCGCACGCCGCGCGGCCGCGTCGCCACCAAGCGCGCCTACGAGCACCTCGGCTTCGCGGTCAAAGGCGGGCGGACCCTCTTCAGCGATCCGTGAAGCGCGGCGCGCTGCTCTACAACCCCGTCGCCGGCCGCCGCCGCGGCGAGGCGTTGCGCGACGGGCTCTGCGCCGCCCTCCGGACAGCCGGCTGGGAGATCGACGCGACGCCCACCAGCGGCCCGGGCCAGGCGACATCGCTCGCCGCCGCGCTGGCGCGCGAGGGCCGCGTCGAGGCGGTGTTCGCCGTCGGCGGCGACGGCACGCTGCGCGAGGTGGCGGCGGGTCTGCTCGGCAGCGACGTTGCGCTCGCCCCACTGCCGGCCGGCACTACCAACGTGCTGGTGCGCGCGCTCGGCGTGCCGCGCCAGCCGCTGCTCGCGGCGCGCGCGCTTGCCACGGGCGTGCGCCGTCCTCTGGCGGTGGGGATCTGCGGCGCGACGCCGTTCCTGATGATGGTGTCCGCCGGCCTCGACGCGGCCGTGATGGCGGCGCTCTCGGGCGAGCGCAAGAAGCGCCGGGGCCAGCTCGCCGTGCTGGCGCAGGGCTTCGATTCGTGGCGCCGCTACGCCTATCCGCAACTGACCGCGCGGTGGAACGGCGAGGAGCGGAGCGGCAGCTTCGCCTGCGTCTGCAACGTGCCGCTCTACGCCGGCTCGCTGGCGATGGTGCCGGCGGCGCGTTGGGACGACGACGCGCTCGAGCTGGTGCTGTTCCATGGCGCGGGGCGGCTCGCGACGTTGAGCTTCGCGGCCGACCTGCTGCGCGGCCGCCATCTGCGGCGTCAGGACGTCACTAACGCCTGCGTCGAGGAGCTCGAGCTGCTCGGCCCGCCCGAGCTGCCGCTGCAGGTCGACGGCGATCCCTGTGCCGAGACGCTGCCGGCGCGTGTGCGCGTGGCGCCCGAGCGCCTCACCGTGCTGGTTCCCGCGTCGCGCTGAACGTGTTCGACGCGCGTCTCAGCCGGTGCGCAGGAAGTGCCAGCGCAGGTCGCCCTCGAGCGGCACGAAGACCTCGGGCGCGATGCGATCGCCGAACTCGCGCAGCAGCGATGCGACGTGCTGGCCACGCGCGGCGCGCTCGAGCAGATCGGCCGCTTCCGGCCCCGCCTTCGAGATATAGGTCTGCCACACGGCCTGGCGGATCGACAGCGGCCCGAGCGAGACGTTGGGCATCCGCGCCACGCCCTTGCGCAGCAGCGCGACGCGTTCGGCGAGCTCGCGCTCGGACGGCATCGGGTGGCGCTGCCACGGCGTGTAGGGCTTCGGCACCAGCACGTTGACGCCGAGGTGCAGGTGGCCCATGACGCCGGTCTTCGGCGCCTGATCCTTGAAGATCGCGCGCACCTGCACGGCGAGGTCGAGGATGGACTGCACGTCGTCGAGCGTCTCGTCGGGCAGGCCGACGAGGAAGTAGAGCTTGAGCTGCGTGAAGCCGGCGGCGGCGATCAAGCGCACCTTGTCGAGCAGCAGCGCGTTGCTGACGCGCTTGCCCATCTTGATGCGCAGCTCGTCGTTGCCGGTCTCGGGCGCCAGCGTGATCGAGCGGTCGCCGGAGGCGTGCAACGCGGCGAGCACGCCCTCGGTCACCGCCGGGATGCGGATCGACGACACCGAGCAGCGGAAGCCGAGCTCGACCCCGGTGGTGAGGATGCGCTCGACCTCCGGGTGGTCGCCCACCGCGGTGGCGACGAAGCCGAGCTGATCGGTCGTGCCGCGCGCGCCGTCCATGGCGCCGAGGATCGCCTCGGTCGGGTGCCAGCGGAACTTGCCCATGCCGAAGGTCGCCCAGCAGTAGCGGCACTTCTCGGGACAGCCGCGCGACATCTCGATCAGCACCTTGTCGCGGAACTCGGTGTGCGGCGTGACGATCACCGTCGACGGCAGGTTGCCCGGCTGGCGCATCTGCTCGGCGGTGAGCTCGAGCTTCTTGAGCTTGCTGTCGGCCTCGGTGAGCTCGGAGGCGTCGTGATGCGCGGGCACGAAGAAACCGGGCGTCGCGGCGAGGCGGCGCAGCACCGCTTCGCGGTCGGGCTCCTCTTCGAGCGCGGACTGCAGCGCGTCGAGCAGGTTCTCGGCGGCGCCGAGCGGGAAGGCGTCGACGAGCTCCGCCATCGGCAGCGGGTTGATGGCGGCGCACGAGCCGCCCATCAGCACCAGCGGATCGCCGGGGCCGCGGTCGCGCCGCCGCAGCGGCACACGCGCGCGATCGAGCAGCCGCAGCAGGTGGACGTAATCCTCTTCGAAGGAGACCGAGAAGGCGATGCAGCCGAAGTCGCCGATCGGCGTCCGCGTCTCCAGCGTCACCGGCGTTCCCTCGCCGTCGAGGAAGAAGCGCTCGCACGCCCAGTCGGCGCGGCGGTGCACCAGCTCGAAGGTGCGCTGGAAGCCGAGGCTCGACATGCCGACGTGGTAGCTGTTGGCGTAGCCCAAAGCGAGCCGATGCTTGGCGTGCGGCGAGAAGCGCTGGAGCGGCTTCTCGTCGGCGAGCCATCTGGACCAATCGTGTGGAGCAGAGCGGCGCATTGGAACCGTTGATTGTACCTGGCCCGTTCGCGGGTCAGCGAATGGTTAGAGGGTCATAGCCGGACCCGGCCTGCCGCGGTGCGGCAGAGGGCTTCGGGTCGCACGCTGACCCCTGCGCGCGCCGCCACAACCGTCCCGGCGTGAGCTAACCGCTTTCGCTGGCATCACTTGACTTATTTCTCCTGCGTCTGGCACGGCTCGTGTTCTAGCGCGGCGAGAGTCCCGGCATCCGTTCTCGTGGAGGAGGAGAGATGAAATCACCCGCACGCGATCGCCGCGCCGCAAGGTCGTGGTCCCTCGCGCCCACGCTCGCCGCCGGCCTGCTGGCGCTGGCGCTCGCCGCCCCCGCGGCGGCGGTCACCGGCGTCGCCTTCGTTCACGGCAAGGGCGGCCCCGAGCTCGCCGACGCCAACGTCGCGCTCGCCTACTGGACCACCGACATGATCCGCACCTCCACCAAGGGCTACGCCATTCCCTACGTCGTCTGCCACTACGACGGCACCAAGGTAATGTGGGAGGCGGGCGACGTGGTGGTCGACCAGATCTACGCCTTCATCACCGCCCGCGGCATCAACGACCTCGTCATCAACACGCACTCCTTCGGCGGCGTGGTGACGCGGTGGATCGTCTCCAACCCGACGCGCAGCGCCAAGTACCAGGCGGTGGTCAACGCCATCCGCTGGGTGAACACCATCGCCGCGCCGGAGGGCGGCAGCGAGGCGGCCGACCTCGCCGGCACGCTCTCCGGCACCTGGCTCACTGGCTGGATGGTCGACCTCGTCGGCCAGAACAACGCCTCGACGCGCAACTGCCGCACCGCCGACATGGCCTACTACAACCGCTACTTCCTCAACGGCACGAGCGGACGGCCGGCGCTCGCCAAGCGCTTCTACTGGATCTCGGGCTGGGGACTGTGGAACGACTACTGGACGAAGTTCCACAGCGAGGACTTCGGCCTCGCCACGCTTTCGGGCGTCGCCGGTTTGCCCGGCGAGGACGACGGCATGGTGGCGGAATGGAGCGCGCAGCTCGTCGGCTATGCCTGGTTCCGCACCGAGGCCAACCACCACCACAACCGGCGCAACGACTACAAGCCGATCGGCGCGTCGCTCGCCACCGACTTCTGAGATTGAGCTCGAAGATGGGAGCCAAGTTCATGCACAAGCGCAGCATGTTGTGGGCGGGCGCCGGCGTCTTGCTGTTGGCGGCGCCGGGAGCGTCGGCCGAGATCGGGCGCCTCGCCGGGCCGTTCCCACGCGCCGGCGAGCCGTCGCCGGTCGCCGTCTCGACGCGGTTCGTGCTCGAGAACGTCGACCTCGGCAAGGGCGTGAGCCTGCCGCTCACCGGCGGCACCGTGCACCTCGCCGTGCTCTCGCACGACCGCCAGATGGGCGAGCTCTACTTCCTCGACGGGCGCGGCGAGAAGCTGGTGCCCGGCCGCGGCCCCATCGGCGAGGCGCAGCGCTTCCTCGAGCCCGACCTCGAGAGCTTCGATCTGCCGGCGTTCGGCGTCGGCATTCGCCTCGATCCCGCGCAGGCGGGCACCTTCACGCTCAAGAGCGACGCCGGCTCCGGACCGGTGGCGGTGGTCGTCAACGAGGAAGGCAGCCCGGTCGAGATACGCGTGAAGGCGACGCCGCTCGCCGCCCGCGCCGGCGAGCCGGTGACGGTGGAGGCGAGCCTCTTCGCCGGTGGGCGTCCGCTGCTTGGCGCGCAGGTACAGGCGCGCCTGCAGGAGTGGGAGCGGGCGCGGGCGCCGCTCCGCCTCGAGGAGGCGGAGCCCGGGCGCTACCGCGCGACGCTCACCGCCAACCCCGACACCGGTCTGCTGCCGCTGTCGATCCGCGTCGACGCGCGCGGCACGCTGCCCGGCGGCGCGCCGTTCGCGCGCACGGCGCTGACCGGCGCCATGGTGGCCGCAGGCGCTGCCGACCTCGATCTCGACCGCGTCGGCATCGGCGCCGAGTCGCTGTCGGTGCCGGTCACCGGCTCGCCCGGCGAGTACCGGCTCGAGGCGGTGTTCGGCGCGCGGCTCGACGCCGCGGGCGAAGACGACCTGACGAGCCTTGCCTACTCGCGCGAGGACTTTCACCTCACCGCCGACGGCGCCGCGGTGTCGCTACCGATCCCCGGCGCCGCGGCCGGCGCCGAGCGGCTGACGCTGCGCCTGCTGAACCGCGCGACGCTGGCCGTGGAGCGCGAGATCGAGCTGCCGATCGCCATCGAAGGGTTGGCGGCGCAGCCGGGCACCGAGACGCCGCGGCTGCCGGCGAGCAAGGCGGCGGCCCGCGCGCGCTTCGGCGAGAAGCCGTAGACGTTCGCCATCGAGATCGCTTCGCTGTGTTCTACAGAGCGCTCGCGATGACAGCTCAACGTCATCGCGAGGGCGCGGAGCGCCCGAAGCGATCTCGATGCTCGACGACCACTAGCGCCGTCTCTCGAACACCGTGAAGCTCGTCGGGTAGGAGTTGCGGTCGTCGGCCGCGACCTCCTCCCGCTCGACCTCGCGCCATTCGGCCGGGTTGACCGACGGGAAGAACGTGTCGCCGGTGACCTCGGCCTGCACCCAGGTCAGGTAGAGGCGGTCGGCGCGCGGCAGCGCGTCGCGGTAGATCGCGGCGCCGCCGGCGACGAACGCCTCGTCCTCACCCGCCTGCTGGGCGATGGCGAGCGCCTCGTCGAGCGATGCGACGCCGCGCACGTCTTGCGGCAACCGCAGCTCGTTCGCTCGGCTGCTCACCACCAGCATCGCGCGGCCCGGCAGCGCGCGGCCGATCGACTCCCACGTGCGCCGTCCGACGACGAGATGATGGCCCATCGTCAGCCGTTTGAACCGCGCGAGGTCGGCGGGCAGATGCCACGGCAGCCGGCCGGCGCGGCCGATGACGCCGCCCTCCGCCATGGCGACGATGAGCGACACTCTCATACCGCGATCGGCGCCGCGATGGCGGGGTGCGGGTCGTAGCCCACGATCAGCACGTCGTCGTAGACGAACTCGTCGAGCTCCCGTCGCGCCGGGTTGAGCTCGAGGCGCGGCAGCGGTCGCGGCTCGCGTTCGAGCTGCAACCGCGCCTGGTCGAGATGGTTGCTGTAGAGGTGCGCATCGCCGAGCGTGTGCACGAGCTCGCCGGCTGCGTAGCCGGTGACCTGCGCCACCATCGCGAGCAGCAACGCGTACGACGCGATGTTGAACGGCACGCCGAGGAAGACGTCGGCGCTCCGCTGGTAGAGCTGCAGCGAGAGCCGCCGCCGCTCATCGGCGTCCGCGCCGCCGACCCAGAACTGGAAAAGCACGTGGCAGGGCAGCAGCGCCATCGCCGGCAGCTCGCCAACGTTCCAAGCCGAGACCAGGTGACGGCGCGAGTCGGGGTCGCGGCGCAGACCCTCGACCACCGCCGCGAGCTGGTCGACGAAGCCGCCCTCCGCCGTGCGCCAGGCGCGCCACTGGCGGCCGTAGATCGGCCCCAGCTCGCCGTCGGCGTCCGCCCACTCGTCCCAGATGGTGACGCCGTGTCGCTGCAGCGAGCGCACGTTGGTGTCGCCGCGCAGGAACCAGAGCAGCTCGTGCACGATCGACCGCGTGTGCACCTTCTTGGTGGTGAGCAGCGGGAAGCCAAGGGCGAGGTCGAAGCGCATCTGCCAGCCGAAGGTGGAGAGCGTGCCGGTGCCGGTGCGGTCGCCCTTCTCGACCCCGTGCGCGAGGACGTGCCGGAGGAGGTCGAGGTATTGCTTCATGCGGTGCTAAGGAAGGAAGCGAGCGCGTTGATCGGGCGACGGCAGCGGGCAGCTGTCGTACTTGCCGAACCAGCGATAGCGGTTGCGCGCCACCCAGTCGTAAAGCGGATCGCGCACGAACCGCGGCACGATGCGCAGGCCGGAGAGCAGCCACCAGACGCCGCCCACGTCGCCGAGCGCGCGCAGCACGCCGTCGGAGCGCACGTAGACGCGCTCGTGCTTCAACCCGAAGTGGCGCACGTAGATCATCGTCTTCACGTCGAGCGGGAAGTCGTGCTTCTCCGCAAGGCGCGCCGCCGTCGGTCCCTGCAGCGGCGCGAAGGTGAGCACCGCGCCGCGGTCGGCCCGCAGCAGGAAGCGCACGAGGCGGTTGCAGAGGCCGCACACGCCGTCGTAGAGCACCAGGTTGGCGCTCGGCGAGGTCAGCGTCCCGGCGGCCGGCAGGCGGTCGGCGGCGACCAAGGTCTGGGTGCTCATGCGCGGGGCGTGACGCCTGCCGCCATCTTATCCTCGCGCGGCCGCTTCGGCGGCGACGGCGCTGGCTTTCTGTTGCCGCCGAGCGCGCTCAGGGGCGGAGGAGACCGAGCAGCAGGGCGGCGAAGGCGCCGGCACCGAGGCTCCGCGGCGGCAGCTGCCGCGCGTGGACGCCGAGGAGGCGCGAGAAGAGCGCCGGCCGGCGGCCGAGCTCGCGCACCAGGCGCCGCCGCAGCCACGGGCGGCGCTCGCAAAAGAGCAGCGTCCTGGTGAGCGCGTCGGAGAGGCGCGCCAGGCGATGGCAAGCGCGCGCGTAGCTCCCCAGGTCGCCGCGCGCGAGCGCCGCGCCCAGCGCGTGCGCCTGCTGGAAGGAGAGGCCCAGGCCCTCGCCGGTGATGGCATCGAGATAGCCGGCCGCATCGCCGATCAACACGACGCGCCCGCGCACGATGCCGCGCGCGCGTTGACGGAACGGTCCGGCACCGCGGTCGCGCGAGGTCTCCGGTGCGCCGGCGAGCCGCGCCTGCAGTACGGGAAAGCGCGCCAGAAGGGTGTTGAAGTCGAAGTGGTCGTGGCTTAGGACGCGCGCGTTGGCACGGATGCTCGTGCCGTCACCCAAGTCGGCGTCCGCGCGACTACAGTCGGCATCATCGTCTTCGCGCGCGTTCGCCCAGTCATCGTGCGTAGGTACAGCGCGACGATCGTCGGCACGCTCCTCACCGCGAGTGTTCGCGCCGTCGTGCGTCGGTTCGGCGCCGCGACTGCGGCCGCGCCGCTCGTTCCACAACATGGCGACCCCAATCTCGTCCTCGGCGACGGGGGTGACGTAGGCCTCGACGCCGTCGCGCCAGTGCACCTCGACGAGGTCGCTCCACGGCGCGCGGCGGAAGTGGCGGCGCACGCCGAAGCGGCGGCGCGGCGGCGGCTCGCCCGCGAGACCGGCCCATCCGCGCACGTGCGAGAGCAGGCCGTCGGCGCCGACGATCCACTCGCCGCGCAGCGTCTCGCGCTCGGTGCGCACCTCGCCGTCGAGCGACACCGCCTCCACCTTCTCGCCCCAGCGCACCTCGATGCCGGCGCGCTCGACCGCGGCGACCATCGCGGCATGGAGCGCGGTGCGCCGCACGCCGCGGCCCGGCGCGCCGGGGAACGGCGCCGCGGCCGCGTGCGCCTCGTCGACGTAGCGGATGCCGCGAAAGTCGACGCCGGGCGGTTCGACGCCCAGCGCGCGCAGCGCGTCAACGCCGTCGGGCATGATCCCTTCGCCGCAGGCCTTGTCGATCGGCGGCCGCTGCCGCTCCAGCACCAGTGGAACGATGCCCTGCTGCTGCGCGGCGAGCGCCGCCGCGAGCCCCGCCGGTCCGCCGCCGACCACGATCAGCGGGTGCCGCGTCGCCGTCAACCGCGCTCCGGCGAGCGCGCGCGGGACGAGGCGCTGCCGAGGCCCTCGGCGCTCGCTGCGGCGCCGCGGCCTACGCCGTTCGCTGCGCTGCCGATGCTCTCGCCGTTGCCGGCGGCGCCGGCGTCGTCGCCGTTCGCTGCGCCGCCGAAGACCTCGTGATTGGCTGCGTGGCCAATGCTCTCGCCGTTGGCTGCGCTGTCCATGCCCTCGCCTTTCGCTCGACTCGTTTCGTCGGCCGCGGCCGCTGCTACGCCCGCGGGATCCACACCCGCGGTAGCCAGCTCGCCGGCGAGCCAGCGCCGCAGCGCTTCGGTGCGCCGCAGCTTGCCCGACGAGGTGCGCGGCAGCGTGCCCGGCGGCAGCACCGCGACGCTGCCCGCCTCGACGCCGACCCTGGCGCGCACCGCGTCGCGGCAGGCGGCGGCGAGCACCGCCACGCCGTCGACGACGTCGCCGCGCGCGCGCTCCACGAGGAGCAGCAGCTCCTCCTCCGCCGCGCGTTCGGGCAGCCAGCCGAGGGCGGCGACGCCGCCCTGGCGCACGCCGGCGACGCTCGCCACCGCCTCCTCGATCTCCTCCGGCGCGTGGTTGCGGCCGCGCACGATCACCAGGTCCTTGCGGCGGCCGACGAGGTACAGCTCGCCCTGCGCATCGACGAAGCCGAGATCGCCGGTGTCGAGCCAGCCGTCGCGCAGCGCCTCTGCCGTGGCCTCGGCATCGCCGAGATAGCCCTCCATCAGCGACGGTCCGCGCACCCAGATGCCGCCGACGCGGCCGGCGGGCAGGTCGCGGCCATCGTCGTCGCGCGCTGCGACCGCGAAGCCGGGCAGCGGCCGCCCGACGCCGGCGATCTCGCGGCCGTGAGGATCGGCCACCGCGCGGCCGGCGAGCAGCGCGCGGCGGTCGAAGCGGCCGACGGTGAACGGCGTGTCGAGCGCGCCGAAGGTCACCGCGAGCCCCGCCTCGGCGAGGCCGTAGACGGGAGTCAGCGCCTCGCGCCGGAAGCCCCAGCGCGCGAAGCGCCGCGCGAACTCGTCGAGCGTCTGCGGCGACACCGCCTCGGCACCGCACAGCGCGTGGCGCCAGCTCGAGAGATCGACGCCGTCGAGCTCCTCGTCGCGCACGCGGCGCAACGCGCGCGCGAAGGCGAAGGTGGGCGCCGCCGACACGGTGGCCCGGGCGCGCGCGATGCCGCGCAGCCAGAGCGCCGGCTTGGCGACGAACGCCTCTGGCGGCAACAGCCAGAGGTCCGCCGGCCGTTCGAGCGCCGGCAGCACGCAGCCGACGAGCCCCATGTCGTGATGCAGCGGCAGCCAGGAAAAACCGCGGTGCCCAAAGACCGCTGGTGGCTCGCTTCGCTCGTGGACCGCGGATGGCTCGCTTTGTTCGTGCGGCGCGCCGTCGCCTGCCGCTGCTTCGGGCCACAGCGCGTTGAGCAGCCGCGCCTGCACGGCGAGCGCGCGCCGCGACAGCGCCACCGGTTTGGGCGAGCCGGTGGTGCCGGAGGAGAACTGCACGAGCCCGAGCGTCTCCTCGTCGACGTCCACGGGATCGGCGACCGCGCGCGGCAGCTCGTCGAGCGCGAGCAGGCGCAACGCCGGCCGCACCGACGCGACGGGCTCGCGCAGCAGCGGTAGCAGCGGCGCGTCGGCCAGAACGAGCCGCGGCGCCGCGGCCGCGAGCATCGCCGCGAGCCGCCGCTGCTGCTCGTCGACGTTGCCCAGCCGGCTCGGCGGCGGCAGCGGCGCCGGCGCCGCGCCGGCCGCGAGCGCGCCGAGGAAGGCGGCGAGGAACCCCTCGCCGGTGGGGAAGGCGAGCGCGACCCGATCGCCGGGCTCGACGCCCAGCGCCAGCAGGCCGCCCGCCACTTCGGAGGCCCGCGCCACGAGGTCGGGCCACGGCACCGTCGTCTCGCGCTCGCGGCGGTCGACGAAGGTGATGCCGCGGTCCGGCCGCCGCGCCGCCCGTTCCAACCACTCGCGCAGCGCGTCGCTCAACCGCTCACGTCTCCAGCTTGGCGCGCAGGACCCGCTCGAGGTCGCCGATGGTGCGGATCGCCGCCTCGTCGGCGGCATCGAGGCAGATGCGGAAGCGGTCCTCCACCTCCACCGCCAACGTCAGGATGCCGACCGAATCGAGCCGCAGGTCCTCGACCAGGCGCAGCTCGGGCGTGAGCGGACCGGAGAACCCGAGCTTGGCGGCGATCTCGGCGAGTGTGCCGCGAATCTCGCCGAGGCTGATGGCGGCGGCGGGATCCATGGCGGGGATTCTACGGGGGTCGGCCGAACGCTCGACCGGCCTATACGGTGAGTAATGCAAGGCCGGCGCCGCGGTTCAACCGCGGCGCCTCATGATCAAGGGCCGCGGTTCAACCCGCGGCGCCACACATCGAGGCTCGCTCAGCGCCGGAAGCTGATCTCGTCGAGATAGAGCGGCCCGTAGGTGCCGCTGTCCTGCCCGGTGACCATACCGGTGCGCACGTGGTTGATCACCGCGTTCTGCATCCCGGGCAGATCGACCGAGAAGAGCTGCACCCGGCCGGTGGAATCCGGCGCGCCGTTGACGAACCGCGTGCGCCACACCGTCAGGTGGCCGGGGTTGCCCGCCGTCCACGAGAACTCGATGCGGTTGTTGCGCGCCGCCGAGTCGCCGGCGTTGGCGATGACGCCGCTGCCGGCGAAGGCGAGCGCG
>DASYQD010000028.1:0-2206 GCA_036005845.1 Thermoanaerobaculia bacterium | reverse complement strand
CACCGGCGCGATCACGAACGGCGCGCCGGGGACGATCACCATCTACGTGCCGCGCTACCTGGTGGGGCCGGCGGCGAGCGGCGGCGCGCTGTTCACCGTCACCGGCTACACGCTGTCCGAGCGCGGGCCGCTGTTGCCGGTGAACGATCCGAACGGCAACCCCAACCCGAGCAGCCTGCCGTTGCAGATCGACGCCGCGCCGCCGTTCACGCACGTCGTCGCCGACGGCGCCGCGGTGGACGGCACGGTCGAGGTGTCGATCGACGACGCGAGCTTCGGCAGCCCGCGCGCGGCGGCGGTGACGGCGAACGGTGCGTGGAGCACGAGCGTGACCGGGCTGGCGCTGGGGCCGCATACGGTGTACGCGCGACAACGCGGCAAGGGCCGCGAGGCGACGGCGGCGACGCCGATCCACTTCACCGTGGGGGGCCCGTGAGCGGCGCGGCGCTGGCTCTGGCGTTGGCGATGACGACGGCGTCGCTCGGCGGCGGCGAGGGGGCGCAGCAGCAGCAGCAGGCGAGCCTGCTGCCGGAGCCGCTGCCGCCGATCGCGGCGCTGGCCGCCGAGGAGCTGGATCCATGCGCGCTGCTGATACCCGCCGAGGTCGCCGCGGTGCAGGGCGAGCCGGTCCGCGAGGCGCGCGCGCACCGGCAGGCGGGCGGTGGAACGGTGCGGCTGAGCTGCTTCTACACGCTGCCGACGTTTTCGCGGTCCGTGAGCCTGGAGCTCACCGTTGCGGACGGGGCCGCCAACCGCGCGCCGTCCGCGCGCGAGCTCTGGGAGCAGCGCTTCGGCCGCGAGCGACCCGAAGTCGAGGAGGCCGCACACGCGATGGCGAGCAAGGAGGAGGACCACGAGGAGGAGGCGCAGCCGCCGCTGGTCCTCGAAGGTGTGGGCGATCAGGCGTTCTGGGTCGGCAGCCCGCTCACCGGCGCGCTCTACGCCCTCCAAGGCGACGCCATCCTGCGCATCAGCATCGGCGGCGCCGACGGCTCGACCCGGCGCATCGAACGGGCGACGACTCTGGCGCGCCACGTGATGCCGCGCCTTGCGCCGAGAGTCGGCGATAACCAACTCGCTCTCGACCTCGACGAGCAGCGGCGACCCTGAACCGCAACGCCGCGCCAGCTCAAGGAGCGTTGGCGTTGCCCGAGACCACCCCGACGTCGGTAGCGACGTGAAGGAGCGTGCCTTGCCGCGCAATGCCCCGGCCGACCGCCGGAGCTTCCGGCACCCGCACCCAGGTTCGCCCGTGGTCCGTGCTCCGGAACACTCCCGAGTCGCCGACGGCGACCGCCTCGGATCCGTTGCTGGAGAAGCTCAGTCCGCGGATGATTCCGTCGATGCCGACGTCGCTGGGGGCCCAGTGGTTCCCGAAGTCGGTGCTGCGCAAGAGACCCTCCTCGTAAGCCGAGCTTGCAAGCACCAGGTCCGGGTTCTTTGGATCGACGGCCAATGCCCCGACACGCAGGAAGTCCGTGCCGCTGATCAGGGTCCACGTCGCTCCACCGTCGAGGCTGCGCCACAAACCTCCGTACCACGAAGCCGTGAGCAGGCGCTCCGGCCGTTTCGGGTCGATCACAACCGCCGTCGTATCGGCGACCGTCGTCGACCACGTCCGTCCGCCGTCGCGGCTGCGAGTGAGCCCGTGTTGACCGGCGACGAACACGATGTTGGGGTTGCTCGGGTGGACGACGATCGCTGCCGGGTGCCCGCCGCTGAGGGAGTCATGGAAGCTGAAGTGGGTCCAAGTGACGCCGCCGTTGTCGCTGCGCAGGACCTCGTCGCCGGCGCCGGCGTATACCCGCTTCGGCCGTGAGGGAGCGAAAGCCACCGCTTCTACATCGGTGGACGTACCTCCGTAGTAGCGGCTCGGGTCGCGGATCTCTTGAATCTGCCAGGTGAGACCCCCGTCGGGGCTGCGCGCGATGCCGCCGGGGCAATGCTCGAGGCCAGCTACCAGTGTGCTTCCACCCTGAGCCGCAGCGACGGCGCGTACCCGCGAGGCGACGACTCCTGAGCCGGTACGTTTCCACGCGCCACCTAGGTCGGTGCTGTAGAAAGCTCCGCGCAAGGTGAGCGCTACGAAGCGGCCGGGATCCGGTAGGTACGAGAGCTGATAAACCGTTTCGCCCACGAGGCCGGCCGGCTGCCAGCTGGCGCCGGCATCCCGGCTTCGCAGAATGCCGAACGTCGTGGATCTCTC
>DASYQD010000027.1:0-2161 GCA_036005845.1 Thermoanaerobaculia bacterium | reverse complement strand
CCAAAACGCAAATCGAGGGTGGCTTCGCCGCTCGCATGTTGGACATTGTGGGCGCTGCTCTCGCCAAGAGCCCACTACTCCTCTGGCGTTCGTCAGACACCATCACCGTGAATACCCGCCCTGCGCCCGGCATGGAGGGCTCCTTGCCTGAGCGATTCAATTTCTTCCCGCTGGTCGCTGTCCAGTTCGTCGATGAGGCCAAGTTCACCGAACTTGGCGCCACCGTGAGCGAGAGCATGCATAAAGACGACGCAGAGACCGAGGCCACGCTAGCAAGCCTGAGCCGCAGGTTGGACGAAATCAACCGCACTTTCACCGAACCCAACCTGACACCTTCGCCCACTCCTTCTGAAAGGTCGATTGGATCGGCAACTGCATCAAACCCGCAACCAGAAAACGGTGACAAATCCAAGGCCCGAGCTGAAACCGAGAAAATGCTGGCGAAGATCTTTCGTGGCGATCTCGCGGGTTACTTTCTTGGCGTGATATCCCAGCAGATTACGGGCTTAGCGCAGGGATTTGAAGGCGCAACCGGCACATTGATTTCTGCACAGAAGAAGGGCAATGTCTTATACATTCAGAGTGAGCTCGCTTTCACTGGAGTGATCGTGAAGGGAGTCACTGGCAAAAAAACGGTCTATCTCAATCAAGAATTCTTTATCATCGCAACGCCAGCGGAGCTCCTGTTCGTAAAGATTCAGGTGCCTTCGCTCGATCGACGTTCGACAGCCTTCCTGTGGGTTCGGCAATGGCTAGCCGGCCTGAGAATCCCACTAGAGACCTGAAGGCGCCCGCGTGCAGCGGCCCTGCTGCTCCAGCCATGATCAGGCAATCCCCAGCGCCGCAGCCGACGCCTTGAGCGCCTCGACGAACGGCCCCATCGGCGGCCGCACGAGGCCGGCGCCGATCTGGCCCACTCCCGCCTGCCGGTGTGCGATGCCGGTGTTGATGCGCGGCGTGATGCCGAGCTCGACGACCTTGCGCACGTCGATGCCGGTGGGCGTGCCGCGGAAGCCGAGTTGGGGGATGGTGAAGTGCGGGCTCTCGGCGACGGTGATCTCGTACATCTCGAGCGTGGCGCCGACCGCCTCCTCGGGCGAGCCGCCGACGAAGGTGACGATGGCGGGAGCGGCGGCCATGGCGAAGGCGCCGAGGCCGACCGTCTCGGTGATGGTGCTGTCGCCGATGTCGGGGTTGGCGTCAGCCGGGCCGTAGCCCGCGAAGTAAAGCCCGTCGGGCACCGGCGACGGCGCGGTGAGCCAGCGGTCGCCGAGGCCGGAGACGCGGATGCCGAAGTCGGTGCCGTTTCTCGCCATCGCCGACACCAGCGTCGAGCCGGCGACGCCGTGGCCCGCGTCCGCGATGAGCTTGCACGCCGCCATCAGCGGGTTGAGCACGGCGAGCGCGTTGCCGCCCAGGTATTCGAGCGCCGCCGCGGCCGCCTCGGCATCCTTCGCCACCCGCGCCACGCGCGGGCCGAGCGCGCGCATCAGTAGCAGCGAGCCGGCGCGGTTCCTGTTGTGGCCCTCGTCACCCATGTGCAGCGCCTCGCCGACGAGCGCCCGCAGGTCGATCGCCTCGCCGGCCGCGATCGCCTTGCCGAGCAGCGGCGCCACCTCTTCGTTGAGCTTGCGCAAGCGATCGAGCACCTCGGGCGCGTAGGCGCCGTAGCGCAGCACGCGTCCGTAGCCCTCGTTGACGTTCGAGTAGGCGCAGCGGCCGCCCGCCGCGTCCTCGACCACCCACACCGTCATCGACGGCGAGGTGACGCCGGCCATCGGGCCGACGGCGCCGTGGTGATGGCAGGGCTCGAGCGTCACCTCGCCGCGCGCGACCAGCGCGTCGGCCTCCGCCTCGTTCGCCGCCATGCCTTCGTAGATGAGCGCGCCGATCACCGCGCCGCGCAGCGGACCCGACGCGCGCGGCCACTCGATGGGTGGCCCGGCGTGGAGCAGCATGCCCGGGCGCAGGCCGGGGATGACGTCGCCGGCGCGCGCCACGCCGGCGAGCAGCGGCCGCACCGCCGCCATGCGTTCGACGGCGACGCGGTTGGCTTCGTCGATGGCGGCGCCGGTGGAGCTCGGCGCGCCGACGTGGCGGTTGCCGCCCCCGGCGCCGCCCGCGTCGGCGGCTCGCTCGCTGCGCAAGAGGCCAAGGCTCG
>DASYQD010000026.1:0-21270 GCA_036005845.1 Thermoanaerobaculia bacterium | reverse complement strand
GAGCGGCTCGCTTGCCTCCGGGCGCTCGTCCGACCCGCTGTTTCGAATACCCACGAATGCGCCCTCCGGAAGCCCCACCGCGGCGCCCTCCGGACCCGGCTGTCGCGAACGCCTCCAGCGTGGTCGTCGTAACCTGACGAGCACACTGCAACCGGAGTGGGGCGACGCCGTGGTCGTCGAAATCTGACGACTACGGCTGGACCGCGAGTGGGCCACGCTGTGCGAGCGGCGCGACAACGAATGAATAGCGGCACGACGACGGCTGTATGGCGGCGTGAAAGGAGCGCGAGGTAAAGAGCCTGGCCCACCACGGCGACACCCGAGCTCGCCAACAGGTCGCTCGACATCCACTCATGTAGGCGGGTGCCAGCGAGGCCGAGGGGCCGTTGCGGTGGGGCCTGTCGCAGTGCGCCTAGTAATCGCCGCAGTAACAGCGACAGCACCGGCGTACTGCGACCGAGCGGCGCGCCAACTCCCCCAGAAACAACAGAGCGCGCCGCGTGCCCCACAGCGACGGCCCCTCGGCCCCGCCAGCACCCGGCGGCCGGGGGGGTCACCGCCGCGCGCAGTGAACCGCGCGGCAACGCTGCGGTCAGCCCCGCTGCGACCTCGCCTTCTTCTCCGCCATCCGCAGCACCTCGGCGTACTCGGCCGCCGTCACCGGCTGCACGCTGAGGCGTTGCCCCTTCTGGACCAGCTTCATCGACTGCAGCTTCGGGTTGTCGCGGATCTCGGCCAGCGTCACCGGCGCCGGCAGCGGCTTCTCGCCTTGCACGTCGACCATGAACCAGCGCGGGTTCTCCGGCGTCGAGGCGGGATCGTGGTAATCCGACTTCGGGTCCCACGCCGAGTCGTCGGGGTAGGCTTCGCGCACGACCTTCGCGATGCCCGCGACGTGCGGCGGCTCGCAGCTCGAGTGGTAGAAGAGCACCGCGTCGCCCTGCTTCATCTCGCGCAGCAGGTTGCGCGCCTGGAAGTTGCGCACGCCGCCCCAGCTCGTCGTGCGTTTGTTGTTCTTCATCAGGTCGTCGAAGGAGTAGACGTCGGGCTCGCTCTTCACCAGCCAGTGCTTCATGGCGTCCCCCTTTCCGTCGCCAACTCGCGCAGGAAGCGCTGCAGCCGCGACAACCCGTCGCGTTCGAAGGAGAGAAAGCGGATGCCGACGCCGCGCACCGACTCGCGGCCCGCCGTCGTCTGCCGCACCACCTCGCCCTCGCCGCGGATCGGCTGCCCCTGGCCGCCGAGATGGAACTCGAAGCTCATGCGGCTGCCCAGCGGGTAGATCTCGCCGGTGCGCACCAGCATGCCGGTCTCCGAGAGGTTCTCGGTCTGCGACATCTCGAGCGCCGCGCCCTCGCCGATGTTGACGACGATGCGCACCATGACCCGCAGCGAGCTCCGCGGCGCCACCGACAGCAGGCGCGACACGGCCGCCTGCAGGCGCTCCGCGGACTCCTCCACCGCCACCACCTCGTTGGCGCCGCGGCCGATGAAGCGCTGTGCCTCCTCGAGCTCCTCGCGGCGGGCGAGCAGCAGCAGCGGTGACTGGCGGCAGGGCGAGTCGGCGGCGCGCACGGCGTCGAGCAGCCCCTGCGTCTCGACGTCGGGCAGCGGGTAGCCGACGATCAGCACGTCCACGGGCACCCGCGCGATGAGGTCGAGCGCGGCGCGGGCGCGCGGGAAGCGGTCGACGTCGAGCCCCTCGCGGTTGAGCAGCGGCGCGATCTTCTCGTACAGCTCCGCGTCGGCGTTGACCAGCAGCACACTGCGTCCGGCCGGTCGCGAAGGGGGCTGCATGCTGGGCGCACTTGTAACGCAGAGCATCGGCGAAGGCAAGGGCACGCCGACGGCGGTCGACCGACGCGCCGCTACTCGGGATCGACGAGCAGCTCGCCGCGCGCCACGATCGCCGTCTGCCCGCCGAGCACGACGCGGTCGCCGGCGAGGCGGACGCGCACCACGCCGCCGCGCGGCGAAGCCTGGTAGCCCACCATCTCCTGCCGGCCGAGGCGCGCTGCCCAGTAGGGCGCCAGGCTGCAGTGCGCCGAGCCGGTGACCGAGTCCTCGTCGATGCCGATGCGGGGGGCGAAGAAGCGCGAGACGAAATCGAAGCCGCCGCCGGCGCTCGCGGCGCTGATCATCACGCCGCGGGCCTCGACGCGGCGCAGCGCGCCGAGATCGGGCATCGCCTCGCGCACCAACTTCTCGTCGTCGAGGATGGCGACGACGTCGAAGCGGCTGCGGCCCACCCACGACGGCGTGACGCCGAGCGCCTCCGCCAAGCCGGCGGGCGGCGGCGACTCGCTCGGCGGCGTCGCCGGGAAGTCGAGCTCGATCCAGTCGCCGCGGCGAGAGGCGCGCAGAGGGCCCGCCGGCGCTGCGAAGGCGATCAGCTCGCCGGCCGGCGCGAGGCCGTGCTCCCACAGCACACGCGAAGCGGCGAGCGTGCCGTGACCGCAGAGCTGGAGCTCCGCCGCGCGCGTGAACCAGCGCAGGACGAAGTCGTCGCCGCCGGCAGCGGGCTCGACCACGAACGCCGTCGCCGGCAGGCCCAGCTCGGACGCGACGTGCTGCATCCACGCCGCGGACGGCAGAGCGTCGAGCACCAGCACCGCCGCCGGGTTGCCGCGAAACGGCTCGGCGCTGAAGGAGTCGACCTGCGTGTAGCGGACGCTCATGCGGCCTCCTCGCTCTCGATACCGCTCAGCGTGAAGCGGTCGATCGGCTTCCGCTTCGGCGGCGAGCAGCTCACCAGCGCCTGCTCGGTATCGCGCCTCAAGCGCACGACGTGGCGCTCGGAGGCGCTTTCGAACGTGACGCGCCACGCACCGGCCGACTCCTCCACGGCCCCATGCAATCGCCACGGATCGAGCGCCGCCTCTCGACGTTCAGCGCGCAGCATCGCGTCGGCTGCCTGCACCGGCGGGTCGTGGAACGTGCGGCCGCGGAAGCAGGGCAGGTGGATCTCGCCGCGCCCGCGCGCCGCGAGCAAAGGTTCCGCCTCGGACGGCGCGAGGAAGCCGTAGGCGACTCCCTCCGGCAGCCACAGCCCGGTGCCGGCGTAGCGGTGGCCGCCCTGGTGGGTGGAGAGCCAGGCCTCCTCGCCGATCGACGCCACCAACGCCCGCCAGGTGGCGACGCCGAAGCGGGCGCAGCAGCGGTCGCGGCGGCCGTTGCCGCAGACCAGCACGAGACCGTGGTCGCGGCGCGCTTGCTCCAGATCACCGCGATCGAGCAGCGCCGCGAGGTCGAGACCGGCGAGATCAAGATGGCTCTGGACGTCGAGCCGATAGAGCTCGCGGCGATCCTCGCGCGCGACAGCCAGGAAACAGGCGAACGTGGTGGGCGCCGCCGCATCGTCATGGCGCACGAGCAGCGGCCGCACCTTGCCGACCAGAGGCTTCAGCGCGCCGATCTGCGCCCGCATCCACTCCTGCACCGCCGCGGGTAGATCGTTCTCATCCACCGCCCGCTCGCCCCACGGCCCGCGGTGCTCGACGAGCAGCCAGGCGTCGGCGCGCGTCGCGGTGCCGGCGAGCTGCGCGCGCTCGGCGCGCGCGGCCTCGCTGCAGTAGGCGTCGTTCACCGCGATGCCCGCTCGGACACGGAGTGCGCCGCCAACGACGGCTCCTCAGTGTCACCGCCGAACGCGTAACGCCGGCACCACTCGTACATCGCCACCGCCGAGGCGGCGCCGGCGTTGATCGAGCGCGTCGAGCCCCACTGCGGAATCGACAGCAGCGACGACACCGCTGCGCGCGCCCCCGGCGACAGCCCCTCGCCCTCCTGGCCGAAGAGCAGCACGCAGGCGCGCGGCAGCGGCGCGCGGTCGATGGGCTCGGCGCCGGGCAGATTGTCGACGCCGACGATGGGCAGCCCCTCGTCCGCCGACCACGCCGCCAGCTCCTCGATCGTCGCGTGCAGATGCACGTGCTGGTAGACCTCGGTCATCATCGCGCCGCGGCGGTTCCAGCGCCGCTCCCCCACCACGTGCACGGCGCGGGCGAGAAAGGCGTTGGCGTTGCGCACCACGGCGCCGATGTTGAAGTCGTGGCGCCAGTTCTCGACCGCGACGTGGAAGGGATGCCGCCGCGCGTCGAGGTCGGCGACGATCGCCTCGAGCCGCCAGTAGCGGTAGCGGTCGGCGACGTTGCGGCGGTCGCCGTCGGCGAGCAGCGCCGGGTCGAGCCGGGAATCGTCGGGCCACGGCGGCGGGTGCGGCCCGACGCCGACCTCGCGCACCGCATCCCGCGATTCGTCCGCAACGCCGGCGGCAGCAGCCAAGACGGCCATCGCCGCGATGTTAGTGGTTCTCGATAAACTACGACCAGCAAACCCGGAGGTGCCGATGGTCGTGGCCGAAGAGAGCCGGCAGAGTCGCGTCGACGAGGCGCTCCGCTTCCTCAACGTCGTCTGCGTCGCCATGGTGATCAGCGTCGGCGTCCTCGCCATGGTCGCCTGGTTCGTCGCTTCGGGGCCCGGCGCGCTGGGGCAGGTGGGACCGCCGGTGCCGCAGGCCCTCGCCTACCTCGGCTTCGCCGTCGGGGTCGGCCTGCTCGTCGCGGCGCCCATCGTCCACCGCAAGATGCTGGCGCGCGCCGCCAGCACGCTGCGCGCCGACGAGCACGCCGACACCGTGCTCGAGAGCTTTCGGCTCGCCACGCTGCTCGCCTTCATCCTGCGCGAGGGCGCCGCCATCGTCGGCCTCATGCTGACGCTGCTCACCAACGAGCCGATGTGGTGCTACGTGCTGGGCGCGCTCGCCATCGTGGCGATGATCTGGGGCTGGCCGCGCCCCGACCAGGTGCCGCTCTCCGCCGCTTAACCCTCGCCGGGCTCGCGCGGCTCGGCGGTGCCTTCCCACAGCACGCCGGCGGCCTCGAGCACCTGCAGCTCGGCCTGCGACAGCAGCTCTTCGAAGCGGCGCATCGCCGAGCGCAGTGCCGTGATGTCCTGCAGCGTGCGGTTGACGCGGTCGCGGCTGGGCCGCCGCATGGAGAGGTCGATGGAGACCCGGGTGGCGAGGCCGAGGTCGACGAGCGCCTTCTGGGCGAGCTGCAGCTTGTGCATCATGACGTCCGTTTCGGTGGTTTGCGGAGTGGGCGCTACGACCAGCGCCGCGGCGGGAAGCGGCGGCGGCGCCGCGGGCGGCGGCTCGACCTTCGGCGCCTGCAGCACGATGGCGTCCTTGATCTCGTTGAACGCGCCCAGCGCCGACAGCGCCAAGTCGCGGTCTCCCGTCAACGTGTAGACCGAGCGCGGCAGCAGGTAGCTCATGTCGCTCCCCACCACCTCCTCGAAGTCGTAGAGCATCTCGATGAGGATGAACGCCGAGGCCGAGCGCTCGTAGGTCTTCGCCGCCAGCCGCTCGCCGATCGTCTCGTAGAGCCGCACCAGCCGCGGCGACTCGTCCACCTGGAGCAGACGCTCGACGATCTCCTCCTTGGCGGGAAAGTCGATGAAGTCGCTGATCGGCAGCGGCGAGTCGGACGCCGGGACCCCGAATACGTTCACTTCCGCAAACTCTAACCCTTAACGGCAGTTGCGTTCGGCGCCAGCGGGCCCCTGCTACCATCGGCCGCGCCGCCAACGATGATCCGGCTGGTCTACTCCAACCGCACCGAAGAGCTCCTCGCCGCCCTCGCCGAGACCCTGCAGTCCCGCCGCCGCGCCGGCGCCCACCCGCTCGAGCCGACGCACCTCCTCGTCCCCAACCGCAACCTCGAGCAGCACGTCCGCCTCGCCCTCGCCGAGCGGCTCGGCGTCGCCGCCAACCTCCGCTTCCGCCGCCTCGAACGCTTCGTCGCCGAGCTCGTGCACGAGGCGTCGCCCGGCAACCGGCTGGTCGATGCCGAAGCGCTGCGCGGCGGGCTGCTGGCGTTGCTCCACGACGAGGCGGCGCTCGCCGATCCGGCGCTGGTGCCGGTGCGCGAGTACCTGCGCGCCGCCGACGCCGACGCCGTGGCGCTGCGGCGCGTACAGCTCGCGACGCGGCTGGGAAGGCTGTTCGAGGAGTACGCCTACTCGCGGCCGGAGATGCTGGCGGCGTGGGAAGCGGGGGCCCGCATCCCGGACGACAGCCCGTGGGCGCCGCTCGAAGCGTGGCAGAGCGTGCTCTGGAGGGCCGTTGCCGGCCGCGACGGCGTGCTCGCGCGCCATCCTCCCCGCGATCCCGTCCACGGCGCCGGCCGCTGGGTGAGCCTCGCCGACGTGGTGAGCGGCTCCTTGCCGTTACCCACCGGGCAACCGCCGCTCCACGTCTTCGGCGTCTCCTACGTCGCCCGCATCTTCCAGCAGCTCTTCGCCCGCCTCGCCGAGACGCGGCCGGTCGTCCTCTTCACCCTCAACCCCTGCCAGGAGTTCTGGGAAGACGTCGAGACCGAGCGCGAGCACCGCCGCCGGCTGGCGCGCTACCGCGGACCGCTGCCCGCACCGGAGGACGATCCGTACGGGCTGTTCTCGGACACCGACAACCAGCCGCTGCGCCTCTGGGGCCGGCCGGGGCGCGAGCACGTGCGCATGCTCGACGACCTCACCGAGTGCGCCTTCGAGGAGCGCTTCGCCGCCGCGGACGCGACCGACACCTCCCTGCTCGCGGCCGTGCAGAGCGACGTGCTGCGCCGCGCCGCCACCGGCGAGCGCTCCTCGCGCGCCGAGTGGGCGCGCGACGGGAGCGTCAGCCTGCTCGCCGCGCCCGACCTGCGCCGCGAGGTGGAGGCGGTCGCCGACGCGATCTGGGAGCTGGTGGCGGCGAGCGAAGGCACCGCCGACCCGCTGCGCTTCAGCGAGGTGGCGGTGATCGTCAATGCCGGCGCGCGCGACCGCTACCTGCCGCAGGTGCAGGCGGTGTTCGGCGAGTTCCACGGCATCCCCTGCAACGTCGCCGACCTGCCCTTCGCAGGCGAGCGCCGCGTCGCCGAAGCGGCGCGACTTCTGCTCGCGCTCCCCTTCGGCCGCTTCACGCGCGCCGAGGTGCTGCGCGTGATGCTCCACCCGGCGGTGCGCGGCCGCTTCCCGGTGGATGCGGACGTCGATCCCGACGAATGGGCGCGGCTCGCCGCCGAGCTGGGCATCTTCCACGGCGCCTCGCGCGAGGACCTCGCCGACACCTACGTCGAAGAGGACCTGCTGTCGTGGGACCAGGGGCTGCGCCGGCTCGCCCTCGGCGCCTTCATGACCGGTGGGCGCGCCGGCGACGACAGGCTATGGGAGGGTCCGCCCGCCGGTGCTCCAGAGGGCGGCACGCAGCAGGTGCTGGTCGCGGACGTCGCCGCCGTGCGCGTCGAGTCGGCGGCGCGCTTCGCGCTCCTCGCCCGCTCGCTGCTCGCCGACTGCCGGCGGCTGCAGGAGGAGTCGCGGCCGCTCGCCGAGTGGGCGGAGCTGCTGCGGACGCTGCTCGACGGCTATCTCACTCCCGGCGAGGGGGAAGAGGCCGACCTGCACCGTTGCCGTCTGGCGTTGGCGGCGCTCGACCACGCCGACGTGGCCGGCATCGCGGTGCCCGGCCGCGTCGCCTGCGAGCTCGCCTCGGCCGCCATCGCCGAGCGCACCGTCGGCCGCGGCGCGCTGCTCGGCGAAGGCGTCTCCGTCTCGACGCTGCTGCCGATGCGCGTCATCCCGTTCCGCGTCGTCTTCGTGCTCGGCCTGGGCGAGGGCGAGTTCCCCGCCGCCAACCGCCGCGACGCGCTCGACCTGCGCGCCGCCGGGCGCCGCGCCGGCGACGTCTCGCCGGCCGAGCGCGACCGCTACCTCTTCCTCGAGACGCTGCTCTCGGCGCGCGACAAGCTGGTGCTGTCGTACGTCGACCGCGACGAGCGCACCGGCGAGCGGCTGCGGCCGTCGAGCGTCGTGCAGGAGCTGCTCGACGTGCTCGAACGCGCCTACGTCGGCAAACAAGGTGTCGAGGCGCTGCGGCGCGAGGTGCCGCCGCGAAGGTGGGATCGCGCGTACTTTCCGGCGCCGGTCGCCGGCGAGACACCGATCCAGGTTGGTATCGGGGCTACGCATGCCGTCGCCGGTGCGACCGTCGGCGCCACGGCGCCCCCTACGGTCGCGCCAGGCGCGCGCGCCGAGGCCGCTGCGCGCAGCCTCGGCGACGAGTTGCGCGCCGCGCTGCCGGCCGCGACCCGCGATCCGCTGACGGTGCTGCGACACGATCTGCCGCCGGCGGATTGGCGGACGGTGGCGAGATTCCTGGAGCTGCCCGAGCTGTCTGCGACCAGCGCCACGACGGCGGTATCGGTCGAGAGCGTCGCGAGCTGGGCGCCCGCCGCCGCTGCGCCCGCCCAACGAACGCTCGCGTTGCGCATGCTGCGCCGCTTCCTCGAGTGCCCGCTGCAGAGCTCCGCCGAGGTGCTGCTCGGCGTGCAGCGCGACGACGACGAGGACCCGGCGACGGTGGAGGACGAGAGCCTGGCCAGCGGCCGCCGCGACGAGACGACGCTGCTCGGCGACTCGCTCGCCCGCGCCCTGCGCGAGGGCAGCGACGCGCGCGAGGTCTACGCCCGCATCGCCCGCCGCCGCGAGCTCGCCGGCGCCGCGCCCACCGGGCCGCTGGGCGAGATCGAGCGCCAGCTCCACCGCGAGCTGCTCGCCGGCTGGCAGAAGCTGCTCGGCCCGCTCGCCGACCGCGGGCGCGGCGAGCGGCTGCGCGCCGGCAGCGCCGGTGAGCGCGAGGACGTCGACGTCATCCTGCCGGCGCTCGAATTGGCCGCGCCCGCCGTTGTGCTGCAGGGGCGCAGCGAGCTGCTGCTCGACGGCCGCCGCGCCTCGGTGATCACCGACGCCGGCGGCCCCAGCGAGGACAACGACGAGGCGATGGTGCGCGAGCTGCGCCTCGCCCTGCGCGGCTTCTGGGACCACCTGCTGCTGGCGGCGAGCGGCGCGCAGGCGGCGATGAAGCGGCAGGTGGTGCTGCTGCGCCTCGACGCGCGCGGGCCGTCGATCGTCAGCTACGCGCTGCACCCCTGGCGCCGCGACGAAGCGCTGCGCTACCTCGCGGGCCTCGCCGAAGAGCTGCTCGGCGGCGTCCACGACTACCTGCTGCCCTGCGAGGCGGTCTTCCACACCTACGCCAAGTCGCAGCAGCGCACACTGCTCGAGCCGGCGCGCGTCGAGGCCGACGCGGTGCGGCGGGCGACGACGCCGACGGTCGCCTGCTCGTCGCGCTGGGGACCGGTGCCCGACATCGCGAGCTACGCGGTGTCGCCCGCGGACGAGCTCACCGCCATGCTGACGCGGCGCTTCACGCCGTTCCTCACCACGCTGGGGACGCGCCGCAGCGGCAGCGTCGCGGAGCTGCCGTGAGCGGCTCGGCGCTCACCGCACGGCCGGCGCTGCTCGACGCCATCCCGCGCCGCGGGCACGTGGTGATCGAGGCGAGCGCCGGCACCGGCAAGACCTACACGCTCGAGCACCTGGTCGTCGACCTGCTGCTCACCGATCGCGTCGAGGTCGACCGCATCCTCGTCGTCACCTTCACCGAGAAGGGCACCGAAGAGCTGCGCGAGCGCGTGCGCTCGAAGCTGCGCCGGCTGGCGGCGGGGGCGTCGAGCGGCGAGGAGACTGGCTGGACCCTCGACGAGGAAGCCCGCCGCGCGCTCGCCGATGCAGCGGTGCGCTTCGACGCCGCCACCATCTCCACCATCCACGGCTTCTGCCAGCGCGTGCTCACCGAGCACTCGTTCGCGCATCGCCGCCTCTTCGAGCAGCGGCTCGTCGACGGCCGCGAGATGGTGGCGCGCGGCTTCCGCACCGTCATCGGCCAACAGCTCGGCGCCCGCGGTGCGTTGCGCGAGCAGCTCCTGGCCTGGCTGCGGCAGGGCAATGATCTGACGCGGCTGGAGAAGCTGGTCGCCGACGCGGTGCGCCAGCGCGGCGTGCTGACGCCGCGCTGGGACCCGGCGGCGTTGCGGGCTGCGGCGCGCGCTTTCCTCGACGCGTGCGACGACGAGCTGCTCGGGCGCGCGCTGGCGGCGGCGGGCGGCTCGACGCAGCGCCGCGGCGAGCGCGACCCGCGGCCGCTCATCGCCACGTTCGTCAGCGCTGACGAATCGGAGTCGCTGGGAGAGCAGCTCCGCGAGTGGGGCCGCAAGAAGGTGACTGTCGAGGGCAAGGACGACCGCCTCTGGTCGCTGTTGCGGCGCGGTCTCGGCCGGCTCGCGAACAGCGATCCTGCCGCGGCGCACGCCGTCGCCGCTCTCGACACCCTGCGCGACGGCATGGCGCCGCCGCTCGCCGCCCTCGTCGGCGGCCTGCGCGACGCCGTCGCCGAGTGGCTGCAGGTGCAGAAGCACGGCGTCGGCCTCTACGACTTCGACGACATGCTGCTGCACGTGCGCGAGGCGCTCTGCGGGCCGACGGCCGACAAGGGGCTGGTGACCGCGCTGCGCGAGCGCTGGCGGGTGGCGCTCATCGACGAGTTCCAGGACACCGACGAGGTGCAGTGGGACATCTTCCGCACTCTGTTCGTGGAGGGCGACGGCGCGCATCGCCTCTTCCTCATCGGCGACCCCAAGCAGGCCATCTACGGCTTCCGCAACGCCGACGTGCACACCTACCTGGCGGCACGGCACGAGGTGATCGACGGCGGCGGCACGCTGGTGCCGCTGCTCGCCAACTACCGCTCGACGCCGGCTCTCATCGAGGCGTGCAACCGCATCTTCGAGAGCGGTTTCTTCAGCGGCAACCTGGCCGAGTTCCAACCGGCGCGGCCCGGCGGCGAGGAGCGCGTGGCTCGTGACGGTGCCGGCTCGCCGCTCGACCCGGTGGTCGTCGTCTGCCTGCGCCAGGAAGGCAAGCCGCCGCGCCGCATCGGCGATGCACGCGCCGCGCTCGCGGCGTGGATCCCCGAAGAGGCGCGACGGCTCGTCGAGGGCGGCGTCACCTTCGGCATCGAAGGACACCACCAGCCCCTGCAGTACCGCGACCTCATGGTGCTCGCCCGCACCGGCGCCAACGCGCGCGAGGTGGCCGAGGCGCTGCGCCGCGCCGGCGTGCCGCACGTGCTCTACGGACAGGAGGGCCTGCTCGCCACCGCCGAGGCGGTGCACGTGCGCCGCGTGCTGCAGGCGGTGGCGGCGCCGGCCGACGGCTCCGCGCGCCTGCTGGCGCTGCTGACGCCGTTCTTCGCCGTGCCGCTGGCGCAGCTCGCCGCCTGCCGCGAGCTGCCGGAGACACACCCGCTGGCGGCGCGCCTGCTCGACTGGTCGGCGCTCGCCGAGAGTCGCCGCTACTCGGAGCTCTTCCGCAGCCTGCTGCGCGACACCGGCCTGGTGCGCCGGCTGCTTGCCACCAAGCAGGGCGAGCGCGAGCTCACCAACTACCAGCACGTCTTCGACCTGCTGCTCGAAGAGGTGGTGCGGACGCCGGCGCCCATCGGCGAGCTGGTGGCGCGGCTCGGCTCGTGGATCGCCGGCACCAGCGGGCCGCCGGGTTTCGACCGCGACGTGCAGCGCCTCGAGCCGCTGCGCGACGCCGTGCAGGTGCTCACCATGCACAAGGCGAAGGGGCTCGAGGCGCCGGTCGTCTTCGTCGCCGGGCTCGGCGGTTCGGCGCCGCAGGGCGAGGCGCTCCGCGTCTACCACCTCGACGGCGAGCGCCGTCTCCACCTCGGCAAGGACCCGGTGGGCGAGATCGCCGCCGCCATCGAAGCCGAGGAGGCGGAGGAGATCGAGCGGCTCTACTATGTGGCGCTGACGCGGGCGCGGGCGCGGCTCTACCTGCCCGACGCGGCGAACAAGCGCTCGCCGTGGCGGCTCGTCGAGGAGCGGCTGACGAAGCTGACCGCTGCGCGCACGCCGGGGTTCGTCGTCACGCCCGTTGAGTGCGCGGCGGAAGGCGAAGACAGCGCGAGCGGCGAGCTCGCGTGGCGCCCGGACCCGGCGCGGCTCGCGGTGCCGGAGGAGCAGTCGCTCCAGCCGCTGCGGCGCCGCCACGCGGGACGCCTGCTCACTTCGTACACGCGCATCCGGCGCGTAGCTGCCGCGGCGGCGGTCGCGGAGCGTGAGACAGCGAACGGCGATGGCGAGGCGGAAGCCGCGGTCGAGAGCAGCGACGCGGCGGCCGAAGTGGCCTTCGCGCCGCCGCTGGCTTTGGCGCCTGGCGAGCTGCCAGGCGGCCGCGGCACCGGCATCTTCCTCCACCGGCTGCTGGAGGTGCTCGATCCGGCGACCGTGCGAGCGACCGCCGACTTCGAGTCGTGGCGTGCCGACCGCGAGGTGACGCGGGCCATCGAGGACGCGGCGGCGGAGCAGGGCGTCGCCGAGAGCTCGCTGCCCGCCGCATCTCGTTTGGTCTGGAACGCGCTGCGCACTCCCGTCGCAGCCGACGGCCTCTCGCTGCCGCTCGGGCTCTGCGAGGCCGAGCGCCGCGCCGTGGAGATGGAGCTCGTCTTCCCCATCCCCGAGGCGTGGCACCCGAAGCTCGGTGAGTTGCCCGCCGACAACGAGAGCCGCGCTCCTTTCCGCGCCGGCCGTGGCTTCGTGCAAGGCGTCGTCGACCTCGTTTTCGAGCACGCCGGCCGCACCTACTTCGTCGACTGGAAGAGCGACCGCTTGGCGGCGTGGGACGCGGAGGCGATCCGCCGCCACGTCGGCGAGCACTACGCGCTGCAGGCGCAGCTCTACGCGCTCGGCGTGCTGCGGCTGCTCGAGCTGCGCAGCGCCGAGGACCACGCGCGGCGCTTCGGCGGCCTGCTCTACTGCTTCCTGCGCGGCATCGGCTCGGGAGGCGCCGGCATCTACTTCGCGCGGCCGAGCTGGGAGGAGCTGCGCGGCTGGGAGGACGAGCTGCGCGAGCGCGCCCACTGGGGCGCGGCATGAGCGGCGAGTGGTCGCCGCACGGCGTGCTCGCCGGCGACCGTGATGGGCAGCCGCCGTTCCCACGCGAGGTCGTCGATGCCGCGGCGGCGCTCGACCTCGGCCCGGAGCTCGTGCACCTGGCATGGGAGCTGGCGCGGCTGCCCTCGCCGCGCAGTGCGACGGAAGGCCGCGCGCTGCTGCTGATCGCCCTGGCGGTGCTCGCGGCGCAGCGCGACGGCAGTACGCGCCTGCCGTTGTCGGACGACGGGCCGCTGCGCGCGCTGCTCGCGTCACTCGGCGCGAACGAGGACGACCAGCGCGCGGTGCGCACGCTGCTCGACGCGGCGGCCGGCGGCGAGCCGCGGCTGCGGCCGCTGCTCGGTAGCGCGCGGCCCGACGACGAAGGCGACTACCGCCCGCTGCTTCGCGTCGGCGACCACCTCTACGCGCAGCGCCTCTGGCAGCTCGAACGCCGCGTGGTGGCGCGCCTGCGCGAGCTGCTCGCCGCGCCGTTTGCCGTCGACACCGCGGCGGTGGAAGCGGCGCTCGCCGATTTGCGCGCGCGTCCCGCCTGCGACCGCGCCGGCCGACCCGTTCCACTCACGGACGAGCAGGAAGCGGCGGTGCGCGCGGCGCTCGGCGGTCGGCTCACCGCGATCACCGGCGGTCCCGGCACCGGCAAGACGTGGATCGTCGCGGCGCTGCTGCGCGTGGTGGCGCGCCTCGGCGATCCGCCGCTCGCCGAGATCGCTCTGGCGGCGCCGACCGGCAAGGCGGCCGACCGGTTGCAAGGCTCCCTGCGTGCGGCGATCGCCGCGGTGGGCGACCCTGGCGCGGCGGACGCCGCGCTGCTCGCCTCGCCGCTCGCCGCCTCGACGCTGCATCGCCTGCTCTCCTACTCGCCCACCGGCGAGTACTTCCGCCGCCACGAGCGCAACCCGCTCGGCGAGCGGCTGGTGATCGTCGACGAGAGCTCGATGCTCGACCTGACGCTCGCCGAGCGGCTGCTGCGCTCGCTGGCGGCCGGCGCGCGGTTGGTGCTGCTCGGCGATGCGCGGCAGCTGCCTTCGGTGGATGCCGGCGCGGTGTTCCGCGACCTCGTGGCGGCCGCGAGCGGCAGCGGCCGCGTGGCGGTGCTCACGCGGAGCTGGCGCATGGATCCCGGCGATCCGGTGGGCAGCGCCATCCTCGCCTTCGCGGAGGCGATCGCGGCGAGCTCGTCTTCGAGCGCGGCCACATCGCCGGCGAGCAACGCGCGACCAGTGCCGCACGAGGACGCGGCGACGCTCACCTTCCGTGGCGTCGAGATGCTGCTCTCGCCGCCCGCATCCGTGACCGGGTTCCTGGACCGCTGGTGGCGGCATCACCTCGACCGCTTGCCGGGTTGGCGCATGCTGATCACGCGCCCGTGGACAGCTCACGACGGCGCCATCGAAGCGGTCGAGATCGCCGAGCTCACCGCGCTGTTCGCGCATCAGGAGTCGACGCGGCTCCTCGCTCCCACGCGCGGCTGGTCGGGCGGTGTCGGCGTGCGAGCGCTCAACGCCTGGTTCCGCGGTGCGCTCCTGCGCGAGCTCGATCTCGCGCCGCCGCGCCGCGGCTCGGCGGACGCCGACCTTCCGCTGGCCGGCGAACCAGTGCTCGTCACCCGCAACGACTACCGGCGCAATCTCTTCAACGGCGACCACGGGCTCGTGCTGTTCGTCGCCGCGGATGGCGCGTCCCCGGCGCCGATGGCGGTCTTCCGCGGCCGCAGCGAAGCATTCCGCGCGCTGCCGCTCGCGTCGCTGCGCGGCCACCTGGAGCCGGCATGGGCGAGCACGGTGCACAAGGCGCAGGGCTCCGAGTACGACGCGGTCGCCGTGGTCTTGCCGGCGGCCGACACGCGACTACTCACCCGCGAGCTCCTCTACACCGCGGTGACGCGCGCGCGTCGGTCGGTGACGCTGGTGGGCACGGCGGAACGCCTCGATCAAGCCATTGCCCGCGCGGTCGAGCGATGGTCCGGCATCGCCGAATCGCTGGCGCCGGCCTCCCCGCTTCCCCAAGCCGCCACGCCGGCGAAGCGCAGCCAGCTCGCTCTCCCTTTTCCCGGCCTGACTTGAATTTACGCCTCGCTTACGCTACGGTGCCGCCATGAGCACCGGGAGCCCCCAGCCGCGCTCCCCGCGAGGCCGCGGCACCGCCAGCAACCCCGTCAACCGCTTCGAGCCGCTGCTCGTCGAGCGCGAGGAGCCCGGCCCCGACAAGGTGCCCACGCAGCTGCTCTCCGACAAGACGCGCTCGATCATCGCCCGCAACGACAGCCCGGACGTCGGCTTCGAGACGTCGATCAACCCATACCGGGGATGCGAGCACGGCTGCGTCTACTGCGTCGGGGGCGACACGGCGATCCTGATGGCCGACGGCGCGACGCGGCCGATGCGCGACGTCCGCGTCGGCGACGAGATCTACGGCACGCTGCGCGACGGCCGGCAGCGTCGCTGCGTGCCGACTCGCGTGTTGGCGCATTGGGAGACCAGGAAGCCGCCGTACGCGGTGACGCTCGAGGACGGCACGCGTCTGCTCGCCAGCGGCGACCACCGCTTCCTCAGCGAAAACGGTTGGCGGTTCGTCAGTGGCGACGGAATGGCGCGGAAACGGCCTCACCTGGCGATCGGCGAGAGGCTGGTCGGCACGGGCGAGCTCGCCGCGATCGCGCGCACCAACGGCATCGTCGGCCGCGCCGTGCAAGCCAGTGCGGCTCTGGCAGTGCGCTCCATCGAGCCGCTCGGGCGCGCGGTGGAGCTCTTCGACGTCACCACCGTCACCGGCGACTTCATTGCCGAGGGTGTCGTCAGCCACAACTGCTTCGCCAGGCCCTTCCACGAATACCTCGGCTTCTCCGCCGGCCTCGACTTCGAGACCAAGATCCTCGTCAAGGAGCAGGCGCCCGAGCTGCTGCGCCGCGAGCTGATGTCGCCATCGTGGCAGCCGCAGATGTTGATGATGTCGGGCGTCACCGACTGCTACCAGCCGAGCGAGCGCAAGCTCGAGATCACCCGCCGCTGCCTCGGCGTGCTGGCGGAGTTTCGCAATCCGGTGCACGTCATCACCAAGAACCACCTGGTGACGCGCGACGTCGACCACCTCGGCGAGCTGGCGAGCTTCGGCGCCGCGTCGGTGACGTTCTCGATCACGTCGCTCGATCCCGAGGTGGCGCGCCGGATGGAACCGCGCGCCTCGGCGCCGCGCGAGCGACTGGAGGCGCTGACCAAGCTGCGTGATGCCGGAGTGCCCTGCGGCGTCAACGTCGCCCCGGTGGTGCCCGGGATCACCGATCACGAGATGCCCGCCATCCTCGCCGCCGCCAAGGACGCCGGCGCTCTGTGGGGCACGTTCATGTTCGTGCGCCTGCCCCACGCGGTGAAGGACCTCTTCCAGGACTGGCTCGCGGAGCACTACCCGGACCGCAAGGAGAAAGTGCTCGCCCGCATCCGCGCGCTGCGCGGCGGCAAGCTCAACGAAGGCCAATTCGGCAAGCGCTTCCGCCCCGAAGGCATCTTCGCCGAGCAGATGGAGCAGCTCTTCGAGGCCACCATCCGCCGGATCGACCTGCCGCGCTCGGGACCGGAGCTGTCGACGGCGTCGTTCAGGCGCCCGGGACAGCAACTTGGTCTGTTCTGACCTTCGCGACGTAGAATTGGTTCCATTATGGAACTGGAGGAGTCATGCCGACATTCACGCTGAAGAACATCCCCGAGACGCTCTTCGAGCGTGTGCGCTCCTCTGCGGAGCTGCACCATCGCAGCATCAACGGGGAGATCCTGAGCTGCCTCGAGCGCTCACTCGGCTCGACCCCGCATCCGGACGAGATCCTCCGCCGCGCCCGCGAGCTGCGGCTCGCCTACAAAGGCGAACCGATGACGCTCGCCGAGCTGCGCGCCGCCCGCGAGAACGGCCGCCCGTGATCGTCGTCGACACCAACGTGGTGGCCGGGCTGTTCCTGCCCGCCGCCTGGTCGGCTCGATCAGAAGAGCTTCTCGCGACGGATTCCGACTGGGCCGCTCCTGCACTCTGGCGCAGCGAGCTGCGCAATACGCTCGCGACGAGCATGCGTACGAATCGGCTCGATCTCGATGCCGCCTTGCGAATCATGGAGACGGCGGAAGCTCTTCTCTCCGGTCGCGAGTTCTCGGTGGATTCCGGCTCGGTCCTCCGGCTCGCCGCCGAGTCGAGATGCACGGCCTACGACTGCGAGTTCGTCGTCCTCGCTCAGCACTTGGGCGTCCGACTCGTGACTCTCGATCGCGAGTTGCTCGAGAAGTTCCCTGCCGTGAGCCGCGATCTGAACGAAGTGGCCTGACGGGCGGGTTCCGCCGCTGGCGACCTGAGTTTTCGCCTTCGGCGGCATCGCACACGCCGCTCGCACCAAGGTGCGCAACTCCGCGGCCCAGGGTCCGTAACCTGCCTGCATGAGGATCATGACCAGGCGGTGGATGGCGGGTGCGGTGGCGCT
Organism: Thermoanaerobaculia bacterium; assembly: GCA_036005845.1. GTDB lineage: Bacteria > Acidobacteriota > Thermoanaerobaculia > Multivoradales > JAIOJS01 > DASYQD01. Next base: position 3,972 of record DASYQD010000026.1, on the reverse strand, counting down.
GCTGCTCGGCGCCGTTCCCGGGCTCGCGTGCACGACGTTCGTGCTGCGCGACGGTGGGACGGTGCTGTTCGGCAAGAACTACGACTGGTCGCTCGGCGACGGGCTGCTGGTCGTCAACCCGCGCGGGCTCGAGCGCACAGCGCTCGTCGGACCCGGCGTGCGCGCCGCGGCGTGGACGTCGCGCTACGGCAGCGTGACCTTCAACCAGTACGGCGTCGCTTCGCCCTCGGGCGGCATCAACGAGGCGGGGCTCGCCATCGAGCTGATGTGGCTCGACGAGTCGCGCTATCCGCAGGCCGACCAGCGCCCGGTGGTCGGCAACCTCGAGTGGATCCAGTACCAGCTCGATCGCAACGCCACCGTCGCCGAGGTGATCAAGAGCGACGCCGAGGTGCGCATCGCCGACCACGCGCCACTCCACTACCTGGTGGCCGACCGCGGCGGCGACGTCGCCGTCGTCGAGTTCCTCGACGGCCGCATGGTGGCGCGCCGCGGCAAGGACGTGCCCGTTCCCGCGCTCGCCAACGATCCCTACGACGACGAGCTGCTGAGCTGGCAGCGCGGCGACCGCTCGATGTCGCGGTTCTCGCGCGCCGGCCGGCGGGCCCTCGACTTCCACGCTTCCGGCGAGCGGGCCCGCTCGCTCGACTACGCCTTCGCCACCCTCCGCTCCGTGGCGCAAGACGCCACCCAGTGGAGCATCGTCTACGACCTGCGCGCCGGCGAGCTGTTCTTCCGCACCCACGGCCACGAAGGGATCCGCAAGCTGGCGCTGGGCGGGCTCGACTTCGGTTGCAGCGCCGGCGTGCGCGCCGTGGACCTCGAGGCTCCGGGGCCCGATCTGCGCGCGTCGCTGCGGCCGCTCACCTCCGAACGGCACCGCAGCTTCCTCGCCGCCGTCTATCGCAAGACGCCGTTTCTTGCCAACACGCCGCCCGACCGCATCGACCAGCTCGCCACCGAACCGCTCGGCGCCCGCTGCGCCGTGCCGGCGCCGGCCCGCTGAGTCGATCCAGCAGCAGGTCCAGAAGGAGGTCCGCCCATGAGGCGCTTCGCCCGCACCGCGACCTTCGGCCTCGTCGCCCTCGCCACCGCCGCGACCGCGATGCCTGCCGCCGCGCGCAGCGTGGCCGAGATCAAGAAGAGCGGCGAGCTGGTGATGATCTCCTACCTCGGCGCCAACGAGAGCTTCCTGCGGCGCGTGCCCGGCGGCGGCTACGAAGGGCTCGACTACGAGCTCGTCGCCGGCTTCGCGCGCACGCTCGGCGTCCGCCTCCGCGTCGCCCCGCAGGCGCGCTTCGCGCAGCTCATCCCGGCGCTGCTCGCCGGCGAGGGCGACCTCATCGCCAGCACGATGAGCATCACGCCCGAACGCGAGCAGGTGGTCGACTTCACCGGGCCCTACTTCCCGGTGGTGACGATGGTGCTGGCCCGCAAGGGCAGCGGCTTCTCCGGAATCGGTGCGCTCGCCGGCAAGCGCGTCGGCGTGCCGCCCGGCACGACGCTCGAGGCGCGGGCCGCGAAGATGGGCTTCGCCTCGATCACCCCCACCGCGCGCACCGCGGCCGAGGCACTGGCCCTGTTGAGAAGCAATCAAGTCGACCTGGTGCTGATGGAGAGCAGCCTGGCCCTGCCGGTGCTGACCCACGAGCCCGACATCGCGATCATCGCCACCCTGCCGGAGGTGGAGCAGTACGGCATCGCGGTGCCGACCGGCAGCGACCTGCGGCAGGCCCTCGACACCTTCCTCGCCTCGACCCGCAACGGCCGCTCCTTCTACCAGCTCGTCCTCCGCTACCTCGGCGAGCACGGCGTCGAGCTGCTCAAGGTGAAAGGCGCGCCGCAATCGCAGCCGCAGCCGTCGCGGTGAACCGCGCCGGCGCAAGTTCTGAGTGGTCCCCGGCGGCGCTACAATCCGCTCTGGATCACACGACATGCGATCGACAGAGGTCATTCACAGCGACCCGGAGATCATGAGCGGTACTCCGGTGTTCGTCGGGACGCGCGTGCCGGTGAAGAACCTGATCGACTACCTCGAGGCGGGGGACAGCCTCGAAGACTTCTTGCGCTCCTTCCCGACGGTCACGCGGGAGCAAGCGGTAGCGGCGCTCGAGCTCGCCGGCGACTTATTGGCCGCGAGTGCGCATTCTTCTTGACGAGTCGCTGCCGACGGATCTGGCAGGCGAGCTCGGTCTGCCGCTCCTCAAGACAGTCGCCCAGCTCGGGCTGAAGGGCTTCACGAACGGCGACCTGCTGCGAAGAGCCGAGGTACTCGGAATCGAGGTTCTCATCACCGCCGACCAGAATCTCGAGTTCCAACAGCACATCCCGGGCTACGCACTGGGAGTCATCGTCCTGCGGGCCCGCAGCAACCGCATGGAGGACCTGCGACCGCGCGTGCCTGCGATTCACCAGGCGCTGACCTTGATCGGTCCCGGCCATGTCATTCACCTGGGCTCGCAATCGAACCTTTAGCCGCCCTCAGGACTGGCTGCTCGCCACCAGACCGCGCAGCGCCGTCACGACTCGCGGGTCCCAGCGGCCGACGCGGGTCTCGCGTTCGAGGACGCCGATCGCTTCGGGGGAGGTCAGGCTGTCGCGGTAGGAACGGCTGCTGGTGAGGGCGTCGTAGGCGTCGGCGACGCCCATGATGCGGGCGCCGAAGGGGATCGCCTCGCCGGCGAGGCGGTCGGGGTAGCCGCTGCCGTCGTAGCGTTCGTGATGGTGGCGGATCATCGGCAGCGCTTGGCGGGCGCTGCGCAGCGGCCGGCAGATCTCTTCGCCGAGCACCGGGTGGGCCATCACCGCCAGCAGCTCCTCTTCGCTGAGGCTGCCCGGCTTGTTGAGCAGCGACTCGGCGACGCCGATCTTGCCGATGTCGTGCAGCAACCCCGCCACCAGTAGCGTCTCGCACTCCTCCTCCGGCAGCCCGAGCTGGCCGCCGATGCGCGACGCCAGGAAGCCGACACGCTCCGAGTGGCCGTGCGTGTAGGGGTCTTTCGCCTCCAGCGCCGACGCCAGCGACAGGATGACGCTCTGGAACTCCTCGAGGTCCTGGAAGTAGAGCCGCAGCCGCAGCAGCGAGCGCACGCGCGCCGTCAGCTCGAGGCGGTGGATCGGATAGGTCAGGAAGTCGTCCGCCCCCGCCCTCGCCGACAGCGTGCGGTCGCGCAGCTCGTAGTGGGCGGTGACCAGGATGACGGGCAGGAACTCGGTCTCCGGCCGCTCCTTGATCTGCCGGCAGAGCTCGAAGCCGTTGACGTCGGGCAGCATGACGTCGAGCAGCACGAGGTCGGGCTTGTCGTCGGCGAGCGCGCGTAGCGCCGCCGCGCCGGTGGAGGCGACGATCACCTCGTGCCCGGCGCCGCCGAGCACGTCGAGCAGCACCTCGCGGTTGGCCTCGGTGTCGTCGACGACGAGGATGCGGCCGGTGCGCGCGACCTCCTTGGCGGGCAGCCGCTCCATCCACTCGCGCACGTCGAGCGTGCGATCGAGAGCGCCACCCTGGCCATCCAGATGCCCGTTCTCGCTCTCCAGCGCCAGCACCTCCTCGACGAGGTCGTGCTGCAGCTCGCCGCGGTGCGCCGAGTCGCGCAGCATCAGCGCGGCGCTTTCGCCGTGATGGGTGCGCACGTGGTCGAAGAGGTTGGCCAGCGCCACCAGCTGCGTGTGCAGGTCGAGCTCGCTGCCGCCGATGCGGTCCGGGTAGCCGCGGCCGTCGAGGCGCTCGTGGTGGTGGCGGATGAGCGCCCGCACGTCGCCGAACGAGCGCAGCGGCTGCAGGATCTGCTCGCCGAGCACGGGGTGGCGCTGGTACTCGGCGAGCTCGCCGCCGAGCAGGCCTTCGCGTCCCAGCAGCCGCTCGCTGACGCCGATCTTGCCGAGGTCGTGGAGCAGGGCGCCGCGCCCCACCATCTCCACCTCGCCGCCGGGGAGGCCGAGGCGCCGCGCCAGCTGCATCGCCCGCGCCGC
>DASYQD010000025.1:0-105000 GCA_036005845.1 Thermoanaerobaculia bacterium | reverse complement strand
GCTTAGAAGCAGCCATCCTTTAAAGAAAGCGTAACAGCTCACTGGTCAAGCGGCTCTGTGCCGATAATTCCCGGGGCTCAAGCTGACTACCGAAGCTGCGGAATCACGAAGCCTTCTGGAAACAGAGGCTTCGAGTTTGGTAGAGGAGCGTTCCGTTCCGCGTCGAAGTCAGACCGCGAGGACTGGTGGAGCGAACGGAAGTGACCCTGCCGGCACAAGTAGCGATAAAGCAGGTGAGAACCCTGCTCGCCGAAAGTCTAAGGTTTCCTGAGGAAGGTCAATCCGCTCAGGGTTAGTCGGTCCCTAAGGCAAGGGCGAAAGCCGTAGCCGATGGGAAACAGGTTAATATTCCTGTACCACCGCGGTCCCGTTAACACGACGGGGTGACGCAGAAGGGCAGCTCGGCCTGCGACTGGAAGTGCAGGTTCAAGCGTGTAGGGGGGGATGGTAGGTAAATCCGCCGTCCCGTCAACTCCAAGGCGCGATGTCGAGGCCTCCGGGCCGCAAAGCGAGCAACCCCACGCTGCCTAGAAAAACCTCTAAGGAGGGGCCGGGGTGACCGTACCGCAAACGGACACACGTAGACGGGGAGAGAATCCCAAGGCGCTTGAGTGATCCCTCGTTAAGGAACTCGGCAAATTACCACCGTAACTTCGGGAGAAGGTGGGCCGCCGGAGGTGTAAGGGTTCGCCCCTGAAGCCCCTGGCGGTCGCAGAGAAATGGCCCAAGCGACTGTTTACTAAAAACACAGGACTCTGCTAAGTCGTATCACGACGTATAGGGTCTGACGCCTGCCCGGTGCCGGAAGGTTAAGAGGATGGGTTAGCGGCTTCGGCCGCGAAGCTCAGAATCGAAGCCCCGGTAAACGGCGGCCGTAACTATAACGGTCCTAAGGTAGCGAAATTCCTTGTCGGGTAAGTTCCGACCTGCACGAATGGCGTAACGATTTGGGCACTGTCTCAACGAGGAGCTCAGCGAATCTGTAGCACCGGTGAAGATGCCGGTTACCCGCATCTAGACGGAAAGACCCTGTGAACCTTAACTGCAACCTGGCACTGAACCCCGGTGCGTCATGTGTAGCATAGGTGGGAGGCTGTGAACCCGGGCCGCTAGGCTCGGGGGAGCCACAATGTGAAATACCACCCTTGACGTTCTGAGGTTCTAACCTAGGCCCGTGATCCGGGTCGGGAACAATGTCAGGCGGGTAGTTTGACTGGGGCGGTCGCCTCCAAAAGAGTAACGGAGGCGCACGAAGGTTCCCTCAGGCTGATTGGAAACCAGCCGTAGAGTGCAAGGGCATAAGGGAGCTTGACTGCGAGACAAACAAGTCGAGCAGGTGCGAAAGCAGGTCCTAGTGATCCGGTGGTCCCGTATGGAAGGGCCATCGCTCAACGGATAAAAGGTACTCCGGGGATAACAGGCTGATCTCCGCCAAGAGTCCACATCGACGCGGAGGTTTGGCACCTCGATGTCGGCTCATCGCATCCTGGGGCTGAAGCCGGTCCCAAGGGTTCGGCTGTTCGCCGATTAAAGCGGTACGTGAGCTGGGTTTAGAACGTCGCGAGACAGTTCGGTCCCTATCTGATGCGGGCGCAGGAGGCTTGAGAGGATCTGTCCCTAGTACGAGAGGACCGGGACGGACGAACCTCTGGTGTACCAGTTGTCGCGCCAGCGGCAGCGCTGGGTAGCTACGTTCGGAAAGGATAAACGCTGAAGGCATCTAAGCGTGAAGCCCCCCTCGAGATGAGGCCTCCCTGAAGACCCCTGGGAGATGACCAGGTTGATAGGCGGAAAGTGTAAGCGGCGCAAGTCGTTGAGCTTATCCGTACTAATCGGTCGATCGGCTTGACCAATCTGAGTGTCCGAATTCGACGGATCTTGGCAGCGCGGCTTTCTCGGTTTAGTTGTGGTTTTGCGGTTCTTTCAAGATCTGCAGGTTTTCCCGGTGGCTGTGGCGAGGGGGAAACACCCGTTCCCATTCCGAACACGGCAGTTAAGCCCCTCAGCGCCGATGGTACTGCGTGCGACAAGTGCGTGGGAGAGTAGGTCGTTGCCGGGGAATTGATCTCGATAAGGCCCGTGGAGAGATCCACGGGCCTTCGTTTTTCCGGCGGGGAGCGCTAGGCCAGGGAGAGCGGCAAGCGGCGCGGGCGCTCCGCTGCCGGCAGCGCCTCCACCAACCGCTCCGCGATTGCCGCGAAGGTCTCGCCGGTCTGGGGGTGCGCCCATTCGGGCGCCACCTCGCTCGCCGGCAGCGCCACGTGCGCGTGCCGCAGCAGATCGGGATCGGGCAGCTCCAAACCTTCGGCGCGCAAATGCCCGCCCTCCCAGGCCACGAAGTCGAGGTCGATCGCCCGCGGCGCGAAGCGGTCGGCGCTACGCACGCGGCCCATCGCCCTCTCGACCGGCCGCAATAGCTCGGGCTTGACGCGCGCGGGGTCGAGGTTCGTCCTCAGCAGCACGGCGGCGTTGACGAACGGCGGCTGCCCGGCAGGCCCCACCGGCGCGGTGGCCCACGCCGACGAGACCGCGAGCACCTCGGCCTTCTCGCCCAGCAGCCGCACCGCTTCGGGCAGATGCCGCTCGGGCTCGACGTTGGAGCCGACCCCGATGACGAACGCCTGTGTGCCGGCGGGTTCAGACATCCGCGCTCATGCGGCCGACGGCACAGCCCTGCTCAGCCCATGTCGCCCGCGCCGCGCTCGATCTCCACGCCCACCGAGCGCGCGAAACGGAGCGCCCCTGGCTTCTCGACCCGCACCCGCACGCGGTCGACCTTAAATTCGGCGAGCACCAGCTGCGCGATGTCGGCGGCCAGCTTTTCCACCAGCAGCGGCGCCGAGCTTTCGACCAGCTCGATGACGCGCTTGCAGACGCTGCGGTAGTTGACGGCCTGCTCGATGTCGTCGCTCGCCGCCGCGGCGCGGGTGTCGACGGAGAGCTCGAGGTTGACGACGACGTCCTGCTTGGCGCGGCGCTCCTCGGGGTTGACGCCGACGATGCCACGCACGAGCAGGTCGCGGATGAGGATGCGGTCGTTCACAGGTACTCTCCACCGTCCACCGGCAGCACGACGCCGGTCGTGAACTCGGCGCGCAGCAAGTAGAGCACGGCCTCGGCCACCGGCTCGGCGCCGCCGGCGCGCCGCAGCGGGATCGCGGCCGCCACCCGCCGCGCGAGCGCCGTCTCGTCGCCGCCGGGAGCGAGCATGGCGCCCGGCGCCACCGCGTTGACGCGCACCCGCGGCGCCAGCTCGAGCGCCAGCAGCTCGGTCAGGTGGTCGAGCGCATGCTTCGTCACTCGATAGGCCAAGTGCCCGCTGCCGACACGCCGCGCGCGCGCATCGCTGACGTTGACGATGGCGCCGCGCTCCTCCGGCCCCAGCCCGCCCGCGAACGCCTGGGCCAAGAGAAAAGGCGCCCGCAAGTTGAGCGCGAGCTGCGCGTCCCAATCGGCGAGCGACGTCGACGCCAGATCGCCGGGCAGGAAGATCGCCGCGTTGTTGACCAGCACGTCGAGCCCGCCCAGCGCGCGCCGCGCCTCCTCGACCAGCGGCGCGCACGCACGCGCGTCGCTCAAGTCGGCCGCGAGCGCCACGGACCGCCGCCCGAGCGCCGCGATCTCCGCCGTCACTTCTTCCGCCGCCCTTGTCGAATGGCGGTGGTGAACGGCGACGTCGCACCCCGCGCGGCCCAGCGCCAGCGCGATGGCACGCCCCAGCCGCACCGCGCCGCCGGTCACCAAAGCCTTGTGCGCCAACGACTTCATGCCTGCCGACCGCCGGCGCGCAGGATAGCACCGCGACTGCTGGCACGGCCTTTGATCCTCGCCTCTGCCGGAGGGAGATGCACCATGCGATCTTTTCCGGCACTTCCAAAGCTCCTCGCAGCGGCGCTCGCAGTCGCCGCTTCGACCGTTATCGCTTCGCCGCTCTTCGCCGTCGAGCCCGTTCCCACCGCACTTCCCGCATCAAGAACCGCCAAGCTCCAGATCCCGCGCACCTTCGACCTCGGCCGCCCGCCGATCGACGAGGATCTCGCCGCCGAGACGCAGGAGTGGCGCTACCTGCGCGCGCTGATGGGCCCCGGCGACCTGCGCCGCCTCGACGCCGTCTACGTGCGCTTCAACCTGATGTCGCAGTTCGTCAGCGACCCCGAGCTCGACCCCTTCTACGACCGCACGCGCGAGACGGTGCGCGCCGGCTACATGAAGATGTACCGCGAGATCCTGCAGCGGCAGTACCCGATCGATGAGCTGGTCGACGACGCGCTGGCGGCGCACGCCGCGCGCCGCGGCCATCTCGCCGGCGACGACACGCATAGCGACGGTCCGTCCTGGCGCCTGAAGGTGGCGCCGCGGGTCGCCGTCGGCAGCAACGGCTACCTCGGCGTGCGCATGTCGCTGCCCAACACCGGCATCGCGCGCCTCGACCACCTGCAGCTCAACATGCGCCACGGCGTCTTCGAGCCCGAGTGGGCGGTCGGCCTGCGCTACGCCAATGGCCCGCGCTTCCTGCAGCTCGAACGCGTCGCCGGCGACGAGACGAGCGGCGAGCGCTACACCCTCACCGTCGCGCTCCGCTTCTAACTGGCACTCAGCCGTGGCCGTCGCCGCTTTGCGTACCGAGCACCTCAAGCGCTACCGCGAGATTGCCGGCCTGCTGTGGAAGTACGGCCGCTCCGACCTGGCGAAGATGCCCGGCCTGGACGGCGACTTCGGCGAGGAGCCGCAGGCGCCGGAAGGAGCATCGCCCGAGGCCGAGGAGCTCGCCGCCGACCTCGAGCGCATGGGCCCCACCTTCGTCAAGGTGGGACAGCTCCTCTCGACGCGCGCCGACCTGTTGCCGCCGCCCTACCTGGCCGCCCTGTCGCGCCTGCAGGACAACGTCGAGCCCTTCCCGTTCGCCGACGTCGAACGCATCGTCACCGAGGAGCTCGGCGTCCGCATCTCCAAAGCGTTCGCGGAGTTCGAGTCGACGCCGATGGCCTCGGCGTCGCTCGCGCAAGTGCACCGGGCGCGGCTGCGCGACGGCCGCGAGGTGGCGGTCAAGGTGCAGCGGCCCGACATCCGCGAGCAGGTGGCGCGCGACCTCGACGTCTTCGCCGAGATCGCCGAGATGGCCGACAAGCACACGGAGGTCGGCCGCCGCTACCAGTTCGTCGCCGTGGTGGAGGAGTTCCGCCGCAGCCTGCTGCGCGAGCTCGACTACCAGCGCGAGGCCGCCCACCTCCACGCCATGCGCAAGAGCCTCGCCGAGTTCGACCGTCTCGTCGTGCCGGCGCCCATCGACGCCTACAGCACCGGCCGCGTGCTCACCATGGAGCGCATCCACGGCACCAAGGTCGACAAGCTGTCTCCCGTCGTGCGCACCGACCTCGACGGCGACGCGCTCGCCGAGCAGCTCATCGGCGGCTACCTGCACCAGATCCTCGTCGAGGGCCTCTTCCACGCCGACCCGCACCCCGGCAACGTGCTGCTCACCCACGACCACCGCGTGGCGCTGCTCGACCTCGGCATGGTCGGCCACCTCGCGCCGGCGATGCAGGAGCAGCTCTTGAAGCTGCTCGCCGCCGTCACCGAGGGCCAGGGCGACGAGGTGGCCGAGCTGATCGCGCGCATCGGCACCAAGCAGCCCGACTTCGAGCCGCAGCTCTTCCGCCGCCGCATCACCGAGCTGGTCGCCGAGCACCGCGGCCTACCCGTGGAGCAGCTGCAGGTCGGGAAGGTGGTGCTCGAGCTGGTGTCGATGGCCAACAGCGCCGGCATCCACGCGCCGCCCGAGCTGGCCCTCCTCGGCAAGACGCTGCTCAACCTCGACCTCGTGGTGCGCTCGCTCGCTCCGCAGCTCAACGTCACCGACTCGATCCGCCACCAGTTGGCCGAGATGGCCAGCAAGCGCATGTGGCGCATGGCGACGCCCGGGAGCGCCTTCCGCGCTCTGTCGGAGAGCCGCGAGCTGATCGGGCAGCTGCCGGCGCGGCTCAACCGCATCCTGCAAGTGGTCGCCGACAACGAGCTCAAGGTCAACGTCGACGCCATCGACGAGACCGAGCTGATCAAGGGCTTCCAGAAGATCGCCAACCGCATCGCCGGCGGTCTGCTGGTGGCGGCGCTCATCCTCGGCGCGGCGATGATGATGCAGATCCCCACCCACTTCACGCTGCTCGGCTATCCGGGCCTGGCGATGATCTTCTTCCTGCTCGCCGCCGCCGGCGGCTGCTTCATGCTCTGGACCATCCTCAAGAGCGACCGTTAGCGGCGGGCGACCGACGCTAGACTCCGGCGCGCATGGCCGCGCGGCTCGTCTGGCTCCTGCTCGCCGTCCTCGGCGCCACGCTGCGTCCGCGCTGGAGCGGCGGCGAGCGCTTCCACCAGGTGGTGCGCGAGCGGCGGCCTACGATCCTCGCCGTCTGGCACCACCAGCTCTTCCTCGCCTCTTGGCTGATCTGGAAGTACGGCGTCCGGCGCGGGCTGCCGGTGCTGGTGCTCATCAGCCGCTCGCGCGACGGCACGCTCGGCACCGCGGTGGGACAGTTGCTCGGCGCCGAGGTGGCGCGCGGCTCGACATCGAAGGGCGGCGGGCCGGCGCTGCGCCAGCTCGTGCGCGCACTGGCAGGCGGGCGCACGGTGCTGGTCATCCCCGACGGTCCGCGCGGGCCGGCGTGCGAGCTCAAGCCGGGCATCGTCGCCCTCGCCGAGCTCTCCGGCGTGCCGGTGCTGCCGCTCGGCATCTCGGTCGACCGCGGCTACCGACTGCGCTCGTGGGACCGCATGGTGATCCCCAAGCCGTTCGCGCGGCTGCGGGTGCTGGTGGGGGAGGAGCGCCGCCTCGGGCACCTCGACGCCGGGGGCCGCGAGGCCGCGCGGCGCGAGCTGCAGGACGAGCTCGACCGCCTCACCACCGCCGCGGCCTTGTAGAATTCACTTGCACATTGGGTGGCGTCGGCGCATGCCTACACGCGTGACACCTTCCCGCTCTGGAGTGCAACTCGTGGTGTATCTTGAAGATCCGCGCGCACTCATCGCCCGTCGCCGCGCCGGCCCGGAACTTGCTTTCGCCCGCGGCAGGAAAGGTCATCCGTCAGTCGAGCCATTACCTGCATGCGCGCGAAGGGGAAGCCAGGGACGTCATGGGTGGGATTGGCGCGCGTAGAACGACCCGTCGCTGCGGGCTCGTTGTAAAATAAACAACGCTTCTGAAACGCCTCGAAACCCAGAGATCGTGGGAGGGAGAGAACACATGGTGAAGAGGAGATTCGGAGCCTGGGTGGCGGCGTTGGCCCTGTCGGCCGCGCCCCTGCTCGCGCAGGGTGGGGAGATCGGCCCCACCGTCACCGGCGAGACTGGGCTCTTCACGCTGTCGAGCGGGCAGAACGCGCCCGCCGGAGTGTGGACGTTCGGTCTGTACGCCAACAACTGGGACCGCGTCATCGACTTGGGCGGGGTCCCCGACGAGGACGACGTCAACTTCGACTGGACGCGGCTCTCGGCCAGCGTCGGCTACGGCATCACCGACAACTTCGAGCTCAGCGTCTCGGTGCCGTACGACGACTACAACGGCCACGGACCCAACGCCCGCGACTTCGACGACGCCGGCATCGGCAACGCGCAGGTCAACGCGAAGTGGGCTTTCGCCGCCAGCGATACGGGCGGCAGCTCCTTCACGCTGTTCGTCAGGCCCGGCACCGGCAACGTCGGCGTGCCGCTGGTGTCGACCGACACCGACTTCGGCGGCAAGTTCGCCTGGAACAACCCCAGCTGGTTCTTCAACATCGGCTACACCAAGCTGGGGGATGACGACTTCGGCAACGACACCCCGGATCAGATCGGCGCCGGCCTCGGCTACGTCATTCACGTCAGCGACAGCTTCCACTGGATCAGCGAGCTGGTCGGCACCTTCAACAACGGCGGCGACGATGCGTTCTTCCGCGTCCCGCGGACGCCGCCGCCCGGCTTCGCGATCGTCGGGGGGTCGCTGCAGGACAGCGTCGACTTCACCACCGGCGGCCGCGTCAACATCGGCGGCGGCCCGTGGTCGTTCAACTTCGCCGTCCGCACGGACCTGCTGCAGTTCAACAACCTCGACGACTACTGCCCGATCGGCGGTCTCATCGGGTTGACGTATCTACCGCGGCTGATCGCCGAGGTGCCGCCGCCGCCGCCGACCCCGGCGCCGCCTCCGCCGCCGCCTCCCCCGCCGCCTCCGCCGCCGCCGCCCCCGCCGCCGCCTCCGCCGCCGCCGCCGCCGGAGGAGCGGGTGGAGTGTCCGTTCGACACCGGCGCGCGCCTGAACAACATCTGCAAGGCGCGTCTGGACGAGGTGGCCCTGCGGCTCAAGCAGGATCCCAACCTCTCGGCACAGGTGGTCGGCTACAGCGACAACGCGGGCTCCGACGCGGCCATCCAGAAGCTGTCCACGCAGCGGGCCGAGGCGGTGAAGAACTACCTAGTGACGCGGCACGGGATCGACCCGGCGCGCATCACCACCGAAGGCCGCGGCTCGGCCGAACCGGTGGGCGACAACAGCACTCCGGAGGGCCGCCGGCAGAACCGGCGCGCCGTGGTGATTCTCAAAGTCGGTTAGGTTCGTAGATCAGCGCGTCAGCCTCGGGGGCCGAGCCCCGGGGCTTGACGGAGAGGGACGAAGGCCGGTCGACAGCGACCGGCCTTTCTGTTTCCCAAGACGACCCCCGCCCAAGGCAAGACTGCGTACGTCTGCCGCCCCTCACTCCCCAGCCCCTCTCTCCCCTCGCCGGGGAGAGAGAGGTCCAGATCTCTTACGCCACCGCGAGCTGCTCGCGCGCCGCCGCCGCGTAGCGCCGCACGATCTCGCCCGCCGGCTCGACGGCGTGGATGCCGCCGACGCTCTTGCCGGCCTGGAAGTAATCCTTGTACGAGATCCCCTGCTGCGAGGCGCGCTTGAGCTGCCAGATGGCCTTGGTCGCGTACCAGGAGCGCATCCAGTGCTTGGTGCGCCGGTGGCGCAGCAGCAGGCGCGCGAGCGGCCCGGCGTGCAGGCCGATGCGCTCGACGTACGGCGTGCGGATGACGGCGCACGGCACGCCCGACAGCTTGTCGGTGAGCACCACGTCCCGCGGCGAAGCGTCGAGGATGGCGCGCTTGTAGTCCTCGTGCACGCGGCACTCCGCGCTGGCGATGAAGCGGGTGCCGAGCTGCACGCCGGCATAGCCGAGCCGCAGCCGCGCCGCGAACGTCTGCTCGTCGCCGACGCCGCCGGCGCAGAGCAGCGGCACGCCGAGGTCGGCGAGCTCGGCGTAGAGCTCCTCGGGGCCCTTGCCGCCGGCGTGGCCGCCGGCCTCGCGGTTCACGCACACCAGGCCGTCGACGCCGTGCTGCAGTGCCTTGTCCGCCCAGCGGCGGTCGGTGACGTCGTGGTACACGACGCCGCCGTGCGCGTGCACGCGCTCGACCACCCAGCGCGGGTTGCCCAGCGCGGTGACGAAGAAGCGCACGCCCTCCTCGAGCGCGATCTCCACCCAGCGCCGCATGCGCTCCTCGTAGACGCGCGACGACTTCTCGACCAGCGCGTTCATGCCGATCGGCTTTTCGGTCCACGAGCGGATGAGTCGCAGCCCGGCGCGGAAGTCGTGGCGGAAGACGTAGACCATCGAGATCGGCTGCACGATGCCGATGCCGCCGGCGGCCGACACCGCCGCCACCAGCTCGGGGTTCGAGCACGGGTACATGGCGCCGCAGACGAGCGGCACCTCGATGCCGGCGTGGCGGGTGAAGGGCGTGGCGAGCGGCGACGCCGGGCCGGCGGCGAACGACGCGGCCGGTCGGGCTGCGGCGATGGCGGCCGCGGCTTCGCCGCTCACCGCGGTCCCACCAGCCAGCGAGCGGTGGCCCGCGCCACCTCTTCGCCCGCGGTGTCGCGCACGATCGCCTCGAGCAGATACTCGTGCTTCTCGTTGCTCTGCGGCGGCGCCGTCGTGCACTCCGCCTCGAGCGTGCCGCGCGCCTTCTTCTTGAACTCGATGGCGAGGTTGGTGATGATGGCGCGCGCGTCGGCGGGCATGCCGGCCAGCATCGCCAGCCCGCTCGTCACCTCGGCGAGGTTCATCAGCGCGATGGCGTGCACCGACTGCAGGTGGTTGCGCAGCGCCGGCCGGTCGTGCATGCGGACGCGCGCGTAGCCGGGCCGCAGCTCGTGCACGCGCGGCCGGATGCTGCCGGTGTAGCGAGCCATGCGGCCGACGCCGATGCTGAAGAGCAGCTTGCCGAAGGGCTTGCCGCTGAGCTTCTGCCAGCGGCGCAAGACCTCGTGCGCGCGCCCACCGCCCGGCGACGCCGTCTCCCGCCCCACCGCCTGCGCCACCTGCTCGACCGTCTGCGCCATGGCCACATCCTCCGCCGCGTTGCGGCAAGGATATGCTGCCGCGCGGCCGGCGGCACCATCCCCGTTCGCCGGCGCCGCCGGGGCCTTTCGATCCCTTGTCCAGGAGGTGCCCCGTGCGTGTGTCGTTCCTTCGTCCGCTCGCGCTCGCCGCCGCCGTCGCTCTCGTCGCCACCGCCGCCCGCGCCAGCGGGCCGTTGCTGTTCCAGCACGGCGGCCGCGCCACCGCGCCGGCCGGCGCCTTCGTCGGCCGCGCCACCGACGCCGGCGGTCTCGACTACAACCCGGCGGTGATCGCGCGCTTGCAGGGCGCGCACTACCAGCTCGGCTTCGACTACACGGCGCCGACCGACGACTACGACAGCTCGACCGGCTCGTTCCGCCAGCGCCACCTGGTCACCGAGTCGCCGTCGATCTACGCCAGCTGGCACCTGCCCAAGGACTATTACCCGCTCGCCTACGGCATCGGTGTCGACCACCGCGCCTGGTACCGCGCCGAGTGGGAAGCGGCGCTCTTCCCAGGGCGCTTCAGCAACCGCCTGCAACGCCTCGAGCTGTGGTCGGTGCACCCGGTGGCCGCCTACCAGATGAGCGACCGCTGGAGCGTCGGCGCCGGCGCCCGCTACTACACCGGCAAGATGCAGGAGGGTCGCAACCAGATCGTCAACGTCGCGGCCTCGCCGCTGCCCGGTAGTTTTCGATTTCCCATCGAGTTCGAGCGCGCGTCGAGTGCCGACGTCGACGGCTACGCCTTCGATGCCGGCCTGCACTATGGCGCCGAGCGCTGGGGCTGGGGCCTCGCCTACGACACCGGCGGCAAGGTGAAGGGCAATGGCAACGTCTCGTACACGGCGCGCGACGTGCCGAGCAGCGTCGCCGGTCTGCAGGCGGCGGCCGACGCTCTCGGCCAGAGCGGCTCGAGCCGGTTGAGCTTCGACCTGCCGCAGGAGCTGCGCACGGGCCTCTGGGTGGCGCCGTCGGAGGCGTGGAGCTTCGAGCTCGACCTGGCGTGGACGGCGTGGTCGGCGGTCGACACCACCGACGTGAGCTTCTCGCGCGACCTCTTCGGCCTGCCGCCCACGGCGATCCCGCAGCAGCCCGGGCCGGGCACCGAGCGGCGGGCGCGCAATTGGGACGACACGCTGAGCGTGCGGCTGGGCACCGAGCTCGCCGTCGCCGAGCGCTGGGCGGTGTCGCTCGGCGCCGGGCTCGAGCCCTCGCCGGTGCCTTCGTCGACCGTCGAACCCGGCTTCGCGCGCGGGGACGCGCTGGTGCTCGCCACCGGCATCACCTACCGCATCCGCAACATCGCCTTCGACCTCGGCTACTCGTTGTTCCAGTACGACGACCGCCACGCCGGCGGACAGGAGCTCCAGCACCCGCTCGTCACCTCGACCTACAAGGGGCACGACCAGGTCTTCGGCTTCTCAGTCAGTTGGGGCGGATGACGGGCTAGGCGATCGCGACGCAGATCTTGCCGAAGTGCGCGCCGGCGGCCATGTGGTCGAAGGCGGCGGGTGCGTCTTCGAAGGCGAAGGTGCGATCGACGACCGGCCGTGTCTCGGGCCGGTCCGCGTGGAGCGCCAGCGCGCGGTCGAGCGCCTCGAACGACGACTTCGGGCCGACGAGCACGCCCTGCACGCGCACCTGCTGCATGAAGATGGGCGCCAGCAGCAGCGACGCCTCGCCGCCGGCGAGGACGCCGATCAGGTGCACGGTGCCGCCCATACGCACGGCGCGCAGCGACTCGGGCAGCGTGCCGGCGCCGCCCACCTCGACGACGTGGTCGACGCCGTCGCCGCTGAGCTCGCGCACGCGTTTGCCCCACGCCTTCTCGCGCGAATAGTTGATCGTCTCCCAGGCGCCCATCGCGCGCACGCGCTCGAGCTTCGCGTCAGAGCTCGAAGTGACGAGGACGCGCGCGCCATGGAGCAGCGCGATCTGCAGCGCGAAGAGCGCCACGCCGCCGGTGCCGAGCACCAGCACCGTCTCGCCGGCGCGCAGGCGGCCCTGCTCGACGAGAGCGCTCCACGCGGTGACGGCGGCGCACGGCAGCGCCGCGGCCTCGTCATCGGAGAGATGGGCCGGCGGCCGCACCACCGACTCGGCGGCGATCGTCATCGTCTGGCGCAGCGTGCCGTCGAGCGGTCCGCCGAGGGTCGTGCGCAGGCGCTCGCGGTCGGGCTCGCCGGCGAGCCAGCGCGGCGCGAAGATGGGGCAGACGCGATCGCCGAGAGCGAAGCCGCGCACCCCCGCGCCCAGCGCGATCACCTCGCCGACGGCATCCGAGCAGGGCACCAGCGGCAGCGGCTGCTTGGGGTTGTAGCGCCCCTCGACCATCAACAGGTCGCGGTAGTTGAGCGACGCCGCGCGCAGCCGCAGCAGCAGCTCGCCGGCGGCGGGCGCGGGCTCCGGCCGTTCGACGAGCCGCAGCTTGTCGCGCCCGAAGCCCTCCGCCACCTCCCAGGCGCGCACGGCTCCTCGCGCCCTTCCGTTCTAGGGCTCGCGCGCCAGCGCCTCGGCGATGCGCGACTGCAGCGCCTCGGCCTCGGCCGCGTCGAGCTTGCCCGCCGGCCAGCGGATGCCCAGCCCGCGCTCGGCGCTCGGCTTGGGGATTACGTGGAAATGCACGTGGAAGACCGCTTGGTGCGCGCCGGCGCCGTTGTTCTGCACCACGTTGTAGGCAGAGGCGCCCGTCGCCTCCAGCACGGCGCGGCAGATGCGCGGCAGCACGCGGCCAATGGCGGCGGCCGACTCGTCGGAGAGCTCGTGGAGCTGCGCCGCGCGCTCCTTGGGGATGACCAGCGTGTGCCCGGGCGCTAGCGGCCCGACGTCGAGGAAGGCGAGCACGTGCTCGTCCTCGTAGACGCGCCAGCAGGGGATCTCGCCGCTCAAGATGCGGTCGAAGATCGTGGGCACCGCCATGACCGCGTATCCTATCGTCGTGGAGTGCGCCGCCGGCGAGGTACGGCGGTTGCATTCCGCGAACTGGAGCGAGCCCAACAACATGACGAACGCACCGCGACCACGGATTCGCCCCGCGATGAAGCTGCGCCTGACGGCGCGGCGGAAAGACATGCCGGCATCGCGCGCGCGCGCGTTCGCTGCGCTCGCCATGCTCACCGCAGCGCTCTTCTGCGCCGCGCCGGCCGCCGCCGTCGAGGTCTGGCACAGCGCGCCGCTCTGGGGCGGCGACGTCACCAGCCTCGCCTTCGCGCCTGCCGACGCGAACATCGCCGTCGCCGGCACCGCCGCCGGCAACGTCTACGTGAGCCACGACGCCGGCGCCACCTGGGCGCCGGCCGGCGCCACCTTCCCGATGCCGGGCTGGGTGGTGACGAGCCTGCAGTTCGACCCCAACCGCCCGACGCGGCTGTGGGCCGCACTGCGCGGCGTCTTCGGCGGCGGCGCCGTCGTGCGCTCCGACGACCTCGGCCGCAGTTGGGAGACGCGCTCGCAGCGGCCCGACGACGTCGTCTTCTCGCTGGCGCTGGTGCCCGGCGAGGACGGCCGCCTCTTCCTCGGCACGCGCAGCGGCGTGTGGGGCAGCACCGACGGCGGCACCAACTGGAAGAAGCTCTCCGGCGGCCAGCCCGAGCTGGTCGAAGTCTGGAGCCTGCTCGTCCATCCGCTGCATCCGCAGACGGTCCTCGCCGGCACCTACCGCCGCGCCTTCCGCAGCGACGACGGCGGTGTTACCTGGCGCGGCGTCTTCGAAGGGATGGTGCTCGACTCGCAGGTCTTCACCCTCAACCCGGTGCCCGGCCAACCCGACCAGGTGTGGGCCTCGACCTGCGGTTGGGTCTACAAGAGCGACGACCTCGGCGAGCGCTGGACGCGCATGCGCGAAGGGCTCTTCGAGCGCCGCACGCCCGGCTTCACCGCGCTGCCCAGCGGCCGCCTCCTCGCCGGCACGGTGTCGGGCATCTACGTCTCCGACAACGCCGGCAACTCGTGGGCGCGGCGCACGCGCGACGACCTCTCGGCGCTCGTCGTCGCCTACCACCCGAAGCATCCCGAAGTGGTGCTCGTCGGTACCGAGGGCGCCGGTGTCTGGCGCTCCACCGATGGCGGCTCGAGCTTCTTCCCGTCGACCCACGGCATCGCGGCGGCGCGCGTGAGCGCGCTGGCGAAGAGCCGCGGCGAGGTGCTGGCGTCGGTGGCCCACGGTGGTCCCATCGCCGGCATCTACGGCGTGCTCGACGGCGGCGAGCGCGCCGTCCACGAGCTGGCACAAATCCCCACCGTGCTCTCGCTCGCCACCGCCGGCGACGACGCGTGGGCGGCCACCGAAGGCGGCCTCTTCGCGCGCCGCGACGGCATCTGGCAGCGGCTGCCCGAGCTGCCGGCGACGCGCGTCGAGCAGGTGGTGGCGGCCGAAGGGCGTGTGCTGGCACGCACACCCGACGCGACCTTCGAGCGCCGGGACGGCCGCTTCGTGCCCATCGCGGGCACCGCCGCTGGTGCCGGCGCCGCGGCCGCGCCGCCGCGCGAGCTGCTCACCGCCGCCGCGCTCGGCTCCCGCTGGCGCGACCTGGCGCACGGCAAACGGCGAGTGCTCGCCACCGGCGACGCGCAGTACCCGGCGGTCCTCATCGACGACCAGGGCGCGCACCTCCTCGTCGCCGCCGACCGCGCGCTGCGGCCGCTGGCGCTGCCGATCCCGCCGCGCGACGTGCTCGCCGCCGTGGTCGACCAAGGCCGCCTGCTGCTCGGCACCTCGGGCTACGGTCTGCTCTACGCGCCGCTCGCCGAGCTGGTGCCGTCGGCGGCGGGCGGCGCGACGGCGGTCGCCGGGCAGTAGAGCGCGCTCTCGCGCGCGGACTTTGACGTGCCGTGTCGCGGCTCGTTAGGCTCCGCCTGCCGTTCCCCATCACTCGCGCAGTCAGGAGAGGTGCCGATGCCGCCGCAGCCGCAGACCGTCATCGAGGTGCTGGAGGAGACGGCGCGCCGCCAAGGGTCGCGCCCGGCGCTCAAGGTGAAACGGGGCGGCGAGTGGCGCTCTACGAGCTGGACCGACTACGCGGCCGAGGTGCGGCGCGTGGCGAAGGGCTTGGTCGCGGTCGGGCTGCAGCCGGGCCAGGGCGTCGTCATCATGGGCTACAACCGCCCCGAGTGGTTCATCGCCGACCTGGCGGCGATCGCCGCCGGCGGCGTGCCCACCGGCATCTACACCACGAGCACGCCCGAGCAGGTGCGTTACATCTCCGACCACTGCGACGCCGCGGTGGCGGTGGTGGAGAACCGCGGCTACCTCGCGACCTTCCTCGCGATCTGGCCGCAGCTGCCGAAGCTCCAGGCAGTGGTGCTGATGGAAGGCGAGTCGCACGAGGACCGCGTGCGCTCGTGGGGCTGGCTGCGCGACCTCGGCGGCGGCGTGGCCGACGCGGACCTCGACACTCGGCTCGCGGCGCAGACACCCGACGATCTCTGCACGCTCATCTACACGTCGGGGACGACCGGCGAGCCCAAGGGCGTCATGCTCTCGCACCGCAACATCGTGTGGACGGCCGACAGCCTCGCCAACGCCTACGACATCGGTGACGACGAGCGGGTCATCTCCTACCTGCCGCTGTCGCACATCGCCGAGCAGATGGTGTCTTTCCACGGCGCCATGGCGCGCGGCGCCTGTACCTGGTTCGCCGAGAGCCTCGAGCAACTGGGCGAGAACTTGCGCGAGGTGCGGCCCGACGTCTTCTTCGCCGTGCCGCGGGTGTGGGAGAAGATCCAGGCGAGGATGCAGGCGCTGGGCGCGGCGAGCCCGCCGCTGCGCAAGAAGCTCGTCGCCTGGGCGCGGCGCGTCGGTCTCGCCGCCGGCTACGCCGAGCAGGGCCGCGGCCGCGCGCCGTGGCTCCAACCGCTGGCGAAAAAGCTCGTCCATTCCAAGGTGCGGCAGCGGCTCGGCCTCGACCGCGCCAAGGTCTGCGTCACCTCGGCGGCGCCGATCTCGCTCGACACGCTGGAGTTCTTCCTCAGCCTCGGCATCCCGATCTACGAGGTGTACGGGATGAGCGAGTGCACCGGGCCGGCCACGTTCTCGCTGCCCGGCCGCTACCGCAGCGGCAAGGCGGGCTACGCGATCCCCGGCACCGAGTTCGCCAGCAAGGGCGAGCAGCAGGAGATCTGCATGCGCGGCCCGCACGTCTTCATGGGGTA
Source organism: Thermoanaerobaculia bacterium (assembly GCA_036005845.1). Lineage (GTDB taxonomy): Bacteria > Acidobacteriota > Thermoanaerobaculia > Multivoradales > JAIOJS01 > DASYQD01. The sequence goes on along the minus strand of DASYQD010000025.1, from coordinate 88,487 downwards.
CTACAAGAACGACGCGGCGACGAAGGAGTCGCTCGACGCGGAAGGCTGGCTGCATTCGGGCGACGTCGGCACCATCGACGACGACGGCTTCCTCAAGGTCACCGACCGCATCAAGGAGCTCATCGTCACCTCCGGCGGCAAGAAGCTGGCGCCGCAGATGATCGAAGGCATGCTCAAGGCCATTCCCGGCATCGGCCAGGCGGTGGTGCTCGGCGACCGCAAGAACTACGTCGCCGCGCTGCTCACCGTCGATCCCGAGCGGCTGCCCGGCGCGGCGGCGCAGGCGGGAAGCCCGGCGACGACGCCCGCAGAGGCGGTGGCCTGCCCACGCTTCCGCGCCTTCGTCGACGCGCAGGTCGAGGCGGTCAACAAGAACCTGGCGCGCTTCGAGAGCGTGCGCAGGTACGCGCTGCTGCCGCACCAGCTCACCGTCGAAGGCGGCGAGCTGACGCCGACGATGAAGCTCAAGCGGCGCGTCATCCACCAGCGCTACGCGGCGGAGATCGAGGCGCTCTACGAGGGCGCGCCGGCGGTGGCCGCGGTCGCCGGCTGAGCGGGCACTGCCGCCGCCAAGCGCGCTGCAACACCGCGCCGGCTCGATAGACTCGCCCGGCGCGAAGCGCCATGGTGACCTAATGCCGCGTCTCACCCGCATCTACACGCGCACCGGCGACAAGGGCGACACCGCGCTCGGCGCCGGCGGGCGGCTGCCGAAGGACGATCCGCGCGTCGAGGTCTACGGCACGGTCGACGAGCTGTCGTCGGTGCTGGGCGTGGCGCTCGCGGTGGGGCTCGATCCGCGGCTCGACGCCGAGCTGCGCCGCGTGCAGAACGAGCTCTTCCACCTGGGCGCCGACCTCTGCGTGCGCGAAGAAGACAAGGCGAATCCGGATGGCTCGATCAAGCGGGCGGGCCCGCGCATCGAGGAACGCCACGTCGAGGCGCTCGAGCGCACCATCGACGAGCTCAACACGGACCTGCCGGCGCTCGCCAACTTCGTGCTGCCCGGCGGCTCGCTCGGCGCCGCGCACCTGCACGTCGCGCGCACCGTCTGCCGCCGCGCCGAGCGGCTGCTGGTGACGCTGATGCGTAGCGAAGCGGTGGGCGAGCAGACGCTGCCGTACCTCAATCGCCTCTCCGATGCGCTCTTCGTCATGGCGCGCTGGGAGAACCATCGCCGTGGCGTCGACGACGTGCTGTGGGACAGCCGCGCTTGATCGGCGCCTAGCGCGCCCGCGCGATCGCCTGCCGCACGGCGTCGCGCACCTGCGCGTCGTCCCAGTCCACCGGCCCGTCGAACTTGTGCTGCACCTTGCCGTCGACGAGCAGGTAGGTCTCGGGCAGCGCGCGCGTGCCGTAGCGGTGCGCCGTCTGCCAGTCGGGGTCGAAGAGCACGTCCTGCGAGCCGGCGAGCTGCTGCGCCTTGGTCACGTCGTCCTGGACCGCCACCTTGACGACGCGGAAGCGCGGCTCGCTCGCGAAGTCGTGCTCGAGGCGCTGCATCGACGGCGCCTCGTCGACGCAGGGCGGGCACCAGGTGGCGTAGAAGTGAAGCAGCGTCACCGGCGTCAGCCGCTCGTTGAGCGGAGTCGGCCGGCCGGCCGCGTCGACGAGGAACCCGCCCGGCGCCGCCTTGCCGTCGCCGTGCGGCCAGAAGAGCGCCGCCAGCGCGAGGGCGGCCACGCCAACGAGCAATAGGCGAGCTGGACGATTCCCCGCTTGCCGCCGCGGCAAGGCAGACCCACTCGCGGGCGCAGCCGCGACTTCGGGAGCGGTCGCAGGGTCGATCTCTGCCAACTCGCGATCCTTTCGGGTCAGCTCGTAGCTCACTCGCCGCCGATTCGGGTCAGCTTCTGACCCGAAAACCGCAACCTGACGCTGCACCTCGCACTAGAATACCGCCAGTCGACTGATTGCGACATCCAGGGTGAATCGCGACCCCAACCACTGGGAGGCGGCCCACGAGGCTGGCAATCCGGCCGGTAATCCGACCGGACCAGGCGGCGCCTCAGCAGGTGCGCTCCGCACGCGCCAGGACTCGCCGCGCATCGGCGAGCTGGAGAAGCTGCTCGGCGACTTCCTCATCGAGGAAGAGCTGGCGCGCACGCCGCGCGCCGTCATCTATCGCATCCGCGCCGGCAACCGCCCCGAGCGGCAGCTCGCGCTGAAGGTGGCGCTGCAGCCGGTCGAGGGCGAGGACCTCGACCGCTTCCAGCACGAGGTACGCCTTCTCTCCGAAGTGCGCCACCCCAACGTCGTCGAGGTCTACGACTTCGGGGTGCTGCCGGGCAGCTTCCCCTTCCTCACCATGGAGTTGCTCGCCGCCTCCGACCTGCAGCATCGCGTGCAGGCCGACTGGGACACCTTCTACTCGGTGGCGCTGCAGGCGGCGGCCGGTCTCGCGCACATCCACCGCCACGGTATCGTGCACCTCGACGTCAAGCCCGCCAACCTCGGGCTCGTCGAGCGCGAGGACGGCGCGCTCGGTTTGAAGATCCTCGACTTCGGCCTCGCGCAGAACGTGCGCGGGCCGCTCGACCGCAGGATCCGCGGCACCCTCGCCTACGTCGCGCCCGAGGTGCTGTTGCAGGACCGCTACGACCACCGCGCCGACCTCTACTCGCTGGGGATGACGCTCTTCCAGCTCGCCACCGGCGTGCTGCCGTCGGCGGGCAACGACGCGGCGGCGATCCGTTTCCACCTACAAGCCGAGGCGCCCGATCCGCTCGCCTACCGGCCCGACATGCCGGCGCAGCTCGCCTCGATCCTGCGGCGTCTGCTCGCGCGCGACCCGCAGGGGCGCTTCCCGTCGGCGGGGCGGCTGCTGCTCGAGCTCGCCGACGTGGCGGGGCGCGACGTCGATCCGGCGTCGATGGCGCTCGGCGAAGGGCGCGTGCTCGCTTCGCGCATGGTGGGGCGCGACGACCTCGTGGATACGCTGCGCGTCGCGCTGGCGCGCGCCGGCCGCGGCGAGCCGCAGGTCGTCGTCGTCGAAGGCGGCGAGGGCGTTGGCAAGTCGCGCCTGCTGCGCGAGTTTCGCCTCGTCGCCGCGATGCAGGGCGCGCGCGTCGGCATCGGACGCGCCGTCGCCACGCGCCCCGAGCCGCTGCGCGCGGTGCGCGGGGCGCTGCGCCACCTCGGCCTCGAGCTCGAGGAGCTGCAGCGCATGCTCGGCCCGGGCGAGCAGGGCGAGAGACACCGCCTCTACGGGCGCCTCGGCGACGAGCTGCGCGAGGCGGCGATGGAAGGCGGGCCGCTGGTGCTGCTGCTCGAAGACCTCCACCTCGCGGGGCCGGAGACGCACGAGTTGCTCGGCTACGCGGCGCACGAGCTCGGCGAGGCGCGGCTGATGATCGTCGCCACGCGGCGCCCCGCCGACGCCGGCGAGCCGGAGGCCGAAGGGTGGCCCGAAGACGGCGCCGTGCACCGCCTCATGCTGCAGCCGCTGCAGCCCGCGTTCACGCGCGAGCTGGTCGACGCGAGCCTGGGCACCGAAGGTCTGCCGGCGCCGCTCTACGAGTGGCTCCACGACCGCGCCGAAGGCAACCCAGCGCGCGTGCAGCAGCTCCTCCACCACCTGATCGAGGAGCGCGTGCTGCGCTTCCGCCAGGGCGAGTGGAAACCGTCGCTGCCGTCGCTGGCGCGCCTCGCCGCGCCCGAACGCTTGCAGGTGCTCGACCGCGAGCGCCTCGCCACGTTGCCGGTCGAAGACCTCGCCGTGCTCGAAGCGATGGCGGTCGTCGGCGAGCCCATGCACTGGCGCCGCCTCGCCGAGCTGCTGCGCGTCGAGCCATCGGCCCTCTATGCCATCGTCGCCGGCCTCGGCGCGAAGGGCTTCCTCGAGCCGACGCCGGAGGGTGCCGGGGTCTACGGTTTCGCGCAACCGGCGCTGGCGCGCGCCGTCTACGAGAGCCTCACCGCGGAACGCCGCCGCGATCTCCACCGCCAGTGGGCGGAGCTGCTCGCGCAACGGCAATCGCAGGGCGAGCCCGAGCTGGTCGCCGCGGTGGCCGAGCACTATTGGGCGGGCGGCGACCGCGCCGCGAGCTTGCCCTATCTGCTCGAAGGGGCCGAGCGCGCCCGCACCGTCTTCGGCTACCGCGAAGCCGCCGACCTCTTCGGCCGCGCCGCCGAGGTCTACAACGAGACCGGCGACAGCGCGCGCGCCACCGAGTCTCAGCTCAAGCAAGCCGAGGCGCTCGACGCCGGCGGTTCCACCTTCCGCGCGCTGTCGCTCTACCGCGCCCTACTCGGCCGGCAGACCGGCCGCGGCCGCCGCGCCGAGGACCGCCTGCGGCAGGCCGAGCTCTGGCTCCACGCCGGACAGCTCTACGGCAAGCTCGGCGAGTCCGACGAGCAGCTCAAGGCGGCCGAAGCCGGGCTCGAGCTGCTCGGTGTGGGGCATGAAGTCGGTCATGAAGATGGTCAGGAAGCCGGCGAAGGCGCGCCGCTCGAGGTCGAGCTGCTCGCCTCGCAGGCCGAAGCGCTGTACGCCCTCGGCCGCCTCGACGACGCCTACGCCACCGCGCGCCGCGCGTTGAAGCTCGCCACGCAGCGCCGTCTCGGCCGCCAGCGCGGCTCGCTGCTCAACACCCTCGGCCTCATCTTCTGCCGCGCCGGCGAGTGGCGGAAGGGGCATTACCTGTTGAAGCGCGGCCTCGCCGCCGCCGTCGCCGCCGACGACGAACGCCTCGCCGCCAAGCTGCGCAACAACCTCGGCAACCTCTACTGGAAGCGCGGCGACTGGCAGCGCGCGCAGGCGCAGTACGAGGCCAACCTCGCCGCGGCGCAGCGGCTGCGCGATCCGTGGACGGAGCTCACCGCGCTGCACAACCTCGGCGTGCTGCACTGCGGCCGCGGCGAGTGGAAGGCGGCGCGCGCGCCGATCACCCGCAGCCTCGAGCTGCGCCGCCGACTCGGCGCCCGCGAGGGCGAGACGGTGGCCTGGCTGCACCTCGGCGAGATCGAGGAGCTGCTCGGCGACTGGGCGCGGGCCGAGCGCCACTACGAGCGCGTGCTCAAGCTGCTCGCCGACAACAGCGATCACGAGGATTACGTGACGGCGCAGAACCAGCTCGCCTCGCTCGCTCGCAAGCGCGGCGACTGGAGCGAGGCCGAGGAGCTGGCGCGCTCGGCCCTCGCCGGCGCCGAGCGGTTGGGCGACCGCGAGCTGCTCACCTACTGCCACCAGCAGCTCGGTCTGGTGGAGAAGGACCGCGAGCACTGGGCGCCCGCGGCCGCGCATCTGGCGCGCTCGCTAGAGCTCGCCGAAGGCACCGGCGCGCAGGACGGCCTGGCGCGCCTCCACAACTCGCTCGCCGACCTGCACCTGCGGCGCGGCGAGCCGCGCGACGGGCGCCGCCACCTCGCCGAGGCGCGGCGCTGGGCGGATGCGCTCGGCGACCGCTTCGAGCTGGCGAAAGTGCTCTCCGGCGAAGCGCGCCTAGCCGTGCTCGAGTCCGACGTCGACCGCGCCGACGAGCTGTTCGGGCAGAGCGTGCGCCTCTTCGAAGAGTTGGAGGTGCCCTTCGAGTACGCCCGCACGCTCTACGAGTGGGGCGTCCGCACGCGCAACCCGGAGATCGCCGTCGAGCGCCTGGACCGCGCCCTCGTCGCCTTCGAACGCCTCGGCGCCGCCACCGAGTTCGAGCGCACGCGCGGCGTCATGGAGGGCATCCGCGAGCGCCACCACCTCGGCGCCGCCGGCCGCAGCTCGACGCCGGGCCTCTGGGAGGTGGCGAAGATCGTCAACTCCTCGCTCAATCTGAAGGAAGTGCTCGACCGCACCATGGACCTCGTGCTCGAGCGGCTGCGCGCCGACCGCGGCATGGTCGTGCTCGCCAACCACCTCACCGGCGACCTCGAGATCGCGGTGGCGCGCAACCTCGGCGACGGGCGCGAAGGCGAGGGGCAGCACCTTTCCGAGACGGTGGTGCGCAAGGTGATCGACAGCCGCGAGCCGGTGCTCGCCGTCGACGCGCTCACCGACGCGCGCTTCGCCGGCTCGGCGTCGATCGTCGCCTCGCACATCGTCTCCATCCTCGCCGTGCCGCTGGTGATCCGCGACCGCCTCGCCGGCGCCATCTACGTCGACCACCTGCGCAGCCAGCACCTCTTCGGCAACAAGGACCTCGACTTCCTCGTCGCCTTCGCCGACCAGGCGGCGCTGGCGATCGACAACGCGCGGCTCTACGGCGAGCTCGAGGCGCACCGGCAGAAACTGAAGGAGGAGAACGAGTCGCTGCGCCGCGAGATCCTCTCCTCGCGCCACCTCGGCGCGCTGATCGGCAAGAGCCGCGCGATCAACCAGCTCAAGGAGACGATCGAGCGCGTGGCGCAGTCGAGCTCGACGATCCTGATCCGCGGCGAGAGCGGCACCGGCAAGGGGCTGGTGGCGCGCATCATCCACTCGGTGTCGCCGCGCCGCGAAGGACCGTTCATCGCCTTCAACTGCGCGGCGCTGCCCGAGACGCTGGTCGAGAGCGAGCTCTTCGGCCACGAGAAGGGCGCCTTCACCGGCGCCACCGGCCAGAAGCCGGGGCGCTTCGAGCTGGCCCACCGCGGCACTATCTTCCTCGACGAGATCGGAAAGGTCTCGATGGCGGTGCAGGCGAAGCTGCTGCGCGTCATCGAGGACCGCGAGTTCGAGCGCGTCGGCGGCACCAGGACGCTGAAGAGCGACGTCCGGGTCATCACTGCGACCAACTTGAACCTCGAGGACGCCATCGCCAAGGACGAGTTCCGCGAGGACCTCTACTACCGACTCAACATCATCCCCATCGTGCTGCCGCCGCTGCGCGAGCGGCGCGAGGACATTCCCTACCTCGTCGAGCACTTCCTCGACAAGATCGGCCGCGACCTCGGCCAGCCGCGGCGGGACGTCGAGCGCGCCGTGCTCGATCTCTTCTTGTCCTACCGCTGGCCCGGCAACGTGCGCGAGCTCGAGGCCGCGGTGCACCGCGCGCTGGTGCTGTCGCGCTGCGACGTGCTCACCGTCGAGGACTTCGGGTGGATCGCCAGCCGCGAGGACCTGACGCCGCGACCCGGCGCTTCTGGAGGTGTAGGTGGCAACGCCGCCGGTGCCGCCGCCGCGAGCGCCACGCCCGCTCAGCGCCTGCAGGAAGGCAACTACGAGGAGCTCAGCAGCGAATTCGACCGCGAGCTCATCCGCGAGGCGCTCGACAGCTGCGGCGGCAAGATCCGCGAGACGGCGCGCTTCTTGGGTATCGCGCGCAACACGCTGAAGGCGAAAATCAAGCGGTACGGGCTCGAAGGCGCCAGCGGCGACTGACAGGCCGGCGACCGCGGCACCCGCCTTGCACTGAGCCGGGTCATGAGCGTTCCGCCGTCGGCGGAGTCCGACCCCTTCCTGGCGTCGCCGCTGCCGCTCTTCGTCGCCGACGAGGCGGACAAGCTGGTGGCGGCCAACGCCGCCTTTGCCGACGTCGTGAAGCCGCGGCAGCCGGCGATCGGGACCTCCGTTCTCGAGCTGCTCGGCTGCGCCGACACCAACACTCCGCTGCGCGACGGCCTCGAATTGCGAGTCGCGGATGGCGCGGCGGGAAGCTCGCGCAGCTTCGAGGTCCGCTGCCAGCGCCGCGACGACCACGGGGGCCGGCGGCTGCACGCGGCGCTCGTCGAGATCACCGACCGCGAGCGCCTCGAAGCCACGCTTCGCCACGCCGCCGACCACGACCATCTCACCGGGCTGCCGCGGCCGCGGCTCTTGCTCGAGCGTATCGAGCAGGCCCTGGCGCACTCCCACCGCCAGCAGGGTTATGGGTTCGCCGTGCTGTTCCTCGACCTCGACCGCTTCAAGGTGATCAACGACAGCCACGGCCACGCCGCCGGCGACGCGCTGCTGGTGGCGGCGGTCGAGCGCCTGCGCGGCTCCCTGCGGCGCGCCGGCGACGCCGTCGCGCGTCTGGGCGGCGACGAGTTCGCCATCCTGCTCGACGACGTGCCGGACGGCCAGCACGCGATGCGCTTGGCCGAGGCGATCCAGGCCGAGCTGCGCAAGCCCTACCTCATCGGCGGTAACGAGCTGTTCACCGACTCGAGCGTCGGCGTCGTGCTCGGCAGCCCGCGCTACGCCGATGCGGGACAGGTGATCCGCGACGCCGACACCGCGATGTACCGCGCCAAGGCCGCCGGCAAGGGCCGCCTCGAGCTGTTCGACCAGCAGATGCACGACGAGGCGCTGATCAGCTCGCGGCTGGAGCTCGAGCTGCGTGCCGCCGTCGAGCACGGCGAGTTCGAGATGCACTACCAGCCGATCGTGGCCACCGGCTCGGCGGAGGTGATCGGCATCGAAGCGCTGCTGCGCTGGCGGCGGGCGGATGGGCGGCTGGTGCTGCCGTCGACCTTCCTCGAGCTGGCGGAGGAGACCGGCCTCATCGTCCGCATCGGCGCCTGGGCGCTGCAGGCCGCCTGCGAGCAGGCGCAGATCTGGCGCCGCGCCGGCCTCCAGGCGCGCGTCACCGTCAACCTCTCGCCGCTGCAGTTCCGCCAGCGCGACCTCGCGGCCACCATCTGTCGCGTGCTCGAGCAGACAGCCGTCGACCCTTCGGCGCTGGAGCTCGAGGTGACGGAAGGCGCGGTATTGGAGGACCCGGGCTCCGGCATCCACACCCTCAGCGCGCTGCGCGCGCTCGGCGTGCGGTTGAGCGTCGATGACTTCGGCACCGGCTGCTTCTCGCTGTCGCACCTCAAGCGCCTTCCGGTGGACACGCTGAAGATCGACGAGTCCCTCATCCACGACCTGCCGCGCAACAGCGGCGACGCCGCCATCGCCAAGGCGGTGATCGACCTCGGCCACAGCCTCGGCATGGAGGTGATCGGCGAGGGCGTCGAAGGCGTGGCCCAGCTCTCCTTCCTGCGCGCGCATGGCTGCGACGCGCTGCAGGGTTACTACTTCGAGCACCCGCGGCCGTGGCCCGACCTGCGGCAGTTGCTGCGCGCCAGCGGCGAGGGCCACGGCGCCGACGGCAACGACGGGCCCCTGCAGAAGCGGCTCGCCGGCCGCGAGACGATCACCGTCGCCGCGGTCGACCTGCCGCCCGACCCGCCGCGCGCGGACCGCGAGCTCGAAGGCGTCTCGGTGCTGGTCGTCGAGGACGAGAGCCCCTCGCGGATGACCCTGGCGGCGCTGCTCGAGCTGGCGGGTGCAGAGGTGTCCACCGCGACGACCGCGGCCGAGGCCCTCGACCTGCTGCCGCTGCGCCGTCCCGACGTGCTGGTGAGCGACATCGGCCTGCCCGACGTCGACGGCTACGCGCTGCTGCGGCAGGTGCGCGCCCTGCCGCGCACGCTCGGCGGCCGGGTGCCCGCCGTCGCCCTCACCGGCCACGCACGCTCCGAGGACCGCATCACCGCGCTGCACGCCGGCTTTCAGATGCACGTGGCGAAGCCGGTGCAGCCGGCAGAGCTGATCGCCGTCGTCGCCAGCCTGGCGCGCGGCCGGCTCGACGCCACCGGGCCGCGAGCCGCCCGCGACCGCGCTGCCGCCAGCAAGGAGACCACCGGATGAGACAGCCCGTCGACATCTCGCCCCCCTCACCGCCCGCCGCCGAATCCGACGTCGTCGTGCGCGAGCTGCGCCACGTCGAGCACCGCTACCAGGAGATCCGCGACGAGGCCGACGAGCAGCGACGGTATCTCGCCGAGGAGCGGCAGCGCGCCGAGGAGCTGGCCGCCGAGACCGCCCGCCTGCAGGTGGCGCTGGCCGAGATGGAGCGGCGCTCCGAGGCCAGCGAGCGCCGCAACCGGGAGCTGGCGCGGCACGTCCGCGAGGTGCACCGCGCCCTCTACCAGGGCGACCTCTACGACCTCATCCTCGAGGCGTGCCTGCAGCTCACTGGCGCCACCCGCGGCCTCTACCTGAGCTGCCGCTACGACGGCGAGCAGCTACGGGTGCGCGCCGCGCATGGCGTCACCGCCGCGGTCGGCGACGGCGTCGACAGCTTCATCGACGGCCTGGCCAAGCGCACGTTGCAGTCGATGGACGCGGTGGTGTGCAGCCGCCAGCAGATGAACGGCAGCGAATCGGAGGAGGCTTTCGCCAACTGCGCGGCGGTGCCGGTGGTGGCGCTGCACGACCTCGGCGGCGTGGTGATCGTCGCCGACAAGACCGAGGGCGAGTTCGACCAGGAGGACCTGCAGGCGCTGCTCAGCGTCGGATCGCACAGCTCGGTGGCGGTGGAGAACCTGCGGCTGCAGCGGCAGCTCCAACACGCCTACCTGGCGACCTTGAGCATGCTCGCCGACGTCGTCGAGGCCAAGGACCCGTCGACGCGCGGGCACTGCGAGCTGGTGTCGCGCTTCGCGCGGCTCACCGCGCACCAGCTCGGGCTCGACCGCCGGCAGACGAGCCTCGCCTGCTACGGCGCGCTGCTGCACGACGTCGGCAAGATCGCCGTCAGCGACGGGGTGCTCAACAAGCCGGGGCCGCTGCTCGCCGAAGAGCGCGACCTGGTACGCGCGCACGTACGGGTGGGTCACGACCTGCTGAAGCGGGTGCCGGCGCTCGCCGACGTCGCCGAGGTGGTGTTGGCGCATCACGAGCGCTTCGACGGCGGCGGCTACCCGGCGGGGCTGCAGGGCGACGGCATCCCGCTGCCGGCGCGCATCGTCGCCGTGGTCGACGCCTACTGCGCGATGATCACCAAGCGCAGCTACAAGGAAGCGTTCGCCGATGAGGCGGCCCGCGTCGAGCTGCGGCGGTGCGCCGGCGGGCAGTTCGACCCGCGGGTCGTCGATGCCTTCCTCGAGGCGCTCGACACGCCGGCGGGCCGGGCACCCGTCGAAGTGGACGACGCCGTCGAGTGCGGCTTGCTGCCGGCGTTTCCAGCGGCGCGCAAAGAGGGCAGCGGCGGCGCGGCGCAGTCGTAGGGATGCGGCGAGCAAGGTGCCGGCGGACGCGACCAGCGGACGCATCGACGCGCTGGCGGTCAGGCAGGGCCGTGCGGCGTAGGCACGGTGACACGTGTCTCGCAGCGAGCGGGGCGGCGTGGCACGGCGATACGCAGGGTCTCGCATAGCGGCGAGGCGGCTAAGCTGGCGCCGTGAGCAGCGAGCGCGTGGACGTCGCCATCGTCGGGGCCGGCGCCGCCGGCCTGATGGCGGCGCGCGAGCTGCGGCGGCGCGGGCGCAGCGTCGTCGTGCTTGAGGCGCGCGACCGCGTCGGCGGACGCGTCTTCACCGTCGACGATCCGCAGCTGCCGGCGGCGGTCGAGCTCGGCGCCGAGTTCGTGCACGGCGACGCGCCGCTCACCCACGCGCTGCTCGCCGAGGCGGGGCTCGTGGCCTACGACGTCGGCGCCGGCGACTCGTGGCTGGTCTCCGGCGGGCGGCTGCGGCCGACGAACATCTTCCATGCGGTCGACCGGGTGCTGAGACTCATCGATCCGCAGGCGCCGGATCGGTCGTTCGCCGACTTCCTCACCGCGCACCGCGGGCGTGCGGTGGCGCCTTACAAACGCGATGCGCTCGCCTTCGTGGAAGGATTCTTCGCCGCCGATGCGGAGCTGATCAGCGCGCGCTCGCTCATGGCCGGCGGCGAGCCGGCGAGCGCTTCGGCCGCCAAGGCGGCGCGAGTGATCGGCGGCTACGTCGGCCTCGTGCGCTGGCTGGCCGGCGGTCTCTCCGACGCCGTGCGCCTCGGCGCGCCGGTCACGTCAGTCGCCTGGCGTCGCGGCGGTGTCGAGCTCGCGTACCTCGATGGCGGCGTGCGCGCCGCCGAGCTGCGCGCGCGCGCGGCGATCGTCACCGTGCCCCTGGGCGTGTTGCAGGCGCGCGCCGGCGAGCCGGGCGCGCTGGCGTTCGACCCGGATCCCGAAGCGGTGCGCCGCGCGCTCGCGGGGCTCGTCATGGGCAACGCGGTGCGGGTGGCGGTCCGCTTCCGCAAGCTGCCGTGGGAAACGGAGCGCGGGCCGGCGCTCGGCGATGCCGCGGAGCGCCTCGCCACGACCAGCTTCCTGCGCACGCGCGCTCCCGACTTTCCGACCTGGTGGACCGCCTATCCACTGCGCGTTCCCCTGCTGGTTGGTTGGGCCGGTGGACCCGCCGCCGACGCGCTCGCCGGCCGCGGCACCGACGTGGTCGTCGACGCGGCGCTGGGGGCGCTCGCCAAGAGTCTCCGCATGTCGCGGCGGCGCGTCGACGCGCTGGTCGTCGGCGCCTGGACGCACGACTGGCGCAGCGACCCGCACGCGCGCGGCGCCTACAGCTACGTCCGCGTGGGCGGTACCGGCTCGTCGCAGCGGCTGGCGCGGCCGGTCGAAGGCACGCTGTTCTTCGCCGGCGAGGCGACGGAGGAGGAGCTGTCCGGCACCGTCGAAGGCGCGCTCGCCAGCGGCCTGCGCGCAGCGAATCAGGTCGAGCGGGCGCTGCGCCGCTGACGCGGCATCCCGCGAGTTGCCCAGGGCTTAGTCGGCGCGGGTCGCCGGAGGTTCCGGCGTCCGCGCCACGGAGTCGGGCGGGGACGGGCTCGTCGCGCTCTCCGATTGCTGCGTGCTCATCGCGATCCAAGTCGCTGCGTCCCACGCGTTGTGGATGCCGACGAAGAGCAGCACCAGCGCCGCGCCCGCGATGCCGTAGAGCGACCATTCCGCCCCACCTCGCAGCGCGATAGCAGCCACCAGCAACGACAAGTAGGCGAGTAGCGGCAAAATGACGTGGAAGATCCAGTCCTCGAGCACCGGGTCGTAGCTCTTCTGGCGGCGAGCCCTTTTGGTGGTCCACGCCAGGTAGGCGAGGCCGACGACGCTGCAGGCGAGCAGGCACTTCGCCAGACTGCCGAGCGTCTGCCGCGGCATGGTGACGAAGGCGCCGACGAGCAGCGCGGCGCAGAAGTGCACCACGGTCGGCGTGGCGAACGCCTCCAGGGAATCGGCGGCGAGCTTCCGCCGCTCGGCGCCGAGCGCGACGACGACGAACATCAGCCCGGTGAGCGCCGCGGCCGAGGAGCCGACGATGACGTAGAACCCTTCCCACTCATGGAGCAGCGTCATGGCGGGCTTATCTACCACACGTTTGACAGCCGGGGTGCGGGCTTCTACACTCCCTCGCTCGCGTGGGGCCGTAGCTCAGCTGGGAGAGCGCCTGAATGGCATTCAGGAGGTCGACGGTTCGATCCCGTTCGGCTCCACCATCACTCGCTTCGCTCGTGCTGGTTGCGCCGAACGGTCTCGGTCGCGCCGCCGGCTGAAGCCGGCGGCTTGGAGCGATCCCTTTGGTCGTGGCTGCGACGGCGCTCGCGGACTCGCGCCGATAGGAATGGGCGCTCGCGGACTCGCGCGCTTACGGCGTGGTCGCCGGTTCGAGTGGCTTCGCGGGCGTGAACCAGGTGGCGACGACGTGCTGCGTGTCGAGGTACTCGCGGACCGCGGCGATCTTGCCGTCGCGGATGGTGAGCAGTAGGTGGTACTCGTTCTGATAGCGGCGGCCGTCGCGTAGCTTGCCGTCGCCGACGACTTCGACGGCCACCTTGTCGCCTTCTGCGATGAGGCCGCGAACGGTCATCTGCATGGGGCCGTCGAACTGGCTGACCATGCGGCCGAAGAGACCCGCCATCCACGCTTTGTCGTGCTCGCCGCAGGCGGGTTGAGCGCCGGGCTTGCCGGCGATCCACCACGTGACGTCATCGGCGAGCAGCTCTAGTGCGCCTGCGACATCGTTGACGCTGAAGCGGGCGAATAGGTCGCGGGCGAGTTGCTTGTTGGCTTCGAGTCCCACGAACATCAGCGTATCCGAGTCGCACGTGAGATTCGTTCATCGCCGCCGCCGAAGGTATTAGATTCAGGTTATCGGCACTGTCGGGGAGCGCGATGACCAGCACGATGAAGAGCAAGGGGCGCGTGACCGTCCCTAAGGGGGTGCGCCACCACCTTGGGCTTGAGCCGGGCGCTGAGGTGGAATTCGAGCTGCGGTCCGACGGCGAGGTGTTGATGCGGCGCGCGGGTCCGCGGAGCGGCGAACGGCGTAGCGCCAATCGATTCGCGAAGCTGCGAGGCACGTTGAAGACAGGCATGACGACCGACGAGCTCATGCGGCTGCTGCGCGGCTACGGCGAGGACGCGAACGATCCCGGAATGCGCTGACCGATCACCTGCGCCGGGCTGACTTCCGCGGCCCGGCTGCCTCAGAACACCAGCTGCCCGTCGGCCATCCCGCCGCAGCCGTTGTCGGCGAAGGCGTGGCCGCAGTGGCCGGTGGAGCAGCTGTCGCCGGTGAAGCCGTCGGGGTTGATGGCCTGGTGCCAGGCGGCGACGCTGGCGCGGACGGTCACGGCGTCGAGGCCGAGGTCGGCGATGAGGTGCTTGGCGAGGCCGTCGCGGGCGCGCATCATGTTGCAGCGGCAGCAGCAGGTGGCGGCGGAGAATTGCTTGCAGCAGGGCGCGGCCATCGGGGTCAGCGCTTCGAGGCGCACCTTTTCTTGCGCCGCGGTGAGCTGGATCGACTTGTCGAAGGCGAGCAATCGTTCGGTCTCGGCGCGGTCGCCGGTGAACGCGGCATTCGGGGCCGGCTTGGCTGTGGATGCGGCCGCCGTGCGGCCAGCTGACGATGGTGCTTCCTTGGCGTCTGCGGCGGCGTCGCGGTGATGTGCATGGGCGGAGACCGGCACCGCCGGATCGGCGGCCGCGCGATCGGCCGCCGCGCGGGAGGCAGCGGCGCCCAGGCACAGCGCGACCAGGGTGATGAGTGCCGTGCCGCTGCGGCGCAGGGACCTCGTCGACGGGCGCGTGGAGTCGCTCATGCGACACATTCTAAGCGGGCGGCGTGGGTTAGGCTGCGCGCAATTCTCGCGTCGAGAGGTGCCAGCATGACGAAGACATCACGTGGCCTCGTTTCCCTGCTGGCTGCGGTGCTGCTCCTCGCCGGCTGCGCGGCGCAGGCGCCGAAGCCAGTGGTCGCCGGCGGCGCGACGCCTGCCGCCACGGTGTCCACCAGTGACGGGACCACACCCGCTGCGCAGTGGGACCCCGCGGAGGCTCCGGCACCCGCTTCGCCCGCCACTGCCACGGCATCGATCCGCACCGACGCGCCGGTCATCGTCGTCGGCGCCGGCCTCAGCGGACTGACGATCGCCTACGAGCTCAAGAAGGCCGGCATCGAGGCGCTGCTGCTCGAGTCGTCGCCGCGCGTCGGCGGCCGCATCCAGACGGTGACCTTCCCCGACGGGGCCACCGCCGAAGGGCACATGGAGGAGTACTTCGCGCGCAGTCCCGCGTACCCGCTGCTCGTCGAGCTCGGGCTGCCGCTGATCGACGACGTCGCGCACTCCACCGTGCGCATCGACGGCAAGATCTACCCGTACCAGGGCGAAGGCGACCGCGACACCTATCTCCGCGGCATCTTCGACGAGAACGAGCGCGCGGCGTTCCTGCGCTGGAACGACAAGGCGTGGAAGCTGTACGAAGTGCTGCATGCCAGCCACTCCGCCGGAACATCGCTGCCGGCCGAGCTCGTGCCGCTCACCAAGATCAGCTTCAAGGACTTCGTCGAAGGCGACCAGCTGCCGCACAAAGTGAGCGAGTGGATCCGCGTCACCGTCGAGCCCGAGATGGCGATCGAGTGGGACCAGATCTCCGCCCTCGACGGCATCGACGAGGTGCGGCTGTTCCTCGACACGCCCGACGGCTTCGGCGAGATGAACTACCACGTCAAGGGCGGCAACACCGACTTCACGACGGCGCTGGCGCGGCGGCTCGACCCCGGGCAGATCGTCACCGACGCGCGTGTCACCGCGGTCGAGCAAGACGCCGGCCGCGTCAAGGTGCGCGCCCTGCTGAACGATGCGCGCTACGTCGAGATCACCGGCAGGATGGTGGTCGTCACCGCGCCGATCAGCCAGATCGGCCGCATCCAGTTCACGCCGCCGCTCGACCCCGGCAAGCGGCGCGCGATCGACAGCGAGCGCATGGGCAGCTACATCAAGGTGCACTTCCGCATGGCGCCCGGCGCATCGAAGCTGTGGACGGTCGACGGGGAAAACATCCTCACGCTGCTCTCCGACAGCCTCGCCGGCAGCATCTACGACGTCACCGACCTGCAGCACGCCGACGGCGGCGTCGAGAAGGATGGCGTGCTCACGCTGCTGCTGCACGCGCGGTTCGCGCGCGAGCTGATGAACAAGCCGGCCGACGAGATCCGCGAGCGCACGGCCGACGCGCTCGAGGCGCTCTTCCCCGGCGCGCGCGGCTACATCAAGTCGGCGGAGATCTTCGTCTACCCGCAAGCGGTGGCCAACTGGCCGCTCGAGCTCGGGCGGTCGCGGTTCGACGACCTCGCGAACGAGCTGCGCCGGCCGCAGGGCCGGCTCTACATCGGCGGCGACACCACCGAGGACAGCCACTCGGAGGGCGCCGTGGTGTCGGCGCTGCGGATCGCGAAGGACATCGTCAGGCGGCGGGCCGAGCTGCAGTAGCTGGCCGCCGCACGCCGGTCTTCCGTCATCGCGAGCGCAGCGAAGCGATCTCGACGCCGCAACCTCGAGATTGCTTCGTCGCTGCGCTCCTCGCAATGACGAGGGGTGGACCGTCCCGAGAAGGCGCGTGCGAAACTGCCTCGCGATGTGTGCGGTCTCGGTCCACGCGCGGCGCCCGCCGTTGCTCGAGGTGACGCGGCAGGGTCTCTACTGCGCTGCCGGCGATTTCCACGTCGACCCGTGGGCGCCGGTGCCGCGGGCGGTGATCACCCACGGCCACGCCGATCACGCGCGGCGGGGCTCGGCGGCTTACCTCGCGGCGCCCAGCGCGCTGTCCGTGCTGCGGGTGCGGCTCGGCCCCGAGGCGATTCTCGAAGGACTGCCGTGGGGCGAGCGCCGCCGCTTCGGCGAAGTCGACGTCTCGCTGCATCCGGCCGGCCACCTCCTCGGCTCGGCGCAGGTGCGCATCGAGCACCGCGGCGAGGTGTGGGTGGTCTCCGGCGACTACAAGACCGATCCCGATCCGACCTGCGAGCCCTTCGAGGCGGTGCGCTGCGACACCTTCATCACCGAGTCGACCTTTGGGCTGCCGGTGTTTCGCTGGCCGGCGCAACGTGTGGTGCTCGCCGAGATCGTCGACTGGTGGCGCGCCAACGCCGCCGCCGAGCGGCCCACCGTGCTGTTCGCCTACGCGCTCGGCAAGTCGCAGCGGCTGCTCGCCGGCATCGCCGCCGTCGACGCCGCGCGCGAGATCGGCCCGCTGGTCGTGCACGGCGCGGTGCGCGTCTGCGTCGATGCCTATCGCGCGGCGGGCGTCGCGCTGCCCGAGGTCGCCGCCGCCACCGAGCTGTCGCGCGACGAGCTACGGCGCGCGCTGGTGATCGCGCCGCCTTCGGCGCAGGGCTCGCCGTGGATGCGCCGCTTCCCGCGCGCCGCGACCGGATTCGTCTCCGGCTGGATGCGGCTGCGCGCGCTGCGCCGCCAGCGCCGCGTCGACCGCGGCTTCGTACTCTCCGATCACGTCGACTGGCCGGGCGTCGTCGGGGCGATCGAGGCGACCGGGGCGGCGCGCGTCGGCGTCACGCACGGCTACATGGCGGCGCTTGCCCGCTGGCTGCGCGAAGAGCGCGGCATCGACGCGTGGACGCTGCGGACGCGATTCACCGGCGAGGCGGGCGCGGAGGAGACAGCGGTCGAATCGGCCGCTGAGGCGGGCATCGCCGTCGACGCGGAGGCCGTTGCCGCAGCGACCGTACGCCACCCTGCCGATGCTGCCGGGCCCGCTTCGTCGTGAGGCGGTTTGCTACGCTCCATCGCGCTCTCGAAGAGACGCCGCGCGCAAGCGATCGCGAGGCGCTCCTCGTCGCCTACTTCCGTTCCGTGCCGGCCGTCGACGAGCCGAGCGCGCTGCGGCTGCTCGGCGGCCCGCGTCCACGCCGAGCGGTGAAGCCGGAGCAGCTCCGTGCATGGGCGGCCGAGGCGGCGGCGCTGCCGCCGTGGTTGGTCGAGGAGAGCCAGCGCGCGGTCGGCGATCTCGCCGAGACGGCGGCGCACCTACTCGAGAGCGCGGCCGGCAGCCACGAGTGGCCGTTGCACCACCTCGTCGAGGAGCGGCTGCCGAGGCTCGCGGCTGCGACGGGCGACGAGAAGCGCGCGTTGCTGATGGCGGCGTGGCGCGAGCTGCCTGCCGACCAGCACCGGCTGTGGAATCGGCTCGTGCTCGCGACGTTTCGGCCGTTGGTGAGCGCGAGCGAGGTGGAGCGGGCGCTCGCCGCGGCGCGCGGGGACCTGCCGTCGCCGCGCGCGGCGCCGACCGACCCCGAACCGGAATCGCCGCCCCCGCACACGGTGGAAGCCGTGCTCGTCTACGCACAGCGCGGCGAGGGCGAGGCGTCGACTCACTACGTCGACTACACCTTCGCCCTCTGGCACGAGGGCGAGCTGGTGCCGGTGGCCAAGCTGAGCGGCGGCTTGCCATTGGCCGAGATCGAGGAGCTCGACCGCTGGGTGCGCCGCAACATCCTCGAGCGCTTCGGCCCCGTGCGTCGCGTGCGGCCCGAGCTCGTCTTCGAGCTCGGCTTCGACGGCGTCGAAGCGAGCGGCCGGCGCAAGGCCGGTCTCACGCTGCGCGCGCCGCGCGTACTCCGCTGGCTGCGTGAGCGTGACGCCGCGCACGCGGCATCACTGCAGACACTGCGCGGTCTCGGCGATCGCTGAGCTCGCCGACGCGTGGCTCAACTTGCGCGTCGTCAGCTTGCAGCCGATTGGCTGCGTGCCTTCACTTCTTCCTCGGTCAACCCGTAGAGCGGCGGCGTCGGCACGCCGAGCAGGCCGAGGTAGGTGTAGAGCTGGCCGCGGTGATGCGCCTCGTGCTCGACCATCGAGCGCAACCACTTCCAGGCCGGCAGCGATGCGCCGCCGGGGGTCTCGCATCGCGCCACGAGCTGCTCCGGCGTCAGCGCGCCGAGAACCGCCATCGCCTCGGCGTGCATGCGGTCGTGGAAGGCGAGCAGCGCCTCGGCGCCGCTGGCGAGCGACTCGTCGTGGCCGGGATAGCGGCTGGGGCGGCCGCTGACGTTCTCGGCGAACATCCAGCGCTCGATGGCGGCGAGGTGGCGCACGAGGTCGCCGCAGGTGAGCCGCGCGCTTGCTCCTCCTGCGACCGGTTCTGGCGCCCACTCGACGCGATCGGCGGGAATCAGCGTCACCAGCCGCCGCGTGCGTCCGCGCGCGTTGTCCCAGTAACGCAGGAATTCGCCGAGCTCGGGTGCCGCGCTCACGTGAAGCGCACCGTGGTGCGGACGGTGATCGCGGTGCCGGCGAGGTGTGCGCTCAACGTCGCCATGCCGCGCCGGCCGTCGCCGCGCAGCGTGGTGGTGGCGAGGCCGCTGGTGTCGGTGTGCAGCCGCGTGTTGTCGAAGATGCCGAGGGTGGTGCCGAGCTCGACCTCGACACCGGAGAGCGGCGCGCCGGTCGCGTCGGCCACCAGCACGGTGATCGTCGTCGTGCCGTTGGCGGGCGTCTGCGGCGGGCTGGCGGTGAGCCGGACGATGGTGCCGCTCGGCGGCGCCGCGAGCAGCGTCGCTTGCGCCGTCGCCGCGGGCCCGCCGGAAACGCTCGCGGTCAGGTGCGCCGTCCCCGTCGCGCCGCCGGTGCGCAGCGAAGTGATCGCCGCGCCCTGGTTGTCGGTCAGCAGCCGCGTGGCGCCGAGCTGGCCGCGGTCGGTGCTCAGCGTGACCTCGGTGCGCGCCGGCACCGGCTCGCCGGTGCCCTCGAACGCAAAGACCGTGACCGTGGCCGTCTCGCTGCCGGCGATGGTAGACGGCTCGACCTGCAGCGTCACCACGCGATCGAGCCCGATGCGCACGTCGGTCGCCGCGGTGGCGCGCCCCTCCAGCGTGCCGGTGACGTGCGCGGTGCCGCTGCTCGTGCCGGCGCGCAGCGTCGTCTCGGCGCGGCCGGTGGCGTCGGTCACCAGCTGCGTCGAGTCGAGCGTGCCGAGATTGGTGGCGAGGACGACGCGCAAACCCTCGCGCGAGGCGCCGCCCGTCGCCGTCACCTGCGCCACGATCTGCGACCGGCCGTTGACTGGAATGGTCAGCGGCGTGGCGGTGAGCGCCAGCGTGATGTTGCCGCCGGGATCGGTCGGCGAGCCCCCGCCGCTGCCATTGCAGGCGGCGGCGCCGAGGCAGCCGAGTAGTGCCGTCGCGGCGACCGTCAGCCGGCGAGCGCGCAGGCGCGAGCTCATGCTGCGATCCTAGCTGGTCACATCGATGCTCTCGACGCCACCTCGACCATGGAGCGGTCGGGGCGCTCGAGTAAAACTGGGCCGCGCGGACATGCGCTGGGAGTCCATGACGGGGGCCCGTGAGGAACCCCCTTCCTGGACTGCGCGCCTAGCCGCGGGTCAGTAGGCGATCGTTCCTGCAGCCGTGTACGTCAGCGTGCCATCCGGATTCGGCTCGGCCAAGAAGTCGCCTTGACCCGAAGCCTCGGCGAAGCGCCCGGTGCCGCCGACGATGTGGTAGGTGGCGGTGGCCACCAGCGACGCGGTGACCGTCCCGGTGAGCAGGACCTCCAACAGATCGCCGTTGGCGGCGGTGAAGCGGGCGATCGCCGTGGCCGCGAAGGGAGGGCCGCTGCTGGCGTCGAAGAAGACCGGGCCTTCGTTGGTCCACTCGCCGAGGTGGGTCGCCGTGCCGGCGCCTTCCATGACGGCGCCGCCGGGAGCAAAGGGATTCCCGATGACCGCGGTCGTTCCCCGCAGCGTGAATGGGCGCACGCTCTGCGCCAGCGCCTCTCCGGTGAACGTCACGGTCGCCGTAAGGATCATCACAGCTGCCACTAGTCTTTTCATCACAGTCTCCCTGTCGCGGTCGTTTGCGTTTGCCCGGGCCACGTAGCCCGCGGGTTCACTACCCCTCCATCGCAAACGGCCGCCAAAGGGCGACATCCCGCCGACGTCGCGTCGACCTATCCGGGGACGAAGTTGCTCTGCGCGACGAATTGTGGTCAGCTGTGAACGCTTTCACTTCAAATCCTTTGAGATCGGCTTTCCGGCGGGGGGGCTTGCGGCCTCTCCGCCACCCCCGACATGCCGAGCGACGAGAAAAGCGGCGAGATCACCCGTCTCCTCCAAGCCTGGAAGAGTGGTAACGGCGAAGCCCAGGACAGGCTCTGGCATCTGCTCTACGGCGAGCTCAAGAGCCTCGCTCGCGGCGTGCTGCGCCGGCAGGGACGGGGAGCCCGGCATCAGGCCACGAGCCTGGTTCACAAGGCTTATCTTCGGCTGCTCGGCAGCGAGGTGGACTGGAACGATCGCCGCCACTTCTTCGCCGTCGCCGCCCGCGCCATGCGCTTCGTGCTTGCCGACGAAGCGCGCCGTCAAATGGCCAGCAAGCGAGGCGACGGGGAAGTCCTGGCGCTCGAGGGAACGCTGCGCGAGGCGGCCGATCCGGTCGCCTTCCGCCCCGAAGAGGTCCTGGCGGTCCATGAGGCGCTCGGGAAGCTGGCCCAGCTCGAGCCGCGCCACGAGCAACTCGTCGAGCTGCGCTATTTCGCCGGGCTGTCGGTCGAAGAGACGGCGGACGTCCTCGCGGTGACGCCGCGCACCGTGGTCCGCGATTGGAAGACCGTGCGGATCTGGCTTCACGGAGAGCTCAGGGCGACGGCGTGATCAAAACGCCGGCATCGAGCACCGAGCTGCGCCTTGGCGACGCGGTGTTGACCGCCGCCGGGCTCGACGGTGCGGAGCGTGAGGCCTACCTGCGCGAACTCGCCACGCTCGACGCGACCCTGGCTGCCGAGGCGGGCCGCCGCGTCGCTGCCGCCGCAAGCCTCTACGCATCATTTCTCGCCACGCCTGCCGCCGCCCGCTTGGCTGGCGGTGCGGATGCGCGCGAACCACCGGCGGTGGGAGCGGCGCTGTCGGCCGGCGAGCGTTACGAGCTCGGAAAGTGTCTGGGAGAAGGCGGCATGGGACGCGTCGTCCTTGCCTTCGACCGCCAGCTCGGCCGCTCCGTGGCGCTCAAGTTCCTCACCCACGAAGATCCCGCCGTCCTGCGCCTCTTCCTCGGCGAGGCGCGCGCGCAGGCGCGGGTGCAGCACGAACACGTGCTGGAGATCTACGACAGCGGCGAGCTCGACGGTGAGCCCTTCATATCCATGCGCTACGTCGCCGCCGGCACGCTCGCCGACATTGGCGCCACGCTGTCGCTGGAGCACAAGGTGAAGCTCCTCGCGCAGGCCGCCGAAGGGCTCCACGCCGCGCATCGCGAAGGGCTGCTGCACCGCGACGTGAAGCCCTCGAACGTCCTCGTCGAGCGGACTCCCGACGGCGAGCTCAACGCCCTGGTCACCGACTTCGGACTCGCCACCGAGCTCGGCGACGCGGATTCGCTGGCGGCCACCGCGATCGCCGGCACGCCGCACTACATCGCGCCGGAACGGCTCAGCGGCGTGCCGGCCGCGCTCGACCGCCGCTCGGACGTCTACAGCCTGGGCATCACCATCTACCGGCTGCTCACCGGCGAACTGCCGTTGCAGGGCACGGATACCGTGGACGTCCTGCGCCAGGCCCTGCACGGGGAGCTGCCGCCGCCGCACCAACGCCTGCCGACCCTGCCGGTAGAGCTCGACGCGATCGTCATGCGCTGTACCGCTCGCGATCCCGACCAGCGCTACGCCTCCGCGCGAGCGGTGGCCGCGGACCTCCAGCGGTATCTCGACGGCGAGGTGGTCGAGGCCTACGCCGCGAGCCTCGCCTATCGCCTGACGCGCTTCGTGCTGCGCAACAAGCTGCTCAGCGGCATGGCGGCGGCGGCGGCGGCGAGCCTGCTCGTCGGCGCGGTAGGTGTGACCATCTTCGCGTTGCGCGCCGACGCGGCGCGCCAGCGCGCCGAGATGCGCCAGGGCCAGGCCGAGCAGCTGATCCGCTTCACCGTGGTGGACCTGTACGAGAAGCTCGAGTCCCTGGGCCGCCTCGACGTCCTCGACGCCGTCGGCGACGCGGCGACGAAATACTTCGCGGCGGTGCCGCCCGACGAGCTCAGCGAGGCCGAGCTGCTGCGCCGGTCGCAGATGCTCCACCAGATCGGCGACGTGCGCATCAAGCAGGGCAATCTAGCCGGCGCGGCGGCACCGATGGAGCAGTCGCTGGCCCTCGCCCGCCGCCTGGCCGAGCTGGCGCCCGACGACGGCGAACGGCTCTTCGCCCTCGGCCAGAGCGAGTACTGGGTGGGCTACGTCCACTGGCAGCAGGGCGATCTCGCCGCGGCGCGAAAGCCCTTCGAAGCGTACCTCGACCTCTCGCGGCGCCTGGTGAAGCAGGACCCCGCCAAGCTCGAGTGGCGGCGCGAGCTCTCCTACGCGCACAGCAACCTCGGCTCGCTGCTCCAGGCCGAGGGCCGTCTCGACGAGGCGCTGGCGCAGTTCCTCGCCACCCTGACCATCGACAAAGACCTGATTGCCGCCGAGCCGGCGAACCGTGACACGCGGTCCGACATGGCGGCGACCCACAACACGGTCGGCGTGGTCCTGCAGGACCTCGGCCGCTTGCGCGAGGCGGGCGAGCAACTGCGGGCGGAATTCGACCTCCGCAAGTCGCTGCTGGCGGCCGATCCGACGAGCTTCGAGCTGCGAGACCTCTTCGGCACCAGCCACAGCCGCCTGGGGATCCAGCTCTCGCTGTTGGGAGATTGGCCCGCGGCTGCCGCGCACTTCGAACAGGCGCGAGCGATCTTCACCGCGCTCGGAGCGCACGATCCGGCCAACACCTCGTGGCGGTTCAAGCTGGCCTGGAGTCACCTCAACCTCGGCAGGGCCGCCTACGCCAGGGGCGACTTGGCACGGGCGGAAGCGTCGTTGCAGGCCGAGCGCCGGATCATGGACGAGCTGCTGGCGCTCGAATCGCCTCACGCCTGGCGCCGCACCAAGGCCATCGGCCTCTATCACCTCGCCCTCCTGCAGCAGGCGCGTGGCGAGCCGGCCGGCGCCGCAGTGCAGGGCGCGGTGGACATCCTCGCCGAGCTCGCGGCGTCACGACCCAGCGATCGCGAGGTGCACCGCTGGCTCAGCCAGAGCTACCTGCTGCGTGGCAGTGCCGATAGCTCACCAGGGGCCGCCACGGCCGATTTCCAGCGCGCCACGAAGACGATCGCGCCCTTCATCCGCGGCAGCCGTGACGGTCGCCTGCTGGCTCCCTGGGCGGTGGCCCTGCGCTGCCTCGGCCGCCTCGCCGAGGCACGGCTTGCCGAAGAGCAGCTGGCCGCGCAGAGCTATGCGGAGCCCGGGCTCTCCGGGCTCTTCCCGCGCTGACGTCGCGAGTCGATGTCCTCCTTTTCCCTCGCTTGGCGAGAGATGGAGTGAACCTCCGCAACCGTGGCGCCCGCGGGCAGCCACGAAGAAAGGAAACGACCATGCCCGAGCCCGTGCTGCCGAACCTCGTCGTCAACGTGCAGTTCGACGAGAGCACCCGCAAGTTCTCGTTCTCCTCCCCCGGCTCAACCCGTGGCTGGGAGGTCTTCCAGAATGGAGCCATCTATCCGCCCATCGTCGGCAGGGTCATCCAGTTCCACCTCAAGACCGCGACCGTGCCGGATGACGAACCGCAGATCCGGCTCGCGGGGTTCGAGATCTCCGCGGATGAGCTTTCCCCGATTCCGCCCGGGGGGCGCTGGTGCCCGCTGCCGAGCCTGCCGCCCCCGATGTCGACTTGCCGCGTCTGCAGTGTCGTGCCGGCGGTCTATCCCGCGGAGGACTCCCAAGAGACCTTCACCGACCTGGTCTTCGACCTCGGGTCCGATGGGGGCTGGTTCTATCGGCTGGCCGTCGTCGTCGGCGATAGCGAGCTGATCTGGGACGACCCCAAGATCCACGACGACGGCAGTCAGTAGCGTGCCGATCTGACGATGGCGGCGGGGATTTTTCGAGGTGGCTCTGTCGGCGGAATCACCGGAGTCTTCCAATTGTGGAGGTGTCATATGACGGATATTGGCGCGAAGATGCCCGGTATGGCGGTGACGATGCTGGGGGCCGCCGGTCCAAAAGGAGCGTTCGCTGCGGCAGTGCTCAGCGAGGTTCTGGGAGGACTGTTACCCTCGAGTGGGCCGAGTGCGGAAGAAATCGCACTGATGCAAACCGAGGATTTGAAGGCGTTCTTCTCCAACGAGCTGACCGACGTCGAGATCCGCGATGCAGCGGCGCACGTGGAAACCGCGTACAGTTGGTTCAAGGCCGATTACGACCGGGCGAAGATCGACAGGGGTGCCGTCGATGCCGGCACGACGCTCTTCATGAGCCAGGTGAATGACGCGTTGGGCCCGAATTCGCTACTTGTGTTGGGAATCTCTAAACTATCGGACCCGCGCTATCGCTCTTTTGCATTCTCGACCTTGTCGACGGCGATTGGCCTGAAGCTGACGCTAGTGAAAATCCGCATTAACGTCAGCGGTGACAGGAGCCGCATTCCCGCCGCGATGGCCGACATCCAAAACGCCCTTGACACGATCCAAGCCGCACAACGCGAAGCTGATAGTTACGGCCTTGGGCAATTGCAGGGGCTGGATGGCGACGCGTTCAAGAGGCGCCAAGATGAAGTGATTCAAACACTGTATCAAGGGGATGCGGGCCTTCCTGCGAAGGCGATGGGGCGTCTCAGCCTCGCGCTTTACGGCTATCAGGAATGGAACGGGCAATAGGTGCTGGCGAGGTCATTGTCCGCGCAGGAACGGATGCTGAGACGCGCGAGAGACGCCGCGATCGATAGCCGCTGCGCCGACGTCAGAGCCGCACGGCGCGTAGCCTCAGGGCATTTGCGATCACCGACACCGAGCTGAAGCTCATCGCCGCGGCGGCGATCATCGGCGACAGCAGCAGGCCGGTGAACGGGTAGAGCACGCCGGCGGCGATGGGCACGCCGAGCGCGTTGTAGACGAAGGCGAAGAAGAGGTTCTGGCGGATGTTGCGCATCGTCGCGCGCGACAGGCGGCGCGCGCGCACGATGGCGCCGAGGTCGCCCTTGACGAGGGTGACGCCGGCGCTCTCCATCGCCACGTCGGTGCCGGTGCCCATGGCGATGCCGACGTCGGCCTGCGCCAGCGCCGGCGCGTCGTTGACGCCGTCACCGGCCATGGCGACCTTGCGCCCTTCGCCCTGCAGCCGCTTCACCTGCGCCGCCTTCTCGTGGGGGAGCACCTCGGCAATCACCTCGTCGATGCCGAGCTCGCGCGCCACCGCCTCGGCGGTGGTCTTGCCGTCGCCGGTGAGCATGACGAGGCGCAGGCCTTCGCGGTGGAGGGCGGCGATCGCGTCGCGCGCGCTTTGCTTGATCGGGTCGGCGACGGCGACGAGGCCGGCGGCGCGGCCGTCGAGCGCCGCGAGCATGACCGTCTGGCCGTCGCGGCGGCGCTCCTCGGCCTGAGCGGGAAGTTCGCCGAGGTCGATGCCGAGCTGCGCGAAGAGCGCCGCGTTGCCGAGGGCCACCTGCCGGCCGTCGACGCGGCCGACGACACCCTTGCCGGTGATCGACTCGAAGTCCTGGGCCTTCGCCGGCCGGATGCCGCGCTCGGCGGCGCCGCCGACGATCGCCGCCGCCAGCGGGTGCTCGCTGGCGGCCTCGAGGCCGGCGGCGAGGCGCAGCAGCTCCGTCTCGTCGATGCCGCCGGCGGTGACGACGTCCACCAGCTTCGGCTTGCCCGCGGTCAGCGTGCCGGTCTTGTCGACTACGAGCGTGTCGACGTCACGCAGCAGCTCGATGGCGGTGGCATCCTTGAACAGCACGCCGGCCGAGGCGCCCTTGCCGGCGGCGACCATGATCGACATCGGCGTCGCCAGGCCGAGCGCGCACGGGCAGGCGATGATGAGGACGGCGACGGCGTTGACGATGGCGTAGGCGAGCGCGGGCGGCGGTCCCCAGATCGCCCAGGCGGCGAAGGCGAGGAGCGCGACCGCCACCACCGCCGGCACGAACCAGCTGGCGACGCGGTCGGCGAGGCGCTGGATCGGCGCGCGGCTGCGCTGCGCGTCGGCCACCATCTGCACGATGCGCGCGAGCAGCGTGTCGGCGCCGACCTTCTGCGCTTCGACGAGGATGCTGCCGGTGCCATTGAGCGTGCCGCCGATGACGCTGGCGCCGCCGACCTTCTCGACGGGGATCGGCTCGCCGGTGACCATCGACTCGTCGACGGCGCTGCGGCCTTCGACGACCACGCCGTCGACGGGCACGCGCTCGCCCGGACGCACGCGGAGCCGGTCGCCGGGACGGACCTGCTCGAGGGGCACGTCCGTTTCGCTGCCGTCGGCGGCGACGCGACGCGCGGTCGGCGGTGCGAGCTGGAGGAGCGCGCGGATGGCGGCCCCCGTGCGGCTGCGCGCCCGCAGCTCGAGCACCTGGCCGAGCAGCACGAGGGCGACGATCGCGGCGGCCGCTTCGAAGTAGACGCCGACGCGGCCGTGCGTGCCGCGGAAGGAGGCGGGGAAGATCCCCGGCGCCACGGTGGCGACGACGCTGTACGTCCACGCTACGGCGACACCGAGGGCGATGAGGGTGAACATGTTGAGGTAGCGATGGACGATCGACTGCCAGCCGCGGATGAAGAAGGGCCAGCCGCACCAGAGCACGACGGGCGTGGCGAGCAGCAGCTCGAGCCACGAGGTTGAGCTCGGCGAGAGGAGGCGTTGCGCGAACTCGGGTGCCAATTCGCGACCCATGGTGAGAATCAGCAGCGGAAGGGTGAGCGCTACAGCCACCCAGAACCGCTGCGTCATATTGCGGAGCTCGGGGTTTTCCTCTTCGTGCGCGGTGATGGTGCGTGGCTCGAGCGCCATGCCGCAGATCGGGCAGCTCCCCGCGCGATCGCGGACGATCTCGGGATGCATGGGGCACGTCCACTCGATGGCTGCAGAACGCTGGTCCGACGCGGTCGCGCGTCTCGCCGGTGCCGCCTCCGTGGTCCCCGCCTGCCGGTGGGTATCCCATCCGTGCTCGCTTCGCTGCGCGCGGCTGGGAGCCCTCCCCCCGGCGCGCCCCGTTGGCGGCGCCGCCGAGCGCGACCGCGGATCCGCTGCCCGCCGAACGTAGCGATCCGGATCGGTGTCGAACTTCTGCTTGCACCCGGGAGAGCAGAAGTAGATCGTCTCGCCTTCGTGTTGCGAGGTGGCCTTCGCCTTCTCGGGCGGGAAGGTCATCCCGCAGACGGGGTCGCGTACGAGCGTCGTAGTCGCGGTCACCAAGCCTCCCGCGGCG
Organism: Thermoanaerobaculia bacterium; assembly: GCA_036005845.1. Lineage (GTDB taxonomy): Bacteria > Acidobacteriota > Thermoanaerobaculia > Multivoradales > JAIOJS01 > DASYQD01. The sequence goes on along the minus strand of DASYQD010000025.1, from coordinate 60,318 downwards.
GGCGCGTGAAGCCCCACGCCGCGCCGCGTCTCACTTTGGTGCCGCGGGCTTCGGCGCCGCGGGGCTGATCCTGACCAGCAGCGCCGTCTTGCCGTTGGCGGCGAAGTGGACGGCGACGCGCGCGCCCGCGACCAGGTCGGCGCGGGTCGCCGGCTTGCCGGCCTTCTCGAGCTTGGTCGCGGGGGTGAGCTCCGCGGTGCGCTGCTTGCCGGCCTTGTTCTTGACGATGAGGTGGCTCTCGTGCAGCTGCACGACGGTGCCGAGCAGGTGGGCGTTGCCGCCGTGGGCGTGGGCGACGCCGGCGACGACGAACAGTGCGACGACGAACGCGACGAGCGAAGTGGCGATCCTGCGCATGAGCGGTCTCCTCAGTGATGGTGGCTGACGGTGGCGGGGGTAGGCGAGGCGGCCTCGACGGCATCCTCACCCTTCAAGAACGCATCCTCTTCGTTCTGCTCTTCCAGCTCCTCGGGCGTCTTCGGGTTGAGCTTTTCCATCTCGGCGAGATCTTCGGGAGTGATCCGCGGCAGCCGGCGGATGAGGTGAACCAGCGCCCAGCTCTCGCGCCGCGACTCCGCCGTGCCGTCGCCCCATCCTGGCATGCCCGTCAAGCGGACGCCGTTCTCGATAATGGCGAAGAGCTCGCCGTCGGAGAGGCGCTGCGTGCGTGGCAGGGTCATGTCGGGAGCGCGCGGGTAGAGGCGCTCGCCGATCGTCGTCTGGCCCTTGCCGTCGTTGCCGTGGCAGGTGGCGCAGTGGTCGGCCCAGTGAGCGCGCGCTTCGACGAGCACTGGCGGCGTCAGTGCCACTGGGTTCCGCGCGTCGCGCAGCGCGGCGGGCACCGACCAGCGGCGCATGCGAGTCGCCACTGCCGCCTCCAGCGCTGTCGGCTCGTCGCGCGCGCTGAAGCCGCGGCGGATCCTGATCGCCAGCACCGTGGCTATGGCGAGGTATGCCACCAGCAGGAGGACGCTGATCTTCGCGCGCTGTCGCATGCTCACCCCCGTCTCGGCGGCGCCTCCACCAGCCGCGCCGTCGTCCCTGCCGGCTGTTGGTACCACCCCGGGTCCTCGTCGTAGCTCTTCAGCCCGTCGCGCACCTTCAACACAGTGAACATCCCGCCCATGAAGATGGTGCCGAACGGCCCCTCGCCGCCGCCCATCGGCAGCGTATTCCGCGGCGCCGGCATCGCATGCATCTCGGCCATGCCGGCCTGCCCCATGATCATGCCGCCGGGCGCCAGCCGCTGCAGCTCGACCTCGGCGGCGCGGGTGTCGACGCCGAGCAGCACGGGGAGCCCGTGCCCCATCTGGTTCATCGTGTGGTGCACCTTGTGGCAGTGCACGCCCCAGTCGCCCGGGTTGTCGGCGACGAGCTCGACGTCGCGCGTCGTGCCCGGCGGCACGTTGATGCTGGTCTCCGGGATCCACGCCGTCTCGGGGACCGGGCCGGCGTCGGTGCCCGTCCAGCGGAAGTGGTGGCCGTGGACGTGGATCGGGTGCGAGTCCATGCTGATGTTGGCGATGCGCAGCCGCACGCGGTCGCCGCGCCGGACGACGAGCGGCGCGGTGCCGGGGAAGACGCGGCTGTTGAAGGTGAAGAGGTTGAAGTCGGTCATCACCGTCGGGTCGGGCGTCGCCGCGCCCGGCTTGACCGCCCACTCGGCGAGGAAGATGGCGAAGTCGCGGTCGATGCGCCGCGGCGCGCGCCGCGGGTGGAAGATCAGGAAGCCCATCATCCCCAGCGATTGCTGCATCATCTCGTCGAAGTGCGGGTGGTACATGTTGGTGCCGTGCTGGCGCACGTCGAACTCGTAGACGAAGGTCTGCCCGGGCTCGATGCGGCGCTGGTTCAAGCCGGCGACGCCGTCCATGCCATTGGGCAGCAGCACGCCGTGCCAGTGCATCGAGGTCGGCGCCGGCAGCCGGTTCTCGACGTAGATGCGCAGGCGGTCGCCCTCGACGGCTTCGATCGTCGGTCCCGGCGTCTGGCCGTTGTAGCCCCAGGCGTTGATCGTCAGGCCGGGAGCGAGCTCGCGCACCACGGGCTCGGCGACGAGGTGGAAGGTCTTGCGGCCGTCCTCCCAGCGCCAGGGGAGCGTGGTGCCGTTGGGGGTGACGACGGGCGTGTAGCCGGGGCCGCCGGTGGATGCGCGCGGTGCGGCGGCCGGCGGTGTGTGCGGCGCCGAATGCGGCGGAGCCTTGGTGGGTGCGGGCGTCGAGGTCGGTGCCGCGACGGGCGGCTGCATGTGCATGTGCTCGTGCTGAGCGCTGGCGGCGCGGCGCCCGATCACCGCGCCAACGGCGGAAGCGATGCTGGAGACGAGGACGTTGCGGCGGGTGATCATTCGCTCTCCTTCATCGTCGTCGCGCCGCCTTGCGGCTCGAACCCTTTCACGCCGAGCAGCGCCGACTGCAGCTCGCTCTTCGCCACCCAGTAGTCGCGCCGCGCCAGCACCTCCTCGCGGCGTGCCTCGTCGAGGTCCTGGCGGGCGCGGAAGAGGTCGAAGACGCCGCGCAGCATGGCGTTGGTCTCGAGCTGGGTGAGCTCGAGGATTCGTTGGCGCCGCGGCACCACCACGTCGCGCAGGTACTCGGCGCGGGCGCGCGCTTCGCGCAGCCGCTCGGCGGCGGTACGCGCGGCGGAGCGGCCGGCGAGGTCGATGGCGTGCACGCGTTGTTCGGCCTGGCGGACCACGGCGAGCGCGCGCTCGCGCCGCGCGCGGCCGGAGTCGAAGATGGGGATCGGCAGCTCCAGCGCGGGGCCGGTCGTGCGCTCGCCCTGCGGCTCGCGCTCGTGGTGCACGCCGGCTGCGACATCGGCGTAGACCGGCCCGCGCGCCAGCGGCAATCGCGCTCGTGCCGCCGCGAGGTCGGCACGGGCGAGGCCGAGGTCTAGGCGGCCGGCTAGCGCCTCGTCGAGCGCCGCGGCCGGCGGCGCGTCCTCGGCCACTGGCGGCAGCTCGGCGGGAAGGTCGAGCGTCGCCGGCGGTTGCGCGAGCCCGAGGTCGGCGATCAGCCGCTCGCGTGCCTGCAGCTCCTCGAGCTCGGCGCGCTGCAGCTCGAGCTTGGCGGCGTCGTAGCGCGTCTGCTCGCGCTCGAAATCGAGGTCGGAGACGTTCCCCACCTCGTGCTGCTTGTGCGCCAGCTCCGCCGCGGCGCGCGCGGCGTCGGCGATCGTCGCCTGGCTCGCGAGTAGCTGGCGCGCCGCCTGCGCGCGGTAGAAGTCGGCGCGCACCTCGTTGGCGAAAGCGACGACGGCGGCGGTCGTGCGCAGCTTCGTCACCTCGAAGGCCGCCTCGCCCGCGGCGCGGCGCGCGTGCAGCTTCAGCAGGTCGAAGAGCGGCTGCATGAGGATGACCTCGAACGGCCGCGACGGCGAGGCGGGGAAACGCAGCTCCGCCTCGGCGAACGGGTTACGCAGCGTGCGCGCCTGCAGGAGGTCGGCGCGCGCGATGCCGAGCTCCTCGAGCGTGGCCAGGAGATCGCGGTTGTAGCGCAGCGCGATCTCGACGGCGCGATCGGCGGTGAGCGGCTCGGCGAGCTGCGCCGCGACGGCGGCGTCCGCCGGCGCCTCGATCGCTTGCTGCGGGTCCCAGGCGATCTCCTGGCCGGTGGATGCGGTGACGCCGCGCTGCACGTCGCCGAAGCCGGCATCGCGCGGCGCCGAGGCGCAGGCGGCGAGCGCGAGGCAGGCGACTGCGCTCGCGACGACGGCGGGCGCCGGTACGCCGCGCGCTTTTCGAAGTTCTGACGTCATGTGCCCGACCTCGCGGCCCACGGCCGCTCTTCGGAGTTGGAGCTCGAAGCTGAGGTTGTGAAGCGCGCGGATGGCTGGGCGCGCGCGCAATCGCGCGGGCGCCGAGCGGCAGCGCTCAGGCGGACATCAGAGGCGGAGGGTCTCGACGCGGGCCAGTCGAGTGCCCACGTCGTCGTCGCAGCGGAAGGCGCCGATCGGGAGCGAGCGCAGCGCCGGCTGGCCGGTCGCCGGCGGCGCCAGCATCGCGGCGAGCATGAGCGGCACAGTTGCCGCCGAGCGCTCGGGCGCGCGCCAGGCGCGGTCCATCGTCGGCTTCGCGTCTGGACGCGAGGGCGCGGGAGCAGCGGGGGCGTGCTCGTCGCCGCCGTGGTGCTGCGCCAGCGCCATCGCAGCCATGTCGCAGAGCGGCATCGCCCGGTGCACGACGGCGTGGAAGGGCAGCTCGCAGCAGCCGAGGATCACCATCACCGCCGCCGCCGGCACCAGCACTCCGCTCAGCAGCCAACCGACGGCGAGCAGCCGCGTCCGCTTCACGGCACTAGTTTACCGACTGGCCCGGTCCACGGACCGCTTCGAGAACTTTCGCGCGTTCTCGTGACCCTGAGGGAGTCTGTTGCGCCGCTATACTGATCGCTCGATGCACCTGCTGCGCAGCGTAGCCGCCCTTCTCGCCTGCTCATTGCTGCTGCCCATCGCGGCGCCTTGCGCCGCCTTGGCGAAGCGGAGTTCGACTCTGCCTTGCTGCGCCTCGCCGGCGAAGAAAGGCTGTGCCGTGCCGGCCGTCGCGTCGACGCCCGCGGGCTGCTGCTCGACGGCGCCGGGCGAAGCGCTGCGTCTCGTGCCGGGAGCGGATCGGCCGGCAACGCTCGACGTGCCGGCCGCGGTTTCAGTGACGGTAGCGGTGGATCCGCTTGCGCCGAGAGAGATCGCTCGCTGCACAACGCTGACGAGCACGCAGCACGACATCCTCAGACTTTGAGAGCGTCCCGCGGCCACTGGGCGTAGTGCGCCCAGCCGCGCCGCGGCCGCACGGCGGTCACTCGCCCGCCCTGCGTGATGACGCCCACAACGAGGTCAATGAGCTACGAAGCTCGAGGAGTCTGTGCCATGCCTAGCGGTCGCCGCCTCGCCGCCTTCGCCTTGCTCACCGCCTTCGCATTGCCGCTCGGGGCCGAGGTCCGCCGCGTCGAGCTCGACGTCAACGGCTACCTCTGCGGCCTTTGAGTGCACAACATCACGACGGCCGTGCGCCGTCTCTCGTTTGCTCCCAAGCCGAAAGACATGCGGGTCACCGACGTGAAGACGGGGCACTTCGTCTTCGTCCCGCGCGCCGATCGGCCGGCGCGTTACGCGGAGCTGCGCCAGGAGCTCGTCAACGCCGGTTACGACGTCGAAGGCACCTCCATTGAGGTGCGAGGCTCGCTGGCGTCCGACGGCAAGCTGATGACGACCGGTACCAAGCAGCCCTTCGCGCTCTCCGGACCGCTGGTCGAAAAGCTTCGCGGGGAGCTGAAGCCGGGCGCGGAGGCGATCGTCTACGGCGCTTGGCGCGGCGACGCCCAGGGCGAGCGCATCGAGATCTCGCGTTGGGAGGCGGCGAAATGAGCCGCCTCGATCTGTCGCCAGCGAGGACGATCGCGGCCGCCGTCCTGGTCGCGGCCGGCGCGGCGGGCCCGGCCGCGGGTGCGCCCTTGCGTACGCCGACCCCCGGCACTGGCGCGTACCACGGTCTGGCGGTGAACGGCCGCTTCACGCTCGGCGAGGAGCGCAGCGACGACGGGGCCGAGTTGGGCGAAGCGGTCGCCGCCATCGACGTGCGCTACACGCCGGCGACGAGCTGGAGCTTCGCGGCGACCATCCCGCGCGTCGAGCGCACCGCGAAAAGGCGCCATGGCCCCGAGACGCGGCTCTCCGGCCTCGGCGACGTCAAGCTGAGCGGCAAGTATCGATTCTTCCGCCAGCTCGGCCGCTGGCGCGACCGCCAGGCGGCGCTCGGCTTCGGGGTCGAGCTGCCGACGGGAGCTCGGCGCGCGCTCCCTCGCGATGCCGAGCTGCCGCTCTCGCTGCGTGAAGCCGTGCAGCCGGGAAGCGAGTCGACCGACTTCTTCGCCGATCTCTCCTACCAACAGGCGCACCGGCGGCACGTGCAGGCGGCCTCCGTCGGCTACCGCCGCAACGGCGAAGGGCACGGCTATCGGTTCGGCGACGAGATGCGCCTGGATCTCGACGCCGAGGCGATCGTGCTGCCGCGGCGCTACGAGGTGCCGGGGCACGAGGTCTTCGCACTGCTCGAGGCTTCGCTGGTTCACCGCGAAGCCGACCGCCTGCGCGGCGCGCCGGTGCCCGGCACGCGGCGCAGCGAGCTGCTCCTCGCGCCGGGCGTCGAGTACGTGGCGACCGAGCAGCTCGCGCTCGGCCTCTCGGCCGCCGCGCCAGTTGCGTCGCGCGTCGACCGGGGCGGGCTCGCCAGCCGCTGGCAGCTCCTCGTCGAGGCGCGTTACGCGTTCTAGTGGCGGCGGATCGTCGGGCCGCGAGGCGCTACCATGTGAAGCGTGAGCGGCCCGTCCACCCGGTTGCGGTTCCTCGCCGCCGCGCTCAGCTTTATCGCTGCGCTGCAGCTTGTAGCCGGCGTCGCCGCCGCCGCCGTCGCGCCAGCGCGCTCGTGCGTCGTGCCGATGCCGTGCTGCACCAAGGGCGTCTGCCCGCTGCACGCGCACGCCCGGCATCGCCACTCGAATTCAGGCCCACGTTGGTTGCGTTGTGACGACCACGTGCCGATGAGCACGCCGCCCGCGACCGGCCCGCTCGCCGTGCTGACGCGCGCCGCCGGTGTGCCGCAGCCGAGCTTCGCTCACGCCGTGTCGCCGATTCCGGCAATCGCGGCCGCGCACGCCTCGCCCGAGCCCGAGCAACCCCCTCCGGACCTCCCGGCCCGCCTCCCGTAGGTACTCATCAGCAACTGAGACCGCCGGCCACACGCAAATGGGCCGGCCCGGAGGTATGCCAGTGCGTAGATCCACATCGGCTGCCGCTCTGCTCGTCGCCCTCGTGGCGTTCGGCCACGCTGCGGCGCGGGCGAGCTGCGGCGCAGCTTTCTGTCCCATCGACACCCACGCGTTCAACCTGCCCGCGGCGGGCAGTTGGGCGCTCGACCTCTCGTTCCAGTACATCGACCAGGACCAGCCCCGCATCGGCACCCGCTCGGCGGCGGTGGGCGAGCTGCCCAGCGACCACGACGAAGTGCGCACGATCAACCGCACCGCGACGCTGGGCCTGCGCTACGCGCCCACCTCGCGGCTGCTGCTCGGCATCAACGTGCCGTGGATGAACCGTTTCCACGAACACCTCGAGCAGCCCGAGGACGAGCCCGGCGGCGCCAAGCACGAGGGCCACCACGACGAGCCGACTCGCGAGGAGTGGACGCTACGCGGCTTCGGCGACGTTGCACTCGAAGCGCAGTGGCTCGCCGTCAACCGCGGCCGCACCAGTCTCTGGCTCACCGGTGGCGTCGAGCTGCCGACCGGCAAGGACGACCGCGCGAACAGTGAGGGCGAGGTCGCCGAGCTGCCCATCCAGACCGGCAGCGGCTCGACCGACGCGACGCTCGGCGCCACACTGCGCGGCTCGCTGCGCGGCCGCGCGTTGAAGAGCGGCGGCATGGGCAACACGGCGACCGTCCCCTGGTTCGTCTCGCTCGGCTACCGGCGCAACGGCAGCGGCCGCGACGACTACCGCCTCGGCGACGATTGGCAGCTCAACACCGGCGCCGCGATGCCGCTCGCCGGCCGGCTCGAGGGCGTGCTCCAGCTCAACCTGCGGCACAAGCTGCGCGACGACGTCGGCACGAGCGGCGAAGACCCGGCGCTCACCGGCGGTGACTTCGTCTTCGCCAGCCCCGGCCTGCGCGTGGCGCTGCGCGAGCCCTGGGCGGCGTACGTCTTCGTGCAGCAGCCGCTCTACCAGGACGTCAACGGCCTGCAGCTCACCGCGAAGCGCAACTGGCTCTTCGGCGTGCAGGGGCGCTGGTAGGCGGGACACGCGACGGGCGCGTGAAGCAATCGCGCGGAAAGAGAAAGGGGGCCGAGCGGCCCCCTTTCATCACGCGAGCGCCGGCAAGCCGGCGCCGCTCATTCGACTAGTGGCAGGTCTGGTTGCCGGGCTTGCCCTTGCACTGGCCCGAGCAGCACTGGCTGCCGCTGCTGCAGGCGCTGCCGGCCGGCGAGCAGGAGCCGCCGCCGCCGGGGTTCAAGAACGCCGCGACGTTCGGGTAGGTGGCCGCGAAGGCGCCGTCCACCGTGGCGTTGTTGTTGGCGTCGCAGACGTCGTTCAGGTTGGTGCCGCAGGCGCCGTAGAGCTGACCGACGATCTCGCCGGCGCCGTTGACGACCGCCGAGCCGCTGCTGCCGCCCTCGGTGGCGCCGAGGTTGTCCTTGCTGTAAAGGAAGGAGCCGCGCGGCAGGGTGCGGCAGGTGGGCTTGCTGGGGTCGACCTTCTGCTCGGAGTAGGCCTGCGGCGCGCCCTTGGGATGGCTGATGCGGTAGAGCTGGGTGGTGGTGTTGGAGATGTCGGTCGCGTTCCAGCCCAGGTACGTAGCGGTGCCGTCCTTGGTGACGGGCGCCGAGGAGAGCTGCAGCAGCGAGTAGTCGCTCGAGGAGCCCGTGGCCTTGATCGTCGCGCCGACCGTATCGCCGGTGTTGTTGTAGGGCTGCGTGCAGTTCGGGCTGCTGCAGGTCGCCGTGTAGTCGAAGTAGGTCTCGAGGCTCGAGGCCTCGCCGCTGCTGCTGATGCAGTGGTGCGCGGTCTCGAAGTACGGGATCACCGTGTTGTTATCGGTGTCGCGAATGAGCTGGCCGGTGCAGATGTACTGGCTGCCGCCGGAGGTGAAGAGGATCGTCGCCACGGCCTGCTTGGCGGCGCTGACCGCCGTGCTCGACTGGCAGGCGGCGTTGACGATGCAGGACGCGTTGTAGGAGCAGAACGCCTTCGCCGTGCCGAGCGAGGAGAGGTCGTTGGGATCGAACATGCCGGACGGGTTGTAGCGGGGCAGCAGGAAACGCTTGCCCAGCACGCCCGCTTCCTCGACGCGGAAGCCGGGGATGCGGACGCCGGCGGGCGCCTGCAGCTGGAGGAGCGCCAGCTCGCCGAACACCGTGTTGGTGAAGAGGTCGCCGTTGCCGTTGGGGCCGCGGCCGGTGTACGGCCCGAACGCCTGGCCCTTCTCGTTGTAGATGTAGAGGCCGGCGCCTTCGGGGAGATCGAGGCCGGTGAAGTGGACGCGCATCGCTTCGGCGCCCGGCGAGCGGACGGAAGCGGTCCAGGTGAAGCCGCCCTGGCCGTCGCCGCGGACCGAGCCGAGGGCGAGGTCACGGGTGCGCGTGCCAAGGCTGCCGGCGCCGGTGAAATTCACCAGCGCTCCGATCGCCTTGTTGACGCCCACCAGGAGCTTGCCGTCCCTGGCATTGACGACGTCGTCCATGGCCTTGCGCTCCGCCGCCGTCACGTTGACGACCGCCTCGAAGCGCACGCCGCGTTCGACCTGCCCGGCGGCGAGCGTCTTCTGCAGCTGCCCCATCGCCGCCACGGCCTCGGCGGGATCGCGGGGCGTGCCGACCGTCTCCGGCAGCACCTCCGGGTCCCAGGTGAAAGCCGGCATCGCGGCGCCGGCAGGGAGGGAGATGGCGGTACAAAGCGCCGCGAGCCCGAGGCGGGAAACCCAGTGCTTCATCGAGTGACCTCCGAAGTGGTTACCGCGGTGACCGAGGTCCCGGCGACACGCCGGGCGTTGCACACGAAAGCTGCGGAAGCGCCGAGCAGCGAGGACCGTGCCAGGGCCGCGCGGCGAGCGTTGCGAGAGCAAGCCATGTATTTCTAATGACATAGCCTTCTTGTGTGCTGCTTCACAATGGAAAGAAGTGGGTCACGGGATTGTCCGCGGTGCATTGTTTGACCCGCTACAGGGTCACGCTATTCGCCGCGAGCTCGTCACTCCGCCAGCTCGCTCGGCGTGCCGGGGAGAGTCTCGCGCTCCACGGCGACGCCGTCCTGCCGCCGCCAGTAGTCGCGTTGGCTGACGAAGGGCGCCGCCAGCAGACCGAGCGGCCGGTTGTCCTCCGGCCGCGCGTAGCCGGGCACGCCGATCGCGATCGCCTGCTGCGGCACGTTGAGGCGCAGCGTGCGGTGGAGGCGGTCCCACCACGGCAGCAGCACGCCGTAGTTCGACATCGCCTCCGCCTCCACCTGGGAGTGATGGATGCCGTGCATGCGCGGCGTCACCATCAACCGGTTGAGGGCGCGCTCGAGCGCGATCGGAAGCCGCACGTTGCTGTGGTGGAAGAGCGTGTTGGCCTGGAAGCAGAGCTCGTACGCCCAGTAGACGCCGGCGCCGAGACCGAGCAGCACCACCTGCACGACGCGGAAGGCGGCGGAGAGGGCGATCTCGACGAAGTGGAAGCGCAGCGCCGTCGACACGTCGAGGGCGGGGTCGAAGTGGTGCACGTTGTGGAAGCGCCAGAGCAGCGGCAGCCGGTGGTTGGCGCGGTGCCACCAGTAGAAGCTGAGGTCGAGGAGCAGGAAGGCGAGCACCGCTTCGAGCGGCGCCGGCAGCGGCAGCCAGGCGAAGAGGCCGACGCGATCGTGAGTGGCGAGCCCGAGCGCGCGCAGCACCAACGGCCGTACCGTGGTCGCGGCGACGGCGAGAGCGATCCCGGCGACGAGGAGGTTCACCGCGAGGCCGGCGAAGAGCGCGGCCCGCGGCCGCCGCAGCGGCCAGCGGCGCTCGGCGAGGAAGAGCAGGACGGCGACCGCGGCGACGGTGGCGCCGAGCGTCAGCGGCCGCACACGGCCCCTCCGCTCGCCGGCGCCGCTCCATCGCGCGCCTCACGGGCGCGCGCGCCGAGGGCTCAGCCGGCTCGACCCGAAGCCACGCGTGCGCTGGTCACTGCGCGAACGCTAGCAGAGACCGCCCGCCGCGGCACAAGATTTGCGCTCGCAGGCTGGCCGCCGTGAAGGACCTCTTTCGCCGCTTCTCGCGCATCACCGCCAAGGCCGTGGGCTCGGTCTGGGCGTTCTTCATCGCCCTGCTCATCATCATCGTCTGGGCGGTGAGCGGGCCGCTCTTCCACTTCTCCGACACCTGGCAGCTGGTGATCAACACTGGCACCACCATCGTGACCTTCCTGATGGTCTTCCTCATCCAGGCGACGCAGAACCGCGACTCGCGCGAGATCCACCTGAAGCTCGACGAGCTGCTGCGTGCCATCGCCAAGGCCCGCACCGGCATGGCCGACCTCGACGACCTCTCCGACCGGGAGCTCGACCACCTGCTCGGCGAGTTCCACAAGACGCGCAAGAAGCGCGGCATGGCGGAGCTGGTGGAGAAGGAGATCGAGGCGCGGGCGGAGGAGGACGATGAGGACGGCGACGAGGACGGCGAGGACGAGAGCCGCGACGAGTAGCGCCGCGACGAGTAGCGTTTGAGCCGCGACGCAGCGAGCGCGCGTGGCTCTAAGATGCGTCCGTTGCCCGCTCCCTACATCGTCCTCGACCCCACCGACGACTACGCGCGGCGGATGGTGGAGTTCCTCGGCCGCGTCGGCCTGCCCGGCGTGGCGGTGCTGACGTCGCCGGGGCGCACGGGCCAGTGGCGGCACGGCGGCTGGCGCGGCAAGCTCGGCGACGACATCGCGGCCGCCTACGAAGCGGCGGGGGAGCCGATTGCGGAAGTGGCCGCGCAGCTCTCGCGCGACTTCCCCGACGGCTTCTCCGGCATCGTGCCGTGGGACGAGATGAGCGTGCTCTACGGCGCCGAGCTCGCCGAGCTGCTCGGGCTCGGCTGGAACCGGCGCGAGGTCATCGAGCGCTGCCGCGACAAGGGCGTCATGAAGGAGCACCTGCGCCGGCACTCCGACGTGCGCATCAACGCCGGCGCGGTGGTGAAGAACGCCGACGAGGCGATCGCCTTCCAGGAGCAGCTCGGCCGCTGGCCGATCGTCGTCAAGCCCACCGGCGGCGCCGGCTCGGCGCACGTCACCTTCGCCGCCAGCCGCGGAGAGCTGCTGCGCGGCTGCCAGGAGGTGCTCGAGAGCGGCGCCGGCGAGGTGCTGCTCGAGGAGTACATCGGCGGCCGCGAGCTGGCGGTCAACGGCATGGTCGACCGCCGCGGCGACTTCCTCATCACCGACGTCTGGCTCTACGACCGCCGCGAGAGCCACGGCGTGCCCAACCTCTACTACGAGACGATCAAGGTCGACACCACGACGCCACTGTTCTGGGAGCTGGCGAGGTACGCCGCCGCCGTCATCGACGGGCTCGAGCTCGTGCGCGCGCCGGTGCACATGGAGGTCAAGGTCGACGACCGCGGCCCGTGCCTCATCGAGGTGGGCGCGCGGCTGCCGGGCGGCAACCAGCCGATGCTCGCCTCGATGCTCCACGGCAGGAGCCTCTTCGAGCTCGCCGCCTGTCACTACCTAGACGAGCTGCCGCTGTCGTCGCGCGACGTGAACTACGCGCGCTACGACAGCCTCGCGGCGCGCATCGTCTCCGGCATCCAGCCGGTGGCGATCCCGCGCATTCGCGCTCTGCACGGCCTACCCGAGGTCGAAGCGTTGCCCTCTTTCGTCGGCACCGGCCTGCTGCGCCGCCCGGGGATGCCGCTCGCGCAGACCGTCGACCTGCGCAGCAAGTCTTACGAGGTGTACCTGCTCCACCCCGACGCCGAGCAAGTCGCTCACGACGCGGCGGCGGTGCGGCAGCTGCTGAGGTACGAGTGACGCTGACTAGCGATCCGCTCGCCTCGAGCGCCGATCTGCGGCCTCACTGAGGAACGCAGCGGCGTGCCACGCATCAAGTTTGGCCTGGTGCCACGACCTTTGAGGGACTGAGCGCTTGCACAGTGCGCCCAGAACGCCGCGCAACGAGCGCTGAGGGGCGAGTTCGAGCGGATCTTGTGCGGGCATGCGGACTCCGTTCACAGTCTAGGCTACTAGGATCGCTGCTCAATGGCCTACCTGATCGTCGACCCCGTCGGCCGCTACCCGGCGGAGATGATGCCGTTCCTGGCGCGGCAGCTCAACCAGGGCGCGGTGGCGGTGTTCAGCAGCCGCGCGCGGCTGTCGCTGTGGCAGGGGAAGTGGAGCAAGCAGGTGGGCAGCAACGTGCTCGACACCTACCTCGCTCCCGGCTCGCCGAGCCTCGCGGCGCTCGCCGCCGAGATCCGCGCCCGCTGGCCGGAGCTGCGCGGCGTCGTTTCGTGGGACGAAGAGAGCGTGCTGCTCGGCGCCGCGCTCGGCGAAGAGCTGGGGCTGGGCTGGAACTCGCGGCAGGTGATCGAGCGCTGCCGCAACAAGGCGGTGATGAAGGAGCACCTGCGCCGCACCGGCCACGTGCGCGTCAATGCCAGCGCCGTGGTGCGCGACGCGGCGGAGGCGCGCGCCTTCCAGCTCCGCGTCGGCGGCTGGCCGATCGTCGTCAAGCCCACCGGCGGCGCCGGCTCCGAGCACGTCTTCTTCGCCCGCGACGAGAACGACCTGCTGCGCCGCTGCCAACAAGTGCTGCAGAGCGGCAGCGGCGAGGTGCTGCTCGAAGAGTTCATCGGCGGCGTCGAGTACTGCGTCAACGGCCAGGTCGACCGCGCCGGCGACCTGCTGGCCACCGACGTCTGGATCTACGACCGCCGCCCGAGCCACGGCTTCGACAACCTCTACTTCGAGACGACGACGGTGGCCGCCAGCGACCCGCGCTTCCGCCAGCTTGCCGACTACGCCTCGCGCGTCGTCGAGGCGATGGGCCTGCGCCGCGCGCCCATCCACCTCGAAGTGAAAATCGACGCCCAGGGCCCGTGCATCATCGAGATAGGCGCCCGCCTCGCCGGCGGGAACCTGCCGGTACTCGCTAGCCGCCTCCACGGCCGCAGCCTTCTCGAGCTCGCCGCCTGCCACTACCTCGGCGAGCTGCCGGTCCGCCGCAGCGACGTCGACTACGCGCGCTACGACCGCTGGCAGGCCAAGGTCGTGCTCGGCGTGCAGACGCAGGCCCTGCCGCGCATCCGCGCCGTGCGCGGCGTCGACGAGGTGCAGCGACTGCCCACCTTCCACGAGCTCGGCTTCGTCCGCCCCGTCGGCACCGGCGCGCCGCAGACGATCGACCTCGACAGCCGCGCCTGGGAGGTCTACCTCGTCGGCGAAGACCCCGAGCAGGTCGCCCGCGACGCCCGCCGCGCGCGCGAGCTGCTGCACTACGAATGACGTGCAAAGTGAGTCAGGATGGCGCCCATGAGCCGTAGCGTGCAGGCCGGCACCCACTTGGCGGCGGCGCTCGCCTCGATGGCGCCGCTCGCAATGGCAGCGCTCGGGTTCGCCCTGGCCCTGCCCGCACCCGCGCGAGCCGCAACCGCGGCGCCGACTGCCGTCGTCCCCGCGGAGCTGGCGCTCGGCAGCGACGTGCTGCCGGTGAGCCGTCGGAAGAGCTTCCTGATCCCCAATCGCAGCACCGACAAGGTGCTGGTCTTCGCCCCCTACTCCGTCGACGACTTCCGCACCAGCTGGACGGCAAGCCGCTCGCGCAGCTCGCGCCACGGCACCAACGAATCGCAGGAGGCCGAGAGCAAGCGCTCCTTCTCCTTCGCGCTGCAGGGCGGCGCGGCTGCGGTGCTGGCCGACTGCGACGAGCGGGCGTACGCGACTGGCGAGGGCCGCACCCGCGAGGCACTCGCGGCCGTGCCCGACCACGATCTGCACTGCCGGCTGCACGTTCCCGTCGGCGGCGCCTTCGAGCTCAGTGTCAGCAACGGCCAAGGCGAGCTCACCGGCACTGGCGGCGACAGCTTCGTGGTGACAGCGCTCGAGAGGTCCTCCCGCTGGCAGGATCCGGCGGCCAGCGGCCTGCTGCTCCGCACCTCCTCCGGCGCGCCGCTGGCGGCCGTCGACTTCGCCCGCAAGGGACGCGTGGTGTTGCGGCGCAACCTGGAGTCTTCACGGCCCGAGCTGCTCGCCGCGGCGGCAGCGGCGCTCCTCCTCGCCGACCTCGTTCGCTGGTAGCGCCGCTCGCTTCAGGCGCCCGGCGCGTTGTGGCGGATCGACGAGAACCGGATGGTGTTGCCGTAGTGGTTGTCGTCGAAGTACGAGGTCTTGATGGTGAACGGCACGCGCACGCCGCCGATGGGGCGGAAGTCGTCGTAGTCCACCTGGATGAGATCGTCGCCGAGCAGCATCGGTCGCAGGAGCTCGCGGCGCCGGAGTAGACCGTCGGCGGCGTCGAAGTAGAAGCGTTCGCGCACGCCGCCCTGCAGCGTCCGCGTCAGGACGTTCATCGCGCGACCTTCGAGCTCGACGGGATCTTCCGCGGTGAACGTGGCAGCGTGGGCGGCCAGCTTCAGCTCGCGGTCCAAGCCGAAGTTCAACTTCTGGCTGGCGACCGAGATCGGCCCCAGCTCCTGTTTCGTCTCTCCGGTCTGGGCCACGGCTCGATTGCCTTCGACGGTGATCGTCGTCTTGCCGGCGGCGCGGTCCGCGATCGCGGTGGTGCCGTCGAACCCCATCCTCGTCACCAGCAGGCCGTCGGCCCCGACCGTGGTCACCGTGAACGGATCGACCTTGCCTCGATTCACCGCCGCCGGGCGGCCGTCGGCTGCCGTCGTCAATGCCATGTGGGCCCAGGTGCCCTCCGCGGCTCGCGACTTCAGCGCCAGCAGCGCCTCGCGGCCGCCGACCGCGGCGATGTAGCGATCGAGGACCTGCGCCGGCGTCGGCCGTTCCTGCGGTGTGACGACGGGACCGCGCGTCGAATCGGGAAACAGTCCCTGCTCGACAGTGGGAATCGCCACCGGCCGCAGCGCTCCGCGGTGACAGCTGTTGCAGGTCACCACCGTGCGGCCTTCGAACACGTTCCTGTTGACGTCGATCACCATCTGCATGTGGCGGCGCGCGGTGACCTTGGCCGGCTTGGTGTCGGCTTCGTAGTGCGCGACGTCGTGACAGTGGTCGCACGTCGTGCCGAGCGAGGTGCGGATGAAGTGCATCGTGGCGTTGAAGTCGGAGGGCGAGATATCGCCCAGCACCTGCAGGTTCTTGTGCTCATCGCCGGCACGGGCGCCATGGCTGGCCGCCGGGGCCACGGAGGCGGCCGGGCTCGGTGGCGGCGGAGACGGCGCCGCGGAACCTTGTTCGACCGCGACCAGGGCCGCGGCCGACGCCAAGACCACTAGACCGATCATCGACGACACGGCTCGGTTCGTCATGGCGGGACCTCCCTGTGACGAGATACGAAATCGGCCGCGCGAGGTTCTGCTCAGTAACCCGCCGCAGCGGATCTGCTAACCGAACGCCCTCCCCGTCGTCTAACCTCGAGGAGGTGACCATGAAGGGACTGACCCTGGTTGCGATGCTGTGCCTTTGCGCCGTGCCGGCGGCCGCGAAGCAGAGGCGCGACGGATACATCCTCCGCCTCGATGCCGACACGCAGATCTCGAGCCTCGACCTGCAGACGTTCGAGGTCGTCGAGAAGTCCCTTCGCGGCCCGGTGCTCTGGGTGCAGCGCGGCGGGCGGCGCTACGAGATCCGCGACGCGTCGATCCTCGACCGCGCCGCCGAGGAGCTGCGGCCGGTGACGGCGGTCAACGACGAGTACGAGGCGTTCCAACGCCGGGCCCGTCCCGTGTACGACGAGGAAGAAGACCTCGATCGCCAGATCGATGCCATCGAGGACAGCGGCGACGACGGCGAGGATCGGGACGAGGCACGCCTGGCCGAGCTGCGGACGCAACGCCGCGACCTCAAGCAGCGGCTGCGCGCCGTCGAAGCGGAGGAACGCCAGCTCGACGCGCGTCAGGAAGCCGCCGAAGCGGTGTTCGAGCGCTTCCTCGACGGTCTCATCGACGAGGCGATGCGAGCGGGGCTGGCGCGACAGATCGACTGACACCGCTCGGCAGCAGCACCGCTAGGCCGACAGCAGCACGCGGGCGGCGTCGACGCGCAGCACCCGCAGCGCCGGCAGCAGCGTGCCCGAGACCGTCATCAGCACCGCCGCTCCCACCGCGACGCCGAAGGTGACGGCATCCGCCGGCTCGATGCCGGCGAGCGCCCCGGCAAGCGAACGCCCCGCGGCGTAGGCGAGCACCAGGCCGACGCCGGCACCGATGGCCGCCACCCGCAGCCCATGGGCGAGCGCCAGCGCGAGGATCTCGCGCCGGTTGGCGCCGATGGCGAGGCGCAGCCCGAGCTCGGACTGCCGCTGCGACACCGCGAGCGACAGCAGCCCGTGAATGCCGATGCCGGCGAGCAGCAGCGCCAGCGCGGCGTAAGCCCCGAGCAGCCAGACCTGCGTACGGCGGCTGGCGGTCTGGTTCCAGACCACCTCGTCGACCTCGCGCACCTTGCCGATCGGCACCTCGGGATCGGCGCGCCTGACGATGGCGCGCACCGCCGATAGCTGGCCGTAAGGGTCGCCGCTCGTGCGCAGCACCAGCTCGTGCGGCGCGTAGTACGTGTCGTTGTCCATGCCCTGGTTGTAGGGCAGGTAGACCTGGGGCTCGTTGCGGCGCTCGAGGCCGCGCATCTTCACCTCGCCGACGACGCCGACGATGGTGCGGTCCTCGCCGGCGAACTTGAAGGTGCGTTCGAGGCCGCTGCCGTTCGGAAAGTGCTCACGCACGAACGCCTCGCTGACCACCGCCACCTTGCGCGCGGTGGCGTTGTCGCCTGCGGCGACGCCGCGGCCGGCGCGCAGCGGGATGCCCATGGTGTCGAGGTAGCCGGGGCTGACGAAGCGCAGGCTGGCGAGCGGCCGGTGCGCCGGCGAGGCGGCGACCTCGCCGGGGACCTCGACCGGCCGGATGCCGCCGCCCATCTCGAGCGGCAGCCAGGTGACGTAGCCGGCCGCCGCCACGCCGGGCAGGGTACGTACCTCGGCGAGCACGCGCGAGTAGAAGGCGTCGCGCGGCGCCGCGGTCTGGTAGCGCTGCGGCGGCAACGGCGTCTGCACCGCCAGCACGCCGGCGCCGCGGAAGCCGGGATCGACCTGCTGCACGCGCAGAAGCGCGCGCAGCAGCAGGCCGCAGGCGACGAGCAGGACCACGCAGCCTGCCACCTGCGCCGTCACCAGGAACGAGCGCAGGGCCGAGCGGCCGCCGCCCAGCGGTCCGCGCTCGCGCAAGCCGTCGAGCCGCCGGCCGCTCGCGCGCAGGGCCGGCACAACGCCGAAGGCGACGCCGGTGACGACGGTGACCAGCAGCGCGAAGCCGATCAGCCGCGCGTCGAGGCCGCCGTGGGCGACGATGGGCAGCTCGGACGGCACCAGGTGCGCGAGCAGCGGCCCGAGCGCCGCCGCGAAGGCGATGCCGAGACCGCCGCCGAGCACGGTGAGCACCAGCGCCTCGGTGAGCAGCTGGCGGGTGACCCGTTCGCGCCCAGCGCCCATCACCGCGCGCACCGCGAGCTCGCGGCGCCGCGCCAGGGCGCGGGTGAGCAGCAGCGTCGCGAGGTTGATGCAGGCGATCACCAGCACGCACCCGGAGGCGCCGACGAGAGCGGTGATGAGCAGGCGCGACTGCCGGTTCACCGTGTGCAGCGGCTGCACGGCGACGCTCGAGCGGTCGTTGGTGTCGGGATACTCGTGCGCGAGCTGGGCGCCGATCGCATCCATCTCCTTGGCGGCGGCCGCGAGCGACACGCCCGGGGCGAGCCGGCCGACGACCTTGAAGAAGTTGTTGTCGCGGTCGGCGAGGTCGTCCGGGTTCATCCGGATCGGCGCCCAGAACTCGGCCTCGCGCGTCGGGAAGGCGAAGCCGTCGGGCAGCACGCCGATGACGGTGAAGGCCTCGTCGTCGAAACGCACCGAGCGGCCGATGACGTCGGGGTCGCCGCCGAAGACGCGCTGCCACGTTCCCTGGCCGATCACCAGCGTCCCCGGCGCGCCGGTGCGCTCGTCGGCGGCCGAGAACAAGCGCCCGCGGATCGGCCGCACGCCCACCAGCGGCAGCAGCTCGGCGCCGACGGCGACGCCATGGAGTCGCACCGGCGCTCCGGCGCCGACGAGGTTGCCGTCGCGCCAGTGCCACGCCGAGAGCGCGCTGAAGGAGTGGCTGCGTTCCTTCCAGTCGCGATAGTTGGGCGGCGAGACCTCGTTGCAGCAGCCGTCCTCCTCGGTCTCCCAGAGCTGCACCAGACGCTCCGGCGACGGATAGGGCAGCGGCCGCAGCAGCACCTGGTCGGTGAGCGAGAAGACCGCGGTGTTGGCGCCGATGCCGAGGGCCGCGACCAGGATGGCGGTCGCCGCGAAGCCCGGCGAGCGCCGCAGCGCGCGCAGCGCGAAGGCGAGGTCCTGGCGCAGCACGTCGCCGTGGACGAGGAACGCGCTGCGCGGCAGGTCGACCAGCTCGCGCAGCCAGAGCGCGGCGCGGCCGGCGCCGCCGCCTGCCCGGCGGCTCCGCACGGCGAAGGTGCGCACCAGCTCGTCGCCGTACTCGGCGCGGTAGAAGGCGGGGTAGAGATGCAGCAGGGCGCGGTAGAGACGCATCTCAGATCGCCTCCGGAGTGAGACCCTTGGCGCGGGCGAGGTCGACCAATGCGGCGAGCCGCGCCGCCTCGGCGCGCACCACGGCAACGCCGAGCGGCGTGGTCCGGTAATAGCGGCGGCGCTCGTCGTCGATCGCCGGGTCGGGCCGCTCGCTGCTCTCCACCACCAGCCCGTTTTCGAGCAGGCGTTGGATCGAGCGGTAGAGCGTTCCGGTCTCCAGCCGCACGGTGCCGCCGGTGCGGCTGGCGACGTCCTGCAGGATGGCGTACCCGTGCAGCTCGTCGCCGGCGAGGGCGACGAGGATGTGGAAGTGGGCAAGCGGCAGCGGCAGCAGGGCGGCGATCTCGGCGGCGGAGGGTCGGCGGGTGCTCATGGCGGCAACTATATTCCATTGGCATGTAGTGTCAATGGCTATAGCTCCGGAGAAGCTAGGCGCCAAGCATTGAGCCGATTGCGGCCCTAGCCGTCCAACCGCAGCGCGACGATCGGCTCGACCCGCGACGCGCGCCGCGCCGGCACCCACGCCGCGAGCAGCGCCACTGCCGCCAGCGCGATGGGCACCAGCGCGAAGGTCGCCGGGTCCTTGGCGCGCGTCTCGTAGAGCAGCGGCGCGAGCTGGCCGGAGAGCAGCAGCCCGGCGACGAGCCCCACCGCCACGCCGGCGACGACCAGCGCCGCCGCCTCGCGCACGACGAGCCCGACGACGGCGCCGCGGCGTGAGCCGAGCGCCATCCGCACGCCGATCTCGCGCCGCCGCTGGCCCACCTCGTAGGCGAGCACGCCGTAGACGCCGACGAGCGCCAGCAGCACGGCCATCGCCGCGAAGCCGCCGATCAGGCCGGCGACGAAGCGGCGTGGCGCCACCGAGCGGGCGAAGACGGCATCCATCGTCTGCACCTCGTCGAGCGGCAGCTCGGGATCGACGGACGCGACCGCCTGCCGCACCGCCGGCAGCACCGCCGCAGGGTCGCCCTCGGTGCGCAGCGCCACCATCATCGAGCCCCAGGCGCTCTGCGCGTGCGGCACGTAGACGACCGGCTGCAGCTCGTCGTCGGCGCCGAAGAAGCGCACGTCGCCGACGACGCCGACGATCTCGCGGTAGACGTTCTCGTCGCGATGCGAGCGGATGCGCCGGCCGAGCGGATCGCCCTTGCCGAACTTCTCGGCCATCTGGCGCACGAACTCGCGGTTGACGATCGCCACCGGCGGGCTGCTCGCCGTGTCCTCCGGTCCGAAGTCGCGGCCACCCACCAGCGGCACGCCGAGCGTGGCGAAGGTCCCCGGCGACACCACGTCCCACTGCGCCTGCTGGTCGGGTCCCGCCGGCGGCTCGGGCGCGCCTTCGGTGAGGAACGACCGTCCGAGGTAGAAGCCGCCGCCGCCGAGCGGCAGCGAGCTCAGGAGCGCCGCGCTGCGCACCCCTGGTACGGCGTCCAGCCGCTCGAGGAGTGTCGCGAAGGTGCGCCCCACTTCTCCCTCGGCGTCGTAGCGCTCGCCCTGCGTCGACAGCGCGAACGTCAACATGCCGTGCGGCGCGAAGCCGGGATCGGTGCGGCGCAGCTCGAGCAGGCTGCGCAGCAGCAGCGTCGAGCCGAGCAACAGCAGCAGCGCTAGCGCCAGCTCGGCGGCGACGAGCAGCCGCCGTTGCCGGCGCCGGCCGCCGATCGTCGCCCGCCCGGCGACGCCGGCAAGCAACCCGCCGCCGCTCTCGCCGGCGCCGCGCATCGCCGGCGCCATGCTGAACACCGCGGTGGCAACGAGCGCGACGAGCAGCGCGAAGCCGAGCACCGGCAGGTTGAGCTGCACCGAGTCGAGCCGCGGCACGTCGGCCGGCGCGGCGGCGACCAGCGCCCGCGTGCCGGCGGCGGCGATCGCCACGCCGAGCAGACCACCGGCGCCGCCCAGCACCAGGCTCTCCGCCAGGAGCTGCCGCAGCAGCCGCGCGCGTCCGGCGCCCAGCGCGGCGCGCACGCCGAGCTCGCGCCGCCGCGCCGCCGCCCGCGCCAGCAGCAGGTTGGTGACGTTGACGCAGCCGATGAGCAGCACCAGCGCCGAGGCGCCGAGCAGCAGCCAGAGCGTCCGCGGCAGGGTCCGGCCGACGAGCCAGCGGGCGAGCGGCGTCGCGATCATGGTGACGCCTTGCCGCGCGCCGGGGTCTTCGCGCACGGCTCGCTCGGCCAGCACGCCCATCTCGGCGTTGGTCTGCTGCAGCGTGCGGTCGGGGCGCAACCGGGCGATGCCGAGGAACACGTAGTTGGAGCGCCGCGCGAAGTCCGCCGCGTCCTCCGGTTGGATCTTGAGCGGCAGCCAGAGGTCGGTGCCGGCCGGGAACTCGAGCCCCTGCGGCACCACGCCGACGACCTCGACCGGCACGCCGGTGACGCGGATGCTCTTGCCGACGACGTTGCGATCACCGCCGAAGTGGCTCTGCCACAGGCGGTACGAGATCAGCGCCCGGCGCGGCGAGCCGGCGAGGTGCTCCTCCGGCCGCAGCCGCCGGCCGAGCGTCGGCGCCACGCCGAGGGTGGAGAGGAAGCCGTCCGTCGCCTGCACCGCCTTCAGCCGCTCGGGCCGTTCGCCGCCGCCGACGTTGACGTGGATCTCCCAGTAGGCGGCGACGTCCGCGAACACTCCCGCCGTGCGCCAGTCCCGGTAGTCAGCGTAAGTGATCGTCGAGCTCTCGCCGGTCTTGAGGTTGTGCGACTGCGGCGCCACCAACCGCTCCGCGGCGGGGAAGGGCAGCGGCCGCAGCAGCACCGCGTCGACGATCCCGAACACCGCGGTCGTGGCACCGATGCCCAATGCCAGGGTGATGGTGGCGATGGCGGTGAAGCCGGGCGAGCGGCGCAGCTGCCGCCAGCCGAAGATCAAGTCCTGCCGCAGCTCGGCGAGCAGCTCGACGCGGCGGCGGTCGCGCTCGCGCTCCTCGCCCAAGCGCCGACAGGCGGCACGCACGTTGGAGAGATCGCCGAAGCGGCGCAGCGCCTCCGCCCGCGCCTGCTCCTCGCTCATCCCCTCATCCATCAGGTCGCGCGCGCGCATCGCCAGGTGGAAGTGGAGCTCCTCCTCGACCTCCTCCGGCACCGTCGGCCCCAGGATCGGTCGCTCGGGCTTCATCGCGCGCCTCAGGCCTCGGCCAACAGCACGCGCGACACCGCGGCGGCGAAGCGCTGCCACTCGTCGGCCTCGCGCTGCAACTCGGCGCGGCCGCGGCGTGTGAGGCGGTAGAACTTGGCGCGCCGCCCGAGCTCGGACATCCCCCACTCGGCCTCGATCCAATCGCGCTTCTCGAGCCGGTAGAGGGCGGGGTAGAGCGAGCCCTCCTCGATGCGCAGCGCGTCGTCGGTGGTCTGCTCGAGCCAGCGGGCGATGGCGTAGCCGTGGCGCGGACCCCACGACAGCGTCTTCAGGACGAGAGCGTCGAGGGTGCCGTGCAGGTGATCGGGGCGGGTGCGGCTGCGGTTGGTTTGCTCAGATTGTCTAGGCATGGGCAGAGCATGGATCCTGGTTACCCAGATTGTCAAGGTATGTAGGCCAGCGCGGCCAGACCGCCTTTCGTGCGCGCCAAACCGCGCTTCGTCGCGCTTCCTCATTCACCCGCGCGTGCCGACATTAGGTTGGTGCGAAAGGGAGGAACCGTGCAAGAGCTCGACATCGCCGCCTCGCCGCGCCGGCTGGCCCGGATCTGCGGGCTGCTCTACCTCGTCATCATCCTCATCGGCACCGCCGGCGAGCTGTGGATCCGCGACGGCATCGTCATCTGGGGCGACGCGGCCGCGACGGCAGTCAGCCTGCGCGCTCACGAGGCGCTGTGGCGCTGGGGCATCGTCAGCGAGCTCTTCCTGCTCATCTGCTCGATCGTCATGGGCCTGATCCTCTTCGTCCTGCTGCGGCCGGTCAGCTGCGACCTCGCGCTGCTGGCGCTGCTCTTCAACGTCGTCAACCTGACCCTCGAGGCCGCGTTCGCGCTCCACCTCTGGGACGCGCTGGTGCCCATCGGCAGCTCGATGTACGCGAAGGCGTTCAACCCCCAACAGCTCGCCGCGCTGAGCAGCCTGCAGGTGCGATCGCACGCGCACGGTTTCAACATGAGCCTGCTCTTCTTCGGCTGCTACTGCCTGCTCACCGGCTACCTGATCTTCCGCTCGGGCTACCTGCCGCGGACGATCGGCGTGCTGATGCAGATCGCGGGAGTGGGCTACCTCCTCAACACGCTCGCCCAGATCCTCGCTCCGAGATTGGCGAACCAGCTCGGGCCGGCCATCCTGCTGCCGGCGCTGGTGGGGGAGGGCTCGGTCTGCCTGTGGTTGCTGATCAAGGGCGTGGACGTCGAGCGGTGGCGGGCGCGAGAGGGGAGGGCGATGGCGTCGCCGTAACGCGGTTAGAGTGAGGCCGTGCGCGAGAAGCGATTCCTGCCGGCGCTCGTGGTTGCTCTGGCGGTGGCGCCGATCGCCGGCGCGCGCGCCCAAGACCAAGACCAGGCCCCGATCCAGGACAACAGCTTCCTCGTCGAGGAGGCGTACAACCAGGCGCCGGGCGTCGTGCAGCACATCAACGTGCTGGAGCTGCCGCGCGACGGCGGCAGCGACTGGGACTTTACGTTCACGCAGGAGTGGCCGCTCCGCAGCGGCAAGAACCAGCTCAGCTACACGATCCCCGCGGCGCGCTTCGATGGCCGCACCGGCGTCGGCGACGTGCTGCTCCACTGGCGCCTGCAGCTCGTCGGCGGCAGCGACGCGCGTTTTTCGCTCACCCCGCGCGTGTCGCTGATCGTGCCCACCGGCGACACCGAACGCGTCCCCAACACCGGCGGCGGCGGGCTCGAGGTCGCCTGGGCGGCCTCGCTCGTGCTGAGCGACCACCTGGTGTCGCACACCAACGCCGGCGCCACCCGCGTGCACCGCGCCCACAACCTCGCCGGCGACAAGGCCGACCTCGAGAGCATCTTCGCCGCGCAGAGCTTCGTCTGGCTGCTGCGGCCGAAGCTCAACCTCATGCTCGAGGCGCTCTGGGAGCGCGCCGACGAAGTGGGCGGCCCAGGGCTCGCCCCGACGATCGAAAGTCTCTTCATCAACCCCGGCCTGCGCTTCGCCATCGACGAGCCGTCAGGTCTGCAGATCGTGCCTGGGCTCTCGTTCCCGATGGAGATCGGATCAGGCGAGGGCTCGCGGTCGGTGCTGCTCTACCTCAGCTTCGAGCATCCGTTCGGGCGGCGCTGACGAGGCGAGGCCGACGCCCAGCGCCGCGCCGGCTGCCCTCGCCGAAACCGCATGAAGATCTCGGTCGCGCCGCCCTTCTCGCCGCCGCGCTCGCTTTCGGGAGCAGCCGCGCCGGCCACGCCCGCCGCTCCCGAGCACACGGATCCATTGGCGTTCTCGGGGGAAATTACCTTCGCCGGGGACTCCACGATCGACGAGGCGGCGGTGGCGCTGGTCGATCTCAGCGTGCTCGTCTACAGCCCGCTCGCCACCATCCGGGAAGTGTTTTCGAAGCTGGGCGTAGAACCGGCGGCGATCGATGCGGTTTGCGATCGGGGCCCCGACTTCGCATGGCTGGCGGGCCAGTCACGCGTGCGGGCCTTCGCCGCAGCACTGAAGCTCGACCACACCCGGCGAGCCCAGCCGGAGAGACCCGACTGGTTGCTCCAGCAACTGCGCACGACGGTCGACATCGGTATCGCCGCCGAGCCCGAGGGATTGGCGGAGGAGTCTGCCAGCCTGGCGAGGGCGCGTGCGCAGCTCGCCGAGTATCTGCGTAGAGATCTGGGAGGAGTGGTGGTGACCGATGCGGAAATCGGACGCGATTGGCGCAACCGCCCGCCGCGCGTGCTGGCTTTCCGGCACGGGGTGCGCGCCTACATCGCCTTCCGCGGATCTGCGACCTGGCTGGATTGGCGGCGCAATGCGATGTCTTGGCCGGGCGAGTCGCTGCCGCTTCGGCACCGCGGCTTCGAGAAGACCTGGGGTGAAGTGCGCAAGCACGTGGAGTCCTGGTTGGCGCAGGCCACTCGCGAGTTGGGATCGAAGCCGATCGTGCATCTGGGAGGACATTCGCTCGGGGGCGCGCTGGCGACGTTGGCCGCGGTCGATCTGGCGGTCGCGGGGTATCCGGTCGCCCGCGTGGTCACCATCGGTTCGCCACGAGTGGGTGGCCGGATGTTCCGCCGCCTGTACGCGAGCACTCCCGCGGCGCCGGACGCCGCGGGCGCACGCTCCCTCGTTCAGGTGACGACCCGTTTCGTGCACGGCACCGATGCCGTGACCGTACTGCCGCCGTGGCCGTTCACCGTGCACGTCGTGCCGGCGCGTCACCTCGAAGCCGCGGACCACCTGGTCGTCGAGGACTTCGTGGGCCAGGGCCCGTTCGACACTTCAGACCTGCTGGCTCTGCTCGGATTGTGGACCGCCCGACCGGCGACCGTCGCCATCGGTGGCCTGGCGCCGGCGAAGCCGGTGGCCCGCCTGAGTTTGTGGCGCCGGGTGGTCACACAAGTGCTCCTCTGGGTCGCGATGTACTTCCCGGGAATCGGTTGGTTGCGCGCCATACCTCTGCTGCCCGCCATCTTCGAACAGACCCGTGTGAGCTTCGGACAGCACAGGTCCGCACGCTACTGGACTTTCCTTCCACCCAGCATCCTGCGCAGAACCTTCTCGGCGGTGGTGGCGCCGCCAGCGCGAAAACCAGCGACCATGCCTCCGGGCAAGCTCGCCTGAACTGACACTCCCCGGCCCTGCCGCCGGGCTTCCATGCCGCCCGCCCCGCTCATCACCCTCCGCGACGTCGCCAAGTCCTTCGGCGGTCGAGCTGTCTTCGAAGGCCTGAGCTTCACGCTCGCCGCCGGCGATCACGTCGGCTTGGTGGGTCCCAACGGGTCGGGCAAATCCACGCTTCTTCGCATCATCGCCGGCACTGAAGAGTCCGATGCTGGCGAACGCGTGTCCCGTAAGGGGACGCGGATCGGCTACGTGCCGCAGGACCCGGTGTTCGCACCGGGGAAGACTGTGGAAGACGTCGTGGTCGAGGCGCTCGTCTTGGGAGAAGAGGGCGAGCGGGCGCGGCTGGTCTCCGTCGCCCTCGGCAGCGCCGGCTTCGACGATCGCCGCCAGCGCACCGAGACGCTCTCCGGCGGCTGGCGCAAGCGTCTCGCCATCGCCCGCGAGCTGGCGGCGGCGCCCGATGTGCTGTTGCTCGACGAGCCCACCAACCATCTCGATCTCGAGGGGATCGTCTGGCTCGAGGAGTTGCTGCGGACGGCGCCGAAGGCGTTCGTGGTGGTGAGCCACGACCGCTACTTCCTCGACCGCCTCGCGCGCCGCATGCTCGAGCTCGACCGGCGCTATCCGGAGGGGCTGTTCGCCGTCGACGGCTCGTATGCCGACTTCCTCGAGGCGCGCGACGAGCGGCTGCGCAGCGACGCCGTCTACCGCGAGACGCTGGCCAATCTGGTGCGGCGGGAGGTGGAGTGGCTGCGCCGCGGCCCCAAGGCCCGCACCACCAAGGCCAAGGCTCGCGTCGACGCCGCGCAGTCGCTGATCGCCGAGCTCTCCGAGGCGCGCGAGCGCGCGGCCGTCACCGCCAGCGCCGGCATCGACTTCACCGCCTCCGGCCGCCGCACCAAGCGGCTGTGGAAGGGCGAGGGGCTCGCCAAGCGTTTCGGCGACCGCACGATCTTCACCGGCCTCGACCTCGAGCTGGTCGCCGGCTCGCGCCTCGGCATCCTCGGCCCCAACGGCTCGGGCAAGACGACGCTGCTGCGCACGATCGTCGGCGAGCTGACGCCGGACGAGGGCACCATCCGGCAGGCGGAGTGGCTGCAGGTGGTGTACTTCGACCAGAACCGCGAGTCGGTAGATCCCGAGAGCACGCTGGCGCGGGCGCTGGCGCCGGAAGGCGATCACGTCGACTATCGCGGGCGGTCGCTGCACGTCGCCTCGTGGGCGGCGCGCTTCCTCTTCCGCGCCGAGCAGCTGCGCACGCCGGTGAGCCGGCTCTCCGGCGGCGAGCGCGCCCGCATCGCCATCGCCCGGCTGATGCTGCGGCCCGCCGACCTGCTGGTGCTCGACGAGCCGACCAACGACCTCGACATCCCCACGCTCGACGTGCTCGAGGAGTCGCTGCTCGAGCACGAAGGGGCGATCGTGCTCGTCACGCACGACCGCCTGCTGCTCGATCGCGTGTCCAACGGCATCCTGGCGCTCGACGGCGAGGGCGGCGCCGAGCGCTTCGCCGACGTCGCGCAGTGGCTGGAGCGGCGGCAGGGGCAGCGGCCGCGCGAGAAGGCGGCACCCGCCGCCGCGCTGCCTCCGAAGCCGAAAGCGAAGAAGCTCTCCTACCGCGAGCAGCAGGAGTGGGATGGCATGGAGGCGGCGGTGCTCGCCGCCGAGGAGCGGCTCGGCGCGGCCGATGCCGCCCTCGCCGATCCGGCGGTGGCCACCGATGCCGCCGCGCTGCAGGAGCGGGCGAAGGCCGCCGCGGCGGCGCGCGCCGAGGTCGAGCGCCTTTACGCGCGCTGGGCGGAGCTCGAAGCCAAGCTGCAGCCCACGCTCACGTAGCGGCCGCCCGCGATGACCCAGTGAGCTCGAGCGGCGGGCGCTCGACCGCGATTGCGTGTGTCGCAGGCCTAAGTCGACCTGCCACTTCGTGTGTGAAACCGTTGACAGAAAATGACAAGTGCATACACTTTCACACGTGGCGCAATCCCAGAGCGCCCGTGTCCTGGCCCTCGCGAAGCGGCGGCCTGTCATCACGGCTGCCGAGGTCACCGGCGCAGGTATCCACAGTCAACATCTGACCCGCCTCGTGGCCGGCGGCGTTCTCGACCGCATCGCGCGGGGTCAGTACCGACTCGCCGGTCGGTCGATCACCGAGCACCACGGCCTCGTCATCGCCGCGCGAGCCGCGCCGCGGGGCGTGATCTGCCTGCTGTCCGCCCTCGCGTTCCACGGCGTCGGCACGCAGTTGCCTGCCGAAGTGTGGATCGCGATCGGACGGGGCGCCAGACAGCCTTCGGTCCAGAACCCGCCGCTCAGAGTGATCCGTATGAGCGGCAGCGCGTTTACCGAAGGGATCGAGACCCATCAGGTCGAGGGGCAACCGGTCCGTGTCTACGGCGTCGCCAAAACAGTGGCCGACCTCTTCAAGCATCGGAGCAAGGTCGGCCTCGACGTCGCGATCGAAGCGCTGCGCGAGTCGTGGCGGGAGCGGCAGTTCACGATGGACGCGCTCGACCGCGCGGCGCGGGTTTGCCGCGTCAGCCGCGTCATCGCACCCTACGTCGAAGCGGTGGTGGCATGAGCTCCGGACTCGCCCGCTCCGTGCAGACTCGAGTCGCGCGCCATGCGCAGGCTATCGGCGTCGACCCGAACCTCGTCCTCGCGCGTTATGCGACGGAACGTCTGCTGTACCGGCTCTCGCGATCTCGTCACGCGGAGCGGTTCGTGCTCAAAGGAGCGTTGCTGCTTCTGGTCTGGCTCGGCGAGACCATCAGGCCGACGCGTGACGCGGATCTGCTCGCCTATGGTGATCCGGACGCCGGCGCCCTCACTAGCACTATCGGCGAGGTGTGCACGGTCGAGGTGGAACCCGATGGCCTCGTCTTCGAGGTCGGCTCGATTCAGGTAGTCCCGATACGCTCGGAGGACGAATATGGCGGCCAGCGGGTGACACTGCTTGCCCGGCTTGGACCGGCTCGCATCCGAGTGCAGGTGGACGTGGGGATCGGGGATGCCGTCGTTCCGCCGCCCGAATGGATCGAGTACCCGAGCCTGCTCGATTTGCCGCGTCCGCGGCTGCGTGCCTATCGCCCCGAGACCGCCATCGCCGAGAAGATCCACGCGATGGTGGTGCTGGGCAGCAGGAACAGTCGCATGCGCGATTTCTTCGACGTCCACGCCCTTGCCATGCGCGGAAGCTTCGAAGGCGATCGGCTGATCGCCGCGCTGCGCGCCACGTTCGAGCGCCGCCGCACTGTGTTTCCCGAAGACACGCCCATCGCGCTGACAGTCGCCTTCGCGGAGCTCGACGGCAAGCGCGCCCAGTGGGCTGGCTTCTTGCGACGTAACCGCCTGACCGCCGCACCTCGCGAGCTCGAATCGGTAATCGGCGGCATCGCCGGTTTCATTGTGCCGGTCTTCGCTGCCGCCCGCGACGGCCAGGGATTCCAGGCAAGCTGGCCGGCGGGAGGACCCTGGCGATGAATCCGCCGACCGCCCCGAGATCAATCGGCGTCATCGCGAGGACCGCGCGGCGCGTTGCGGTCGCGCTGGCCGTTTCGCTCGGCTGCGCTTTCCTGCTCGTGTACCCGTGGAAGGGTCCGCTCTTCACGCTCTTCCTCCTCACCACCATCCTCGCCCTGTCGGCGACCGCTGCGTTCGTGCTCTTCGAAGTGTGGCCGCGGCGATTGCCGCGGTGGGTGCAGCGCTGGGTGCTCCAGGTCGCCGGGGTCGGCGCGTTCATGCCGCTGACGACGTTCCCGATCCACTATTACGCTCCGCGTGGGTCGCCGCTGTTCCTGGAGAATCACGACTGGTTGGTGCTGTCGTTCACGGCCATCCTGGTCGGGCCGTGGACGGCGTTCGCGGCGATCATCCGGCAGAAGGAAGCCTTCGCCCGCCATCAGGGACTCGCCTTCGCGCTCGAGCGCAGCGAGCTCGAGCGGCAGGCGCTCGACGCGCGGCTGCACCTGCTGCAGGCGCAGGTGGCGCCGCACTTCCTCTTCAACACGCTGGCGAACGTGCAGGCGCTCGTCGACGCGGGGTCGCCGCAGGCATCGACGGTGTTGCGCAGCCTCATCGCGTACCTGCGCGCGGCGGTGCCGCTGCTGCACGAGCCGGCCGCCACGATCGAGCGCGAGCTGCAGCTCGTGCGGCCCTATCTCGAGCTGATGCACATGCGCATGCCCGATCGCCTGCAGTACGCGATGAATGTCGACCCCTCGGCGCTCGAGGTCCGCTGCCCGCCGACTACGCTGTTGACGCTGGTCGAGAACGCCGTGCGGCACGGGATCGATCCGAGCGAGGAAGGCGGCCGCATCGACATCGACGTCGTACGGCGCGGCGAGCGCTGCGTGGTGCGCATCACCGACACCGGCGCCGGACTCGGCCCGTCGGCGAACGGCCTCGGCACCGGGCTGCAGACCCTGCGCGAGCGGCTGCAGCTCATCTTCGGCGACGAGGCGCAGCTGCGCCTGGCCTCCGGCCCCTCGCGCGGCGTCGCCGTCGAAGTCGAGATGCCGGCACGAACATGAAAACCCGCCTTGCACGCCTCTAACCGCCTGGGAGGAGATCCACGATGACGACGTCGCGAGCTTTTGCACTTTCCGCTTTCGGTCTCCTGGTAGTGGCGATGAGCGCCGCCTCCGCCCAGGCGCCGCCGGCAGCTCCGTCCGCCTACGACCAGCCGCCGCAGAACGTGCTCGCGGTGCTGCATGCGCCGGCGCCGCCGCGGCCGATCCTCAGCCCGACTCGGGATCGGGCGCTGCTGGTGTCGTGGGTGCAGTATCCGCCGATCGCGCAGGTGGCGGAGCCGTACCTCAAGCTCGCCGGGGTGCGGGTCGAGCCGCGGACGCGCCGCAAGCACGACACGCGGGGCGGCTACGGCGTGGCGCCGTGCGCGCAGACGCTGGCGATCGTCGACGTGGCGACCGGGCGCGACGCGCCAGTCGCGCTGCCCGCGGGTGGTTGTGCCGACGGCTTCCTCTGGGCCGCCGACGGCCGGCAGTTCGCGTTTCGCAACACCTCGCACGACGCCGTCGAGCTGTGGCTCGGCGGCATCGACGGCGCCGTCCACCGCGTCGGCGACCTGCGGCTCAACCCGATGTTGGGCAGCGTGGTGCAATGGACGCCGGATCAGAAGGCGCTGCTGGTCAAGCTGATCCCCGACGATGCGGGGCAGCCGCCGGAGGGCGCGGCCGGCTCGGAGGGGCCGAGCATCCAGGAGACCGGCGGCGGGTCGGGCGAGTTCAGCACCTACGAAGCGCGCGACACGTTGCGCAACCAGGCCGACGAGGCGAGCTTCGAGTACTACGGCACGAGCCAGCTCGCGCTGGTCGACGTCGCCACCGGAGCCGTGCGCCGGGTCGGCAAGCCGGCGGTGCTCGGTGCCGTGGACCTGGCTCCCGACGGCGAGCACGTGCTCGTCACCTCGATCCGCAAGCCCTACTCGCACGCGGTCACCTACGAACGGTTCCCGCACGACGTCGAGGTGTGGGACCTGTCCGGAGCGGTGACGCCGCTCGCCCAGTTGCCGGTGGCCGACCACGTGCCGATCCACGGCGTGCCGACCGGTCCGCGTGAGCACGCCTGGCGGCCGACCGAGCCCGCGACGCTGGTGTGGGCCGAGGCCCTCGACGCGGGCGATTGGAAGGTGAACGTTCCGGCGCGCGACAAGGTGATGACGCAACGCGCGCCGTTCACGGGCGCCGCCACGGAGCTCGTGCGGACCGAGCAGCGCTACGTCGGCGTCGACTGGAGCGAGCGTCCCGGCGTCGGCCTGCTGCGCGAGTACGACGACAACCGCCACTGGGCGCGCACCTCGCTGATCGACGCCGACGATCCGGCGATGAAGCCCAGCGTGGTGTGGGACCAGTCGAGCGACGAGCTGTACGAGAACCCCGGCGACCCGGTGTATCGGATGCTGCCCAACGGCAAGGTCGCGATGCGCCAGGAGGGCGACGCCATCTTCCTCAACGGCGGCGGCTACTCGCCCGAGGGCGAGCGACCGTTCCTCGACCGCTTCGACCTGCGCACGCGCCAGTCGCGCCGGCTCTTCCGCAGCGCCAAGGATGCCTACGAGTACATCCTCGACTTCGCCGGCGCGGGGACCGGCGCGCTGCTCACCTGGCACCAGTCGCCGGCCGATCCGCCCAACCTGTGGGTGCGGACGCTCGGCGGCGCGGTGCCGCACCCGGTCGCCGGCGAGGCGGCGCTCGTTTCGAGCTCACGCGCAGTGACGCACATCCCCGACCCCACCCCGGCGGTGCGGGCGATCCAGAAGCGCCTCGTCAAGTACAAGCGCAAGGACGGGACGGACCTGTCGTTCACGCTCTACACGCCGCCCGGTTACGTCGCGGGGACGCGCGTGCCGGCGATCCTCGCCGCCTACCCGCTCGACTACGCGAGCGCCGCCACGGCCGCCCAAGTGAGCGGCAGCGACCAGACCTTCACCCGGATCCGCGAGTACCAGCTCCTGCTGCTCTCGGGGTACGCGATCATCGACGAGGCGGCCTTCCCGATCGTCGGCGACCCGCAGAAGGCCTACGACACCTATCTCGAGCAGCTCGTCGACGACGCGCAGGCGGCGGTGGACGAAGCCGTGCGGCTGGGCGTCGTCGACCCCGACCGCATCGGCGTCACCGGCCACAGCCACGGCGCGATGATGACCGCCAACCTGGTGACCCACACCAAGCTCTTCCGCGCCGGCGTGGCGACGAGCGGCGCCTACAACAAGACGCTCACGCCCTTCGGCTTCCAGAGCGAACGGCGGTCGGTCTGGAAGGCGCGCGACGTCTACCTCAAGGTGTCGCCCTACTTCTACGTCGACCAGATCCAGGCACCGCTGCTCATCATCCACGGCAGCGACGACGCCAACCCCGGCACCGCGCCGGTGCAGTCGGAGATGCTCTACGAGGCCATCCGCGGCAACGGCGGCACCGCGCGTCTCGTCATGCTGCCGCACGAGCCGCACTGGTACTCCGCCATGGAGTCGCAGGAGCAGCTCGCCTACGAGGAGCTGCGCTGGTTCGACAAGTACGTGAAGAACGCCGAGCCGCGGCCGCACGCGGAGGTGGCCGCGCCGGCGCCGAAGTAGCGCCTTCGGTGCGGAGCCATGAACGCTCGGCCGACGGCGCTGATCGCCGACGACGAGCCGCTGCTGCGCGAAGCGCTGCGGCGGCAGCTGGCGAGCGCCTGGCCCGAGCTCGAGGTGGTGGCCGAGGCGCGCAACGGCCGCGAGGCGGTGCGGCTGTTCGACGAGCGGCGTCCCGACGTCTGCTTCTTCGACGTCCACATGCCCGGACTGTCGGGTGTCGACGCCGCGCGGCACGTCGGCCGGCGCGCGCACGTCGTGTTCGTCACCGCCTATGACCACTACGCGGTGGAGGCCTTCGCGCAGGGAGCGCTCGACTACCTGCTCAAGCCGGTCGAGCCGGCGCGCTTGGCGGACACCGTGGGCCGCCTCAAGGAGCGCCTGCAGGCGTCGCGGCCGGCGATCAACACCGACCAGCTCCTGCAGGAGCTCAGCGCCCAGCTCGCCAAACTCCAGGACGGCAGCAAGGGCGAGTCGCTGCGCTGGATCCGGGCGCAGGCGGGGAAGACCGTGCGCCTGATCGCGATCGACGACGTCGACTACCTGCGCTCGGACGCCAAGTACACGCTGGTCGCCTGGCGCGACGGCGGCAAGCCCGCCGAGGCCGTGGTCCGCACGCCGCTCAAGGACCTGCTCGCGCAACTCGACGCGGAGCAGTTCGCGCAGGTGCATCGCTCGGTCGTCGTCAACCTGCGCGCGATCCGCCACGTGCGGCGGCACGACAACGAGACCGCGGAGATCCACCTCAAGGGCCGCGAGGAGGTGCTGCCGGTGAGCCGCAGCTACGTGCATTTGTTCCGGCAGATGTAGACCCCGTTCGTCTGCGCTTTTCCGCGCTTCGTCGCGATCGGCTTGCTCCGCGCGCGGCGACCGGCCATCCTGCTCGGCATCGTGCTCCTCGGAATCCACATCGCTGCAGGCGGTCTCGCCATCGTCTTGGGTGCGGTGGCGCTGTCGGCGAAGAAGGGCGGCACCATCCATCGGCGCGCCGGGCTGCTGTTCGTCGGCGCCATGCTCGTCATGGGCGTCACCGCCTCGATCCTCGAGTTCCTCAAGAGCACCGCCGCCACCAACGTGGTTGCCGCGATCATGTGCGTCTACTTCGTCGGCACCGGGTTGACGACCGTCCGCCGGCCGTCGCGATGGACTCGCGCGATCAACGTCGGGGCGCTGGCGGTCGCGGTCGGACTGGCGCTGGTCTCGATCCTGGGCGGCATCAAGGGCGTCAACAGCCCCGGCCTCTCTCCCGGCGGCGTCCCGTTTCGCACCATCGGCGTGATGTCGTTCGTCCTCGCCACCGTCCTGACGCTGGCGGCGATCGGCGACGTGCGCATCATGCGCCGCGGCGCGCCGCGCGGCGGCAAGCGCCTGGCGCGCCACCTCTGGCGCATGTGCTTCGCACTGTTCATCGCCGCCGGGTCGTTCTTCTCGATCCGCCAGCGCGTGGCGAGAGTCCTTCCCGAGCCGTTCACCACCGGGCCGATGCGGGCGCTGCCGATCCTGCTGCTGTTCGGTGCGATGTTTTATTGGTTGTGGCGCGTCCGCCGGCGCCGCCCGTTGCCCGTGATCTTGCGAGAGGAGAGCCTCGGATGAGAGGGAACGTCAGCCTCGTCGTCGCCTCGCTGCTCACCATCCTGTTCACCATCTTTCACGGTGCGCACGACATGATCGTCGGCTACGCGCCGCCAGGGCTCATGAACCTGCCGATGATTGCCGTGCTGGCCGCGTGGCTGTACGCCACGCTGGCGCTCGGCGAGCGGCGGTGGCCGTACGTCGTCATCCTCGTGCTGTCGCTGCTCGCAGCCGGCCTCCCCGTGATCCACGCCAGCGGGACGAAGGGCCTCGTCGGCCGTTCGGCTCCGGGATCCGCCGGCGCCTTCTTCTTCGCCTTCACGCTCGTCGCGGTCGGCATCACCGCCCTCGTCACGGTCGCCCTCTCCGCGCGCGGGTTGTGGCGCCTGCGGCGCGGCGCTGCGCGCTGACCGAAGCCACCAGATAGGATGTCGCCGGCTCGACCGGAGGACATCATGCGCCCACACCTGGGAAGCTGGCTCGCTGCCGTTCTGCTCTCTCTCGCCACCGCCGCCTCGGCCGCCGCCGGCACTTCCGCCGACCTGCAGCTCACGAAGTCGGACTCGCCCGACCCGGTGCTGGCCGGCGGGCAGATCACCTACGACATCGTGCTCTTCAATGCCGGGCCCGACGCTTCGGTGCTCGTCAGCATCCAGGACACGCTGCCGGCCGGGACGACCTTCGTCGACCTCATCGTCGCGGACCCGAGTTGGATCTGCACGACGCCGCCGGTGGGCTCCGCCGGCACGATCACCTGCTTGAAGGACTCGCTCGACCCCGACACCAGCGGGCCGTTCACCCTCATCGTCGCCGTCGACTCCGGCGTCGCGCCGGGCACGGTGATCACCAACACGGTCGTGTCGGGCTCCGAGACCCCCGATCCTGACGAGCAGTACCCGACCGCCACCGCCACCACCACGGTCGCCGCGCCCCCGCCGACGGCGGACGTCTCGGTGACCAAGGTCGACGACCCCGATCCGGTCGCGCCCGGCGCCGACCTCGTCTACACCATCACGGTGACCAACACGGGCGACACCGACGCGACCTCGGTCAGCTTCGTCGACGCGCTGCCGCCGGAGACGACGTTCGTCTCGCTGGCGCAGCCGGGTGGTTGGATGTGCACGACGCCGCCGGTGGGCACCAACGACAGCGTCATCTGCTCGGTCGCGTCGCTGGCGCCCGGCAGCGCGGTGTTCACCCTCACCGTGAACGTCGGCGCGCAGGTCACGCCGGGGACTCAGATCCTCAATTCGGCGACCGTCTCGGCGGAGAACGACGCGGACGAGGGCAACAACAGCGCCAGCGCCTCGACCACGGTGGCGGGCAGTGCCGAGCTGTCGGTGACCAAGACCTCGAGCTCGCCCGATCCGGTGAGCCCCGGCAGCACGATCACCTACGACATCACGGTGACCAACGCCGGCCCCAACTTCGCGGCGGTCACCCTCACCGATCCGCTGCCGGCGAACACGACGTTCGTCTCGCTGTCGGCGCCTGCGGGCTGGTCGTGCACCACACCGCCGATGGGGTCGGGCGGCACGGTCACCTGCGGCACCGGCAGCATGGGAATCGAGAGCGCGGCGTTCACGCTGACGGTGGCGGTGGATGCCGGCGCGCCGAACGGCGCGGTGCTCACCAACACCGCCACGGTGTCGTCGGCTGCCGCCGACTCCAACCCCGACGACAACAGCGCCAGCGTCTCGCGGACGGTGTTGACGGCGGCGGCGGTGAGCGGCACGAAGTCGGTGAGCGGCAGCTTCACGCCCGGCGGCGCCATCACCTACACCGTCGTGTTGACGAACAACGGCGGCACCACGCAGGGCGACAACCCCGGCGCCGAATTCACCGACGTGCTGCCGTCCTCGCTGACGCTGGTGGGCGCCACCGCCACCTCCGGCACGGCGACGCCGAACGTGGGCACCAACACGGTGACCTGGAACGGCAGCATCGCCGCGGGAGCCTCGGTGACGATCACCATCAACGCCACCATCGATGCCGGCGTCGCTCCCGGCACCACCATCTCGAACCAGGGCACCATCGCCTACGACGCCGACGGCAACGGCACCAACGAAGCGACCGCAGTCACCGACGACCCGAGCACGCAACCTTCGGACGACCCGACCAGCTTCCAGGTCGCCGGCGGCCCGGCGCCGGTGCCGGCCATCCCGGCGCTGGACTGGCGTGGGCTGCTCGCTCTCGCCGCGTTGTGCGCCGCGATCGGCGCCTGGCGCCTGCGCGCCAGGCGCCCTGCTGCAGCGTAGCGTCCGCAGCTCACTGCAGCGGCTGGTTGCGCGCGCCCGCGGCGGCGCTCTGCGTTAGGATGCGGCGTCCCGCCGACAAGGAGCCGCCATGGATACCGTCATCGGAGAGGTCGTCCTCTTCCCCTTCAACTTCAACCCGCGCGGTTGGATCGCCTGTGACGGCACGCTGCACTCGGCGACGAAGGACCCCGACAAGGAGACGCTGGCGCATCTGCTCGGCGGCCGCTTCAGCGCCGGCGACTACACCGAGTTCCGGCTTCCCGCCTATGACGATCCGGTGCCGGGCATGCGCCACTGCGTCGCCGTGTACGGGTTCTGGCCGGACCCTTCGTACTCGAGCCGTCCACGCTGCATCGGCGAGGTGGGGAGGTTCTTTCTCAAGAGCGACTTCGTCGCCGGCGACTGGCAGCGGTGCGGCGCGCCGGTGCCGGCGCTGCCGCAGGCGGATTGTCTCGTCGCCAAGACCGGCGAGCGCGCGCTGCCGGAATCGTACTCGGGCGCGATCCGCCTGGTCGACGTCAACGTCGCCGGCTCCGAGCACGACGGCTGGTTCCCCTGCGACGGCCGCCTGATGAAGATCGACACCACCGAGAGCCGGGTCCTCCTCTCGTTGATCGGCAGTACTTACGGAGGCGACTACACCCGGGGCAACTTCGCGCTGCCCAAGCTGGACGCGCCGGCGGGATTTCGCTACTACATCTGCGCGCGCGGCATCTACCCGGAACGGCCGCGCTGACGGCTGGCGGCGCGCTTGCCGGTGGTTTCGCTCGTTGTCAGGCCGCCCGCACTTTGAGCCGGCTGCCGACGAAGTCCATCAGCCGGCGCAGCTCGTCGTAGTCGGGGTGGCTGAGGCGGAACCAGACGTTGTTGAGGTAACCCTTGTAGACCGGGTCGGTGGGCGTGCCCGGCTTGGGCAGCCGGTGCTGCCACGCAAACGGTTTGACGGCGGCGAGCACGTCGTGGAGCCCTTCGTAGCCGGCGATCGTGCCGTCGCGGTCGGGGCGCACCTGCACCGAGCCGGTGGCGAGGCGGCGGCTGGGCCGCGCCCCGATGCGGCCGTGGACGATCCCCATCGCCCACTCGCGCCAGAGGTCGAGGTCGTTGCCGACGCAGTAGAGGTCCCAGATGCGCTCGCCGGCGGGGCGGGCGCCGATCTCCGACACCTTGAGGCCCTTGGGGCCGAAGAACCATTCCATGTGCGTCGCCGCGGTGTCGATGCCGAGCGCGGCGATCACCTTGCGGCCGACCTCCCGCAGCTCGCTGTAGCTCTGGAGCTCGACGCGGTTGGTCGAGGCGATCTGCGGCGAGACACGGCGGTCGGCGAGCGCCTGCAGCACGGGCGGGTAATAGTGGGCGATGAACTCGTGCGCCGCCTGGCCGGCGATGGTGACGGTGTCGTAGAAGCCCTCGTGCCCTTCGATCCAC
Source organism: Thermoanaerobaculia bacterium (assembly GCA_036005845.1). Classification (GTDB taxonomy): domain Bacteria; phylum Acidobacteriota; class Thermoanaerobaculia; order Multivoradales; family JAIOJS01; genus DASYQD01. The sequence continues at coordinate 21,994 of DASYQD010000025.1, read as the reverse complement.
TCTTCAACGGCGACTGACCGCCCGCCGCCGACGCCGAGGGCGCGGGCGGCGGCGACGAGGTCGGCGCGGCCTTCGACGCGGCGCGCGCCGATGCCGCCCAAGCCGGCGCGCGGCTTGAGCGCCAGCGGGTAGCCGACGCGCTCCGCGAAGGCCTCGAGCTCGCCCGGCGATGACGCGGCGGTCGACTCGGCGCAGGGCAGGCCCGCGGCGCGCAGCGCCTCCTTCATCGCCGGCTTGTCACGGCAGAGGAGGGCGGTGCGCACCGAGAGGCCGGGCAGCCCGAGCGCGGCGCGCGCCTCGGCGGTGGGCACGACGAGGTTTTCGTCGCCGGTCTCGATGCGGTCGAGCCCGCGCCGGCGCGACGCGCGCCGCGCCGCCTCGGCGATGCTCGCCGGGTCGAGCAGGTTGCCCACCGGCTCCCACGCATCGAGCCAGGGCTTGAGGCCCGGCGGCAGCGCCTGCGTCGAGCCCGTGGCGCCGATGCCGGTGACCAGCGCGCCGGCCTGCTTGAGGCCGCGCGCGAGGTCATGGTAGGCGGAGAAGAGGTCGGCGCCGACGAGGGCGACGTGCTTCGGCATGCGGTGGCGCGCATCCTACCGAAACTCGCCTTGCATCCCGGCGGCGGGACGGTAAGATTCCCAGGCTTCCATCACCTGAGATCAGCCCAACACCCGTCTCCCCAAGGAGCGTCCCATGTCTTCTAGGAGCGTCCCGATGCGCCGCAACTTCGTCCTGGTGGGTCTGGCTTCCGCTCTCCTCCTCGCCGCCTCGGCCGCCCGAGCGCAGGTCTCGATGACGACGCTCGGGAATCCGGTGACCCAGAATTTCGACTCCCTCGCCACCAGCGGCACGGCGAACACCTGGACCGACAACACGACCCTGACGGGCTGGTACTCGCAGTTCTCGGCGACGCCGACCAACCCCACCACCTATCGCGCCGACTCCGGCGGCAGCAACACCGGCGCGGTCTATAGCTGGGGCATCGCCAGCGTCAACCCGCTCACCGAGCGCGCGCTCGGCTCGGTGTCCTCCGGCACGCCAGTCAACATCTACAACGCGGTCCGCCTGGTCAACAACACCGGTGTCACCGTGACCCAGCTCGACGTCAGCTACGATGGCGAGCAGTGGCGCGACGGCGGCGCGACGATCCCGGTCGCGCAGACCACCTTCTTCGAGTACCAGATCGCCAACGCCGGCGTCATCACCGACGCCAACACTCCCGCCACGGGCTGGACGAGCGTCTCCGCCCTCGACTTCACGAGCCCGACCTTCGTCAACACGACGACCGGCGCGGCGGTCGACGGCAACCAGGCCGCCAACCGCACCGCCAAGTCGAGCAGCATCCTGCTCGCCATCGCTCCCGGCCAGGAAGTGTGGCTGCGCTGGCGCGATCCCAACGATGCCGGCAACGACCACGGCCTGGCGGTCGACAACTTCTCGGCGACTCCGAAGGTCGCCGCGGTCCTGCCGACTCTGAGCATCAGCGACGTCACCCTCGACGAAGGCGACCCGCCGGGCACCACCACCTTCACCTTCGCGGTGACGCTCAACACTCCCGCCGGAGCCGGCGGCGTCACCTTCGACATCGCCACCGCCGACGGTCCGGTGGGGCCGACCGGTGCCACCGCGCCCAGCGACTACGTCGCGCAGACTCTCACCGGCCAATCGATCCCGATGGGCTCGACGGGCCCCTACAACTTCAACGTCACGGTGAACCGCGACCTCACCGCCGAGAACAACGAGACCTTCTTCGTCAACGTCACCAACATCACCGGCGCCACCGCCGGCGATACGCAAGGCCAGGGCACGATCACCAACGACGACGTGACGCTGAGCAAGATCCACGACCTGCAGGGCAACGGCGCCGCGACGCCCATCCCGCCGGCGACGGTGGTGAAGGTCGAAGGCGTCGTCGTCGCCGACTTCCAGGCGTCGAGCGAGCTGCAGGGCTTCTTCCTCGAGGAGGAGGACGCCGATTGGGACGCCGACCCCAACACCTCCGAGGGCATCTTCGTCTTCTGCACCAGCTGCACGACGGCGGTGGCCGAGGGCCAGCGCGTGCAGGTGCAGGGCACCGTCTCCGAGTTCTTCAACATGACCGAGCTGACGCCGAGCACGCAGGCTTCGGTGGTGGTGACCGACGCCGGCAACCACCTCGCCGAGGTGACGCCGGCGACGATCGACCTGCCGGTGGTCGGCATCATCGACGACTTCTACGAGCCGAAGGAAGGCATGAAGGTCACCTTCGTCGACTCGCTGTCGGTGGCGGAGTACTTCGAGCTCGCCCGCTTCGGCCAGATCGTCCTCTACGAGGGCGGCCGCCCGCGGCAGTTCACCGAGCAGGGGACGCCGAGCGTCCCCGGCAACTCGACGTACGCGGACACCCTTGCCCGCCGCAGGGTGATCCTCGACGACACCAACGATCGCCAGAACCCCTACCTGCCGGCGTTCGGCGGGCCGGCGGACGGCCTGCAGTCGGTCTTCTACCCGCGGGCCAACGGCGGCTTCTCGGTGGGCTCGCAGGGCACCGACTTCTTCCGCGGCGGCGACTTGGTCAACGGATTGACCGGCGTGCTGCACTGGTCGTTCAACGGCGTCTCGGGCAACGACGCCTGGCGCATCCGGCCGACGGCCGCCAACCCGGCGACCTTCACCGTCAACAACTCGCGGCCGGCGACCGCGCCGGCGCTGGGCGGCGCGATCAAGACGGCCGGAATGAACCTGCTCAACTACTTCACGACCATCGACACCACGGCGAGCTCCAGCAGCGGCCCCTGCGGACCTGGCGGGACGCCCGGTTCGCCGGCGCCAGGGACGCTCGACTGTCGGGGCGCTGACAGCACCGCCGAGCTCAATCGCCAGCGCGACCGCGCCGCGCGCGTCATCTGCGGCCTCAACGCCGACGTCGTCGGCCTGATGGAGCTCGAGAACACCAGGTTCCCGACGTACACCACGACGATCAATGACCTGCTGGGTGCCGTCAATGCGATGTGCGGCGGCGCGCATCCCTATGCGTTCGTCGACACCGGCGATACCCTCGGCACGGACGCGATCCGTGTGGCCCTCATCTACCGCACCGGCGTGCTGTCGCCCGTCGGCTCGCCGCTCGTCGACCTCGATCCGGTGCACAACCGGCCGCCGACGGCGCAGACCTTCGACGTCTCCGACGTCACCAACCCGGCGTTCGGCCAGCGCTTCACCATCGTCGCCAACCACTTCAAGTCGAAGGGCTGCCCGGGCACCGGCGGCGACGCCGACCAGTTCGACGGCCAGGGCTGCTTCAACGCCACGCGCACGGCGCAGGCCAACCGCCTCCTCACCTGGGTCAGCGGCACGGTGGTGCCGGCGGCCGGCGATCCCGACGTGCTGCTGGTCGGCGACTTCAACGCCTACGCGCAGGAAGACCCGGTGACCACGCTCGCCGCCGGCGGCTACACCGACGTCGAGGAGGCGCTGCTCGGCGCCTCGGCGTACTCGTACCTCTTCGACGGCCAGCTCGGCCACCTCGACTACTCCTTCGCCAACGCCACGCTCTTCCCACAGGTCGCCGGCGTCGGCCCGTGGCACATCAACGCCGACGAGGTGCCGCTCTTCGACTACAACGACGAGGTCTTCGACAGCCCCGGCGAGGCCAACTTCGAGGAGAAGCCCGACGGCTCGGCGCTGGTGCCGCCGCGCGTCGTCTTCCAGCCGGCGTCGGTGTTCCGCGCCTCCGACCACGATCCGGTGCTCACCGGCCTCTTCCCGGTCACCGACCTGGCGATCGGCAAGACGGCGAGCCCCGATCCGGTGCCGGCGGGCACCAACGTGACCTTCACCATCACCATCACCAACAACGGCCCCAACGCGGCGATCAACGCGCTGTGGAACGACCCGCTGCCGTCGCCGCTCACCTTCGTCTCGCTGTCGCCGCAGGCGGGCTGGACCTGCAACACGCCGCCGGTGGGCACCAACGGCACGGTGAGCTGCACCAACCCGTCGATGGCCGTCGGCAACGTGGTCTTCACGCTGGTCGCGCAGGTCCCGCCGGCGACGCCGCCGGGCCCGATCTCGAACACCGCGACGGTGAGCTCGGTGGCGGACTCCAACACCACCAACAACACCGCCATCGCCGGCACCTCGACGCCGGTCGAGCTGATCGAGATCACGGTCGAGTAGAAGTGGCCAGGCGCGCTTCGGCGCGCCCGGTTTCCTCTCGATCGCGGCGCCGCAACGCGCATTTGGGCGTAGCATGTTGCCCATGCTCCATCCAGCGCGCCTGCTCCGCGCGGTGCCGGTCATCTTCCTGCTCGCGGCGGGAGGCCCGGCCGGCGCGGCGAGCGCCGCGCGGATCGCGGGCGGCCCGATCGCGAATTTCACGGGCACCAAGACGGGACACCCAACCCGGTGACGCCGGGAACGAACCTGACCTACGCCATCAACATCCACAACGCCGGGCCCAGCAACGCCGTCAACACCGTGATGACCGAGTCGACGCCGCTCGAGACGACGTTCGTCTCCATCACCGCGCCCGCCGGCTGGTCGTGCGCCAACACGCCGCCGGTCGGCGGCACCGGTCAGGTGCAGTGCACGCACCCCAACCTGCCGCCCGGCGATTACGCGATCACGTTCGTCGTCAAGGTCGATCCGGGCGCCGTCGGCAGCATCCTGAATCAGGGGCTCGTCCTTTCGTCGACGCCGACGGACAATCCTTCCGGTGGAGCGTTCAACGACACGACGACGATCGGAGCGCCGGTCGCCGACATCTCGCTCGCCAAGACCGACTCGCCCAATCCCGTCGAGCCGGGCGCCAACATCACCTACACCATCACCTTCTCCAACGCCGGCCCGAGCAACTCCGGGCAGACCCAGCTCGACGACACGCTGCCCGCCGGCACCACGTTCGTATCGCTGAGCGCTCCGGCCGGCTGGTCGTGCGTCACCCCGAACGTGGGCAGCGGCGGCCAGGTGACCTGCACGCACGGCAGCGCGCCGCTCGGCAACTCCGTGTTCACCCTCGTCGTCAAGGTCGATCCGGCGACGCCGGACGCTACGGTGATCTCCAACACCGCGAGCGTCACCGTGGCGCAGGGCGTCACCGACCCGAACCCCGGCGACACGGTAGCGACAACGGGGACCACCGTCTCGGCGCCCGACGGCGGCGGGGGAGACGGCGGCTCACCGGTCGACCCCATCCCGGCGCTCGACTGGCGAGGCCTGCTGGTGCTCGGCGTGCTGCTGGCGGCTCTCGGCGCGGCGTGGATGCGGCGCTCCTGAGCGCTGGCGGCACAGCGGCGGCGGCCGGCGGTCATCCGCGGGCGCGCGCTCGGCGTATCCTCAGCGGCCGCGCATGAGACACGACGACTCCACGATCGAGATCGCGGGAGCGGGCCCGGCCGGGCTCGCCGCCGCCATCACCGCGGCGCGAGGCGGCGCGCGCGTCGTCGTCTACGAGCGCGCCAGCCAGGTGGGCACGCGCTTCCACGGCGACTTCCAGGGGCTCGAGAACTGGAGCACCGAGGAGGACGTGCTCGACGAGCTCGCCGCGGCCGGCGTGGCGCCCACCTTCCCGCGCGCGCCCTTCGACCGCCAGGTGTGCATCGATCCCGACGAGCGCCTGCACGTCGTCGATTCGCGCACGGCGCGCCCGTTCTACTACCTCGTGCGCCGCGGTCCCGGCGAGGGCACGCTCGACCGCGCGCTGCGCGCGCAGGCCGAGGCGGCCGGCGTCGAGATCCGCTTCGGCCACGCCGTCGACGCGCTGCCCAACGGCGGCGTGATGAGCCACGGGCCGCGCCGCGGCGACGCGGTGGCGGTGGGCCTGCTCTTCGACACCGACATGGAAGACGGCGCCTGGGCGGCGCTCGGCAAGGACGTGGCGCCCGGCGGCTACGCCTACCTGCTCGTGCAAGGCGGCTTCGGCACGCTGTCGGTGTGCATGTTCGACCGCTTCCGCGAGGTGCGCGGCTTCCTCGAGCGGGCGCGCGACCTCTTCACCCGCGTCGCCGGCATGCGCATGCGCAACCCGCGGCCCTTCGGCGGTGCCGGCAACCTGGCGCTGCCGAAGACGGCGCGGCGCGGCAACGTGCTGCTCGCCGGCGAGGCCGCCGGCTTCCAGGACCCGCTGTGGGGGTTCGGCATCCGCAACGCCATCCTCTCCGGCCACTTCGCGGCGCGCGCGCTGCTCGCCGGCCGGCCCGAGGATTACGACCGCGCCTGGCGCCGCCGCATCGGCCGGCCGATGCGCGCCGGGGCGGTGATGCGCTGGTTCTACTCGCGGCTCGGCGACCGCGGCTATCGCGGGCTCTGCCGCTGGCTCGGCCGCACCGACGCGCACGCGGCGCTGCGCTTCCTCTACGCGCCGGCGGCGTGGAAGCTGGCGCTCTATCCGCTGCTCGGCCGCGGGCTCTTCGCCGCCGGGCTGCCGTCGCCGTTCGCGCTCAGCGCACCGCCGCGAACGTCGCCGCAGTCATAGCCAGGCCGATGGCGACGATCGTCCAGCGCATCACCAGCGGCGGCAGCCGTTGGGCGATGCGGGCGCCGGTCCAGCCGCCGGCGACGGCGCCGAGCGCCATCAGCGGCACGGTGCTCCAGTGGACGGCGCCGGTGATGACGAAATAGACAATGGCGGCGCCGTTGATGGCGGCGGCGAAGAGGTTCTTCAAGCCGTTGGCGACGGCGAGGTCGTCGACTCCCGACAGCCCGAGCGAGGCGAGCATGAGGATGCCGATACCGGCGCCGAAGTAGCCGCCGTAGACGGCGATCGCGAGTTGGACGAGCGCGCCGAGGAGCAGCGAGCGACGTCCCACCGTTACCGGCGCCGCGGCGCGCTCGCCCAGCCGCTGGCGGCGGACCGTGTTGATCGCGAAGAGCAGCGTCGAGCCGAGCACCAGCCAGGGCACGACGCCGGCGAAGACGCGCGAGGGCAGAGTCACCACGAGCAGCGCGCCCACGGCGCCGCCGATCACCGACGGCACCAGCAGCCACAGCCATTCGCGCCGCGCCCGCCGCAGCGCGCCGCGGAACCCCCACACGCCGGCGAAGCTCCCCGGCCACAGCGACACCGCCGAGGTGGCGTTGGCGGCGACCGGCGGCAGCCCCAGCCAGAGCAGCGCCGGGAACGACACGTTGGTGCCGCCGCCGGCGATCGAGTTGATAGTGCTGGCGACGAAGCCGGCGGCGATCAGCGCGGCGGCATAGAGAACGGGCGGCAGCGTCTCCACGGCGCCGCGATCTTCGCCCAGTTCGTGGCCGAGTGGTCGGCGGTCAATTGCCGTGCGTTGCCAAGCGCCGCACGGCGGCCATCAGCTTCTCGACGTCGACCGGCTTGGTGAGGTGCTCGCGGAAGCCGGCGTCGAGGCTCTTCTTGACGTCCTCGTCGGTGCCGAAGCCGGAGAGGACGATGGCGTCGAGCTGCCGCCCCTGCTCGCGCAGCTGCCGCAGCAGGTCGCGCCCGCTGCCGTCGGGCAGCGCCAGGTCGCTGATCAGCAGGCGGTGCTGGTCGGTGACGGCGACGACCGCGGCATGCACCGAGCCGGCGACGGTGACGTCGCAACCCGCAAGGTCGAGCAGCGCCTTGAGGGCCTCGGCGCTGTCGGCGTGGTCCTCGACGAGCAGCACCGGCAGGCGCTCGCTCGGGGGCGGCAGCGGTCGCGCCGCCGGCATGTCGGGCCGCGACGGCGTCGCCCGCCGCCGCTTCCACGCCGGCAGTCGCACCGTGAAGGTGGCGCCGCCGCCGCGGCCCGGGCTGCTCATGGCGATGCGGCCGCCGTGCGCTTCGGCGAGGCCCTTGGCGATGGCGAGACCCAGCCCGAGGCCGCCTTGCCGGCCGCCCGGCTCGCTGCCGTAGTGCGCGAACGGCTCGAAGAGGGCCGCCGCCGCCTCGGGCGCGATGCCGACGCCCGAGTCGGCGATCCTCACTTCCATCTCCTCCTCGCCGTGGTCGGTGGTGGAGACCTCGATCGAGCCGCCGGGCGGGGTGAACTTGACGGCGTTGCCGACCAGGTTGGCGAACACCTGCTGCAGCCGCGCCGGATCGCCCAGCGCGTAGTGGCGCTCGGCGGCGGCGTCGAGCTCGATGCGCAGCTCCGCCGCGGCGGGCAGCGTGCGCGCGTTGGCCACCACCCGGCGCAGCACCTCGTGCACGTCGACGTTCTCCTGCACCAGGCTGAGCTTGCCGTGCTCGATCCGCGTCAGGTCGAGCAGGTCGTCGATCAACCGCGCCTCGAGCTCGACGTTGCGGCGGATCATCGCCACCGACGGCTGCAGCTCCGCCGGCACCTTGTCCTCGCGCTGCATGGCGCTGACGGTGGCGAGGATCGGCGTCAGCGGCGTGCGCAGCTCGTGCGAGAGGATGGCGAGGAAGCGGCCCTTCGCCTCGCTCGCCGCCCGCTCGCGCTCGCGCTCGAAGAGCAGGCGGTCGCGCTCCGAGCGGCTGCGCTGGCGCTCCGAGAGGTCGGTCATGGCGGTGAGCAGCTCCACCCGCCCGCCGTGCTCGACGGCACGGGTGAACAGCTCGACCGGCACCGGCGCGCCGTCGGGCCGCTGCAGCTCGAGCTCGCTGCTCGTCTCTCTCTGCGAGCGCGAGCGCCGCATGTGGTCGAGGAAAGCCATGCGCTGCGGCCTCGGCAGGCAGTGCACGAAGGGCAGCCCCAGCAGCTCACCGCGCGGGCGGCCCAGCATCGTCGCCGCCGTCAGGTTGAGCTCGAGGATGACGCCGAAGGGGTCGAAGGTGAGACAGCCGAGCGGCGCGAAGTCGTAGAGGTCGGCGTAGCGGTCGCGCGACTCGGCGAGCACCTGCTGCGCCTCGCGCAGGCGCTCGTTCTGCATCCGCACCTCCTCGCGGTGCACCTCGAGGTCGAGCAGGAGCTGCTCGTTCCTCGCCGCCTGCGCCTCGAGGTCGCGCAGCCGGGCGAGGAGCTCGGCGCGCGTCGGGCTAGGCATCGACCACCGAGAGCAGGACGGCCTCCTCGCCCTCGATCTCGATGCGGCGTGCCACCAGCCGCCGCGCCGGCGCGCCGCCGCCGTCGCCGGGGATGGCGATCGCCGGCGTCTGCCGCCGCCCGTGCTTGGCGAGCAGGTCGCGCAGCTCGCCGCCGTTCCACTGCTCGGGCGCCAGCTCCTCGAAGCGCCGGCCGATGGCGTCGACGTCGCGCAGGCCGAGCAGGCGGGCGAACGGGTGGTTGGCCGAGCGCAGCCGGCCCTCGGCGTCGATCAGCGCCAGCGGCGTGTCGATGGCCTGCAGCACCTCGTCGGCGAGCCGGCGGGCGTCGGTGGCCTCGCGCTGGTGCGCCTTGCTCTGCTCGATGTCGAGCAGCGACAGCACGGCGCCGTCGATGCGGTTCTCGTGGTTCTTGTAGGAGCGCACGCGCAGCTCGTACCAGCTCTGGTCGGGACCGCGCACCTCGCGCTCCACCGCCGTCGTCTCGGTGATGACGCGGCGGATGAGGTCTTCGAGGTCGGGGCAGTCGACGTTGGGCTTGATGTGGCCGATGGGGCGTCCGACGTCGCCGGGGATTAGGTTGAGCAGCTTTTCGGCGGCGGGCGTGAAGCGGCGGATGCGCAGGTCGTTGTCCACCATCACCACCGCCATCTGCATGCTGCCGAGCAGGTTGGTGAGGTCGCTGTTGGCCCGCGCCAGCTCGTCGTTGCGCACCAGCAGCTCCTCGTTGAGCGTGTGCAGCTCCTCGTTGGTGGACTGCAGCTCCTCCTTGGCGGTGTCGAGCTCCTCGTTGGTCGACTGCAGCTCTTCGTTGCTCGACAGGATCTCCTCGTTGGCCGACTGCAGCTCTTCGTTGGCGGCCTCGAGGTCCTGGATCATCGACTGCAGGTAGGTGCGGGTGCCCGCCAGCTCGTCCTGCAGCTCCTGCATCTGCGCCGGCGGCAGTTCCTCGGCCGCCGTCGCGCGCTTCGCCGTGCCGCCCTTCACCTTGCGGCCGCTGCCCGCTGTCCCACTCGACCTCCCGGCCGCTTTCGCGCTCGACTTCCCGCTCGCCGGCGCCGTCGCCGCTTCCTCGAACAGCACCAGGAAATGACGGTTCTCGGCGGCCCCGGTCCCGAACGGCACGACCTCGAGGTTGACTCGCTGGTGATCGCCGTTGAAGCGCACGCTGAGCCCTTCCTTGCGGATCGCACGATCGCCCTGCCGCGCCTCGTGAAGAGCGCTGCGCAGCGCATAGGCGAGGCCTTCACGCGCCATGCGCAGCAGGTTGAGGTTGGCCTCGCCGGCGGCAAGCTCGAGAAAGTGGCCGGTCTGGCCGCGGGTCTGCAGGATGTTGAGCTGGGAGTCGACGATCACCGCCGCGGGCGCGAAGCGCTCGAGCAGCAGGCGGTCGACCTGGCCGGACACCGCGTCGAGCGGCGAGGACGGCCGGCCACGGCCTAGGGCGCTGTCGACGCCGGGATAGGGGCGGGGCAGGGTGAGCGTGCCGCGCGCCGCGTCGTGCTTCTTGACGTAGATGCTGTGCCGCTTGTCGACGAGACGGAAGAGGTCGCCGCGCGAGCCGACGCTCTCGGCCGCGCCGAGCACCAGGAAGCCGTCCGGCTTGAGCGCGTAGTGGAGGACCGAGATCACCCGCTTCTGCAGCGTCGTCCCCAGGTAGATGAGCACGTTGCGGCACATGACGAGGTCGAGGTGCGAGAACGGGGGATCGCGCGTCAAGTCGTGTCGCGTGAAGACGCAGAGGTCGCGCACCGCCTTGGCGACGCGGAAGCCGCCGTCGGTCGGGGTGAAGAAGCGCTGCAGGCGTTCCGCCGAGATCTGCTCGCGGATGCCGTCCGGGTAGAGACCGGCGCGCGCCACTCCCACCGCCGACTCCGAGAGGTCGGTGGCGAAGATCTGCACCTGGTAGCTGGAGGCCCGCTCGCCGAGGTGCTCGAACAGCGCGATGGCGGTCGAGTAGGCCTCCTCGCCGGTGGAGCAGCCGGGCACCCAGACGCGCACCGGGTCGTCGTGGCGCCGGTCGGCGAACAGCTTGGGGAAGACCTCGTCCTGCAGTGCCGTGAACGAATCGGGATCGCGGAAGAAGCGGGTGACGTTGATGAGCAGGTCCTGGTAGAGCTCCTTGAGCTCGTCGGGCTTGTCGGCGAGCAGCCGCACGTAGCCGTCGAGCGACTCCAGCTTGTTGAGCACCATGCGGCGCTGCAGGCGACGGCGGACGGTGCCCAGCTTGTAGCTCGAGAAGTCGACGCCGGAGAAGGCGCGCAGCCGTTCGAAGACCTCGCCCAGGCTGTTCTCGGGCATTTCCGCGCCGTCGTCCGGAGGACGGAGGTGGGGGCCGCGCAGGGCGAGCCGCTCGGCCAGGCTTGGCAGCTCGGCAGCGATCTGCTCGGGCGTCAGCACCAGGTCGGCGAGCCCCGCGTCGATGACGGCGCGCGGCATCGGCTGGTACTCGGCGCTGCTGGGTTCCTGGGCGATGACGACGCCGCCCGCCGCCTTGATCTCGCGCAGGCCGGCCACGCCGTCCGAACCCATGCCGGAGAGCGCCACGCCGATGCCCGGTCCGTCGGGACCGTTGGCGAGCGAGAAGAGGAAGTAGTCGATGGGCAGCAACGGCCGCGGCGGTTCGCTGCGCTTGGCGAGCAGGAAGCGGCCGTTGGCGAGCTGGACGAGCGTGTGGGCCGGCGCCAGGTAGACGCAGCCCGCCTCCGGCCGCAGCCCCGGACGCACCAGCTCGATCGAGCGCCGGCTGTGCTCGCGCAGCGTGTGGAGGAAGCGCTCCGTCTGGTCGGGCGCGAGGTGCTGGACGATGACGTAGGCGAGGCCCTCGGCGGGGAGCTGCGGCAGCAGGCGGCTGAGCGCGTCGAAGCCGCCGGCCGAGGCGCCGATGCCGACGATGACGGGCCCAGCCTCAGCGGCGCTCGCCGGCTCGTCGCGGCGGCGCCGCTTGCTCACCGGCGTCTTTTCGTGTCGGCGGCCGCGGGGCCTGGTCGCTGCCGCCTTGGCTCCCCGCCGCGGGCTCATGCTTCACCGCCCTCGCCGGCGCTGACTCGCGCTTCGTCGGCGAGGTGCTCGATCGGCTGCTCGAGCACGCGGCGGATGGTGTGCGCCCGCTCGATCAGGTCGCTCGCCTGGTGGTCATAGGCATTCGCCAGAGCCGAGAGGCCGCCTTCGAGCGCGCGGTCGGCGGACCGGCGGCGCAGCGCGGCGCTCTCCTCGGGCGCGCGCAGGGCGTTCCACAGCGCATCCTCGATCTGCTCGCGCTGGCCGTTGAGCAGAGTCAGCGGCGTGTAGGCATGGCCGACGTGGCAGCGGTAGCGCACGAGCTCGCCTTCGACGAGCTCCATGAGAGTGCCGCCGCAGTCCGGGCAGGTGTAGACGGTGGGCGTGCCGATCTTCTCCGGGTCTTCCGTCTCGAGACGCGAGCCGGTCTCTTCGATGGGATCGGGTTCGGGAGTCATGTTGGCTCTCCGCGCTGTGCCGGCGCCGTTGGCGAGATGGATCAGCTCGGCCGCGATCGCCGCCACCGCCAGCGGCCTGGCGGTCGGTGCGCGCCGCAGCGCCGCGCGCGGCATGTCGGGATAGGTGGCTTCGAACGGGTCCTGCACGAGGCCCACTCCGCCACGGTCGACGATCTCGCGCAGGCCGAAGGCGCCGTCGTCGAGCATCCCCGAGAGCACGACGCCGACGACCCGCCGGCCGTAGGTGCGCGCCGCCGAACGGAACAGCGGGTCGATGGCGGGGCGGAAACCGTTCTCGCGCGGGCCGTGCGTCACGCGGATGCCGCGCGGGCCGAGCAGCAGGTGGAAGTCGGCGGGAGCGACGTAGATGCGGCCGTGACGCACCTTCTCGCCGTCGCGCGCGAGGTCGGCGGCAAGCTTTCCGGCGCGGCTGAGGATGGTCGGCAACACCAGGGCGCCGCCGGCGCCGACGTGGAGGACGACGAAGAGCGCGGCGGGAAGGTCCGCCGGCAAGGGTCGCACGAGCTCCTGCAGCATCTGGACACCGTCGGCGGAGGCGCCGATGACGATGATGTCGCGGCTTGGCAAGGACTTCTCCTTCCGATGTCCGCGTCGATCCTACGCCTTCGGGCAGTCTGGGCGCCAAGTCGAGGTATGCTGACGCCGTGGCCAGGATGGCTCACGCCTTGCGTCACTTGCCGCGCGTGCTGCTCGCCGGGACCGTCGCCGTGGTGCTCCTCGCCGCCTGCCAGCCGGCGGCGCCGGCGGCCGAGGTGAGGAAGCCCAAGCGGCGCAGCTTCGAGGAGTCGAACGCCTGGCACCCGTCAGCGCCCGCCGCGGCGCCCGCCAACAACACCGGCGCGACCCTGAACGACAATCTGAACAATCAGGCGCGGCAGGTGCAGCAGACCTGGGACCAGGCGCGGCAGGCGGCCACCGATGCCGAGCGGCAGCGGCTGGCGAACGAAGCGCTCCGGCAGACGCGCGCGATGGCGGAGCCGCAGCCGTCGGCGCACCAGTAGATCGCGTCTTTGCAACCCAGCCGGAGAGCGCTCCGGCGGCCCCCGGGAATCGCACGTGGGCGAGTTGTTCCCCCCCCCCCCGCTTGCACATGCCGCCGGCCAACGGTGAGGCGATCGCCGCGCGCTATCTCTTCGTCGGCGCCGACCGCCCGATCGCCTTCGTCGACCGCGCCTTCGAGGTGCTGTGGGGCGTCCGCGAGCGCCGCCTGCGCGACGAACCGTGGCTGTGGCTCGAGCGCATCCATCCCGACGACCGCGGGGAGGTGGCCGCGGCGCTCGCCAGCCCGAGCGGCTCGAGCTGGGTCCTCGAGTACCGCGTCTGCCGCGAAGACGGCACGGTGGTGTGGGTGCAGGACCGCGGCCGCGTCCTCACCGTCCGAAAGTGGCGGCAGACTTCCGGCCTCGTCGTCGACGTCACGCTGCAGCGGCTGCTGGAGGAACGGCTGCGCCTCCATGGCCAGCTCCTCGACGCCGTCGGCGAGGCGGTGATCGCCAGCGATCCCGCCGGCATCGTCACCTCGTGGAACCCGGCCGCGGAGCGGCTCTTCGGTCGGAGCGCCGCCGAAGCCGTCGGCAGTCCTCTCCTGCAGCTCGCCTTCGCGCCGGCGATCGCCCGCCAGGTCGCCGACGTGCTCGACCGCCTCTTCCTCGACGGCCGGCGGTGGACGGGCGAGCTGCGGCTGCGGCGGCGCGACGGCCGGGAGATGCCCGGCCACGTCACCCTGGCGCCGCTGCTCGGCGGCGACGGCGAGGTCACCGGCGTCGTGGCGCTGGTCGTCGACCTCAGCGAGCTGCGCGCGGCGCAGAGGCGCGCCGAGAAGAGCGAACAGGACCAGAGCCGGCTCGTCGAGCAGCTCCGCCGCCTCACCGCTCACCTGCAGGTGGTGCGCGAACAGGAGCAGCGGCGCATCTCGCGCGACGTGCACGACGAGCTGGGCCAGATGCTCACCGGGCTCAAGCTCGACGTCGGCTCGCTGCGGCGGCGCGCCGCGGCGGGCAACGGCCAACTCGGCGGCGACCAGCTTCGCGAGCGGCTCGCCGGCATCGCCGAGCTCGTCGAGCAGACGCTCGGCGCCATGCGCCACATCGCGCGCCAGCTGCGGCCGCCGGCGCTCGACGACCTCGGGCTGGAGACCGCCATCGAGTGGCTGGTGGACGACTTCCGCTCGCGCACCAGCATCGCCTGCGAGCTGCGCTGCGACCTCGCCGGGATGGCCGTGCCCGGCGCGCAGGACACCGCCGCCTACCGCATCGTGCAGGAGGCGCTCACCAACGTCGCGCGCCACGCCGAGGCGAGCTGCGCCGCGGTGAGGGTGAGCCTGCACGACCACGTCCTCACCATCGACGTCGTCGACGACGGCAAGGGCGTGCCGCGCGAGGCGCTGCGGGCGCCGCAGTCGCTCGGCATCCTCGGCATGCGCGAGCGCGCCCGCGCCCGCGGCGGCGAGCTCAGCGTGCGGCGCCGGTCGCGCGGCGGCACGCGGGTGCACGCGCGGCTGCCGGTCGAGCAGCCGCCGGAGGCTGCCGAGGTGCTCGACGAGCCGTCCGCCAAGTCGTCCGACAGCGAGGGGCCGTCGTGATCCGCGTGCTCATCGCCGACGACCACCCGGTGGTGCGCCGCGGCCTGCGCCAGATCGTCGAGGACGAGCCCGACATGAGCGTCGGCGGCGAGGCGTCGAGCGCCGAGGAAGCGCGTGCGCAGGTGCACGCCGACGGCTTCGACGTCGTCGTGCTCGACCTCTCGATGCCCGGCGTGCACGGCGTCGACCTGCTGCAGGAGCTGCACGGCGAGCGGCCGGAGCTGCCCATCCTCGTGCTCTCCATCCATCCCGAGGAGCAGTACGCGCTGCGCTGCCTCAAGGCCGGCGCCCGCGGCTACGTCCACAAGCAGAGCGCCGGCGAGGAGCTGGTGGGCGCCATCCGCACCGTCGTCGCCCACCGCCGCTATTTGAGCGACGCGCTCGCCGAGTCGCTGCTCCGCGAGTCGGCGCCCGAGCACCGCGCCCCGCACGAGGGGCTGTCGACGCGCGAGTACCAGGTGCTGACGCGGCTCGCCGCGGGCGCCACGGTCACCGACATCGCCGCGGAGATGAAGCTGTCGGTGAAGACGGTCTCCACCTATCGCTCGCGGATGCTCGACAAGCTGGGCATCCGCAGCAATGCGGAGGCGACGCGCTACGCGCTGGAGCACCAGCTGCTCGAGAGCTAGCGATGAGCGCGATCCTGCAATCCCTACGCTCCACGTAGGAACCACCTGTCATCGCCAGTCGGTGGACGGCCATAGCGGCACCGCACGCCGCGGCGCTACCATCCGTGCATGAGCGCTCCTCTCGCATCCTCGAGCGTCGATGGCCCGGCGACGACGAGCGTCGTCATCGCCGACGACCATCCGATCGTGCGCCGCGGCCTGCACGGGTTGCTCGCCGAAGAGCGCGACCTCGTGGTGGCCGCAGAGGTCGCCGATGGTGACGCCCTGCTGGCCGCGGTGGAGGCCGGCCGCGCCGACGTCGTGGTGCTCGACCTGTCCCTGCCGGGCGCGCGCGGCCTCGACCTGCTGCGCCGGCTGCGCACCGAGCACCCGCGCGTGCCGGTGCTCGTGCTCTCCATCCATCCCGAGGAGCCTTACGCGGTGCGCTGCCTCAAGGCCGGCGCGGCGGGCTACGTCGAGAAGTCGAGCGATCCCGCCGAGTTGCTGGCGGCGATCCGCACCGTCGTCTCCGGCCGCCGCTACCTGAGCGCGCGCGTCGCCGACCGCCTCGTCGGCGGCACCGACGTGCGCCAGGAGCGCGAGCCGCCGCACGAGACGCTCTCCGAGCGCGAGTTCCAGGTGATGTGCCGCATCGCCGGCGGCCGCACCATCAGCGAGATCGCGGCCGAGCTCGAGCTGTCGGTGAAGACGGTGTCGACGTACCGCGCGCGGTTGCTGGCGAAGATGGGGTTGCGCACCAACTCCGAGATCACGCGCTACGTCTTCGAGCACCAGCTGCTGCCGGTCTGAGCGACGCCGGTAAGGCAAGGCTCTTGCACTCCGCGAGTGCATGGAAATGCCAACTCGCTTTCACGGCAACACTTGCGCGCGCGGCTCGCGGCTGCGCGCGCTCACTCTTGCCGCCGCGCTGCTCGGCGCGGTGGCCGTTCTTACCGCGGGCTGCGGCGACCAGGGCGCCGGCGCGGCCGACCCGCCGAAGGGCGGTGGCGGCGGCGTCGGCTCGCTCAACCCGTTCGCGCACAGGGTCGAGCTCGACCTGCCGGCATATCTGCAGCAACTCGCGCAAGCCCCGCTCGGACTGCCCGACGTCACGTCCGCCAACGGCGGCAGCCTGCGCGAGCAGGTGCGCACGTTCTACCAGCGGCGCCAGAACCAGCCGGCGTGGTTCGCCGACGGCCGGGTGCGCGACGAAGCGAACCAGCTCGTCGACTTTCTCGCCGGCCTCGACGCCGAAGGCCTGACTCCCGCCGACTACCGGCCGCAGCAGCTCCAGCAGGCGCTCGAGGCGGTGAAGAAGGGCGACGCGAGCGTGAAGCCGGAAGACGTCGAGGTGGGCCTCACCTGGGCGGCGCTTCTCGCCGCGTCCGACCTCCACGACGGCCGCGTGACGCCGGACACGGTGGGCGACCGCTGGAAGATACGCCGCGACAAGGCCGACCTGCCCGCGACGCTGCAGAAGGGTCTCGAGGGCGGCAAGCTCGTCGACACGCTGCGCGCGCTCGACCCGCCGCACCCGCAGTTCGCAGCGCTGCTGCAGGCGATGCAGCGCTACCGGCAGATCGCCATCGCCGGCGGCTGGCCGGAGGTGCCGAAGGGGCCGGTGCTCAAGGAGGGCCAGAAGGGCGACGCCGCCCGCCTGCAGGCGCTGGCGAAGCGGCTCCAGGCCGAGGGCTTCCTCGCCGCCATCCCGCCGGGGCTCGCCAACGTGCCGCCGGGCGGCAAGGCGCCCTACTCGAAGGAGCTCGCCGAGGGCGTGCGCAACTTCCAGGCGACGCGCACGGTGGAGGTCGACGGCAGCCTCGGTCCGGAGACGCAGGAGGAGCTCAACGTGCCGGTGCTGGCGCGGATGCGCCAGATCGCGCTCAACCTCGAGCGCTGGCGCTGGGTGCCCGACGACTTCGGCCAGCGCGCGGTGGTCGTCAACCTGCCCGGCTACAACCTCGACGTCGAAGAGCAAGGGCGGCAGGTGATGTCGATGCGCGTCGTCGTCGGCGACGAGGGGTGGGAGACGCCGGTCTTCTCCGACCGCATCCGCTTCCTCACGCTCAACCCCTACTGGAACGTGCCGCCCGGCATCTTCGCCAAGGAGATCCAGCCGAAGATGGCGAGCGACCCCGGCTACCTCTACAGCCACGACATGGAGTGGACGGAGAACCGCGACAGCGTGCGGCAACGGCCGGGGCCCGAAAACCCGCTGGGGAAGGTGAAGTTCATGTTCCCCAACAAGTACGACATCTACCTCCACGACACGCCGGCCAAGGCGCTGTTCGACGAGGCCGACCGCAACGGCAGCCACGGCTGCATCCGCGTCGAGCGGCCGCTCGACCTCGCGGACTACCTGATGCAGGACGACCCGAAGTGGGGCGGCGGACAGCTGCGCGCCGCCATCGATGCCGGCGAGCAGCGCGACGTGAAGCTGCCGCAGCCGGTGCCGGTCTATCTCCTCTACTTCACGGCGATGCCGGGATCCGACGGCAACGTCGCATTCTTCGAGGACATCTACGACATCGACAGCGCGCAGGCACAGGCGCAGCAGGCGGTGACCGCCAGCCGCGGCAGCGTCGCGCGCGAGGCCGACCAGCTGGCGCAGCAGCAGAAGGCCGGCGCCGAAGCGGTCGCGAGCGCCACGCCGCACGGCCGCGGCGCCGCGGCGTGGCTCAACGCCCACCGCCCGGGCGCCTTCCGACAGACACAGGGCAAGCCGCGGCAGAAGCCATAGAGAAGCGGCGCGAGCCAGTGGGTGAAGCCGCGGTGCGACGTCGCGCCGCGGCCCCCGGCACGCATCCTGCTGTGGCGTTGGGAACACGGGCCGCCCTGCGAGCCCGAAGGAAGGAGCTCCCCACCATGAGACCCCGCATCATCTCCAGCGTCTTCGCCCCGCTGGCTGCCGCGCTGCTCCTCGGCGCCTGCGGCAGCGGCGGCATCGGCGACATCATCAACGGACCGAACGGCAGCTATCCCAGCCAGATCAAAGGCATCGTGCGCACCGTCGACACGCGCAGCGGCGACTGCCGGATCGACCTCGACAACGTCAGCAACTCGACCTACCTCAACAACGGCAACAACGGCAGCTACGGCGGCGGCTACGGCAACGGCAACCGCGCCACCGTCTACTGCGACAACCAGACCCGCGTCGTCTACCAGGGCAACAGCTACCGGCCCGAGAGCCTGGAGTCGGGCGACGAGGTGGTCGCCGACGTGCGCGACGTCAACGGCCGCCTGGTCGCCGAGCGCATCGACGTCACCTACGACGTCTCGAGCAACGACCGCTACGGCAACGACCGCAACGGCAACGACCGCTACGGCAACAACGACCCCTACGCCCGCTCGCCGTATCCGCAGCAGGACGACCGCTACGGCACCTACGGCAGTGTCGGCAACGAGGACGTACGCGGCGTCGTCCAGCGCGTCGACACCCAGAATCGCACCGTCACCCTCGAGCGCGTGCAGTACTACGACCGCAACCTGGCGCGCGGCGGCGACCTGCTGACGCTCTACTTCGACAACGACACCCACGTCACCTTCCGCAACCAGAGCTACCGTCCCGAGAACCTCGAGCGCGGCGACGTCGTCGCCATCGACGTCGACCAGGTCCGCGGCACGCTGGTCGCCAACGACATCCGCGTGCTCTCGGACGCCCGCGAGAACTCGGCGTCCTACCCGCCGCGTTAGGCAGCGCGCCTCATCGCGACACCTCATCGCGAGGTGAACGGGCCGGCCTGCGATACCGCGGGCCGGTCTTTCGACGTCAAGCCGCGAAGCGGCACGTTCCGTGCTCTCATGGCGCGAGCAGGAGGGCAGAGCCATGCGATGGGAAGGACGACGGACGAGCGGCAACGTCGAGGACCGGCGGGGGATGAGCCGTGGGCTGGTGATCGGGGGCGGCGGCGGGTTGGCGACGCTGGTGGTGCTGGCGATCGCCATGTTTACCGGTATCGACCCACGCCAGCTCTTGCAGGGTGCGCCCAGCGCCGAGGTCGGGCAGCAGCAGGGCGGCGCGCCGCCCGCCAACGACCCGCAGGCGCAGTTCGTGTCGGTGATCCTCGCCGACACCGAGGACACCTGGCACCAGGTGCTGCCGCAGGCCGGGCGGCAGTACGAGGATCCCAAGCTGGTGCTCTTCTCGGACGCGGTGGCATCGGCGTGCGGCCAGGCCTCCTCCGCGGTCGGCCCGTTCTACTGCTCGCGCGACAGCACGGTGTATCTCGACATGTCGTTTTTCAACGAGCTCGAGCAGCGCTTCGGCGCGCCGGGCGACTTCGCGCGCGCCTACGTGATCGCGCACGAGGTGGGGCACCACGTGCAGAACCTGCTCGGCATCTCCTCGCAGGTCGAGGAGCAGCAGGCGCGCAGCGGCGAGGAGGGCGCCAACGCGCTGTCGGTGCGGCTGGAGCTGCAGGCCGACTGCTTCGCCGGCGTCTGGGGTGCGCATGCCAAGCAGGAGCGCGACTTCCTGGAGAGCGGCGACATCGAGGAGGCGCTGAACGCGGCGTCGGCCATCGGCGACGACAAGCTGCAGGAGCAGGCGAAGGGTTACGTGGTGCCGGAGAGCTTCACCCACGGCTCGTCGGCGCAGCGCGCCGAGTGGTTCCGGCGCGGGCTCGAGAGCGGCGACCCGCACTCGTGCGACACTTTCGGGGCGCGCTGACGGCGCCCGGCGCAGCTAGAATCGCGGCGGAAGCGCTCGGGGGCTGGTGCCTCCCGCGGTCTTCAAAACCGTTGTCGGGCGCTGGTTTCGGCGTCCGGGGTGGGTTCGATTCCCATGCGCTTCCGCCAGGCCCTTGGGCCTGGCGCGAAGCGCATGGGACGGTCATCGTCACGGCCAGTCGGCGCTGAGCGGCAAGACGCTGCAGCGATCGCCGGCGTTTGCGGCTGCGCTGCCGGCGCGGATGCGCAGGAGGCCGGTGCCTTGCGCGAAGGCTGTAAGGTCGTGCGAGCCGCGCGGCGACACCGGCGTGACCACCAGCTCGCCATCGCGCGTGGCGAGGCGTGCGGGCAGGAAGCGATCGCGCTTGGCGCCGGCGGGGAGCGGTGCGGCGAGCGTGCCGGTGAGTGCCTCGCGCCAGAAGCCGGCTTCGATGCCTTGCAGCCGTAACAGCGCCGGGCGCGCGAAGAGCCAGAAGCAGACCATTGCCGAAGCCGGATTGCCGGGGAGGCCGAGGGCGAGCAGTGGGCGCGCCGACGCCGGACGTTCTGAACGTTCGAGCACCAGCGCCGCCAGCGGCTTGCCGGGTTGGATGGCGATGGCGTCGAAGAGCGGCTGGAAGCCGAGCTCGGCGAGCGCGGGTTCGACGAAGTCCAATTCGCCGCGCGAGACGCCGCCGGTGGCGAGCAGCAGGTCGGCGTCGAGGCCGTGGGCGAGGCGCTCGCGGGTGTCGCGCGGATCGTCGCGCGCGATGCCGAGGTGCACGAGCTCGCCGCCCGCCGCCGCGACGGCGGCGCTGACGAACGCGGTGTGGCTGTCGCGAAGCTGCCCCGGCTGCGGCGTCGCCTCCGGCGGCACCACCTCGTCGCCGGTGACGAGCAGCGCGACGCGCGGCGGCGCCTGCACGGCCACCTCCATCGCGCCGTTGGCGGCGAGCAGCGCCAGCGCGCCCGGCGTCAAGCGATGGCCGGCGCCCAGCAACGCGTCGCCGGTGCGGTGGATCTCGCCGCGGCGCCGCACGTGCGCGCCCGCGGGCGGCGGCACGCGCACCTCGACCGACTCGCGCCCGCCGTCGGTCTCCTCGACCGGCACCACGCGGTCGGCGCCCGTGGGCATCGGCGCGCCGGTCATGATGCGCACCGCGCTGCCGCGCGCCACGGCGAGCGAGGCCACGTCGTCGCCGGCCGCCACCCGTCCGAGCACCGGCACCACCGCGCCGGCCGCGACGTCGCCGGCGATGGCGTAGCCATCCATCGCCGACACGTCGGCGAAGGGAACGTCCACCGTCGCGCGCACCTCCTCGGCCAGCACGCGCCCCGCGGCGGCGCCGAGCGCGACGCGCCGCGGCGGCAGCGGCCCGAGGTGCGCGGCGAGCCGTTGCCACGCCTCTTCCGGCGAGATCACCGGCGCCTCCGCGCTATACTCCTGCGGCTCCGCACGGCGCCGGTCGTGCCGAG
Source organism: Thermoanaerobaculia bacterium (assembly GCA_036005845.1). Taxonomy (GTDB): domain Bacteria; phylum Acidobacteriota; class Thermoanaerobaculia; order Multivoradales; family JAIOJS01; genus DASYQD01. The sequence goes on along the minus strand of DASYQD010000025.1, from coordinate 283 downwards.
ATTTATTGGTTCTGCAATCACTTAGCTCGCACCCGCTCGCTCAGAATGCCCGACGTCGACCAGCAACCGCGACGGTACCAGTATCACGCCGAGCTGGGGCAGAACGCCCTGCCGGAGATGCTGTACACGGTCTACCTGCACCGCGTCCCCGGCGTCATCGAGTGCAGCCAGGGCGAGGTGCTCAAGCGCGTCTTCCTGCGCGACGGCGCCGTCATCCACGCCTCGTCGACCGACCGCCAGGACAGCCTCGGCGTCTTCCTCCACCGCAGCGGCCGCATCACCG
>DASYQD010000024.1:0-34183 GCA_036005845.1 Thermoanaerobaculia bacterium | reverse complement strand
CTCCCCAACCCCTCTCTCCCCTCGCCGGGGAGAGAGGGGCCCGGAGTGGGCCGGCGATTCCCCTCTGGGTCAAGCTCGCCTTCACCGCCTGGGTGGCGGTGTGGCTGCCGGTCTACTGGTACCGCTACGGCGGCTGCAACCAGCTCTGGCTCTGCGACTTCTCCAACCTCGCGACGCTGGCGGCGCTGTGGCTCGAGAGCCGCGTGCTGCTGTCGGCGACGCTCGTCGGGGTGGCGGTGCCGCAGGTGGGGTGGACGATCGACTGGGTGGGGCGCCTCCTCCTCGGCTTCCACCCCATCGGCGGCACCGAGTACATGTTCGACGCCGGCAAGCCGTGGTGGTTGCGCGCGCTGTCGCTCTTCCACCTCTGGATGCTGCCCTTCCTGATCTGGATCGTGCGGCGCACCGGCTACGACCGCCGCGGCGTCTGGGTGCAGACGGCGCTGATGACGTGCGTGCTGCTGCCGGCGTCGTTCCTCGGCGCCACGCGCGCCGAGAACGTCAACTGGGTGTGGGGGCCGTTCGGCAAGGAGCAGACGTGGCTGCCGCCAGGTGTGTGGTTCGTGCTGCTCTTCCTGCTCTACCCGCTGGTGCTCTTCCTGCCGCCGCACTGGATCGCGACGAAGACCCTACCGCCGGCGCCGCGCGACGACCATCAGCGGCTGGTCGAAGCCGCCGCGGTCCCCGAGCTGACGCGTCCCACCGCCCGCTCGTAGAGATTGCGGTAGGGCGTGCCGGAGAGCGGCGCCAGCACCGTGCGCGCCTCGTTCCACGCCTGCGTGGCCTCGGCCTTGTCGCCTTCTTTCGCGTGCAAGTCGCCGAGGTCGATGAGGCCGTGGCCGAGCGAGGCGCGCCAGCGGGCGTTGGTGGGGTCCTGCTCGACGAGGCGGCGGTCGATCGACAGCGCCTCGTCGAGCGGTGGGTGCGCCGCCTCCACGTTGCCCTCGGCGCGGTGCACGCGCGACATGTCGTAGAGCGCCTGCGCCAGGTTCATCAGGTGCTCGGTGTCGCCGGCACGCTCGGCGGCGGCCTCGCGGTCGATGCGCAGCGTCTCGTCGTAGGCGGCGCGGGCGAGGGCCACCTGGCCGCGTGCTTCGTGCACCGTCCCGATGCGATGGAAGGCGCGCGCCAGCTTGCTCTGCCAGACCGGGTTCTCGGACCCGCGGCCGGAGAGCTGGCGGCAGACGGCGAGTCCCTCCTCGTAGGCCTTCATGGCCGCGTCGAAGTCGCCGCGCTGCTGGTGGAGACCGCCGAGGTCGTCCCAGGCATCGGCGAGCACGGCGAGCGCCGAGGAGTCCTGCGGCCGCGCCGCCACCAGCTGCTGCGCCAGCTTCAGGCTCTCCCCGAACGCGTGCGCCGCCTCCACCACCTTGTCGCGGTCGGCGAGCACGTCGCCGAGGTCGTCCCACGACTGCCGCAGGTTCTCGATCAGCCGCGGATCGTCCGGGTTGTCGGCAAGCAGCGCCTGCGCGATCGCCAGCACCTTGCGGTAGCTCTCCTCGGCGTGCTCGGCGCGGCCCTCGAGCTCGAGCACCTCGCCGAGCGTGCGCAACGCCAGGCCGTGGCGATAGCTGCGTTCCGCCGAGCGCAGCTCGGTGGGCACCTTCTGGTAGTAGCGCTGCGCCTCGTCGGCCACCTGGTCGAGGAGGTCGAGGCGGCCGAGCGGCTTCAGCCGGTCGATCAGGTCCTCGAGCATGAAGGCGGTCAAGCCCTCGGCCTCGGCCCACGCCTGCTCGGCCTGGTCGGCGGCCTGCCGCGCCCGCCAGGCCTGCCAGGCCATGCCGGCGGCGAGCAGCGCCAACGCCGCCACCGCCGCGGTGGCGATCAGCCGGCGGAGGCGCCGGCGCGGTTTGGCGCGAATCCAGCGCAGCCGCTCGAGGGCGTCGACCGCCGACGGCCGCGCGCCGGGCGAGAGCGACTGCATGCGGTTGAGCAGCGCCGCGAGGTCGGGATCGATGCCGCTGATCGGTTTCGTCTCGCCGCGCGCCGCCTGCGCCAGCCGCTGGGTCAGCGGCCCGCCGCGGCGCGCCGACTGGCCGGTGAAGAGCTCCTGCAGGAGGATGCCCAGCGAGTAGATGTCGCTCGCCGCCGTCGGCTCGTCGCCCAGCGCCTGCTCGGGGCTCATGTAGTCGACGGTGCCGGTGACGCCCCCGATGGGGAACGGCAGCGCCGAGCCCGTGGCCACCGCGCCGCCGGTGGCCGCGGCCGGGCCCTCGGCGCCGCCGCTCATCATCGGCGGCCGCTGCAGCTCGGTGACCGGCTGCTCCTCCTGGCGATGGGCGATGCCGAAGTCGAGGATCTTCGCCTGCCCCTCGGCGGTGAGCACGACGTTCTCGGGCTTCAAGTCGCGGTGGACGATGCCCAGGCCGTGCGCCGCGGCGACCGCGGACAGCAGTTGCTCGGCGAGCTCGAGCTTCTCCTCGCCGCCGGGCAACGAGCGGTCGGCGAACGCCTGCCGCAGCGTCTTCCCCGCCACCAGCTCGAGGACGATGACGTCGCGGCCACCCTCCTGCAGATAATCGTGGATGAGGCAGATGTTGGGGTGCGAGAGCTGCGAGAGGATCTGCGCCTCGCGCAGCAGCCGCGCGCGCGCCGCGGCCTGGAAGCGCTCGTGCTCGCGCAGCACCTTGACGGCGACCCGGCGGCCGAGCTTCTCGTGGCGCGCCTCGTAGACGACGCCCATGCCGCCCTTGCCGAGCGGGGCGACGATGCGCAACGGTCCGATCTGCTGGCCTACGAGGTCGTCCATCTCTGGTGGTCTGGGATGCGCGCTCTGGTGGTGTGGGATGCGCCGGGGCGCGGCCGCATCTTAGTCCCAAGGATGTAATCTCTGGTCGTTCGCACCTCGGCGCGCGGCCTGCGCGCCGGGCCACTCCCACCCATTCGCGGAGACTCCGATGACCGCCACTCGCCGCCCTGTCCGCGCGCTGCTCCTCGCCGCCGTCTGCACCCTCGGGTTCGCCGCCGCCGCCGCGCGGCCGGCGATGGCGCAGGACCCCAAGATCCCGTTCGAGAAGTACACGCTGCCCAACGGCCTCGAGGTCATTCTCGTCGAGGACCACAGCGTGCCGCTGGTCGCCGTCGACGTCTGGTACCACGTCGGCAGCGGCGACGAGGTGGCGGGCCGCAGCGGCTTCGCCCACCTCTTCGAGCACATGATGTTCCAGGGCACCAAGAACACCGGCGAGGACAAGCACTTCGAGGTGCTGCAGACGATCGGCGCCTCCGACGTCAACGGCACCACCAACACCAATCGCACGAACTACTTCGAGGTGGTGCCGAGCAACCAGGTGGAGACCGCGCTCTGGCTGGAGAGCGAGCGCATGGGCTACCTGCCGGAGACGATCACCCAGAAGAGCCTCGACAACCAGCGCGAGGTGGTGCGCAACGAGCGGCGGCAGAGCTACGACAACGTACCCTACGGCAAGGAACAGTTCGCGGTGAGCGAGCTGCTCTTCCCCGAGGGACACCCGTACCGCTACATGACGATCGGCAAGCACGAGGACCTCGTCGCCGCCACTGCCGACGACGTCAAGGGCTTCTTCGCCAAGTGGTACGTGCCCGCCAACGCCACGCTGACGCTGGCCGGCGATCTCGACCGCGCGGCGGCCAAGCGCCTGGTCGAGAAGTGGTTCAGCACCTTCCCGGTTACGTCCAAGCCGGCGCAGCCGTCAGTGCCGGTGCCCGCAATCGCCGGCCCGCAGCGCCGCACCGTCGAGGACAGCCTCGCCAAGCTGCGCCGCATCCATTACGCCTGGAACACGCCGGCGCTCTTCGCGCCCGGCGACGCCGAGCTCGACCTGCTGGCGAGCGCGCTGGCGCAGCAGGGCACGGGCCGCCTCTACAAGACGCTGGTGCTCGAGAAGCGCTGGGCCCGCAACGTCACCGCCTTCCAGGAGTCGCGCCAGCTCTCGTCGATCTTCCACGTCTTCGCCGACCTGCAGGACGACGCGCCGCTCGACGAGGTCGAGAAGGTGATCGACCAGGAGGTCGAGCGGATGACGAAGACCCCGATGGACGCGGCCGAGCTGCACCGCGGAGTCGTGGCGTTCGAGTCGCAGTACGTGTGGGGCCTGGAGTCGCTGCTCTCGCGCGCCGAGAACCTGCAGAACTGCAACCACTTCACCGGCGACCCCGACTGCATCACGCGCGACCTCGACCGCTATCGCAAGGCGACGCCGGCCTCGGTGCAGGCGGTGGCGGCGCAGTACCTGCCGAAGAGCGGGCGCGTCGAGGTGCTGACGATGCCGGCGGCGGCGCCGGCCGAGGCGCCCACGTCGACGACCAACGCGACGACGACGTCAGCGGCGCCGGCCTCCCAGCCGGCCGCGAAGGAAGCCGCGGTCGCCGCGCCCGTCTTCCCGCACGAGGCCTTCCGCGCCAAGCAGCCGGCGGCCGCGGCGGCCAAGACGCTGGTGCCCCCCGGCATCGAGCACTTCCAGCTCGCCGACGGCGTCGACGTCTACCTCGTCGAGCGCCACGCACTTCCCACCGTCTCACTCGACCTCGCCTTCCCCGGCGGCGCCATCGACGACCCGGCCGGCAAGGCCGGCCGAGCGGCGCTGTGCATGAACCTGCTCGACGACGGCACCGACAAGCTCGACAAGGTGGCGTTCGAAGAGGCGCAGGCCGACATCGGTTCGAGCGTCGACGCCTGGGCCGGCAGCGAGCAGCAGGGGCTGTCGGCGACGACGCTGACCAAGAACCTCGGCCGCACGCTCGACCTCTGGGCCGACACCCTGCTGCGTCCCGGCCTGCGGCAGAGCGACCACGAGCGCAACGTGCTGCAGCAGATGGCGAGCATCCGCCAGTCGAAGGGCGCGCCGACGAGCATCGGCCGCCGCGTCGCGAACGCCGTCTTCTACGGCCCCGAGAACCCCTTCGGCCAGATCGTCACCGAGGCGTCGACGCAGGCGGTGACGCTCGACGACTGCCGCGCCTACCCGGCCGCCTACCTCAAGCCGCGCGGCGCGCAGCTCTACGTCGTCGGCGACATCACGCGCGCGCAGATCGAGAGCGAGATCGGCCGCCGCCTCGCGAATTGGGAGGGCGCGCCGCAACCGAGCATCGAAGCGGGGCCGTCGAAGCCGCAGCCGGCCAAGCTCTACTTCGTCGACGTGCCCGGCGCGCCGCAGTCCTACATCGTCCTCGCCCACCCCGGCCCGGTACGGCAGGCCGCCGACTACATCCCCACCAACGTCATGGCCGGCATCCTCGGCGGCGACTTCAGCAGCCGCATCAACATGAACCTGCGCGAGGACAAGGGCTGGGCCTACGGCGCCGGCGCCGGCATGCGCTTCACGCGCCACACCAGCCTCTTCCGCGCCGCGGCGAGCGTGCGCGCCGACGCCACCAAGGACGCCGTGCTCGAGCTCTACAAGGAAGTCCAGCGCATGGCGACCGGCACCGTGACCGACGCCGAGCTGCAGCGCGAGAAGAGCGGCGAGGCGCTCGCCCTGCCGGCGCAGTTCGCGACCGGCGAGAGCATTCTGGGCACCTACCGCGACCTCGTCTTCTACGGCCTGCCGATGGACTACTACCAGACCTTCGCGCAGAAGGTGGGCGCCGTCACCGCCGCGCAGGTTGCGGAGGTCGCCAAGGCGCATCTCCATCCTGAGGACCTGCGGGTGCTCGTCGTCGGCGACGCCAAGACGCAGCTGCCGGCGCTGCGCGAGGTGGTGGCGAGCGGCGCGCTGGGGCCGGGTACGGTGGTCGAGCTCGACGCCGACGGCAGGCCGGTGGCGGCGAGCGACGCCAAGCCGTCGCGCTAGCTCGTCGGGCCACCGGCGACGAGCGCTGCGGAGTCGTTTCTAACCTCTTCGGCCGTCTTGCCGCAGCGCGGCAAGACGGCTAGGATCGCCACCATGACGATCCTCGAGAGCGAGACGCGCACCACGGGCCCCTTCGACGCCGAGGTCGAGGCCACCCAGCGCTGGTTCGACGCTCCCCGCTTCCGCGGCATCACCCGCCTCTTCTCGGCGCGGCAGGTGGTCGAGCAGCGCGGCACCATCGCGCGCGACTACACCGTCGCGCGCGAGGCGGCATCAGCCTTCTACGACCGCCTGCGCGAGCTCTTCGAGCGGCGCCAGTGCATCACCACTTTCGGCCCTTACTCGCCGGGGCAGGCGGTGGCGATCAAGCGCATGGGGATCGAAGGCATCTACCTCGGCGGCTGGGCGACCTCGGCGAAGGGCTCGACGAGCGAGGACCCCGGGCCCGACCTCGCCAGCTACCCGCTGAGCCAGGTGCCCGACGAGGCGGCGACGCTGGTGCGGGCGCTGCTCACCGCCGACCGTAACCAGCAGTACCAGCGCCTGCGCATGAGCGAGGCTCAGCGCGAGGCGACTCCGGCCGTCGACTACCGTCCGTTCATCATCGCCGACGCCGACACCGGCCACGGCGGCGACCCGCACGTGCGCAACCTGATCCGCCGCTTCGTCGAGGCGGGCATCCCCGGCTACCACATCGAGGACCAGCGGCCCGGCACCAAGAAGTGCGGCCACCAGGGCGGCAAGGTGCTGGTGCCGTCCGACGAGCAGATCAAGCGCCTCAACACGGCGCGCTTCCAGCTCGACGTCATGAACGTGGGCGGGATCATCGTCGCGCGCACCGACGCGGAGGCAGCCAACCTCATCGAGAGCCGCGCCGACGAGCGCGACCACCCGTTCCTGGTCGGCGCCACCAACCTCGCGGTTCCGGCGTACAAGGCTGCGTACCTGGCGCTGGTGAAGCGCTTCTTCGACTTCGGCGTGGGCGAGCTCAATGGCCACCTGCTCTACGCCCTCGCCGCCGAGGAGTACGCCGCGGCGGAGGCCTGGCTCGAGCGCCGCGGCCTGATGAGCGCGGCGGCCGAGGCGGCCAAGACCTACCTTGCCGCGGCCGGCGCGGGACCCGGCGCGGCGGTCGACCTCTACTTCGACAAGGTGGAGGCTCGCTTCGTCGACGCCTGGGTGGACGACGCCAACCTCAAGACCTACGGCGAGGCGGTGGCCGACGCGCTGGCCTTCCGCGAGAGCGAAGGCGACACGCTGGAGACGAGCGTCGAGGAGTGGCGCCGCTTCGCCTCGCGCGCCTCGCTGTGGAGCGCCGGCGAGAGGGCACGCGCGCTCGGCGTCGACGTGGCGTGGGACTGCGAGCTGGCGAAGACGCCCGAGGGCTATTACCAGGTGCGCGGCGGCATCCCCTACGCCATCGCCAAGTCGCTCGCCGCGGCGCCGTTCGCCGACCTGCTGTGGATGGAGACCAAGACGGCGGACCTCGCAGACGCGCGCGAGTTCGCCGAAGCGATCCACGCCGAGTTCCCCGACAAGATGCTGGCCTACAACCTCTCGCCGTCGTTCAACTGGGACACCACCGGCATGAGCGACGAGGAGATGCGGCGCTTCCCCGAGGAGCTCGGCAAGCTCGGCTTCGTCTTCAACTTCATCACCTACGGCGGCCACCAGATCGACGGGCTCGCCGCCGAAGAGCTCGCCACGGCGCTCAAGCAGGAAGGCATGGTGGCGCTCGCCAAACTGCAGCGCAAGCTGCGCCTCGTCGAGTCGCCCTACCGCACGCCGCAGACCCTCGTCGGCGGCCCGCGCAGCGACGCGGCGCTGCTCGCCTCCTCAGGGCGCACCGCCACCACCAAGGCGATGGGCAAAGGCTCGACGCAGCAGCAGCACCTCGTGCAGACGGAGGTGCCGAAGAAGCTGCTCGAGGAGTGGCTGGCACTGTGGACGGCGCACTACGAGATCGCCGAGAAGCTGCGCGTGCAACTGCGGCCGCACCGCGCCGGCTCCGAGTTGCTCGAGCTGGCGATCTTCGGCAATGGGGGTGAAGAAAAACTCGCCAACGTCGTCTTCGCGCCCATCCACGACCGCCGCGGCCGCAGCATCCTCTCGGTGCGCGACCAGAACACCTTTGCCGAGCACCTGCGCAAGAAGCGGCTGATGACGCTCATCCACCTCTGGCTCGTCCACCGCTTCAAGGCCGACTCGGTGCACTACGTCACGCCCACCGAGGACAACCAGTACCAGACGCAGAAGATGAAGAGCCACGGCATCTTCCGGGAAGTCAACCGGGAAGTCGGCCAGATCATCGTCGCCGAAGTCGACCACGCGAGAGTGTCGCAGCTCCTCGCCGCGGATCGCGAGGCGCTGCACTGCCTGATCCGCAAGGAAGGCTGACGACCGGCGTCGATCAGTCGCCGCCGCCGGCGAGCTTGGCGAGCTCGCCGTCGAGGTGGGCGAGGGCGCTTTCGAGGGCGGAGCGGCGGATGGGCGAGGTGGTGGCCTCGAGCTCCTGGACGACGCGGGCACGGGAGAGCTCGAGGCTGCTGCGGCGCTGGCGGCGCTGGCGTTCCTCGGCGCTGGGACGGCCGCGGCGTTCTTCGGCTCCCGAGTCGTCAGCCATTTGGGCCTCCACGGACTTGCTCTCCCACCCCCGGGCCATGCTCCTTAGCTTAGCGGGGTTGCGCGGATTCGGAGTGTCGCGACCCGCGAGTCCGCCGGTGGGCCTTCGGCGCCCCAGCCTCGGCTGCCGGCTTGGCGGCCGCGACCGGCGACAGGGTCTTCAACTGAGCGACGGCCGCGTCGAACGCCGCGCGGCGTTCCACCTCGCTCTTGCGCGAGAAGCGCGCGGCAGCAACGCCGATCGACTCGACGGCCCTGGGCGGCGGACCGTTCACCAGCAGCGGGACGCGGGCCGTTGCCTGGTGGCGCCGCCAAGCGTCGTAGCTCCACAGCCCACGCGAGGCCAGCCGCGCTTCGCGCTCGGCCGAGCCCAGGTCTGCCTCGCCGGCGGTGGTGGCACTACCCGCCCAGTCCACCAAGCCGAGCCGGAGCAGGCCGAGCCGCACGTCTTCGCCGCCGAGTCGGACGGTGCCGGCGCTCACCTCGACACGCTTGCCGACGAACCAGCCGCGGACCAGCTCCTGGCCTTCGGTGCCGTAGGGTTCGCCGCCGAGCAGCGTGGTCCCCGGCCGCGGGGCGTGCACCGAGGCGAGCCGTACGATGCGAAGCTCGCCCCCGCACTGCAAACGCAGCGTCGCCGCGTCGTCCGCATCGACGACGAGGCAGCTCGGACCGCTTCGCGCGGACTCGGCTAGGCCGTTGTTCACACGGCCGCTTGCCGTTGATGTCGAGGCGCCGCCGTCCGCTCCGCGACTCGCCGCCAACGCCGGGCCACCGCCGGGGACCAGGCCGACCACCGCGGCAAGCGTCGCCGCCATCACGAATCCACGCATCCGTTCCGAGGTCACGGTCATCGTTCTTTCCTCCGCAGAGCACAATCGGAATCGGCGAACGAAACCTTGCTGCCGCCTGCCCGCGGCCTGCTAGCCTGCGCCTCGTGAGCGAGCCTCTCGCCCCCGGTCTCGACCCCGGCGCCGCGCAGCCCGCCATCGCTGGCCCTGCCGCTGCGGCCTCGCCGGCCGCTACCCGCGCACCCATCGACCTCGAGACCTACTACACGGAAGCGGGCATGGACTACCGCGCCTGGAGCCGCGGGTTCAACATGCACTTCGGCTTCTGGCGCGCGTGGATGAACCCCTTCGCCCTCGAGCGCATGCTCGAGCGGATGAGCCGCGAGGTGTTCGCGCGCCTCGCCCTCGCCGACGGCGACCGCGTGCTCGACCTCGGCTGCGGCGTCGGCGCGCCGGCGCGCACGCTGGTCGCCGAACGGCGCGTCACCGTCACGGCGGTCACCAAAGTCGAGTGGCAGATCGCGATGGCGCGGCGGCTCGCCGATGGCACACACCCGCTGGGCTCGGTCGAGTGGCTGCTCGGCGACTACACCGCCCTCGAGCTGCCTCCCGCTTCCTTCCAGGGCGCCTTCTCCATCGAGGCGAGCTGCCACGCCGCCGGCGCCGCCAAGGAGCCCTTCGTGCGCGAAGCGGCGCGGCTGCTGGCGCCCGGCGCGCGCCTCGTCGTCGCCGACGGCTTCATGAAGAAGGCGCGCATCCCGCGCTGGTACTCGTCGATGCTCGGCTACATGACGCGCAGCTGGGCGGTGGAGCGCTTCGCCGACCTCGACGCCTTCACCGCCTGCCTGGAGCGCCACGGCCTCGCCGTCGAAGCGGTCGAGGACGTCTCCTACCGCATCGCGCCGAGCGTGCTGCACGTGCCGCGGGTGACGCTCGAGTTCCTCTTGCGCGAGCTGATGCTGCGGCGGCGCTGGCTCAATCGCGCGCGCTGGGGGCACGTCATCGCCTGCCTCATCGCGCCCTTCGTCGGGCTCGGCCGCGCCTGGTTCGGGTACTACCTGGTGACGGCGCGGAAGCGGCTGTAGACCACCCGCCGCAAAGCTCGCGCCGCGCTAGCGCTTCTCGACCGCCAATGCTTCGAGCGCCGCCGGCACCACCAGGGCGGCCCACTCCGCGTGCAGCTTCCCGGACGGGTGGAGACCGTCGCGCGCCAGCAGCTCGGCGTCGGCAGCCGCGCGGCGCGACGCCGGCGTGAAGTCGACCCAATGCGCGCCGGCACGCTGCGTGGCTGCACGCGCCACGGCGTTGAAGCGATCTACCTCCGCCGCCACCTCGCGGGCGTCGAGACCGGCCCGGCGCGCGAAGGGCGTCACGCCGTAGTCGGGGATCGAGAGCACGAGCACGCGCCGCGGCTCGCCGCCCGCCAGCCCCACGGCCTGCGTCAGCAGCGCGCCGAAGCCGCGCTCGTAGCTCTCCAGGCCACGGCCCTGGAACTCATCGTTGACGCCGATCATCAGCGTCACGAGGTCGAACGGACCCGCAGGGCGCTCCGCCGCCAGCGCGCGTCCGAGGTCTGCCGTCGTCCAGCCGGTGCGGGCGATCACCCGCGGAGCCGCGAGCGCCACTCCGCGCTCGGCGAGCAAGCTCACCAATCGCTCCGGCCAACGCTCTTCGGCCGACACGCTCTGCCCGACCGTGTACGAGTCGCCGAGAGCGAGAAACGTTCGCGGCCGCGGGAGGGTGGCGCTACCCGCCAGCATGAGCGCCAGGAGGCCGGCGCCCGCGCTCACCGCCACCTGCGCGCCCGGGCTCACCACCCCCGCATCCTAGCCTCGACAAACCGTGGGGGGTGGCGCGGGAGCCGCGTTGTGATCTACTGTCTGCTCTGGGAAACGAAAGGGGATCGAGCCATGAAGAAGCTTTACGTAGGAAACCTGGCCTTCAGCGCGACCGAGAAAGAGATCCGTGACCTGTTCGGGCAGTACGGCTCGGTCTCCAGCGTCAGCCTGATCAGCGACCGTGAGACGGGCCAGCCGCGCGGCTTCGGCTTCGTCGAGATGGAAAGCGGCGGCGACGAGGCCGTCCGTGCGCTCGACGGCAAGGAAGTGGGCGGTCGCACGATCAAGGTCAACGAGGCGCGCCCGCGCGAGGACCGTGGCGGTGGTGGCGGCGGCGGTGGCCGCCCGCGCCGCTACTGAGCCGGGGAACGGATCGGCCGGGCTCGACGCGCTCGAGCTCGGCCGACCTGCGGTGGCCGGTGCACTGCCCATGCGGGCTTTGCCGTAGGCGCGAGCCGACGGCGGGCGGTACGACTGCGTCCGGCAGAAAACCTATTGCCGGGTTGGCCCGTAATCACCGGTCGGAGGCTTGTTCGAAACAGCGGTCCGCTGCACTACGATCTCGCCTTCGGGGCGCTCCCGACCTCCCCACATGGCAGACACCGACCTCGAGCGTCTCTTCCTCGACAACCTCGCGCTCATCGACCGCATCGTCGCCTCGACGTGCCGGCGCAATCGATTGACCAAGGAGGAGAGCGAGGACTTCGCGTCCGTCGTGAAGCTCAAGCTGCTCGCCGACGACTACGCCGTGCTGCGTAAGTTCACCGGCAACTGCAAGGCCACCCTGCGCGGCTACCTGATCGCCGTCGTCCAGCACGCCTACCAGGACCACCGCAACCACTTGTGGGGCAAGTGGCGCCCCTCCGCAGAGGCGCGACGGCTCGGCCCGCTGGCGACGAAGCTCGACACCCTGCTCCACCGCGACGGGCTGACGCTCGACGAAGCCTGCGCCCTGGCCGATCCCGCCGACCGCGAAGAGATGCAGCGACTCGCCAGCAAGCTGGCGCCGCGCGCCAAACGGCGCATGGAAGACGTGCAGCAGCTCGAACGGCTGCCCTCGGGCGACCGTACGCCCGAAGCCGTCCTCATCGACCGCGAGCGCGACGCCGTGCTCGAGGCGCTCGGCCGAGTGCTCGCCGAAGCGCTGGAAGGCCTCAAGGCGGAGGACAAGCTGCTCTTGCACCTGCGTCTCGAGCGACGGCTGAGCCTGGCGAGCGTCGCCAAGGCTTACGGCGTCGACGCGCGGAAGCTGTATCGCCAATGGGAGCTGCTCATCAAGCAGCTCCGCGCCCGGCTCGAGAAGAGCGGCTACGGTCCCGGCCAGGTGGCGTGGATCCTCGATCCCGGTTCGGCGGGCGGAGGCGGCGCCGGTGCAGAATCGTAGGCAGGTCCGTCCCCTAGATCAGGGTAGAAGCGACACCCATGCTCGAGACCACCGACTGCTCAGCCCCTGAAGACCTCGCCGCCTTGGCGGAAGGGCGGCTGCGTGGGCAGGAGCGCGACCGCGTCATCGCCCACCTGGCGGGGTGCGCCGACTGCAGGGAGGTGTTTGCGGGGATCGTGGAGACGGCGGAAGAGCTGGATCGAGAGGACCAGCCGAGCGTGATCGCGCCGCTGCCGCAGAAGAAGCGATTCGGCTGGCCGGCGCGCTCGGCCGCCGCGGCCATGCTCGGCGCCATGGCCGTGGGTGCCGTGGCTCTCTGGCAGGTCAACGCGCAACGCCATCCACCGAGCCCGACGGAGTGGCTGGCCCAGATGCCGCCCGCAACCGAGCTGGCGCCCCTGACCTGGGGAGGCGTGACGCTCCGTGGCCTCGGTGCGGCGGGCGAGCTCTACCCGCAGAGCGTCGAGCTCGGGGCGCTAATCGTGGACCTCCACACCGCGGTTCAGGCCCGCGACGGCGAGAGGGCGCGCAACGTTCTCGAGCGGATGGCGGTCATTCTCGACGACGCCGGGTTGATGGAAAAGGATCCAGCCACCTTGCGGTCGGTAGCGGAGCTTCGTGATGCGGACCGCATGCGGGACGCGCTCGCGAAGAGCTTGCCGGGGATCGAGCAACGAATACACCAGCGTTTCGCGCCTTCGTTCCTCGACTTCGGCACCTTTGTCGAAGAGGTCCACGTGGCGGCGAGCGCCGGGGATCAGAGATTCATCGAATCACGCTCGGCCAGGCGATATCTCGACTGGGTGCTGTCCCGCCCCAACCTGGCGTTGCCGGCGGTCGAAGGACGGCCGGTCCCGCTGGGCGACGAGGTCGGTGCCGCGCTGCGCATCGTGCAGCGCCAGGGCGCGACTCAGAAACAGCAGGCCGACGCCGCAGAAGACATCCTGCACGCGACGACGCGCTGAAGCCGCTCAGACCATGAACCCCAGATCCGTGCTGGCGAACCTCCCGAGGTTCGGCAGCACGAGGTTCATGTCGCTCTGCGCGACCCCGAACCAGCGCGCCAGCGTCGCCGAGTACTCGTCGACCGAGGTGGTGGGGATCCATCGGCCCTCGCCCGCGTCGTTGGGTCCGCCGATCGCCAGCGTCGGCATCTGCCCATAGAACCGCCCGCCGCGCACGGCGCCGCCGGTGACGAAGTGGTGGTTGCCCCAGCCGTGGTCGGAGCCGTTGCCGTTGGGCTGGTAGGTACGTCCGAAGTCCGATGCGGTGAAGGTGGTCACCGAGTCGCCGACCGCGATCTCGGTCATCGCGCCATCGAAGGCCGCCAGCGCGTCGTCGAGCTCCGTCAGCAGGTCGGCGTGCGAGCCCTGCAGCGCATCGGCTCCCACCTGCCCGTCGTGGGTGTCGAAGCCCTGCGCGGCGCAGAAGAAGATCTGCCGCCGCAGACCCAGGGTCTCGCGCACGGAGACGAGCTGCGCCACCATCTTGAGCTGCGAGCCGAGGTCGGTGTCGGGGAACGCGGTGGTCAGCACCGGCGCCGAGCCCAGCGCTCCCGACAACAGCTCCTGGCTGTCGAGCGCGGTCTGGAAGATGCCGCGATAGCCGCGTTCGAAGAGGTTGCCGTAGCTCTTGCCGAGCATCGCGCGCACGGCGTTGGACGACGCATCGGATCCCTGGTCGGCCGGCACGTACGACGACAGCCCTACCGGCCCGTCCGGCGACACCTGGTACTGCGTCACCACGTTGCCGACCTGGAAGGTGTTGCTGCCCGCCACCGAGATCGACATCGAGATCCTGGCGTTCTCGTTGAGCGACTTCAGCAGGTCGGCGGCGCGCCCGCCCCACCCCGTCTTCGCCGGCTGGTCGGGCAGCGAGGTCTGCCAGTGCACCGTCTGGTCCGAGTGCGAGAAGAGCTGCGGCGGCACCGCCGCGGTGTGGTTGAGGTATTCGTCCTTGGTCAGCGGCGCCACCAGGGGCCCGACGTTGGCGATCACCGCCGCGCGGCCGCCGTTGAACATGCCGCGCAGCTTGGGGAGGCTGGGGTGCAGCCCCCACGTGCGCGAGTCGCCGGCCGGCGCCTCGATGGGCGACAGCGACAGCAGCGAGCTCGACGGCAGCGCCAGCGAGTCGCGCACCGCCGCGTAGGCGGCGTAGTCGGAGGCGCTCGTCGGCACCAGCACGTTGTTGGCGTCGTTGCCGCCGTAGAGGAAGACGCAGACGAGGGTCTTGTAGTCACCGATCGTCGCCGCGGCGGCGATGCGCCGCAGGTCGAAGATGGTGTTGGCGAGCGCGGTCATGCCCACGGCGGCGCAGGCGGACTGGCGCAGGAAGACGCGGCGCGTGGAGCGGCGGATCTCGGTCATCTCCCATCCCTCCTGATCTGGTGCCTACTTTTGAACCACGGACTCGGGGGCCATGCTCGCCAGCCAGAGCAGGGTCAGCGTGCGCTGGTTGGGCGAAGCGTGCGGGAAGTCGGGATCGGCGAGCGCGTTGGTGAGGATGGTGCGCGTGCCGTCGCTCATCGCGCCGCCGAAGAGCAGCAGGTCGATCTTGTCGAGCAGCGCCGCGTCGCTCGTGACCTGCGGCGCCTGGAAGGGCGTGAGGTCGAAACGCAGCGGGCCGTTGCTGCCGTTGCCGAGCAGCGAGAGCACGAAGTTGGCGGCGTTGACGATCGTCGTCTCGCTGGCGATCTGGAACTCCGGCGACACCAGCCCCGCCTGCGCGATCTCGCCGGGCAGCGCAAAGCCGGGCTCGAAGAAGTTGAAGACCGTCGGCGAGGAGAGCGGCACTTCGCCGATCGAGCTGCCGTTCTGGCCGCCGAGGGCGTTGAGCAGGCGCCAGCGCCCATTGCGCGGCTCGGTGTCGACCGCGCGCAGCAGACCGAGGATGCGCACCACCGGCTCGCGCAGGTGGCCGGCGTCCTGGCGCGCCGCGACACTCGTCGAGCGCGCCTCGTAGTCGAGCAGGATGGCGCGCACGACGGTCGCCAGGTCGCCGCGCACGCCGGCGCCGTTGTTGTCGAACACCTGCCCGCAGCGGTAGACGTAGGCCGGGCTCGGGTTGCTGGTCACCAGGCGTTGGATGAGCGACTTGCAGACGAACGGCCCGACGTTGGGGTGATTGAAAATGACGTCGAGCGCCCCCTCGAGGTCGGCCGTCGCGCTCTGCCCCGCCGGCAGCGTGGCGCCGTCGAGCAGCACCTTCTCCGCCGTGTCGTGGTAGATCGACCAGGGCTCCATCGGCACCAGGTAGTTGCGCGTCGGGCGGAAGAAGCGCTGCGGGTTGCCCTGGTTCTGGCCGCCGAAGGTCCAGCCGGTGAAGGCGCGCGCCATCGCCTTCACGACGTCCTGGTCGTAGGTGGGGATCGGCTGGTTCTGCGCGTCGAGCTTGAGCGTGCCGTCCGGCCACAGCTCGTAGAGGCCGATGGTGAAGAGTTGCAGGACCTCGCGCGGGTAGTTCTCGTTGGGATTGCGGCCGAGCTCGGGGATCGTCTTGGTGCTCCCCGTCATGTCGAGGTAGACGCCCATGGTGGGCGCCAGCGTCACCGCCTCGAGCAGGTCGCGGAAGTTGCCGAAGGCGTAGCGGCCGAGGATGTCGAGGCAGGACGCCATCCCTTCCGGGAAGTTGCGCACGTCGGCGTCCTTGGCCGAGATCACGAAGTGCTCGGAGAGCGCGAAGACGACGCGCTGGCGGAGCTGGTCGTTGCCCTGGATCGCCTGCTGCGTGAACGACTCGAGGACGAGACCCGGGTTGGGCTGCTGGCCGGTGCCGAGCTGCGCCACCAGCTCGTTGTACTTGGCGAGGTGCGAGGCCGGCGGCATCGCCATCTGCTCGTCGAGCCAGGCGCGGAGCTGCTGCTTGGCCTGCACGGACTCGACGTCGCCCGGCCGCGCGCCGTAGGTCGCCTGCATGAGCAGGCGCGCGGCGTCGTCGGCGGTCGGCGGGCCGCCCGGCAGCGCCGGCGGCGCCGGCGGCGGCGTGAAGGTCTGGCTGCCGTTGGTGAGGCGGAAGAAGCCCTTGATCTCGCCCGCCGGGTAGGCGGCGGTGTGCAGGTTCAAATAGAGCTGGCCGCCGCGCATGGCGGCGAGGATCGCGTCCTTGCTGTAGGTGCCGGTCGGCTGGATGTTCCAGATGCGGGAGCCGTCGGCCTGCGGCGCTGTGGTATCGAGGTCGAAGAGGATGGTGCCGTCGGAGGCGTGGATGTGCTGGCTGATGATCGGCCCGGTGAGGTTGGCGTAGCTGTAGCGCAGGAAGGCGTAGTTCTGGTCCTGCGTGAGCGTGAGGGTGGCCGAGCCTGAGCCGTTGCTGCTCACGGCGCCCTGCGGCGTCAGCGTGCCGACGAAGAGCGTGCCGCCGGTCTCCGACGGCGGTGGTGGCGGCGGCGCGTTGTTGTAGGTGTAGACGCCGGTGGTGACCGCGCTCGCCGTCATCCCCTTCTTGTAGGCGAAGGCCTTGAGCGTCGTCGTCGCGGTGATCGCGATCGGCGCCGTATAGACGGGGCTCTTCTTGCGAGACGGGCTGCTGCCGTCGGTCGTGTAGTAGATCGTCGCGCCGGCGGTGGCCGTCGTCATCGTGACGCGGTTGTTGGGCGCCGTCAGCGTGCCGGGCGCGGGGCTGAAGGCCGGCGCCGCTACCGTCGTCTTGGCGTCGGCGACGATCGTGCCGGTGTCCACTGCTGCCGCTGGCGCCACTACCGAGTGGACGTGCTGCGCTTTTTGAACCTGCTGCGCTTGCGCCGGAACTGCGAGGGTGAAGAGAGCCGCCACGAACGCCCCGCCGAGTCGTCTCATCGCGCGACCTCCCGCTGGTCTGTTGCCGCCGCTTCGATCCTTGGCCATGGAACCCGGCAACGCAGAAAAACTTGCGGCTGTGACATAAATCGCCGAGAGTCGCCGCAAACGCGATGGCAAAAGAGCATTGCACGGCGCCCGGTCTATCCTTCGCCCATGGCCAAAACCTGCGCGCACTTGGAGACGATCCATTTCACCACCCCTGACAAGCGCGTCTGCGAAGACTGCATCAAGATCGGCAGCTCCTGGTTGCACCTGCGGATGTGTCTGGAGTGCGGCCACGTGGGCTGTTGCGACTCTTCTCCCAACCGGCACGCCACCAAGCACTTCCAGAGCAGCCGTCACCCGCTGGTGCGCTCGATCGAGCCGGGCGAGAGCTGGATCTGGTGCTACGTCGACGAGGTGATGCCGGGCGAGCTGCCCGCCTGAGCGACGCCGCTCGGCGGGGATGGTGATAGGAAGGGGCGCATGCGCCGCCACTCTCTCGGCTTCGTCGGCTCGATGCTCGCCCTCGCCTCCTTCCTCCTCGCCGGCCCCGCGCTCGCCAAGCACCCCACGATCGAGCACGCCGAGCGGGCCATCGCCGCCGGCCGCGTGGTACCCAGCCGCGACGTGCGGCCGATCCTCGAGGCACTGCGCCGCTCGCGCGACGTCGAGGAGCGGCGCGAGCTCGTCGGCGCCATCGCCGACCTGGGTGAGACCGACGGCGACGCGCCGAACGCGGTCAAGACCTGGCTGATCGAGGAGGCGCCGCCGGTGCTGCTCGAAGTGGCGCGCACCGGCAACGACCCGTTCCTGCAGGGCGACGCCATCACCGCGCTGCGCGGCATGGCGGTGCCGCGCTCGGTGCTCGAGCAGGCTGCCGCCATCGCCGAGGCCGACCCCAACGACTTCGTCAAGAGCCGCGGCGAGATCCTGCGCAACTACATCCAGGGCCTGCCCAAGGAGGACGACGCCGCGACCTCGCGGCCGGTGGAGACCGCCGCCGCCAAGGCCGCCGTCGCCTACCTCGACAAGGTCGGCGTCGGCATCAGCACCGACTCGCTGCGCAACGCCGCCCGCGACGGCAACGCCGAGATCGTCAAGGCGCTGCTCGACGCCGGCGTGGCGCCCGACACCGGCGTCACGAACCTCGGCGACACCCCGCTCTACCAGGCGACGCGCATGGGCTGCAGCAACCAGCAGGGCGAGACCGACTGGCTCGTCGACACCGTGAAGCACCTCGTCGCCGCCGGCGCCAACCTCGCCATCGAGGACGACAACCACAACACCGCGCTGCTCTTCGCCGCCGAAGAGTGCGGCCCGCGCATCCTCACCATCCTCCTCGACGCCGGCGCCAAGCCCAACGCGCGCAACGGCTCCGGCCTCACCCCGCTCGGCTTCGCCTTCATGGGCAACCACCTCGACAACGCCGAGGTCCTCATCGCCAAGGGCGCCCGCCTGACCGCCGACGAGCGCAACATGGTGAAGAGCTTCGCCACCAGCCCGCGAGCGCGCGCGCTGCTCGACAAGGCCAGCAAGGCGAAGTAGGCAAGTGCCTTGGTCAGACCCGCGTAAGATCCGGGTGTGGACGCAAGTTCGATCGGCAGCACCATCCGCAATATCGTGGGCAGGAGCCACAACGATGTGGTCGCCGTCTATCTGTTCGGGAGCACCGCCCGTGGCACGCGGCGGAGGGACAGCGATATCGACATAGGTGTGCTCGTCGAGGGTCAGCCGCCACGCACTCTCGACGGTCTCAAGCTCGATCTCCAGGCTGAGCTCGGGCGTGCGCTCGGTCACGAGGTGCAGCTAGTGGTGCTGAACAGCGCTCCCCCCGACCTCCTGCATCGCGTGTTGCGTGACGGCAAGCTGCTGCTCGACCGCGACCCTTCGCTGCGGATTCGATTCGAAACGAGAGCGCGCCGCGAGTACTTCGACGTGCTTCCCTATCTGCGGCTCTACAGGCGGTTGAATCCATCGCCGGTATGACCGACGCAGACCTTGTCGCCAAGAAGCTAGCGGAAATCGAAACCTATGTCCGCGAGCTGCGTGAGCTCGCCGACACGGCTGCAATGAGTACCGACGTCAAAGAGCAACGTTTCGTGCTCCACACTTTGCAGCTCGCAGTCCAAGCAGCACTCGACGCCGCCTCCCACGTCGTGTCCGACGAACGGCTGGGTGAACCCGAAAAGAACGCGGAGCTTTTCGTCTTGCTGAGCAGCGCAGGCTGGATTCCCGCCGAGCTCGGGTCCAAGCTCGAGAAGATGGCAGGCTTCCGCAATGTCTTGGTGCACGAGTACGCGTCCGTCGACCTCGGCATCGTCCGTGACATCCTCGAGAAGCGGCTCGATGACCTGCTCCAATTTGCGGGCGCCGTCCGGAGTAGCCTCTCGGGCCGCCGGTAGGCGCTCGGGACAAGCGGCGCCGATTACCCCTCCGGGAGCGCCCGAGCCGCGTTAGAGTCGTCGCATGGAAGCCACCGCCGTCATCTGGCACCGCGGGCGCCTGGTGCCGTGGCAGGAGGCCACGGTGCACGTGCTCGCGCACGCGTTGCACTACGGGTCCTCGATCTTCGAGGGAATCCGCGCCTACGACACGCCGGCGCACGGCACGGTGATCTTCCGTCTCGGCCCGCACCTGCGGCGGCTCTTCGACTCGGCGCGCATCTACCGCCTGGAGATGCCGTACGACGAGGCGACGCTGCGCACCGCCTGCTGGGAGGTGCTGCGGGAGAACGGTCTTGCGGCCGCCTACATCCGGCCGCTCGTCTACCGCGGCTTCGGCTCGCTGGGCGTCGGCGCCATCGACAAGTGCCCGGTCGAGGTGGCAGTCGCCGCCTACCGCTGGGCCTCTTTCCTCGGCGCCGAGGCGGCCGAGCGCGGCGTCGACGTCGGCGTCTCGTCGTGGCGTCGCGTCGCGCCCGACACGCTGCCGGCGATGGCGAAGGCCGGCGGCAACTACCTGAGCAGCCAGCTCATGATCGCCGAGGCGCGCCGCCATGGCTACGGCGAGGCGGTGGCGCTCGACGCCTACGGTTTCTTGAGCGAGGGCGCGGCCGAGAACCTCTTCCTGGTCCGCGACGGCATCGTCTACACGCCGCACACCGCGGCCGCGCTGCTGCCGGGGATCACCCGCGACACCATCATCACCCTCGCCCGCCACCTCGGGCACCAGGTGCGCGAGGAGCAGCTGCCGCGCGAGGCGCTCTACTGGGCGGACGAGGTGTTCTTGACCGGCACGGCGTCGGAGATCACGCCGGTGCGCTCGGTGGATGGCATCGTCGTCGGCAAGGGCTCGCGCGGGCCGGTGACGCGGCGGATCCAGGAGGCGTTCTTCGGGCTGTTCGACGGCAGCACCGCGGATGCCTGGGGCTGGCTCGAGCCGATTCCCGCGACAGTCGCGGGCTGACGCCCGCCGGACGGCCGATCGAACGCGCGTGCCGCGCTGCGGCTCGCGGAGACTCCGCACCGGGTGCTACTCTTTCCCCAGCGCACCGACGGAGGAAACTCACACCATGTGGATGACGGCTGCCGGCGCTCGCGCGCGCCGGCCCGACGTGCGTCTCGCGCCGCGGCCCTGCCGCCGGCCTCTCGGGATCGCCGCCGCCTTGCTGCTCGCCGCCCCGCTGCTCGCGCCGACGGCCGCGTCGGCGTGGCAGACGGCGCGCATCGAGGCGCGCGTCGACAACCTCGACGAGCTGCTCGGCGCCTGCGCCCGCAAGCGCGAGGAGGCCCTCGACAGCAACCGCGAGGTCGACGCCTGGGTCGCCTACAAAGCCGGCCTCGGCGAGGACGTCAGCAAGCAGGCCGCGAAGCGTCCAGTGCCGGCCTGCGACTCGGCCACCATCAGCGCCCGGCTCGCCACGGCGCCGCCGGCGGTGTGGGCGATGACCGTGGGCGGCAACGGCCTTCTCTACGCCACCGTGAACCTGCCGTCGCCGGCCATCCTCGTCTCCGGCGATGGCGGCCACAGCTGGCACTATCGCCACCTCTTCCTCGGCGGCTACAACGTCGAGCGCGCGGTGATGCTGCGCGGCATCGCCTACCGTGACGGTCTCCTCGCCGTGGCGAGCGACGCCGGCGTCCTCCTCTCCGCCGACGACGGCCTCACCTTCACCCACGCGCTGCCTGGCAAGTCCCTGTGGGCGGTGGCGATCTCGCCGCTCTCGAACGCGCGCCTCGTCGCCGGCGGCGACGGCACCAGCTTCCTCAGCGAGGACGGCGGCACCACGTGGAGCGACCTCGCCTTCTCGCGCTTCACGCGGCTGCTGGCGACCAACAACCCGCACCGCGTCGACCACATCACCTCGGCGGCCTTCGACCCCGACAACGACCGCAACGTCTATTTCGGCACCGGCTCGCACCTCTACCGCTTCGTGCTCGATACGCCCGCCGCGGCGACCGGCCGCTGGCAGGCGATGGAAGGCAACGCCGGCGGTCACGTCCTCGACGACTCGACCGTGTACAACATCGAGATCGGCGAGCGCTTCATGATCTCGACCTGCAACGGCGTCTATTACCTCGACCGGCTGGGCGCCGACACCAGCCGCGACCAGGCGGACGTGAGCTGGGGCAAGTTCCGCGACGCCACCTTCACCAAACGCGGCGTCGGCGGGCCGAAGGGCAACCTGCGCGCCTACTACGTCGCCGAGGACCCCGTCGACCGCGACCGCGTGCTGGTCGCCGACTTCGCGGCGCTTTACGAGGGCACCGCCAACGGCAAGGGCATGCACTGGAAGCGGGTCGAGGACCTGCCCTACGGCTCGCAGCTCGCCGGCTACCCGGAGTACACGTCGATCGCCTGGACGCGCGACGGGCAGACGGTCGTCGGCTCGCGCTACCGCGGCATCTTCGTCGACGACGAGCCGCGAGCCGCCGACCCCGGGCCGAGCTGCGTGCTGCGCTGATCGAGATCGCTTCGCTGCGCTCGCAATGACGACCAACCGTCATCGCGAGGAGCGAAGCGACGAAGCGATCTCGATGCTCCGCGGCCGCTAGACCGGCGAGCTGGCGAAGATCAGGTCGCGGCCCACCTCGGCAGGCGAGGCGCAGCCGCAGAGGCCCATCACCACGTCGAGCTCGTCGCGCAGCCGCTGCAGCGCCAGCTCGACGCCCTGCTGGCCGGCGATCGCCAGCCCCCAGAGCACCGGCCGGCCGACGCCCACGGCTCGGGCGCCGAGCGCCAGCGCCTTGATCACGTCGCTGCCGCGGCGGATGCCGCCGTCGAGCAGCACCTCGAGCTTGCCGTCCACCGCTTCGACCACCGCCGGCAGCGCGTCGAGCGTCGCCGGCGCGGTGTCGACTTGCCGGCCGCCGTGGTTCGAGACGACGACCGCCGCGGCGCCGTGCTCGGCCGCGAGCCGCGCGTCGTCGGGGTGCACGATCCCCTTCACCACAACCGGCAGCCTGGTGATCGACGCCAGCCACGCCAGGTCCTTCCACGACAGCGCGGGGTCGAACAGGGACATCACGTAGGCCGACAGCCCCGAGCCCTCGACGCCCGGCGGCAGCCGCGCCATCGCGGTGCCGTCGAGGTTGACGCACTCGATGCCCGGCGGCAGCGAGAAGCGGTTGCGCACGTCGCGCTCGCGGCGGCCCCAGAGCTGCGCGTCGACGGTGAGGACGAGCGCGCGGCAGCCGGCGGCCTCGGCGCGCTCGACGAGCGCGCGCGTGGCGCCGCGGTCGCGGTAGACGTAGAGCTGGAACCACACCGCGGCGCCCGTCGCGCAGACGGCCTCGAGCGAGCAGGTGGACAGCGTGCTGAGCATCATCACCGTGCCCTGCGCCGCGGCGGCGCGCGCGGTGGCCACCTCGCCCTCCTCGTCCGCCAGGCGGTGGAAGGCGGTGGGCGCGAGCAGCACCGGCATCGACACCGGCTGGCCGAGCACGGTGGTGGCGAGGGTGCGCGTCGAGAGATCGCGCAGCACCCGGTAGGCGAGCTTGCGGCGGCGGAAGGCGGCCTGGTTGTCGTGCAGCGTCAACTCGTCGTAGGAGCCGCCGGCGTAGTAGTCGTAGGCGAGGGGCGACAGGCAAGCGCGCGCTGCCGCTTCGAAGTCGTCGAGGTTGACGAGCGAGGTCGGGTCGACCGTGTCGCGACCCGCGCCGGACGGCGCTTCGAGGATCTCGGTCATGGAAGCCCGAGCTTAGCCCGACGAGTGGCGCTAATTCAGCCGCGTGCCGCGCGCGCTTTCTCCACGGCCGCGGCGAGAACCACCGCCGCCGCGCCCGCCGCCGCGAAGGCGGCGCAGACGCTCAGCCGCGGCTGGGCGCCGAAAGCGCCGACGAAGTCGAGGGGAGAGTCGCGCTGAATGGCGACGTACCAGAGCGCGGTGTAGAGCCCTAGGAAGAGCTTGCCGCCGCCCGTCAGCCAGCCGAGACCGGCGGCCGCCATGGCGGTGAAGGCGAGACCGAGCAGCATGGCGAGACCGAAGCCGGCGCCGCGCAGGAGCGAGCGCAGCAGCACCGGCGAACCGGCGAGCGCCACGAAGCCGGCGATGGCGGCGAGCTTCCACATCACCCGCGAGGGCGGCAGTCCCGGTTGTGCGTAGACCGTGGCACCGGTGCCGGCGAGCTGCTCGCGCGCCGCCGCCTCGCCGATGACCGGCGCGAGTAGAAGCAGGAAGATCGCCATCGGCGCCGCCGCGCCGGAGCCCGGCACGAACAGCGACGCTCCCGCGGCCGCAAGCATCGGCCACTTGATCCACGATGCCGACTGCCAGAGCAGCACGCCTTCCGCGAGGACGGCGCGCGCGAAGCTCGGCGTAGCACTGTGCGGCCGGAATGCCTCCGCCGGCCCACCGCTCGCCGCCCGCCAGTCCATCGGCGGCGTGGCGGGGGCTCCGCGTCTACGCGAGCCGCGTCGTCGCGGCGCTCTTGCGCCGCGCCCCGCGGCGAGCTTGAAGATGCCGATGGCGGCGAGCAGCGGCAGCGCCGTCCAGGCGAAGGTCGCCGCGCGCCGGGCCAGCAGTCCGCCGTCGACGCGCAGCGGCGCAAAGGGCAGGCGCCGCACCGGCTCGTCGAGGATGATGACGCCGAGAGAGAGCGAGTGCACCGGTTGCGCCACCGAGCGCGCGATGAGGTCGTGGAAGAAGACCAGGCCGGCGGGGTCGTACGTCGTCGAGCGGTCATTCGTGGGATCCTTGTCGAACCGCCCGCTGATGCCCGCCGGAATCATCATGAAGAGGAACGAGAAGACGAAGAACCAGAGCACGTAGCCGCCGCGGCCGCTCAGGCCCGGCGTGACGTCGAAGAGCAGCGCGCAGGCTGCGGTGAAGGCCATCGCTGCGGGCGCCAGCAGCAGCCACGGCATCAGCAGCTGCCCGAGCGCGAACGGACCCGTGCCGTAACGCAGGAAAAGATAGGTCGCCGGCAGCAGCGCCAGCGCCGCGAGCACCAGCAGGTAGGCGAAGCTCGCCACCCACTTGCCGAGCAGGTAGCTCGTCGCCGACGTCCGCGTGGCGGCGATGATCGGCCAGACGCGGCGCTCGAGGTCGCGGCGCACGGAGCCGGCGACGAGGTAGAAACCGACGAGCGGCAGCAGCATCGACGTCAGCAGCGCCACCACCGCGCCGATGAAGCCGGCGGTGTAGGTGCCGGAGTACATGTGGCCACCCACTTCCCACATGATCGACGCGCGCTTGGCATCCGGCGCCGGCACGTAGACGAACGCCGCCGCGAAGAGCGCGAGCACCGTGACGATCGTCGATGGCGAGCGCAGGCGCGAGCGCGTCTCGGCGCCGATCTGGGCGGCCATGGCGTGCCACACCTGACCGCGCACTCCGGTGCTCGCTCTCGTGTTGCCAGGCGCGTTCACACTCACTGCTGCGCTCACGCCACTGCCTCGACGTTGGTGAGCAGATAGGCGTCTTCGAGCGTCGGCTCGACAGCCATCGCGCCGGCGATCGCCGGCTCCCCCGCCGCCGCCACGAACCGTACGTGTACACCGTCCGCGCGTCGGGTGAGGTTGGAGACGGCCACCGCCCGCTGCACCTCCGGCAGCCGCTCCGCCGACACCACCGCGCGCCACACCCGCCCGACCGCGTGCGCCAGCAGCTCCTCGGGCGCCGCGCAGCGCACCAGCCGGCCCTGCCGGATCACCGCGATGCGCTCGGCGATCGCCTCGACGTCGGAGACGATGTGCGTCGAGAGGATGACGGTGCGCCCATGCCCGAGCTCGCTCAGGAGGTTGCGGAAGCGCACGCGCTCCTCGGGGTCGAGCCCCACCGTCGGCTCGTCGACGATGAGCAGCTTGGGATCGCCGAGCAGCGCCTGCGCGATGCCGACGCGCTGCCGCATGCCGCCCGAGAAGCCGCCGAGCCGCCGGTTCGCCGCCGGCCGCAGGTTGACGAGGTCGATCATCTCCTCGACCGCGACCTTCAGCTCCTTGCCGGCGAGCCCCTTGAGCCGCCCGAAATAGCGCAGCAGCTCGACGGCCGTGAGCTTGTCGTAGACACCGAAGTCCTGCGGCAGGTAGCCGAGCTCGCGGCGGATGGCGAGCGGATCGGCGAGTGCGTCGACGCCGCGCCAGCGCACCGTGCCCGCCGTCGGACGCAGGACGGTGGCGACGATCGACATCAGCGTCGTCTTGCCGGCGCCGTTGGGGCCGAGCAGGCCGAGCACGCCTTCGCCCAGCGACAGGGTGAAATCGGCGAGCGCCACCGTGCCGTTGGGGTAGCGCTTGGTGAGGCCGGTGATCTCGAGCATGGACCACCTACGCGCGCGGGTGCCGCGGGTTTCGCGCCGGTACGTTCAGAGTGCCGCTCACAGCGACCTCGGCTTGTGTTTGTTGGCGGCGCGGTGGAGCGCTTTCGTCTGCTGCCTGGCCTCGCGCGCCGCCTGCGCGTCCGTGCGGCGGCGCAGCGCGTCGCGCTCGGCGGCGAGCTGCCGGAAGCTTGCGAGGCGCTCCGTGTCGAGGCTGCCCGCGTCGACCGCCGCGCGCACCGCGCACCCCGGCTCGCTCGAGTGCGTGCAGTCGCGGAAGCGGCAACCCTGCGCCAGCTCGTCGATCTCCGGGAAGGTGCTCGCGAGGTCGTCGTCGCCCAGCCAGAGACCGACCTCGCGCAAGCCCGGAGTGTCGAGCAGCAGCGCGCCGCCTGGCAGGGGCAGCAGCTCGCGGCGGGTCGTCGTATGGCGGCCGCGGCCGTCGTCCGCCAACGCGCTGGTCGCGGCGATGCGGTGACCGGCGAGCTGGTTGGCGAGCGTCGACTTCCCGGCACCCGAGATGCCGAGCAGGACCAGCGTCTCGCCGGCGCGCAGGTAGGTGTACAACTGCTCGACGCCGTCACCATGCAGCGCGTCGATCGCGTGTACGGGCGCGGGCGCGGCCAGCGCGGTCGCGCCGGCAACCACCGTGCCGAGCTCGGCGTTGTCGCAAAGGTCGAGCTTGGTGAGCACGACGACCGCGGGCACGCCGGCCTCGCGCGTCATCGCCAGCCAGCGCTCCAGCCGCCGCGGCTTCCACGGCTCGTCGAGACCGGCGACGAGCAGCGCCACGTCGACGTTGGCGGCGAGCGCCTGCGGCTCGCTCCGGCGGCCGGCGGCTCGTCGCACGAAGACGCTGGCGCGCGGCAGCACGGCTTCGACGACCAGCGGCTGCTCGCCTCCTTCGTCGAGACGGCGCAACGCCAGCCAATCGCCGACGCACGGCAACTCGGCCGGCGACTCGGCGCGGTAGAGCAGACGCCCGGGCACGAGCGCCTCCTCCTCGCCGCGCGTGGTGCCGACGCGCAACTGGTCGCGAGAGCCGGCGAGGACGCGACCGGGCTCGCATCGCGCGTCGCAAGCGAGTGAAGACGAAAACGAAGCAAAGCACGCCTGCCAGCGCTCGCTCCAGCCGAGCGCGCACAAGAGCGCGAAGGAATCAGGCGCCGCGAAACGGGAGTCGTCCATGGTGCGGATCTCCGCCGTGCGCGTCGACGATCGACGCGCGGGTCCCAAGTGGTTGTGGGAAACGCGGGGACGCCGCTCAAGCAAGCATAGGCGCGACGGCGATGGTGCCACCGATCGGCGGCGAGGGGAAGACCCGTCAGGGCGAACCGGCGCAGTCGTAGACGATGAATTGCCCGCGCTGGCCGCGCGCGGCGCAGGCGGTGCGACGCTGCGGCGGTCCCGTCATCCGGAAGGTAAGGCGCGGCGGCATCGGCTGGAACGGGTAGACGACGAAGGGGAACCGCGTGATGCCGCGGCGCGCGAGCAGCGAAGCGACGTCGCCGAGCTCGCGAGCGCCGTGCACGAGCAGGAAGGACTTGGCGGGGACGAGCGCCGCGAGGTCGGTGCTGCAGTACTGGTCGTTGACGACGACCACCGGGTCCGGTGCCGCACGCAACTCCGCCAGCGCCGGCCAGACGCGGTGGCGGTAGTTGTCGGCGAGCTGGCGCGGACCTTCGATCGTGTTCTTCCAGGCGCCGAAGACGAGCGCGATAGCGAGCGCGACGCCCACCGCGCGCCGCGGCAACGCGGGCAACGTAGAGAGCACGGGCAGCAGCAACCCGAGCAGCAGCGACAACAGCGGCATCAGCACCAGCAGGTAGCGCGGCCCCCAGTGCAGACCTTCCGCCACCGGCAGCACGAAGGGAACGGTTAGGAGGTCGAAGAGGATGAGAGCGGCGAGCGCGAGCGCGCCGCGAGGCAGCCGCCGATGCGAAGCGCCGATCGCGGCGAGCGCGATCAGCAGGGCGAGCAGCAAAGGCGCGAAGATCGCCATCTGCCGCAGACTGCTGGCGAGGTGGTGCGCGCCGCGCGCGAGCTGCTGATGGATCGACAGAGCACCGAGCACCTGCTCGCCGTGCGGGCCGAACCAACTGCCGTAGAGGACGTGGTTGGTCACCAGGTCGGCACCCGCGGTGACCAGCTCAGCGGCGGGCAGCGCCATCCATCGCCAATCGCGCTCGCGTATCGAGCGCACGACCGCCAGCAGGCCCAAACCGGCGAGCAGACACCACGACTCCGAGCGCAGCCACGGCGCGGTCCCGGCGAGCGCTCCGACGAGAGCGAGCCGCAGCGTCGAAGGAGCGCGCTCATGCAACGCGACGACCGCGCAGGCAGGAAGGAGCAGCAGCACCGCAAGCGTGTGCTCGTAGAACATCGCGCCGTACACCGTGAGCGGCAGCGCCAGCACCAGACTGGTCAACGCCAACGCGCGACATCGGGCCGGCACGCCGGCGCGGCGGGCGGCGCGCGCGAAGACCCACCAGACGGCGAACAGCGCCAGCGCCGGCAGCACGAAGAAGCCACGAAAACCGAGCGCGCGGTACGGCAGCGCCGAGAGCCAGGGAAAGAGGAACGGGTACTGGGGCACGCGCCCGACGGGAGTGGCGTAGACGAACGGCCGCTCGAACGGATAGTGCCCGCGCGCCCACAGCTCGCGCACCCAAGGTGGCGCCGGCAGCTCGAGCGTGGTGGCGAAGCTGCCAGCGGCGGCCTGTCGCGCCTGCAGCGCCTTGACCCCGCCATCGCCGCTGTTGAACACCTCGCCGGGAACCTGCAGGACGATCCACACCACGAGCGCCACGCCTGCGGCGACGAGCAAGAACGAGATCGTTCTCCAGGGCGAGCGGCGAGCGGCTACAAGAGCGCCGATCGCATGAGTCGCATCATCCGCGCTCCGCCCCGGCGCAGGGTGGGACGCGTGCAGCGACGGCACGGCTACCTCACCGTCGGGGCGGGCCGGAGCGGGCTCGTCAGCCATGTGGCACGCCGCTACTCGAGGTCGCACCGGTACGCACCCAGTCCGGGCGACCGGCGCTCGCGGGGCAGCCTGCGGTGGCTGCCGAGGTGCATTACTGGTCGGCGATGCCACCCATCCAACCTTCCGGTCGCTCGATGACCTTCGTCGGCAGCGGCACGTTTATCACTCAGTGAGAGTCAGCTGTGTGCTCGTCTGCGGCGGACTCCGCCAACGCTTCCGGATGGCGCGCAAAACGTGCACCCAGCGCGAGCGCGTCGCGGGCTCCAGCCTCGTCACCGCTTGCGCGCAACGACTTGGCGAGGGCGAGGTAGGCATCCGTCATCGATGGATCGACGGACAACGCCCGGCGATAGTCCGCGATCGCGGCGGCGCGGCTCGCCGCCGCCGCCTTTGCATCGCCGGCAGGTGCCACCGCCTCCTTCGCTTCGCCGAGCCGCAGCCAGCCGGCGGCGAAGGTCGGCCGCAGCTGCACCGCGCGCTCGAGCTCCGGCAGCGCTTCGGCGGCGCGGCCGCTGGCGAGCAGCAGCCGGCCACGGTCGAAGTGCGCCTCGACGAGGTCGGGATCGCGCGATGCCGCGGCCGCGAGCTCGGCGAGCGCCGGCTCCAGCTTCCCCTGCCCCGCCAGGCTGAGCCCCAACCACACGCGCACCAGCGGCGTGTCGCCGCCCGGCAACGTCATCGCGCGCCGCAGCGCCGCTTCCGCGTCCGCGTGCTCGCGCGCCTGCAGCTCGTCCACCGCCAGACGCAGCCACGGCTCCGGCGGCAGTGGCGGCGCGTTTGCCAGCAGCGCCTTCACGCGCGGCAACGCGCTTCGGCCGCCGATGCGCAGCACGCCGATCGCGCGATAGAGCTCGCCGAGGCTGCCCGGCGGCGCCTCCTCGGACCGCAGGAAGCTGGCACCGACGAGCACCGGATCGCGCTCCGACCGCGGCGCCAGCAGATCGACGCCGATCGGAGGGAGCTGGATGCGGTGGTCGGTCATCACCGCATGCACCACGTCTTCGGTGCGCCGTTCGGGCATGTGGCAGGTCGTGCAATCGGCGGTCTCGAGCTGTGGTTGCGAGAGCTGCGGTAGCGATGGGTGCTTGGCGAGCTCGTGGCAGCTCAAGCACGCAGCGCGGTAGTGAGCCGCGCGATCGGCTGCCACCACCTTGCGATGCGGATCGTGGCAGGTGAGGCAGGACAGCGCGCCGACCGGGCTCTCGCGGAAGCAGCGGCTCTGCTCGAGCCGATAGGGATGGTGGTTGATCTCGAACCGCTCGCCACGCGACCGCCCATCTTCGTCGGCGTCGAGCTCGACCCGGTGCGCGGCGAGCGGCTCGCCGGGCCGATACGCGAAGTCGCCGCGCTCGAAGCGCCGCACCGCCGGCAACGCCACGATCGGCTGCAGGTGGCACTGGTAGCAGACCTCGGCGCGCCGCGCCGGCTCCAAGCGCGCCGGGTTGACGATCGCCGCCTTCGCTGCGGCGAGCGCCACAGCGGGGTCGCGCACCCGGCGCACGTGCTCGGCGCCCGGCCCGTGGCAGCGCTGGCAACCGACGCCCTCCGGCATCATCGCCGGAAAACGGTGCGGCATCCCGTACGCGTCGGCCCTCGCGGGCACCTCCGGATACGCGTCGTGGCAGACCATGCACTCGCGCTGCACCGCGCGCGACAGCTCCTCGTGATCGGGCCGGTCGTAGCCGGGCGCCATCCCCCACCGTCGCTCGCGCGTGTACCACGCGATCGGCAGCTGCCACAGCTCGCCCGACGGCGAGCGGATGAGGTACGTGCGCGCGTGGTTGCCCGAGCCGAGCACCCAGTCGACCGGCTGCTCGATCTCGTTGACGCGCTCGCCGCGCGGACCCACCTGCCAGCGGCGAAAGACGAGCTGATCGCCGCGCCAGAGCATCTCGTACGTGCGCTTCGACGGCGCATGCTCGAACGGCTCGCCGAACATCTCGATCGCCCTCGCGCGCCGCGGCCGATAGAACGAGCGCGACATGCCGACGGCGGCAAACGACGCGGCGATGTCCTGGTGGCAACCGGCGCAGACGGCGTCGTCGACGTAACCCGGCGCCGCGCCCGCGGTGACGTGAACGCCGCGCGCGGCGAGAAAAGCCGGCGTGCCGGTAGCGAGGCCCCACGACGGCGCCCCAGCCGCCGGACCGGCACCGCCCGCCGCCGCCGGCGGCGCCGCCGGAACCGGCATCACGGCGGCCATGCCCGCGCCGGCAGCCAGCAGGAGCCAACAGCGGACAAACCTCGGCGGCCGGGCGATGCTCACACTGTCCGGATCCTAGCCCCACCCCGACTCCCGCCGGTTGTGTTAGCGTCGCCTCAGGTCGCTCACCATGAGTGGCACCGATGGGGTCGGTGCAGTCCATCACCGCGGCGCGGCAGCTCGCAATAGGGTGAGATGCCTTACCGCGGCCAACGCCTCGGGAGGTTTCGATCGATGAGGATCAAGAGCGTCGGTTTCGTGCTGGTGTTGTCGTGTCTCCTCGCCGTCGCGGCCAGCGCCGCGGAGCGCGGAGCGAAGAAGGGCCCGTGGGCTGACAGGGATCACGTCGTCTACACCCCTACGCGTGGTGGCGCACTCGCCCTCAAGGGCGGCAGCAACCTCACCTACCACGGCGGCCCGACGATCACCGCGGCGAAGGTCGTCTTCATCTTCTGGGGTCCGAGCTTCGCCACTGGCGGTGCCGACAACGCCTACGCCACGGAGCTGCAAGCCTTCCGCAATCAGTTCGGCACCACCGGTGAGTACAACACCATCACCCAGTACTCCGGCATCACGCAGTCGAACCTCGTCGGTTCCCAGGCTGACTGGTTCGATACTTCGACGCCGCCGACCAACGTCACCGACGCGATCGTGCAGGCCGAGGTCAGCAACTATCTGACCGGCCACGGCGGCAACAACGCCAGCACGATCTACGAGGTGGTCATCCCCAGCTCGTCGTACTCATCGAGCGGGTCGAGCACCTCCTGCGGCGGACCGAGCCTCTCCTACTGCGCCTACCACGGCTGGATCGGCAGCGGCGCCTCGGCGATCAAGTACTCGATCGAGCCGTTTCCCAGCTGCAGCAGCTGCCGAGTGTCGGGCTGGACGAACGCGCAGAACCAGGAGCACTTCGTCTGTCACGAGACCCGCGAGGCGGTGACCGACCCGACGGGCACCGGCTGGTGGGATGCTCGCGGCTACGAGGCGGACGACAAGTGCGCCTGGTCGCCAACGCCGTTCATCGGCTCCGGCGGCTTCGGCTACCAGTACGAGTGGTCGAACGCCACCCGCTCCTGCATCAGGACCATGTAGCAAGGTCGTTCGCGCGCGCTTGGAAACCCCGGCCGCCGGCCGGGGTTTCTTTTTGCGGGCTCGAGAGCACGCGCCGCAGCCGTGCCTCAGCCTTGCAACTTCGCCCAGGCGGTGCCGACGACGCCGGCGCGGCAGGCCTTGCCGGTCATGAAGGCCGCCGAGTGGCGCGACTGCGCGTCGAGCGCTTCGGACAGCGGCACGCTGCAGGAGGCGACGATGGTGTCGTATATGGCGCAGCGCGCGACATCGGCCGCGGCGGCGCCGGTCTCCGCGGGTGCCGGCAGCGCTTCCGTCACCTCGGCGAGCGGGCGCTCCTCGACGCTCCGGCGCTCGCTGGCGCCCTCGCCGCTCGCCAATCGCCACGCCGCCTGCAGCGCCTCCTCGAGCGGCGACGCGACGTCCACGAGCCAGCCCACCACCTGCCCCGCACGCACCGGTTTGCCGGTGAGCAGCAGGTCGAGCAGCCGCGGCCAGTCCTCGCGCCGCGCCTTGCGGAAGGGCCAATGGCACCCCTCCATGCCGGGGATCACCGGCAGCGTCACCTCGGGGAAGCCAAGGCTCACCGAGTCGACGGCGACGAGGTGGTGGCAGTGGAGGAACAGCTCGAGCATGCCGCCGAGGCAGCGCTTGCCGTTGAGGAAGCCCACCGAGGTGCGGAACTCGTCGTGGAGGCGCCGCGCCGTGCGGCTCCACGCCGCCGAGACGCGGTAGCCCTGCGCCTCGTCGGCGAGCGCCGGGAAGAACTCCGCGGTGTCGGCGCCGACGAGCTGCGTCGTGAGGTGGAAGTCGCCGCTCAGGATGACGCGCTCGATCCCTTCCGCGCGCAGCCAGTCGATGGCGCGGTTGAGCTCGGCGTCGACGTCCCAGTTGTACGCCTCGCGGCCGAGGGTGATGACGCCGACCTCGCCGTCGTGCTCGGCGTTGACGTAGAGCTGCTGCCACTCGGGCGAGCCGACGCGGTCGAGCGCCTCGGCGTGCCATGGGCTCTCCGCGGCCGCGGGATGCAGCTCGTGGTAACGCTCGACGATCCGCCGCGCTTCGTCGAGGCCCAGGTCGCGCACCAGCGCCAGCACGCCGTGGCGGAGCTGCGCGCACAGCTCGCCGATCAAGTTGAGGTGCGCCGGGTGCGCGCGCTCCTCGTGCACCATCAGCGCCGTCATCTGCACCAGCGGGCCGAGCACCCAGGCGCGGAAGTCGCGCTCCTCGTCAGCCGCGAGCTGCCAGTCGACGAGTGGGCGGAAATGGTTCGGCGGATACCAGGGCTGGCCGCTGTCCTTGCGCTCCACCAGCTCGGGCGCCGGCGCGAAGAGCTCGCCGTAGCGCTCCCCGAGGTGCTGCAGGCATGACCAAGTGAGGAAGTTCGCGCCCTTGGCGCCGATCGCATCGTGGGCGCGGAACGGGTTCGGCCCCAGGAGCTGGCGCACCAGCTTGTCGGTCTTCCAGAATGGCATGTTCGACGCGCGGTGCCAGCGCAGCGCGGCGTTGGTGAGGCCGCAGAAGACGACGTCGAGCACGAACGACCATTCGTCGGCCACCGGCATCGGGATGAGGCCGAGCGCCCACAGCAGCTGCGGCACCGCGGACGGTCCGGACTCCACCGTCTCCCACACCTTGTTGACCTCGTGCGGGAAAGCCGGGTGCGCCACCGGCACGCCGAGCTCGCGGCTGGGGAAGCCCGAGGTCACCGAGCGGATCTCGATGCCCGGGAAGGCCTGCCGGAACACCGCGTAGTGCGCGCGCTTCAGCTCGAGCACCTCGGGGATCGCTTCGAGCAGGAAGCGCGGCCGGAACTGCTTCAGCTCGCCGGGCACCGTCTTCCCGTCGTAGGTCATGCGGACGATGTTCTGCATGATCTCGGCGGCGCGGTCCTTGCCGAACGTCTTCAGCAGACCTGGATACTGCTTGCCGATGCCGTCGGGCGCGCCCGGGAAGTCGAGTCCGACGATGCGCACGCCGTACGGCTGCAGCCTGGAACCGAGCTGCATGGTCTTGCCGGCGCCGACGATGCCGTTGGCACCCGAG